>JAIQEV010000001.1 GCA_020073585.1 Terriglobia bacterium
TCCTGCGGCTGCCACCCCAACTGCGGCGTGGGCACGGCCATCATGATCAACAAGGAGACCAAGGAGTGGGCCCCCGTGCCGCGCTTCCTGGACGCTCCGCAGCTCGTGAAGGACGTCACCGCCATCACCGACGCCGCCCGCGGCAAGGGCTTCTCGAACTTCATGATGGGCCTCGCCCTGCTCCGGAACTACAAGCCCTTCCAGGCTCCCAAGGGCCTCACGCTCATGGACATCTTCAAGAAGTTCGACAAGACCTGGGCGCTCACCAAGAAGTCCGAGACCAAGTATGGCAAGACTTCCCCGGACCGCACCTACGAAGACGCCATGAAGCGCCGCCAGAGCGATCCCTGGAATTTCCTGTTCATCGCCGGGATGTGGTTCCAGGATCTCTTCAACTATGACTTCCGCCGCACCGAAATGTGCATCATTCCCTACGGCACGCAGCAGGGCGAAATCTCCTTCTGCGCCTATAACACCGGCATCGGCTGGCGCAAGATCATCGAGAACATGCACAAAAACGCCACCGTGGCCCAGTGGTACAAGGAACACGGCAAGCACGAGATCTACGCCAAGGGCAAGAGCGTCAACCTCGAGACCTACGAGCACTCCCTGGTCATCGACGCCGCTGACGCCGCCCGCGTCCGCCACCTCGAGCATGACATTCCGCTGACTGCGGCCGAGGAAGACCGCATCCGCCGCAAGCGCGCCCTCGAGGAGCAGGCCAAGGTCCGCGCCATCTACGAAGAGCTGGTGCTCAAGAAGCCCCAGCCCACCGTCGTGCAGATCGGCTCGGTCAACGACATCGCCAAGTCCGTTCCCGCCGACTTCAGCAAGGCCAATGGCAACGGCAACGGCAAGCCTGCCAAGGCCAAGGAAGCCGAAGCCGTCGCCGGCGACTAACCATCCGGTCCCATTCCGCAGGTTCTTCCGGCTGCCCCGGTTCCGCCGGGGCAGTCGCGTTTTTGGGGCGGCGCACCCGGCGCGGAAAAGGGCTGCTATAATGGTGTATCGCTTGAAATCGAGGGAAGCCGATGCCGATTTACGAATATGTCTGTGACAAGTGCCATACGCCGTTCGAAAAGCTGGTCCTGAAGAAGTCCCAAGAGATTGCCTGCCCGAAGTGCGCCAGCAAGAAGAACACCCTGCAGCTTTCGGTCTTCAGCGCCTCGACCGGCGCCGGCAAGGCCGCCGCGGACCGCGCCAATGCGATCGCCTGCTCGCCTTCCGGTGGCGGCGGCTGCTGCGGCGGCCACTGCCACTGATTTCCCGGCCATATTCCCGGTCTGTGTAGGAGCGGGCCTGGGTTCCCATTTTTTCTTCTGCCGTCCCGTGCGAGGGGCCGGCCTCAGAGGCCTGAGGGCTTTCACCGGCGAGAATAGTTGCGCACGTACCCCGGCACGGGAATCCCGGCTTTGCCCCGCGGATCCGCCACCGGCTCCTGCGGCGTCAATTGCAGCGGCAGAACCCCCGTCCACACTTCGCGAATATATTCCTGCTCATCGTCCACCGGCGGCCCCGTGCGCACCTTGGCCGAAACCTCCGCGAGCGGCACGGCCAGCACCATCGTGCCCTTCAACTCCTGCTCGCCCGGCGGCCGTACGCTCTCCCAGCGCCCCGGGATCACGCGCTCCACAAACGCGTGCATGGCCTCGAATTTCTCCTTCGCGTCCTCGATCACCTCGGCCTTTCCCAGCACCACCACCGAACGGTAGTTGATCGAATGCCCGGTCGCCGAGGGCGCCAGCACCAACCCGTCAATCAACGTCACGCTCAGGCACAGCGCCGCGCCGCCCGCCAGCGCCCGGAACATCCGGCTGGCCGTCGAGCCGTGCAGAAACAGCCGGTCGCCCACGCGCACATAATTCGTCGGCATCACGTACGGCTGCCCGTCCAGCACAAATCCGATCTGGCAGACGAACGCCTCGTCGAGGATGGAATAGATCGCCGCGCGCTCATACACCCCGCGCTGCGGTTTCTGGCGGACTTTCGTCCGTGAGGTGGGAGTAAAGTCGCTCATGCCCGCAGCCTATGCCGCCCCGGCTCCCGCAGCAAGTGCCAATCTGGACGCACCGCCCCTGCGAATTCGCGAAGCGCGCGCCCGGCGCCCATCGCGCCTATTGCGATTGACGCCTGCTGCCGACTCGCATACGATTTGCGCCGTGCCCGGGTTCGCTCGAGAGCTTTTCTCCTGCGGCTGGCGCGCCATGTCCTTCTGGAGAGCGTGACCTCATGAACCTCATGCATCGCAGCGCAATTCTCGCCACCGCACTCTGCTTCGCCGGACTCTCCGCGCGCGCGCAGCAGCCCCCGCCGCAGCCCGCTCCGGAAAAGCCCAAGGAAGAGAAGAAGACTCCGCCTCCGCCGGAGGAGAAAGCCGTCCCCACCAAGCACTCCATCCGCATCGCCGGCCAGGAGATCAAGTACACCGCCACCGCCGGCACCATGCTCCTGAAGCTCGAGGACGGCACGCCCAAGGCCAGCGTCTTCTACATCGCCTACACCAAAGACGACGTGAGCGACGCCGCGCAGCGCCCCATCACCTTCGCCTTCAACGGCGGCCCGGGCTCCTCCTCCGTCTGGCTGCATCTCGGCGCCTTCGGCCCGCGCCGCGTGCAGATGGGCGACGCCGGTTCGCTGCTGCCGCCGCCCTACACCCTCGTGGACAACGAATCCTCGCTCCTCGATGTGACCGACCTGGTCTTCATCGACCCGGTCTCCACCGGCTACAGCCGCGCCGTGCCCGGCGAGCCCCCCAAGCAGTTCCACGGCATCGAGGAAGACGTGCAGTCGGTCGGCGATTTCATCCGCCTCTACACCACCCGCAACAAGCGCTGGTCCTCCCCGAAATTCCTCGCCGGCGAAAGCTACGGCACCACCCGCGCCGCAGGCCTTTCCGGCTACCTGCAGCAGCGCTACGGCATGTACCTCAACGGCATCGTGCTCATCTCCGCGATCCTCAATTTCGAAACCGCCGAGTTCGATTCCGGCAACGACCTGCCCTACATTCTCCATCTGCCCACCTACACCGCCATCGCCTGGTACCACAAGCGCCTGCCCGCGGACCTGCAAGGAAACCTCGAGAAAGCCGTGGCCGAATCGCGCCGCTTTGCCGCCGGCGAATACGCCGACGCCCTCCTGGCCGGAGACCTGCTCCCTGCGGCGCGCCGCGCGGAGCTCGCGCAGAAGCTCGCGCGCCTCACCGGCCTTTCCCAGGACTATGTCGAGCGCAGCCACCTGCGCGTGCCCATCTTCCGCTTCACCAAGGAATTGCTGCGCAGCCAGGGCCGCACCGTCGGCCGCATTGACGGGCGCTTTACCGGCATCGACGCCGACGAGGCCGGGGCCAGACCCGATTATGACCCCAGCATCGCGGCGATCATGGGGCCCTACACCGCCGTGCTCAACGATTACGTCCGCGGCGACCTGAAATTCGAAAGCGACCTGCCCTATGAAATTCTCACCGGACGCGTGCATCCCTGGAGCTACGCCCCCTACGAAAACCGCTACGTCAACGTCGCCGAGACCCTGCGCGCCGCCATGACCCAGAATCCCTTCCTGCGCGTCTTCGTCGCCAAGGGCTACTACGATCTGGCCACCCCCTTCTTCGCCGCCGAATACACCTTCGATCATCTGGGCCTCGATCCCTCCCTCCGCAGCCATCTCTCCGGCGCGTACTACGAAGCCGGCCACATGATGTACGCCCATCCGCCGTCGCTGCAGAAGCTGAAGCAGGACGTGGCGCAGTTCATGCGCGCGAGCATGGCGAAGTGAAGCGGCTCTTCTCCGTCGCCCTGTGGACCGCCATCGCCCTCCTGGGCGCCGGCGCCCTGGCCACCATCGCCCTGCACCGCGGCGAGCCGCTCAACGCCACCTGGTTCGTCCTGGCTGCGGGCTGCACCTACCTGGTGGCCTTCCGCTTCTATTCCGCGTTTCTCGCCGCGCGCGTCCTCGTTCTCGACGACACCCGCGCCACCCCTGCCGAGCGCTTCGACGACGGCCGCGACTACGTTCCCACCAACAAGTGGGTTCTTCTCGGCCACCACTTCGCCGCCATCGCCGGCCCCGGCCCGCTCGTCGGGCCTACCCTCGCCGCGCAGTTCGGCTATCTTCCCGGCACGCTCTGGCTCATCGCCGGCGCCGTCCTCGGCGGCTGCGTCCAGGACTTCGTCATCCTCTTCTGCTCCATTCGCCGCGACGGCAAATCCCTTGGCCAGATGGCCCGCGAAGAGGTCGGCCGCCGCGGCGGCTTCCTCGCACAGCTCGCCATCCTGGCCATCATGGTCATTCTTCTCGCGGTCATCGGCCTGGTGGTCGTCAACGCCCTGAAGTCATCGCCCTGGGCCACCTTCACCCTGGCCATGACCATTCCCATCGCCCTGCTCATGGGCGTCTACCTGCGCTTCTGGCGCCCCGGCCGCGTCCTCGAGGCTTCGCTGCTCGGTGTGGTGCTGGTGGTCTTCGTGGTCGTGGCGGGGCAGTGGGTGGCCGATGCGCCGTCCTGGGCCCGGGTCTTCACCCTCTCCGGCACCGCCCTGGCCACGGCCATCATCGTTTACGGTTTTGCCGCTTCGGCGCTGCCCGTCTGGCTGCTGCTCGCTCCACGCGACTACCTCAGCGCCTTCATCAAGGCTGGCGCGATCTTCGCCCTGGCCGCCGGCATTCTCTTCGTGCGCCCCACCGTGCAGATGCCCGCTTTCACCCGCTTCGTGGACGGCAGCGGGCCGGTCTTCGCCGGGAAAATCTTCCCCTTCTGCTTCATCACCATCGCCTGCGGCGCCGTCAGCGGCTTCCATTCCCTGGTCTCCAGCGGCACCACCCCCAAGATGATCTTGCGCGAAGGCCACGCGCGCCTCATCGGCTACGGCGCCATGCTCATGGAATCCTTCGTCGGCGTCATGGCCATGGTCGCCGCCTGCGCCATGACCCCCGGCGTCTACTTCGCCATCAACAGTCCCGCCAGCATCGTCGGCGGCACCGCCGAGACCGCCGCCACCACCATCAGCTCCTGGGGCTACGCGCTCAATCCCCAGACCATGCACGATCTCGCCCGCTCCGTCGGCGAACAAACCCTCCTCAACCGCGCCGGCGGCGCTCCTTCACTCGCCGTGGGCATGGCCCAGATCTTTTCCGGCACCATCGGCGGCCCGCGCCTCCTCAGCATCTGGTATCACTTCGCCATCATGTTCGAAGCTCTCTTCATCCTCACCGTCCTCGACGCCGGCACCCGCGTCGGCCGCTTCATGATTCAGGAACTCGGCGGCTACGTCTGGAAGCCCTTCGCGCGCACCTCCTGGATGCCCGGCATTCTCCTTTCCAGCGGCGTGATCGTCGGCCTGTGGGGCTATTTCCTCTACCAGGGCGTGCTCGACCCCCTCGGCGGCATCAATTCCCTGTGGCCGCTCTTCGGCATTTCCAACCAGCTCCTCGCGGCCGTGGCTCTCGTCGTGGCTACCACCATCCTGATGAAGATGGGCCGCTGGCGCTGGCTTTGGGTGACGCTCGTGCCCATGGCCGGGCTGGTCACCGTCACCATGACCGCCAGCTACCAGAAAATCTTTCATCCCAACCCGCGCATCGGCTTCCTCTCCTACGCCTCCGCGCTTTCCGCGCAGCTCGCCGCCGGAAACATTCCCGCCGCCAAAATCGCCGAAACCCGGCGCCTCATCTTCAACCAGCGCCTGGACGCCGCCGTTACCGCAGTCCTCGCCCTGATGATCCTGGCTCTGCTCGCCGATGCCCTCCGCCACTGGTACGCCCTCATCGCCAAGAGCAAAGCCCCCGTCCTCCACGAAGCCCCGTACATCCCCACCCAGTGGGCGGAGGGCGACTGATGCGCCGCGCTCCCGGTAGAACAGGCTTCAGCCTGTTCTCTTCACTTGCTCGCTTCCGCCACGTTGCCCGTGCCGCTTGGCGCGCCCTCCGCGAATGGAGCGGCGATGCCGCCTATGACCGCTACCTCCGCGTCGCCGCCGCCAAGCCCGGCGCCCAACCGCCGCTCACCCCCGCCGAGTTCTACCTCGAGCAGCTCAACCGCCGCTACTCCCGCCCCACCCGCTGCTGCTGACCGCAGCAGGCGTCCCGCGCTGGAAGTCCCGGGAAGCAGCTTGCGCTAGCGCTCCGGCGCGCGCGCAAACACCTCTTGCACCACCCCCTCCCGGTCCAGAGGCTTTGAGAAAAAATATCCCTGGGCATATTCGCAGCCCAGCGTCTTGAGGTAGTCCACCTGTTCGGCTGTTTCCGTGCCTTCCGCCACGACTTCCATGCCCAGGTTGCGCGCCAGGGTCATGATCGTATCCACGATTTGACCGCTGGTCCGGTTGGTTTCCATGCCGGAGATGAAGGAGCGGTCGATCTTGAGGGTGTCCAGCGGGAAGCGCCGCAAGTAACTCAAGGACGAATATCCGGTGCCGAAGTCGTCGATGCTCAAGCGAATTCCGAGTGCTTTGAGTTCGTCGAAAAGCCTGCACGTCCTTTGCGCATCGCTCATGATCACGCTTTCGGTGATCTCCAGTTTCAAGGCCGGCGGAGCAAGACCCGTCTCCTGCAGAACCTGCCGCACTTGGCTCACCAGATCCGGCTGCGCAAACTGCTTGGCCGAGATGTTCACGGCCATGGTCAGCGGGGGAGTGGATGGGAATTGCAGATTCCAGGCGTGCATCTGCCGGCAGGCCTCGCGCATCACCCATCTCCCGATCAATACAATCAGCCCGGTTTCCTCCGCCACCGCGATGAACTCCCCCGGCGTGACCATTCCGGACTCCGGCCGCTGCCAGCGCAGCAAGGCCTCGAAGCCCGCGATGCGCCCATCCTGCAGCGAGACGATGGGCTGGTAGTGCACCCGGAATTCCTCGCGCTCGATCGCCCGGCGCAGGTCCGATTCCAGCTTCAAACGGCGCACCGCGCTGACATGCATGGCCGGATCGAATATTTCGCACTGCGCCTTGCCCTGGCTCTTGGCGCGGTGCATGGCCGTCTCCGCATCGCGCAGCATGTCTTCCGCCACGGTGTAGCCGGTGGTGCTTAACGCAATTCCGATGCCGGCTGTGGTGAACACCTCCTGCCCATTGATCAGGAAAGGAGATGCCAGGGTCTGCTGGATTCGTTCGGCCACGCGCACGCTGTCGCTGCAATCCCGGATGTCTTCGAGCAGGATAGTGAACTCGTCGCCTCCCATCCGCGCCAGCGTGTCCTCCACGCCCGGACGGGTCGCCGCCTTGTTGCCTGCCGGACGCGCAATCAGATCCTCGCGCCGGATCGTGCGCCGCAGCCGCTGGGCGATCTCCACGATCAGCCGGTCGCCCGCGTCGTGCCCCAGGCTGTCATTCACCATCTTGAAGCGATCGACGTCTATGAATAGGACCGCGAATTTGTAGTCGGGACGCCGTTTGGACCGTCCGCCGCACTGCGTCAGCCGGTCCAGAAACAGGGCGCGATTCGGCAGTTGCGTGAGCGGGTCGTGGAAGGCGTCGTAGAGCAGTTTGTCTTCGTAGCGCCGACGCTCCAGGACGCGTCCCATCTGGATGCCCACCTGCCGCATCACCCGCAACAGCCCGGCATCCGGCTCGGCCGTCACCGGCGAGAAGAACTCCAGCACGGCGGCAATCTCTTTCCCCGCCAGCACCGGGAACGCCAGAACCGCCTGCATTCCACACTCCCGCGCGGCGCTCATTCCGGGGCACTCTTCCTCCTGCGTGACGTTGCTGATCCAGGCTGCTTCTCCGCTGGCCGCCACTCGTCCCGGCAGCCCGTCTCCCGGGGGCAGGAAACTTTCCTTGGAGAGCGGGCCCAGTCGTTCCCATAAGGCGGGATCGGAGACGTACCACACGGCGGCTGGTGCGGCTGTTTTCCCGCTTCCCTCTTCCTGCCAGAAACGTACACGCCCGGCCGGCCATCCCGTGTACGCGCACACGCGCGCGAGTGCGAAGCGCAGCGCGTCCTCCAGGGAAGATTGTTCGCTGGCGGCGAAGGCGATCTCTTGCAGCAGTTGAACTTCTTTTTGCGCCGTATGCAGGGCCCCCAGCATCTCTTTCGCGAGGCTCTCCGCATTCAGGCGGGACTGCTCCTCCCGGCTCAGCAGCTCTTTGAGCCGCGCCAGCTCGCTGTCCGAAGATGCTGTGGAGTAGGTCATTCCCTCGGGCCTGCTCTCGGAACGCCGGCTGCCATGCCCGTCGCGTTTACGCTGTTTTCGGACTCGGCAGGAACATGCGGAAGGGAGGTTTCCGGATCGCCTGCCGGGAAGGGGGGAGTAGCTCGGAACAGGAAAGCTTTCCAGCTACATACTTGGCTTTTAACACACCCCGCTAGCGGGTGTCTATGGATTCTTGCGCGCGGCCCGCGGCCGGCGCGTTCTTCTCTCTGTGCAGCGGAAAAGCTTCAGAACTCCTCTTCGTCGTCGTGCTTGAGCGCGGTGCTCTTCGCCGCCAGCTTCACGCCGTGCGCGCGCACCCCGGAAAGGATGGCCCGGCGCGTCTCCGCCGGCAGCGTCTCCGGAGCGAATACGCCCGCCAGCTCGCGCGGAAAATACTTCACGAACAGCGAAGCCATGTGCGCCGTGATGTACGCCACCGGCGTGGTGAACATCCCGCGCTGCCGGATCTGGAAGAGCGTGGGGAACGCGCAATCCGTGCGCAGCAGCACCGGCTTTTCCTTCTTCTCCCCGCGCACCAGCACGCTGGCCGCGAAGCGCGCGTTCTGCAGCACCCCCTTGCGGATCAGCCGCGCCACCATCCGCGGCGTGGGCGTGTGCGGAAAGCGGTGCCGCACCATCCCCCGCGATTTCGATAATTTGCCCTGCTTGTGCCAGCGCCGCAGCCGGTCGATCTCGTTCCCGCCGATCTTTACGTCCAGCTCGCGCATGGCGATGAAATGCGGCAGCGTCGCGACTTCGTCCTGCGCCGCCAGCACCACCCGCACGGCGCCGATCGGCTCCGGGAATCGGAACTTTTCGAGCTCCGAAAAACGCTTGCCCAGCAGAAATTTTCCGTCCCGGTAGATGCGCGGATGCGAAACCGCCTCGTCGAAGGAAACTTCCGGCGACCACTGCGAGATCGGATCGTCGCTCTCCGTGCTCTCATACAGCCGGATGTGCACGGCGTCCACGCGGTCCACCAGGTCCGCCGCGCGGCGCACCAGCAGATTCGTCAGCCCCGGCGCGGCCCCGGCGTTGATGAGTGCCGCGCGGTTTTTCTTCTCGAAGCGCTTCGCGTAGCGCATCTGCTCCGCCCGGAACGGGTGCCGCGTGAGGTGCGAGCTGAGGTCCAGGTAGTGCGCGCGCAGGCGCAGCGCCGCGCGCAGCACGATCTCGTTGAACAGGGAAGCCGAGGCGTTGATGATCAACTGGCAGCCGCGCCCCGCGCGCACCACCCCGCGCAGGTTCCGCGCATTCACCGCCACCACCGCGATGCGGCTCTTCTTGCCCAGAAAGCGCCGCGCACGCTCAGGGTCGCGATCGCCGCACCAGACGGTATGCCCCTGTCGCTCGAGCAGCTGTGCCAGAAGAGAGCCGGTGGCTCCCGCTCCCAGGACGAAGATGCGCATCTGGCAGGAAACTCTACCACATACCCGCGCAATCAGCGGGGATTCGGCGCTGTCGTTGCCGTACAGCCCGGCACATTGCACTGGGACGGGTCCGGGCGTAGAATGGTGCCGAACTCCGACCTCCGGCGCCTACAGGGGAAACAACCCAGGGTACCGGGGGCGACGCTCCGGCGGTTTTGCCCGCGTTGACCGCTTCGCGGTCACCCATACAGTTGACCGCTTTGCGGTCACCTGTACAAAGGGCAGGGCAGCCGGCGCCGAGGGCCCGGGTGGAAACGCCCGCGCCTCCCGTGCTTGGAAAGGAGAGCCGCCGAGGGGAAGTTGCCCTCGCGGCGTTGCGCCCGATCCCAAGCCGGATTCGGGCGTTCTTGTTTTCAGCAAACTCCTGGTGCGCTATGCCAGGGAAGGGAATCTAGCCGGCAACTCCGCGCATGATTCTTCAGGACAAATTCGGCCGCCCCATCACCGACCTGCGCATTTCGGTGACCGACCGCTGCAACTTCCGCTGCGTCTACTGCCGCTCCGCCAATCCCGAGAACTGCCGCCCCGAAAGCGAAATCCTGAGCTGGGACGAACTCGTGCGCCTGGCCCGCGTCTTCTTCGCTCTGGGCATCCGCAAGATCCGCATCACCGGCGGCGAGCCCCTGGTCCGCCCGGGCGTCGAGGAGTTCATCGCCCGCCTGCGCGCCCTGGGCTTCGATGACCTCTCCATGACCACCAATGGCCACCTCCTCGCCGAGCGCTGCGACTCCCTGCTGCGCGCCGGCCTGCGCCGCGTCAACGTCAGCCTCGATTCCCTCGATCCTGTGGCCTTCGAACGCATCACCCGCACCCGCTCCTGCGCCTCGGTCATCGCCGGGATCGACGCCGTGCAGCAATCCGGCCTGGCTCCCGCCAAGGTCAACGCCGTCCTCGTTCGCGGCATCAACGACGGCGAGGTGGAGGCCTTCGCGGCCTTCGCCCGCGACCGCGGCGTCATCATGCGCTTCATCGAATTCATGCCCTTGGACGCCGACCGCCACTGGTCCCGCGACCTCATGGTTTCCGCCGCCGAGGTCCACCGCCGCATCGCGGCCCAGTGGAAGCTCGTGCCCATTCCCCACGCGCCCAGCGAAACCGCCCGCAAATACCGCTTCGCCGATGGCGCTCCCGGCGAGATCGGCCTCATCGCCCCGGTCACGCAGCCCTTCTGCGGCTATTGCTCGCGCATCCGCCTGACCGCCGACGGCAAGCTCCGCACCTGTCTGTTCAGCAAGGACGACCGCGACCTCCGCGGCCTGCTGCGCGGCGGGGTCTCCGACGACGACCTGGCCTTCTACATCCGCTCCGTGGTGCACGAAAAGGAAGAGGGGCACCGCATCAACGCCCCGGATTTCGTGCCCCCTTCGCGGACCATGGTGTTCATCGGCGGATAGCTGGCAAATACCACCAAAACGCGGGAGAATTCATCTAATTGGCAGAGGTTAACCGTTCACTCGAAACAGTCTGGACCATGGCCACGCTAATCAATCTTTCGAAAACGCCCTCGCTGGCAGGCATCCGCCAGCCCGCCACCCTGCGCCCCCCGGAAGTCGAGCCGGGCGTGGCCTGCGATTTCGACAGCTACCTGCTCACTCCGGACACCTCCTGCAGCGAGCGCATCGCCGCCGCCAAGGCCCGCCTCGGCCAGGACGTGGTCATCCTCGGCCATCACTACCAGCGCGACGAAGTGATCCAGTTCGCCGATTTTCGCGGCGACTCCCTCAAGCTTTCCCAGCAGGCTGCCGAGGCCCAGGGCCGCTACATCGTTTTCTGCGGCGTGCACTTCATGGCCGAAAGCGCCGATATCCTCCGCCGCTCGCACCAGGAGGTCATCCTTCCGGATCTCAGCGCCGGCTGCTCCATGGCCGACATGGCCGACATCGGCCAGGTGGAAACTTGCTGGAATGAACTCCAGGCCCTCGGCAACCTGCAAGTCGTTCCGGTCACCTACATGAACTCCACCGCGGCCATCAAGGCCTTTACCGGCGAACACGGCGGCTCGGTGTGTACCAGCTCCAATGCCGCCGCGGTGATGCGCTGGGCCTACGCGCGCGGCGAGCGCGTCCTCTTCATCCCCGACGAGCACCTCGGCCGCAACACCGCTTTCCGCATGGGCATTCCCCTCGACCGCATGATCGTCTGGGATCCTTACCAGGAACTCGGCGGCAACTCTCCCGAGGCCGTGCGCAACGCCAAGGTGATTCTCTGGAAGGGCTACTGCTCCGTGCACCAGCGCTTCCTGCCCGAGCACGTCGCCAAGGTGCGCCGCGAGCATCCCGGCATCCGCGTCATCGTGCACCCGGAGTGCCGCTTCGAGGTGGTGCAAGCCGCCGACGAAATCGGTTCGACCGAGGGCATCCTCAAGGCCGTGCAGGCCTCGCCGCCGGGCTCGCAGTGGGCCGTGGGCACGGAAGTTCATCTGGTCCACCGCCTGAGCCAGGAGCGCAAAGACCGCTTGGTGATCTCCCTGGATCCCAACGTCTGCGTCTGTTCCACGATGTTCCGCATCACGCCGCAGCACCTGCTCTGGGCCCTGGAAAACCTGGTCGCCGGCAACGTGGTCAACCGCATTACCGTGGACGACCGCACGCGCCACTATGCCCGCATCGCTCTGGAGCGCATGCTCAGCCTGCGCTGAAGCCGCCCTCCCGCGCCTCACGCACAACGGACCAGACTATGCCCGACCGCGACCACGACGCCCCCGAACAACCCCGGCACTTCTTCACCCTCGGCGAAGCGGAGCGTGCGCGCAAGGAACTCGAACCGGTTCTCCTCGAGGCCATGGAATGCCGCAAACGCCTGTCCGGCCTCGAAGAAAACCTCGCCGCCGTGGGCACCCGCATCATGATGATGGGCGGCGTGCTCGTGCCCTACCAGAAGCTCACGGAGCTGCGCGTCGAGCAGCGCCAGCTGGGGGAGTCGCTCCAGGCCGCCCTCGAGCGCATCGGTTCCTCCGGCTGCGTGGTGAAGGACCTGGACGCCGGCCTGCTCGATTTTCCCGCCATCATCGGCAACGAAGAGGTCTATCTCTGCTGGAAGATCGGCGAGGACCGCATCCGTTTTTATCACCGCCAGGACGAGGGTTTCGCGGGCCGCAAGCCGCTGGACCCCCGCGACCTCGGTCCCGGCAAAGACGTGCAGTAGTTTCCGATTTCTTGTGTGCTGGGCGGGCTTCCCCCGCCCTTCTTTTCGAGAGGATCGTCCGTGTCCCCACTTCCCCCAAACCGCCTGAAGGATTCCGCCAGCCCCTATCTGCGCTCCGCCGCGCACCAACCCATTGACTGGCACGAATGGGGCGAAGAGGCCTTTGCGCGCGCCCGCACTGAAGACAAGCCCATCCTCCTGGACATCGGCGCCGTCTGGTGCCACTGGTGCCACGTCATCGACCGCGAGAGCTACGAGAACGCGGAGATCGCCGCCCTCATCAACGAGCACTACGTCGCCGTCAAAGTGGACCGCGACGAGCGCCCCGACGTCGATTCCCGCTACCAATCCGCCGTCAGCGCTCTTTCCGGACAGGGCGGCTGGCCGCTCACCGGCTTTCTCCTCCCCGACGGCAAGCCCTTTTTCGGCGGCACCTATTTTCCGCCCGAGGACCACATGGGCCGCCCGGGCTTCCGGCGCATCCTGCTTGCCGTCGCCGATGCCTACCGCAGCAAGCGCGCGGAGTTGGAGGGCGCGGCGCGTTCGCTGGCCGAAGCCGTGGCGCAGGCGGAAATCTTCACCGGGGCGCGCGCCGGCTTCGATCCCGCCGTCGTGGATGCCCAGCTCCGCTCCGTCCTGCAGCTCTTCGACAGCAAGAACGGCGGCTTCGGCAATGCCCCGAAGTTTCCCCATCCCTCGGCGCTGGACCTCGTCCTCGAGCGCTGCCAGCAGTCCAGGGAAGAGCACCTGCTCGCCGTCGCCGGGAATACTCTCGTCAAGATGGCTCGCGGCGGCGTCTACGACCAGCTCGCCGGCGGCTTCCACCGCTACTCCGTGGACGAGCGCTGGCTCGTGCCGCACTTCGAGAAGATGAGCTACGACAATTCCGAACTGCTGCGCAATTACCTGCACGGCTGGCAGGTGACCCGGAAGCCGTTTCTGCGCGAAGCCGCCGAGGGCATCATCGACTGGGTCAACGAAGTGCTCTCCGACCAGGTGAACGGCGGCTTCTACGCCAGCCAGGACGCCGACGTTTCCCTCGACGACGACGGCGATTACTTCACCTGGACCCAGGAAGAGCTGCGCGCCGTGCTCGCGCCCGAGGAAGCGCGCGTGATGGAGCTGCACTACGACGTCGAACCGCACGGCGAGATGCACCACAACCCGGCCAAGAACGTTTTGTGGATCGCGCGCGACGCCGCGGAGATCGCCGCAACGCTTGGGAAGCACGAAGCGGAAATCGAGATGATCATCGTCCACGCCAACGGCAAGCTGCTCGCCGCGCGCATGGAACGCCCCGCGCCCTACGTGGACCAGACCCTGTACGCCGCCTGGAACGCCATGTTCGTCTCCGCGTATCTGGAAGCGGCGCAGGTGCTCGGCGGTCCGCTCGGTGCGCGCTGCCGCGCCTTCGCCCTGAAAACGCTCGAGCGCATGCTCCGCGAAGTCTGGAGCGAGGCCCGCGGTTTCGGCCACCGCATCGGGGGTCCCGCGCTCGCGGGCTCGCTCGACGACCAGGTCTTCGGCGTTCAGGCGCTGCTCGATGCCTACGAAGCCACGCTCGACGCGCGCTGGTTCCGCGCGGCGCAGCGCACCCTGGACCTGGCCATCGCCCGCTACGGCGACACCGAAGCCGGCGGCTTCTTCGACCGCGCCTGCGACGCCGCGCCCCTGGGCGGCCTCGACGTGCGCCGCAAGCCCTTCCAGGATTCGCCCACGCCCAGCGCCAATTCCGTGGCCGTCATCGCGCTCGTGCGCCTGCACGGCTACACCGGTGAAGAGCGCTACTCCGCTTTCGCCCAGAAAACCCTGGAAGCTTTTGCCGGCGTGGCCCCGCAGTACGGCATGTTCGCGGCCACCTACGGCCTCGCGGCCACGCTTTTCGCGCGCCATCCCCTGCAGGTGGTGGTCACCGGGCCCGCCGGCGACGTTGCGGCCGACAAGCTCCTGGATGCCGCGCACAGCGTCTACCGCTTTGGCAAGGCCGTCCTGCGTCTTACCTCCGGCGCATCCCTCGAAAACCTCGCCGGCGCGTTGAAAGAGACGCTGCCGCATCTCCCGGCGGATAAGCCCCTGGCCATCGTCTGCGCCGGCCAGACCTGCCTGCCGCCCACGAGCGATCCCGAACAGCTCCGCGCGCTGCTCGAAGGCCCCGCCACCGGCGTCACCGCGGACTGACGCTCGGTATTCCGCCAGCCGTCTGCTTCTCCCGCACGAATTCATAGCGGTCCGAGAACGCTTCCGCATCTTCCGCATGGGTCAAAGCAAAGTTCCGCAGCTCCGCGGTCGTAGCAGTGACCAAAATTCCGTCATCCGTATCCAGCGTTGCCAGAGCGAGTTTGCCGGCTTTGCTCTGTTTTTTTAGCCAGGTCTTGTTCAGAAATTCAATCCGCAGAGTTTTCTCGTCTGCGTGGATTCGGGCGATCATGTGCGCCGTCACCACGGGATAGGGGTAGAAGGTAAAGTCGCGGTCCTCCGTGTCGGGCCCTTCAAAATCCATGAATAGAAAATTGCCCAGTTTAACGAGGCGCGCGGTGCTGACGAGCCCGCCCTGATCCTTGCGCTTCGTGCTGGACGCTGTCACGTTGTAACTCAGGTCATCCTTGCCCCGGGCAAAGATCCAGAGCGGTTCGTCGCTTTCCGCTTCTTGCTCTGGCGGCCGCACTGCCCGCCATTCTCCCAGGATCTGCTGGTCAAAAATCTTGTCTTCCAGGGTATAAAGCGAAAACAGAGCCATCGCTGGCCCGCAACTCACCAATGCCGATGCGAGACCAATCACGGCAAGAAAGAGCAGAGTCCGATTCATCTTGTCCTCCGGCGGAAAAATCGGCCGGAGGCAGTTTGCACGCTCTGCCTCCGGCCGTTTTCCGTCTGAAAACTACCTGCGGAACAGGCCTACTTGCGCGGCCGCGATTCCGGCGGCACGAGCTTGTTCAGGCGGTAATAGACCACCAGTTGGCCGTAATGCTCCTGCGCGTGCGCCGAGAGCATGTCGGCGAGGTCGCCCACCCGGGTCAGGGCGTTGGCGAAAGGATGCTTGACCTCGGCGGCGAGGCCCGCATCGCCCTTGGCCTTGAGCACTTCGGCGCCGTCCGCGAACGACTTCTTCACCGCGGCGACGACGTCGGCCTTGGTCTTGTACTTATCCCGCGGCAGCCCTTCCCCTCCGTCCTTCGTGCCCTTGACCGCGTCCGCCAGGAAGTAGTTCACCGCGGAGACGTGCAGCAGTTGTTCGGCGAAGCTGCGCACTTCCGGCGTGGGTTTGAAGTCGTACTTATCCTCGGGAAAATCCTCGGCCATGGCGATGAGCTTGCGGCCGGCCTCATCCCAGCGCGCGAGCACGGCCTGGGCGGCGCTCGGCGCGGGTGTCGGCGCCTCCTGCTTCTTCGCGGCTTCCTGCGCGAGCGCCGGCAGCGCCGCGAGGCTCGCCAATACGGCCAGAGCCAGGATCGAAATACTCTTTCTCATGTTATTTGGTCCTCCGTTGAATTTGCGTTTCGGACATTCTCCAGCAGGCCGCTCACCGGGGTTCGTGCCGCGCCCGAATCCGCCCTCCGGCGCATCCGGAGGACCCCCATCATACTTAGGAAACGCGGGCTGGGCGGCGAAATTGCGCGGGCGGTAATCATGCTAAACTTAAGGTTCCAAATGGAGACGAAACAACGGTGAACTGGAGCTGGGTGCTGCTGCGTGGCGCGGTGGGCGTGAGTTTGCTCACGCTGCTTTTTTTGTCGCAGCGTTTCTGGTACCGCGCGATCTGGCGGGTGACCTCCAATCTGCTCAGTCTCTGGCTGCGCATCGCGCTCCGCCTGGTCTATCTCGCCGCGCTTCTTTTCGTGATTCTCTCCGCTGCCGACGGTATCCGCATGGGCCACCACCATCTGATGCCGCGCGGAACGCTGGTTACGGCCCTGGCCGGACTGTGGTTTTTTAGCGCGCTGTTCGCCTATCTCGCGGTCAAGGGCATCCATGGGCTGGATCGCGTGTGGATCTGGCTGCGCCGCCATTCGCCGCGCTCCGGCTCCGGCAAGCGCCGGGCTGTGGCGGGGAAAGCCGCGGTCCCGCCCGCCGAGATGCTCGCCAGTCCCGGGCGGCGCTACTTTTTCCAGACGGCCACGGCGCTGGCCGGCGCGGGCCCGTTTCTCGGCGCCGTGTACGGTTTTGCCGCGGAGCGCTTGAAGTATCAGGTGCGCCGCGTCGAAGTGCCGATGGCCAATCTGCCGCCCGCGCTGGACGGCCTGAAGATCGCGCAGCTCAGCGACATTCACCTGAGCGGGTATATGACGCGCGAACAGGTGCGCCGCGCCGTGGACATGTCCAACGAGCAGGCCGCGGACCTGGCGGTGGTCACCGGCGATTTCATCACCGGAGCGAGCGATCCCGTGGCCGAATGCGTCGAGGAGCTGCGCCATCTGCGCGCGCCGCTGGGCGCCTGGGGCTGCAACGGCAATCACGAAATTTATGCGAAGGCCGAGGATGCGGCGCAACGCCTCTTCGCGCAGGCGGGGATGAAGCTGCTGCGGCAGGAGCGCGCGCAACTTTCCTGGCGCGGCGCGCAGCTCAACCTGATCGGCGTGGATTACCAGCGCGAACGCACGCCCGGCGGGCGGCGCTTGCCCATGCTGGCGCATGCCGAGCCGCTGGTGCGCCGCGACATGCCCAATATCCTGCTCTCGCACAATCCCAACGCGTTCAACCACGCCGCGGAACTGGGCATCGAGCTGACGCTCTCCGGGCATACCCACGGCGGGCAGGTGCAGGTGGAAATCCTGGACCACCGCTTCAGCCCCGCGCGTTTCATCACCGACTACATCGCCGGTCTCTACCAGCGCCCGTTCTTCGCTCCCGCGGGCAACGGCCGCGCCGCGGCGCCCTTGCTGGCCGCCGCCTCCGAGATGCGCCTCACGGGTCGCAGTTCGCACGGCGCCGCACTGTACGTCAATCGCGGCCTGGGGACCGTCGGCGCTCCCGTGCGCCTCGGCGTACCCCCGGAGATCACGCTCCTCGTTCTGCGGCGCGCCTAGCCAGTTCATTTTTAGCGGGCTGCGGCCCGCTCTTGTCTGCGCGGTAGAGCGGCCTGGCGAGGAGAAAATCCGATGAAACCTCTGCGTTCCTGTCTGCTGCTGTTCACCCTGTCGGGGCTGCTTGGCGCGGCTCCTGCCGGGGCGCAGATTCAACTCGGCGAGGCCGCGCGGCAGCTCGGGCTGGGGAAATCCGCGGGGCCGGCGGAGGACAAGGTGGCCGCCGGACTGAAAGAGGCGCTGCGGGTGGGCGCGGACAACGCCGTGAAATACACGGGGCGCAAGGACGGGTATTTCGCGA
Organism: Terriglobia bacterium; assembly: GCA_020073585.1. Lineage (GTDB taxonomy): Bacteria > Acidobacteriota > Terriglobia > Acidiferrales > UBA7541 > Acidiferrum. The sequence continues at coordinate 18,025 of JAIQEV010000001.1, forward strand.
ACGCGGCGATCAAGATCCTGATGCCCAAGAATCTGCGGCCCATCGAAAAGGGGCTGCGCGCGGTGGGCTACGGTCCCAAGGTGGACGAATTCATCCTGAGCATGAACCGCGCGGCGGAGCAGGCCGCGCCCGAGGCCCGGCTCATTTTTCGCGACGCCATCCTGGCGATGACCTTCGAGGACGCGCGGAAGATTCTGCAGGGCAGCGACACCGCGGCCACGGAATATTTCCAGGCGCATACCAGCAGCCGGCTCAGCGCGGCCTTCCGGCCGATCGTGGAGCAAGCGATGCGCGAACACGGGGTCACGCGGCAGTATGAGGCGCTCATCGGACAGTATGAATCGCTGCCGTTCATGAAGGGCCCGACGTTCGACATCAACGAATACGTGGTGAGCCAGGCGCTGAACGGGCTTTTCCACATGCTCGGGGAAGAAGAAAAGAAAATCCGCAAGAACCCCGCCGCGCGAGTCACCAGCCTGCTCAAGGAAGTCTTCGGCAAGCGCTGAGCAGCGCTCCGGGCGATTCATGGAAGCTGTGGAAAAGTGTGGATATCTGGTACATCCCTCCCCCCGGTGTTTTTTGTAAGAGTGGCAAATACAGGACTTACAGGAAGGGGTTGTCTAAGAGTGGCAAATGCTAGACTTAAAGATGCGTGTTTGCATATAGATGCGCAGGAGTGCGTAAGAGTGTGAAAAGAAGGGAAGTAAAGATGTAAGGAAGCAACGAGGCAGTGAGGGTCGAGGGGACGCGGTGGAGCAGGGCGCGGGGTTGCGAGGAGTTTTCGAACGGTGATTGACGATAACACAGAAAAGGATAGCAGAAGCGTAAAGGTAATGCAATAGATTACTGAATAGTTTTCGAACGGGCTGTGGAAAATGGCGCAAGAACTCGACCCTGTGGAATGCAATGAGGGGGCGGGCGTTCGAGGCCGAGGGGCGCCAGAATTTTGGGATTTCTTACGATTCCGCGCACCGGCTGAAGTCTGTGATATCGGAATGCGCTTTCTTGAATTTGCGGGCACAGGCTCCCGACCGAGTCGGGACAAGTTCCGCCTGTGCTACCGGAACGAGGCAGCGGTTGCGGCACCCTCTTGCGGGTGCGATAATTTGCATTCCTGCAGGGGCGTATGGCGGATGCGCCGAAGTGTAGCGTTTTGCGGTTAAGGGGGCTCCATGGCACTGCGCGATAGCTGGATCGAGAAGCGGGTAGCGGCGGCGAACGGGAACGGCAATGGCCGGCCTGCGTCCGAAGGACGCAACGTGACGCAGATGCATCTGGCGCGGCAGGGCGTGGTCACGGAAGAGATGGCGTACGTGGCGACGCGGGAGAAGCTGGAGCCGGAGCTGGTGCGCAGCGAAGTGGCGCGCGGGCGGGCGATCATCCCCGCGAACATTCACCACCGCAACCTGGAGCCGATGGGGATCGGCGTGGCGTTCGGGTGCAAGATCAACGCGAATATCGGGAACTCGGCGACCACCTCGAACGTGGACGAAGAGCTGAAGAAGCTGCACCACGCGGTGCACTACGGCTCGGACACGGTGATGGACCTTTCGACCGGCGGGGAGATCGCGAAGATCCGCAAAGCGATCATCGCGGCCTCGCCCGTGCCGGTGGGCACGGTGCCGGTGTACGAAGCGCTGTCGCGGGTGCGGCGTCCGGAAGACCTGACGTTCGAGCTGATGCGGGAAGTGATCGAGGAGCAGGCGGAGCAGGGCGTGGACTACATGACCATTCACGCCGGAGTGCTGCGCGAGCACGTGCCGCTGGTGCGCAAGAGGATCACGGGAATCGTGAGCCGCGGCGGGTCGCTGATGGCGCACTGGATGGAGCACCACAAGAAGCAGAATTTCCTGTACGAACGGTTCGACGAGCTGTGCAAGGTTTTCCAGAAGCACGACGTAAGCTTTTCGCTGGGGGATGGATTGCGGCCGGGGTGCATCGCGGACGCCAGCGATGCGGCGCAGTTCGCGGAGCTGAAGGTGCTGGGCGAACTCACCAAGAAGGCCTGGGAGCACGACGTGCAAGTGATGATCGAAGGTCCGGGGCACGTGCCGCTGGACAAGATCAAGGAGCAGGTGGACAAGGAGATGGAGTGGTGTCACGAGGCGCCGTTCTACACGCTGGGGCCGCTGGTGATTGATATTGCGCCGGGCTACGACCACATCACCAGCGCGATCGGAGCGGCGATGATCGGGTGGCACGGGGCGTCCATGCTGTGCTACGTGACGCCGAAGGAGCACCTGGGGCTGCCGAATCCGGAGGACGTGAAGCAGGGAGTGATCGCGTACAAGATCGCGGCGCACGCGGCGGACGTGGCGCGGCACCGTCCGGGGGCGCGAGACCGCGACGATGCGCTTTCCTATGCGCGGTTCCTGTTTGACTGGAACAAGCAGTTCGAGCTGTCGCTGGACCCAGAGACGGCGCGGGCCATGCACGACGAGTCGCTGCCGGACGATTTCTACAAGGACGCGAAGTTCTGCTCGATGTGCGGGCCGAAGTTCTGCTCGATGAACATCACGCAGATGGCCGACAGCGAGGGCGGGCACGACCAGACCGAGCGGAAGCAGAAGTTCGTGGAGCTGCTGACGAAGGTGCAGAAGGCGTAGCGGTTTGCCGCACGGCAGAGAATGAGTGAGCGGATCGAGAAAGCCCGGCCTCTGAAGGGGCCGGCTACAGCGTTTCCCGCAATGCCGGAAATCACAGCGAAGGACAATTGTATGCGTGACCGCAAAGCGGTCAACCTGCGCGAGGAGTTCAACCGCTGGGCCGCGGACGGGCGCGGCGAGGGGATGGAGCAGGACCATCTGCCGATCGCGCTGCCGGTGCTGGAGAAGATGCGCCTGGGGGCTGCGGACAACGTGCTGGACGTGGGCTGCGGGGCGGGGTGGCTGACGCGGCGGCTGGCGCGGCTGGCGCCGGACGGGCGCGTGGTGGGGATGGACATTTCGGATGAGATGGTGCGGCGGGCGCGGCGGGCTTCGCTGGAGCACGAGAATCTGCTGTATGTGGCGGGCGAAGTTGCGGAGATTCCCTGGGAAGGAAATTTTTTCGCGCACGCGATTTCCGTGGAGTCGGCGTACTACTGGCCGGACCCCGCGGCGGGGCTGCGGGAAATTTTCCGGGTGCTGAGCGAGGGCGGGGCGGCGTGGGTGCTGATCAACTATTACCGCGATAACCCGCATTGCCACCAGTGGGCCAAGCATTATGCGATGGCGACGCATCTGCTTTCCGGCGAGGAGTGGGCGGAACAGTTCCGGAAGGCGGGTTTTGTGAATGTTGCGCACGAGCGGGTGGTGGATGCTTCGCCGTCGCCGGAGGTGTATACGGGGCGGTGGTTCCGGGACGCGGCGCAGTTGCGGGCGTTCAAGGCGGAAGGGGCGCTGCTGGTACGTGGGGTGAAGGCAGGGTTGAGCGACCGCTAAGAAAACTGCGCGTCGCAAACAGGGGCAGGTGTAGCGGAGTTCCTCGGTAGGTAACTGCTAAGATTTTTCCTCGCGGGATTTCCAATCTTCCCAATCCGTAAGCGTCGCGTCGAACATGGCGTCGCTGGCTTTGTGCAGCCATTTGGCGGGGCGTTTGTGGAGGTCGCGCAGGACGGCTTTGCGGGCTTTGGGCGTGCCAAGGTGGACGTTGGCGGTTTCGCGGCCCATCTCGCGGAGCAGGCGGTATTCGTCGCGTTTTTTGGGGAGCTGGCTGAGCTCGATGCGCGAGCAGTCCGGGGCCAGGCGGCGGACGATCCAGCGGCCGCGGAGATGGACGAAGGGATCGGGAGAACGGACGGCGCGGCGGAGGATCTCCTCGTAATGGATTTTTTCCGAGGCTTTGCCGCCGCGGGCCCAGGCGCATGCGGAAGGGGCCAGGGCCTTGGCTTCGCGGGCGATCTTTGCGCCGCGCCAGTCGGCGAGGGCCACGAAGCGCTGGCGGCCGAGGCTGCCGAGACCCGCGACGCGGTGCACGATGCGGTAGTCGAGACCGTCGTGTTCCGGGAAAAGAGATTGCAGGGCTTTGCCGGCGCTCTTGGGGAGTTTGCCTTGGTAGGTGGGGAGAGCGGTGAGTTTCTTCCAGTAGGCCACGGGGTCGCGCGGGTCGCCGAGGGTCAGTTCGCGGAGCCAGTGATGGTGCTCGCCGAGAACGATGGGAGCGCCGCCATCGGTGATGGCGCTGCGGTAGCCGTCGAGGAGGGCGTCGCAGGCGTCCTTGCGGGGGAGGGCGAAGTGGTTCTCGGAGGCGGCGAGGAGGGCGCTGGTGGCCAGGCGGACGAGGTCGAGGGTGTAGGGGAGCGGGTAAGCCTCGTCGAAATCGTTGACGCCCCAGTTGAGGCGGCCTTCGAGGTCGCGCCAGGTGCCGAAATTCTCGACGTGCAGGTCGCCGACGGCGAGGAGTTCGGGGGCGTTGCGCAGGCCGGGGCAGAGCTCGGGCCAGAGCTGCATCCAGCGGTAGAAGGTGGCGCGAAAAAAGGGGAAGGCGCTGGCGGCCATGCGCTGGTGCTTGAGGGCCAGATCGTCCGCGAGGAGGGTCAGGCGCTTGGCGAGCCAGGCCTCGTACTTCTTGGTGGCTTTGCTGATTTTCATGGGTGTGGCCGGAGCTGTAGTCTAGCTTGTTTTGGCTCCGGGAAGGATAGGCAAGGGCCGGAGCGGGGAAGGTACAGTAACCAGTTGAGGCAAGCCGGTAAAAGGAACCTGTTATCCGAATTAGGGCGCGTGCTAGTTTGGGAGAACATTGCCCTAGTTTCCTTGATGTCGCCGGATGAAAAGAGCAGAGCCGGGCCACACAGTCAGGGCCGGGAGAGATGTATGCGTGATCCTGGACAAGATTTCCAGGTGCTGGTGGTGGATGATTCGGTGGTAAGCCGCAAGCTGGTGGAGAATACGCTTTCGCAAGGGCCGTACACGCTGTTGTTCGCGAAGGACGGCCGCGAAGCGCTGGAGCTGTTCGCGCAGCATCTGCCGCACCTGGTGATCACGGACTGGATGATGCCGGACATCTCCGGGGTGCAGTTGTGCCAGAAAATCCGCGAGGAGTATCAGGGCTCCTACACCTACATCATCCTGCTTACGAGCGTGGCGGAAAAAGAGAGCGTGGTGCTGGGACTGCGCGCCGGGGCGGATGACTATCTCACCAAGCCGTTTCATCCCGAGGAGCTGCTGGCGCGCCTCGGGGTGGGGCGGCGGATCACGCAAATGAACCGGGAGATCGCCGCGAAAAATTTGCTGCTGGAAGAGATCGCGCATACCGATCCGTTGACGGGATTGCCGAACCGGCGGGCCATCGAACTGTGGGCGAACCGGCAATTGAAAGGGGCGGAGCGGCACGGGTATCCGATATGGGTGGTGCTGGCGGACCTGGATGCGTTCAAGCCGGTGAACGACACCTATGGGCACGAGGCCGGGGACCGGGTGCTGCGGCGGTTTGCGGAGGTATTGCGGGCCAACACGCGCGCGGCGGACATCTGCGGGCGGATGGGCGGGGACGAATTCATCCACGTGGTGAGCCATGCGGAGAAGGGGAATGTGGAGCGCGTGGTGGGGCGCGTGCTCGAGCAGTTTGCGGCGCAAAAGTTCGTATTCGGGGGCAAGAGCGTGACGGTGACGGCGAGTTTTGGCGCGGCGGTGTGCCAGGGCAATCCCGCGCCGGAGTTCAGCGCGCTGGTGGCGGCGGCGGACGAAGCGCTGTACGCGGCCAAGCGCGCGGGTGGGAACCAGGTGAAGCTGATTACCCTGGAAGGCTGCTGAAAGGCCGGTAAGCGGCAGTTCGGGCGTATCTGCGTAGTCCTTTCTAAGTGTGACCGCGCAGCGGTCAACTCCATGCGTGACCGCAAAGCGGTCAACCTGCGCTGATTTTTCCCGGATAGATACGGCCTGCGAGGGCTGGACTGCGTCCGGAGGGGGCGATATACTCGGCGCGCCGGGGCGGGAATTCCGAGGGAAAATCTCCAATGGGCGTCATTGATCAGCGGTTTGAGAAGAATTTCATGATCACGTCGGTGGATTACGTATTCAACTGGGCGCGGAAGAGCGCGATCTGGCCGCTGACGTTCGGGCTGGCGTGCTGCGCGATCGAGATGATCGCGTCGTCCACGTCGCGGTTCGACATTGCGCGGTTCGGGGCGGAAGTGTTCCGGCCGTCGCCGCGGCAGGCGGACCTGATGATCGTGGCCGGGACGGTGACGCTGAAGATGGCGCCGGTGCTGAAGCGCGTGTGGGACCAGATGCCGGACCCCAAGTGGTGCATCTCGATGGGAGCGTGCTCGAGCGTGGGCGGGCCGTTCAACGCCTATCCGGTGCTGCAGGGCGTGGACCGGATCGTGCCGGTGGATGTGTACGTGGTGGGGTGCCCGCCGCGGCCGGAGAGTCTGTTCTACGCGCTGCTGAAGCTGCAGGACAAGATCGATCAGATGTCGCTGGCCAAGAGGCCGACGGAAGTGCGCTTGCAGCCCGCGATGGTGGAGGAGTTCAAGCGCGGGGTGATGGTGGCGCAGACGATGGAGCCGCGGTAAGCGAAATTCGAAAAGCGAAATGCGAAAATCGGGAAGAAGCTGCGCCTGGGAAGCGGGAATTGGAGCGCGGGGCGGCGAGAAACCGGACTGAGGAGCGGAGATGGGATTGCAGCGGGTGGCGAAAGTGGCGGAGATTCCGGCGGGGACGATCCGAGAGTTTCAGGTGGAGGGGCAGGCCATCGCCCTGGCGAATGTGGGCGGGAAATTCCACGCCATCAACAATTCGTGCCTGCACCGCGGGGGGCCGCTGGGCGGAGGCGTGCTGGAGGGGAGCGTGGTGACCTGCCCGTGGCACGGGTGGCAGTTTGACGTGAGCAGCGGGAAGGTCCTGCAGAACCCGGCGGTGGGGGTGGACTGCTATGCGCTGGAAGTGCGCGGAGAAGATATTTTCGTGAATGTCGGGTAAGGCTCTCCGCAGTAACCTGCCTTTTTATTTTTTAACCTCAATAATATCAGCAAGATACGGATCGTTCCGGCGGTGATTCAGGATCTCCGCAGGGGCGTTGCGCATTGCCCGCGGGGAGTCTGGGGAGCCGCTGGACGGCGTGCGAGGAGGGGCGATGTGCCAACTTGAGCGGGGCTGGAACTGAATTTTCGGGCTAACCTGCACATTTCATTTCGCTTTTTTGGCTATCGCGTGTATATTGCGGCGGGAAAAGTGCGCCATGGTTACGCCGACCTCGCAACGACACTATTGGATTTTCAGCGCTGATCCCCATTATTATCATTGGGATACGCTGTTCGTGAAAGGCAAAGAGATGTGGCATGGCGCCGGGTCCAAGGCCGACGCCAACCGCGCGCTGAAGCAAGTGCGCAAGGGCGACCGTGTGCTGTGCTACCACGCGGCGCCGGAGCGCTCGATCTATTCGATCGCGGAAGTGACGCGGGACCCCTATCCCGACCCGCACGATAGCAAGGGCAAGAACCTGGTGGCGGACCTGCGGGCGTTTGAGCGGCTGCCGCGGCAGGTGACGCTGGGGGAGTTGCGGGCCAACCGGGCGCTGCGCAAGGCGAAGCTGCTGAAGAACGTGCGGCTCATCGTCTCCGCGATCACGGAAGAGGAGTACGTGGAAATCCTGCGCATGGCGGGAGTGGTGGCGATGCCGGGGATTCCCCTATCCTGAGGCGCGCCTGCGCCGGGCTTCGCGGCGGCATTCAAGCGGGAGCGACCCGCGTCCTGGAAGAGCACTCTGCGTTCCCCGGCAACTCTTGAGCAATGCCGGCGCGCGTTGGCGCGAATCCGGGGTAAGCGGAGAAATTCACGAGAACATTTTCGGGGCGGGGTACGTCCAAGCAATAGACAGGATTCCGGGCAGAGGTGTGGGCATGAAGAAAAGCATGGTGAGCAGGGCGCTCTTGTTTGTGGTGGCGGTGGCGGCGCTGAGCGGCGCGGCGCGGGCGCAGGAATTTCCGGTGGCCACGCGCACGCTGAAGAACGGGATGAAGGTGCTGGTGCAGCCGGACCACAGCATTCCCAACGTGTCGCTGTATATCTTCTACCGCATCGGGTCGCGCAACGAGCGGCCGGGGACTACGGGGCTGTCGCATTTCTTCGAGCACATGATGTTCAACGGGGCGAAGAAATACGGGCCGGGCGAGCTGGACAAGGTGATGGAGGCGAACGGGGGGTCGAACAACGCGTACACCACGCGGGACGTGACCGTGTATCAGGACTGGTTTCCACGCTCGGCGCTGGGGCTGATTTTCGATATTGAGGCGGACCGCATCCGGGACCTGAGCTTCGATCCGGAAAAGATCAAGTCCGAGCGCGGGGTGGTGGCGTCGGAGCGGCGCACATCGGTGGACGCGAACAATTTCGGGGTGCTGGACGAGCAATTGTGGGCCACGGCGTTTCTGGCGCATCCCTACCAGTGGCCGGTGGTGGGGTGGATGTCGGATATCGAGCACTGGACGATGGAGGACCTGAAGCAGCACTTCGCGATGGGCTATTCGCCGAGCAACGCGACGATGGTGGTGACGGGGGACGTGACGCCGGAGGAAATCTTCGGGCTGTGCGAGAAAACGATCGAGCCGATTCCGGCGCACGCGCCGCCGCCGGCGGTGACGACGGCCGAGCCGGAGCAGCCAGGGGAACGGCGCGTGGTGGTGCACAAGTACGCGCAACTGCCGGTGTTGATGATCGGGTATCACGTGCCGCAGACCAGCAGCGCGGATTACTACGCGCTGACGGTGCTGCGCACGGTGCTGGCATCGGGAGAGAGCTCGCGGCTGTACCAGCGGCTGGTGGACAAGGACCAGCTGGCGCTGGACGTGTCCATGATGCAGGAGCCGGCGTTCGATGCGACGCTGGCGGTGATCGTGGCGCAGCCGAAGCAGGGCGCGGAGCCGGCGGCGGTGGAGAAGGCGGTCTACGAGGAGCTGGAGCGGACCAAGAGCGGGCTGATCAGCGACCAGGAGCTGGAGAAGGCCAAGAACATCCAGTTGGTGCGCTTTTACCAGCAGATGCGGACGATCAACGGGCGCGCCAACACCATCGGGACGTACGAAGTGTTCTTCGGGGACTACAAGAAGCTGTTTGACGCGGCGAAAAACTTTGCCGCGGTGACAAAAGAGGACGTGCAGCGCGCGGCACGAACCTATTTCGGGGCGAACAACCGGACGGTGGCGACGCTGGTTCCGGAAGCCGAGGAGAAGGCCAAGCCATGAGCCGCTCATCCATTTGCACGCGCTTTGCGGTGTGGACCGCGCTGGTTCTGACGTTCGCTGCCGCCGCTCCGGCGCAATCGCTGCATCTGCCGGCGCACGAGAAGGTGGTGCTGAAAAACGGGCTGACCGTGCTGCTGCTGGAGAAGCGCGGGGTGCCGATCGTGAGCTTCGTGGCGCTGGTGAAATCGGGGGCGACGGCGGACCCCGTGGGGCAGGAGGGGCTGGCTTCGATCACCGCGGGGCTGCTGCGCAAGGGCACGAAGAGCCGCACGGCGCAGCAGTTTGCCGCGGACCTGGATTTCATCGGCGGGGAGTTCAGCGCCGACGCCGGCGAGGACTACACGAAGGTCTCCGCGGAATTTCTCGCCAAGGACCTGGGGCGCGGACTGGATCTCTTCAGCGACGCGCTGCTGCATCCGGTTTTCCCGCAGGAGGAAGCGGACAAGCTGCTGCGGCAGAGCCTGGACGGGATCAAGGCAGCGAAGGACGAGGCGCAGTCGGTGCTGACGGCGTATTACGACGGCTATCTGTTCGGGGCGCATCCCTACGCGCGGCCGGCGGGCGGGGACGAGGTGTCGCTGGAGCGCATCCGCCGCGAGGCGATCGCGCGTTTCTACGAGACGCACTACGCGCCGGGGAACACCATCCTGACGGTGGCGGGAGATTTTTCGGCGGCGGAGATGCGCAAGCGCCTCGAAGAGTCGCTGGGCGGGTGGGCGGCGAAGGCCGTGCCGGCGGCGGCGCTGCCGGCGGCGGCGCCGGCGAAGGGCCGGCGGCTGCTGCTGGTGGACAAGCCGGACTCGACGCAGACGTTTTTCGCCATCGGCAACGTGGGCATTGCGCGGACGGATCCCGACCGCACGGCGATCCGGCTGATCAATGCGATCTTCGGGGGGCGCTTCACGTCGCTGTTGAACGAGGAGCTGCGCGTGGAGTCCGGGCTGACCTACGGCGCGGTTTCGTATTTCGATTCGCGGAAGGCGCCCGGGCCGTTTCTGATGTTCAGCTACACGCAGAACGCGACGACGGCGCCGGCGATGGACAAAGCGCTGGAAGTGCTGCGCAAGCTGCACAAGGACGGGGTGACCAAGGAACAGCTCGATTCGGCGCGGACGTACATCAAGGGGCAGTTTCCGCCGACGATCGAGACCTCCATGCAGCTGGCCAATCTGATTGCCACCAACGAATTCCACGGGCTCACGGACAGCGAGGTGAACGAGCTGGAGGCGCGGCTGGATGCGGTGACGCCGGAAACGGCGCGGCAGGTGATCGCGAAGCATTTTCCGCTGGAGAATCTGGTGTTTGTGCTGATCGGCAAGGCGGCGGAGATTCGCCCGGCGGTGGAGAAATACGCGGCGCAGAGGGATGCGCGGGCGATCGCCGAGCCGGGCTTCTGGCCGCCGCCGGCGGGCGGGGCTACCGCACCGAAATAGTGGTGCGGAACGGCTGCCGCTCGAGACATTTCGCGACAAAGCACACGCGCGTTCCTCGCAAGGGCACGATATGTCGTGCCCCTGCGACGCTTCCTGCAAGATGAGTACTCCTCCATTTCTTCCGGATTTGCACAGAGACTGGAACAACCGCGGCGGCACTGTAAATTCCGGGCGCGTGCTGTGCTATTTTGATGGGCTTGGAGGGGTATGCCGGAACTTCCGGAAGTCGAGACGGTGGCGCGGGGGCTGCGCCCGGTAATCGTGGGGCGGCGGATCGTGTCCGTGGCGCTGGGGAAGACGGATTTCATGGACGATCCGGCGGCGATCGAGGAGCAGTTGCCGGGGCGGCGGATCGAGGCGGTCGAGCGCTACGGGAAATTTCTGCTGCTGCGGCTTTCGGCTGCGAATGGAGATGGAGCGCCGGCGGCGCTGATGGTGCATCTGGGGATGACCGGGCACCTGGCGGCGCAGGCGGCGGCGCGGCCGTGGGCCAAGCATACGCACGCGTGTTTCACGCTGGATGACGGGCGGGAACTGCGCTACACGGACCCGCGGCGCTTCGGGCGGATGGCGTTCTTCACGGAGGCGGCGCTGGCCGCGGAGGTGGCGCCCCTGGGCGCGGACCCGCTGGAAGTTGGGGAGGCGGAGTTCTGCGAACGGATGCGCTCGCGGGGGGCGCGGATCAAGGCGCTGCTGCTGGATCAGCGGGTGCTGCGCGGGGTGGGGAATATCTACGCGGACGAGAGCTTGTGGCGCGCGCGGATTCATCCGGCGCAGACGGGCGCGCGGCTGACGCGGCAGCAGGCGGCGGCGTTGCGGCGGGCGCTGCGGGAGATCCTGCTGCGGGCGATTGCGCTGCGCGGATCGTCGATTTCCGATTACCTGGACGCGGAGGGGCGGCAGGGAGAATATCAGCGGCGCCACCGCGCGTACGGGCGGGAAGGGAAGCCGTGCCCGCGCTGCAAGGCGGCGATCCGGAGGATTGTGGTGGCGGGGCGGAGCAGTTTTTTTTGCCCCCGCTGCCAGCGGGCGCCGGCGGTGGCAAAAAGGAAGCACTGAAGGAGCGAACGTGCGAGCTGTGGTGCAGCGTGTGAGCCGGGCAAGCGTCCGCGTGGAAGGCCGCGTGACCGGGGAGACCGGGGCAGGGCTGATGATTCTCCTCGGCGTGGGGCGGGAGGATACGCCGGCGGTGGCGGCGGCGTTTGCGGAGAAGATCGCCAACCTGCGGATCTTCGAGGACGAACAGGGGAAAATGAACCGCTCGCTGCTGGAGACGGGCGGCGGGGCGCTGGTGGTTTCGCAGTTCACGCTGTACGGGGACGCGCGGGGGCAGCGGCGGCCGAGCTTCCTCGGCGCGGCGCCGCCGGAGCTGGCGCGCAGTTTGTACGAGGAGTTCGCGGGGAAGCTGCGGGAGCTGGGCGTGACAGTGGACACGGGCGTGTTTCAGGCGATGATGTCGGTGGAGCTGGTGAATGAAGGGCCGGTCACCATCCTGCTGGACTCGGACAAGACGTTCTAGCGGGCGCACGGCGGGCAGGCAGGAAAAACGCGATGCACGCAACTCCTGAAGCACGAAACATCGGGATCCGCGCGGCGCTGCCGCGCGACGCCGCGCAAATCGCCGTGCTCGCGGGGCAACTGGGCTATCCGGCGACGCGGGAAGAGATCGCGCGGCGGCTGGGGGAGATGAATGGGCGGGAAGTGCAGGTAGTGCTGGTGGCGGAGGCGCAGGGCCGGGTGATCGGCTGGGCGCACATCGCCGTGGAAGGGCAGTTGGTGAGCGACACGCGCGCGGAACTGCGGGCGCTGGTGGTGGCGGAGGAACAGCGCAGCGGCGGCGTGGGGCGGCGGCTGCTGGAGGCGGCGGAAAACTGGGCGCGGGCGCAGGGCTGCGGGGAGATCGGGCTGCGCTCCAACGTGCTGCGCGAGCGGGCCCACCCGTTCTATGTGCGGCACGGCTACGAGCAGTACAAGACGCAGAAGGTCTTCCGCAAGAAGCTGTGAGCTGCGCGATACGCCAATCGCGGGGTGCGCGCTAGAAGCCGCCGCCGCCCCCGCCGCCGAAGCCGCCACCGGAGCTGCCGCCGCCGCCGAAGCCGGAGCCGCCGGAGCTGCGCGGGGCGGAGGCCATGACGCTGCTGGCGCGGGCGGACATCGCGCTCAGGTCGTTGGTGAAGATCAGGGGATAGAAGCCCGGGCCGTAGGTGCCGCGATACCACTGCGGCGGCTGCGTGCAGATGCCCTGGAAGGCCTTGCTCCAGTTCTTGTCCACGCCGAGAGCCATGGCGAAGGGCAGGAACTTCTCGAACATCTCCGGGGTCTTGATCATGCGGTTGAAGCGGTCGGACTCGACGTGATTGAGGAAATCCTCGAAGCCCAGGGCGTGTTCCAAGGCGCGGGCGCCCTCGCTGGTGTGCGCGGGCATGTACCAGCCGAAGGCAAAGATGATGCCGCCGGTCAAGATTCCTGAAATAAAAAACGGAAGCGCGGCCATGCCCATGGTGCGCGCCACCCAGGAGCCGCCCCAGACCATCAGAACGCCGATGACCACAGCGATGCCGGTATAGGAACTGCGGGTGCTGTCCGGGCGCTGGTGGTAATAGCCGTGGGTGACCAGGGAATCGAAGAGGCCGCTCTTCATCTGCGGGAGGCTGGTGTAGAAACGGTTTTCCAGGCTGCTCATGGAGACGCTTTCGCCGGCGGTGCCACTGGAGAAAAAGCCGTTGAGGAGGACCTGCTCATGGGGCTTTAGACTGGCCCAGGCGGAGCGGTCTTTCTGGAGGATGAAGTTGTAGTCCTTGTCGGACCACAAGCCGGCCAGGTGCTCGTGCTTCGTTTCTTCGATGACCAGGAAGCCGCGCACGGCGAGGTCCACGATGGTGGCGGTGATGTCGCGCATGTTGGCGTCATCGTCCACGAGAGTGCCGACTTCGCCGGGGGTGAGCTGGTCGGGCGGGTCGTACTGCGGGGAGATGGGGCGCAGGCGGGGATCGCGGCCGCGCGTCCACCAAGCGTAGAACATCAGGACGAAAGCGAAGAGGGGAAAGCCGAGCGGCCAGTTGCTGCGCAGGAAGAGCGCGGCTTTTTCGGCGGCGGTGGGCTCGTGCACGAAGCCTTTGTCGAAGGCCACGGCGACGGTCAGGCCCTGGTGGTAGCCGAGCGCGCCCTGGGTGCGGACCTCCACGCCATTGCCGGCGATATCCACGTCGGCTTCCTGGGCGCGGGAGCCGTAGGCACCGGTGAAGCGGTTGGCGCGGATGCCGGTGGTGCCGGTGGGGAGGATGATGCGCGCGGAGGCGGACTGGATGGGGACGTCCCATTCGTCGCCGGTGACGTTCCAGTAGAGCTCGTCGTGGTCCTCGAAGAAGCGCAGGGCGTCGGCGACGCGGTACTCGATGACGATGGTTTTGCGGGCGTCCTGCGCGCCGGGGACGTAGATCTTGAGCTTGCGGTAGTGGCGCTCGCGGCTGCTCTCGAATTTGAGAGCGTTGCCGGACTCGTCGGTGACGGCGCGCACGTCGAGGAAGAGCGAGTAGTTGAGGCCCTGCGGGGTGACGTATTCGACGGGGATTTCGCGGTAGAGGCCGCGCCAGGAGCCGATGAACTGGACGTCGATGGTTTCGGTGACGTCGATGGAGCCGTCGGGGGAGACGATGACCTTGGAGTCGAATCTTTCGATGCGCAGCTCGCGCGCGGAGGCGGCGGAAGCGCAGAGAAAACCGAGCGCCAGAAAGACGGCGGCGAGGAGCGGCCGGGTTGCGGAGGACCGAGACAGGCGCTTCATGCGGGCCGCAGGCTCCCTCTCACGCCGAGGGCGCGCCGAAGCTGACCTTGGGGGCTTCGCGCTCGGCCGCGGCGGTGACTTCGAAGAATTCGCGGAGCTTGAAGCCCAGCATGCCGGCGAAGAGGTTGGTGGGGAACTGCTGGATCTTGGTGTTGAGGTCGCGCACCACGGCGTTGTAGTAGCGGCGGGCGTTCTGCACGGTGTCCTCGATCTGCGAGAGGGAGTTCTGCAGGGAGGTGAAACTTTCGATGGCCCGCAGCTGCGGGTAGGCCTCGGAGAGGGCGAAGAGGCTTTTCAGCGTACCGGAGAGCATGTTTTCCGCCTGGGCCTTGTCGGCCGGGCCGGTGGCGCTCATGGCTTTGTTGCGGGCGGAGATGACGGCGTCGAGAGTGCCCTTTTCGTGGGCGGCGTAGCCCTTCACCGTTTCGACGAGGTTGGGGATGAGGTCGTAGCGGCGCTTGAGCTGCACGTCAATGTCGGCCCAGGCGTCGTCGCACTGCACCTTGAGGCGCACCAGGCTGTTGTACATGCCGACCGCGGCGAAAAGCAGGAGAACGAGAACTCCGAGGACGATCCATCCCATCGGCAAACCTCACACAGGGCAGAGTTCGAACTTATTTCCGAAAGGCCAATATACGCGGTGACGGCCAGAGTGTAAAGCGATC
Source organism: Terriglobia bacterium (assembly GCA_020073585.1). GTDB lineage: Bacteria > Acidobacteriota > Terriglobia > Acidiferrales > UBA7541 > Acidiferrum. Next base: position 33,070 of record JAIQEV010000001.1, read on the forward strand.
ACGCTGGGGCTTGCGCCAGGAATAGCACCGCCAAATGGAGTATCGCAAGCGTATCGTACTTCAATAATACATTCTGCGCGCGACGTGTTCCTTGGCGATGCCAGGGCGGATCGAGGTAATCCGGATTGTCAATTCCAGCGCAAGGGGCTATATAGGGATAGCGGTCGGGGTTCGGTATCAGAAACGCCGAGGTGGTCCAGGCCACCCGCACAGCGCGTAAAATATGTCCCAGCTCAACGCAACGCGCGGCGAGTTGCAGGAGATTATCTCTCAACTGCAACAGGCCATCTACAACCACCAGCAATGGCATGACGCGCTGGTCCGCACGCTCGTATGCCGGCTGCCGGGTGACCGGCACGACATGAGCCCGAAAGCGCACCGGGAGTGCCGATTCGGCCAGTGGTATTACACCCAGGCCTCCGAAAAGCTGCAGCGCCATTCCGGGTTCGTCGCCATCGGCGAGGCGCATCTGAGCATGCATCAATTGGCTGCGCGCCTGCTCGTCGCCGCCAGCTCCGAAACTCCTCTTCCTGCGCATGATTATGACAGCTTTGCCAATGCGCTCGAACGGATGAGGCTGGAGATATTTGCCCTGGAACGTGAAGTAGAGAGCTCCCTGTACAATCGTGATGCGCTTACCGGGGCTCTCAACCGGGTCGGCGTGCTGGAGACGCTGCGCGAGCAGCAGGAGATGGTCAAACGCCAAGTTCAAACTTGCTGCATTGCCATGATGGATTTGGACAACTTCAAGAACGTCAACGACCTCTACGGACATCGCATCGGAGATCAGGTGTTGACTGTCGCCACCCGCTACGTCATGGAACATCTGCGGCCTTACGACAAAGTATTCCGCTATGGCGGGGAGGAGTTTGTGCTCTGCTTGCAGCACATAGAACTGACGCCCGCGTATGACATCGTGGAGCGCGTGCGCAAAGGACTCGCCGCAACGCCCATCGATATCGGCCTCAAAGAACCCATCCACTTTACAGCATCTTTTGGCGTGGTCTTGCTTGACCCGGAACTCCCCGTCGAACAGTCCATCGACCGTGCCGACAAGGCGATGTATGCGGCGAAATGCACCGGGCGGAATTGTGTGCGGATGTGGAGTTCGGACCTGAGTTGAACGCGCCGAAGAGTAAAGACGCTTCTCGAATCACCGGAACTTGCCGGGAACTCCGCTGGTTTTCTCCTGCGAATGGTTTGACGGTTGCTTCGCGGGTTCACCCTAGCATACCTTGGTATTTTCGTATAATCTGCGCAACGCGGGCCGTGGGCTTCCCTCGTTGACCGCTTCGCGGTCACACAGAAAGAGACCGCTTTGCGGTCACACTGAATCACGATGTTATTCAAGACCATCAGCGCATCGGTGTACGGCATCGACGCCTACCTCGTCGAGGTCGAGGTGGACGTCGGCTCGGCGCGGCTGCAGGATTTCAACGTGGTGGGGCTGCCGGACAACGCGGTGAAAGAGAGCCGCGAGCGCATCAAGTCCGCGCTGCGCAACTGCGGCTTCGAATTTCCCTACGGACAAGGCGTGACCATCAATCTGGCTCCGGCGGACGTGCGCAAGGAGGGTTCGGGGTTCGACCTGCCGATGGCGCTGGGGCTGGTGGGCTGCATGGGCGGGTTTTTCGGCAAGCCACTGAACCAGTGCATGTTTCTGGGCGAGCTGTCGCTGGACGGCACGGTGCGTCCGGTGCGCGGGGCGCTTTCCGCGGCGCTGGCGGCGCGCGAAGCGGGGCTGCGGGCGCTGGCGGTGCCGGAAGCCAACGCGAAGGAAGCGGCGGTGGTGGACGGCGTGCAGGTCTTCGCGGTGCGCTCGCTGCCGCAGGCCGTGGACCTGGTGAACGCGCCGGAATCGTTCCAGCCGGTGCAGGTGGATGCGCGGCAGATGCTCTCCGAGGCGGCGCAGTACGCGGTGGACCTGCGCGACGTGCACGGGCAGCAGGCCGCCAAGCGCGCGCTGGAAGTGGCCTGCGCGGGCGGGCACAACATTCTCTTTCTCGGGCCGCCGGGCGCGGGCAAGACCATGCTGGCCAAGCGCATCCCCACGATTCTGCCGCCGATGTCGCTGGAGGAGGCCATCGAGACGACGCGCATCCACAGCGTGGCCGGGACGCTGGACGACGGGCGGGGGCTGGTGGGCACGCGGCCGTTCCGCTCGCCGCACCACACCATCAGCGATGCGGGGCTGATCGGGGGCGGCGCGATGCCGCGTCCCGGCGAGGTTTCGCTGGGGCACAACGGGGTGCTGTTTCTGGACGAGCTGCCGGAGTTCCAGCGCAACGTCCTGGAAGTGCTGCGGCAGCCGCTCGAGGACGGCAACGTGACGATTTCGCGCGCGGCCGTTTCCGTGACCTTTCCCTCGCGCTTCATGCTGGCCGCGGCCATGAATCCCTGCCCGTGCGGGTATCCCCATCGCCGATGGACAAGACCGGAGCCTGAACCGCGACGCCTGAGACCACGTAATTGCTGACGTGAATCTCGGGGACCGTCGCCGCCAGAATCCTCCGCTTACTCTCTCTCCCCAACACTGGCCAATCGAAGAGCGGCGAGAACGCCGTCGCGATTTCCCCGGCGGATAACTTCGGCGCGGGAGTTTCGCGCATCAGCATTTCTTCCGCCAACCGCGTTTGTTTTTCGATGGAAGCGAGCCGGACATTTCGCTCCTCCCGGGTCAAAACACCTTCGAAAAAGGAATCGAGAATCCGCTCGCGTTTCACCCGCAGCTTCCCGACCTCGCCCTCTAAGCGCGCAATCCTACACCTGATCGCCCCGGAATTGTACTTTTTCTCTATCTCCCCGATGAGCCGCCCGATGAAGGAACGGCTGGTGAGCTGGTAGCCGAAAAGATCGTCGAGTTTGGGCTCCAGCTTATCCCGCCGCATGATGACGGACACGCATCGCTCGCCGGACCCCGCCGCCGAGGCGCGCCGCTTGCAGAGATAGTAATGTGCGCGGCGAAAGTGCCCGTAGATGAGCGCCTGGCACTCGGCGCAAATCAGGAACCCATTGTAGGTGAAGGGATGGTTGCGGTCCGGCTGCGAGCGCCAGTGCAGCCGCGATTTCGCGTCCATGATCTGCTGCACGCGGCGGAATTCCTCCTCCGAAATCAGCGGCGCGCCGATCACGCGGACGCGAATGACCTCCTCGGGCGAGCGCTTCACTTTCGGGCGGTCGCCTTGCCGTCCATCGGCCTTCACCCGCCGGGCGGAAGAGGATGCGTCTCTTTTTTTGTCGATGACCCGCCAGCCGGTCCAGATCGGGTTCCGCATGATGAGATGCATCCCCCGCGGGGTGACCCCCACCATGTCCGCGAGCTTCACATAACTGGTCTCGCCGGAGAGGAAAAGCCGGAAGGCTTCGCGGACCTTCTCCGCTTCGGTCTCGTAAAAGAACCCGCGTTTTTCCTCGTAGCCGACGCCGAACGGAAGGCAGACGGCGCTCTGCGCCAGCTTGCCGGAGCGGCGCTTCTCTTCCTTCGCCGCCCACACGCGCTCGCGGATTTCCGAGAGTTCGTTCCCCGCGATGATCGCGCGCAGCCCGGCCACGAGCTTTCCCGTTTTGCTGTTGAGGTCCAAGGGACCGTCGGGAAGATAGAGAACCGTTCCGGTGTCCTGGAACGCCTGAAAGAGCACGTAGTCCCCGAAATTGTCCGGCCGCATGACGCGGGAAAATTCCCGCACTACCACTCCGCGGATATCCGGGCTTTCGATGAGCTTCAGGAGCGTTTGCATTTCCGGCGTCCGCAGCACGGCGGCGCCGGAGACGTTCACGAGCTCGATGGTCCTCACGATTTCCAGACCGTAGGCTTCCGCGGTGCGACGGTTGATCGTGCGCTGCGCCGGGATGCTGGCCCGGTCGTCCCGGGCCTGCCCCTCGGTCGATACGCGAATCAACTCAATTACTTTTTTCATGGCTCTTGGGTTTCGCCGGCGGATGGCATTCGGCCAGTCCCACCAGTTCCTCGGCGCACTCAAACACCGTCTGCAGGTCCTTTTTTTTGACCGCTTCCCTCATCTTGAGAAGGATCTGCCGCCGCTGATTTCCGATTTCCAAAACGGCGTCAACTAGCTCGGACGGCTCCATTGCTCCTCCTAAGCGGGCTGGAATGCAGGAGGCGAAGCGACCGGGGACAGGCTGCGCTGCGACCGTACATTACCGTACTTTCTCTCAGTTATAGTACGGGGACCTTAGCGGGTGGTCATGGGGATGTCAAGAGAGTAATTGCTAACTTGTCGCAGTAGTCACTCTGGCGGGCAATGCGGCGTCTTTCCCGCCTTTTCAGCGGGCGGCCTTGGCGGCGATGGCCCCGGCGGCGGCGCCGATCGCAAACCACTTCGCCGCGCGCTTGATCCGCTGCCATTTGCTCCCGCCCTTCGCCGCGGTGACGGCGGCGTCACGTTCCTTCACGAGCGCACCGACCTTCACGGCGTCATCGGCTTTGTTCTGCTCCAGCACCATTACCCTCTCCCGGCACGCCTTGCAGTCGGCCGCGAAATCGAAGAGGGGCTTCAGGTCCGCCGCCGGGATCGTGGCGGTTTGACCGGGTTGGACCCCCGCCTTGGAGGGGTCGCCCTGCGCCAGCGCCGCCGGGAGCGAGAGCGTAATGGGCTGGGGAAGGGGAAGGACGCCCGGAAGCGCCCGAATGACCTGTGTGGGCGTCTGTGTGCGTTTCTTGAGGTCTTCCAGCTGGGCCAGCGAATCCTTCAGAACCGCCTCCCGCGCCGCCTCCCGCTTCCCGGCATCCGCGAGGACGGAATTCTGAGCGGCCAGCGTCGCCTTCAGGCGGATGCCGTCTTCCCGCGCCCCGAGCCACGAGCCGCCGACAATGGCGAGCGCCAGGAGCGCGAGCAGCGCCCCGGCGATTTCGAGCTTATGTCTTAGCGTCAACATCCGGTCCTCCCGGCGGCGGTCCGTATTTCGCCGCCACCACATCCTCTTTGATGGAATGGCCGAGCACCAGGCCACCGAGGGTCCCCATGAACCCGACGTAGACCGGCGTGAGCTTGCCCAGCAGAGCCATCGCATGCCCCGCGATGAAGAACGCGATGAAGAACGCGGTCGTCCTCCCGCGCGTGATCTGGAGCAGTTTGCCGCAGAGATCGCGGGGCATGCCGGACCTCACAGCGTCCCGAGAAAGTGGAAGAGCAGACCGATGGCGATGCCGCCCGCCAGAACCGCCAAGCGGTCGAGCCACTTGCTCTCCGTGAACTCGGGAAGGATCATGGACGGGAGAAACATCGCCGCGAGAAACACGGCCACCAGCACGCCGAACGTTTTCGGGATGGCGAGCAGGATCGCCGCGACGATCGCGCCGATGATGAAGTGGAGCAGATGGTATTTCGCGAGAGACTGCTCTACCGAGTTGATATTCATGTTGTGACCTCCAGTGAAGTGCCCGCCGGCGGCGGGGGATTGTTGAGAGCGGTAACGAGCTTCGTGACGGCATCGATGAAACGCGGCCAGCCTGCGAGACCCCCGTTCACTCTGCGCCGCACCATCTCCCAATTCTGCTGATCCGCATAGACGTGGATATGGCGCTCGTGGAAGTAGAGCGCGAGGATGTCCGCCGCGATGGACGGGTCGAGCGCCAAGTCGGGATTCCCCTCGAGGTCCTGGCCGATCTCCGAACCGAAGTGCGCGTAATTCGCGCGGCCGGTGATCTGCACGAATCCCCGCCCGCGGAATTTCGCGCCATCGCCGGGATTCACGTTCCCGAGGTCCTTCCGGTTCTCGTACAGGTTCGTGAGGTACGTCGGACCGCCGCGCTCCTTGACCGGGGAAAACGTCCCGGTCTCGATGCCGATGGTGGAGATGGCGGCGACGGCGGAGAGCGGAGAATAGATGTCGCGTCTGTCGAGCGCGGCCTCCACGAGCGGCCAGTTCGCGCGGACATTCGCGAGCGGCCCGTAAGGCCCCAGGATCGCGGAGATGATTTCCGGCGGGAGCGGGAAATTCATTCGTCCTCCTCGTTCTTTTCCCTCAAGAGCTCGGCGATGTACTGCCGCTGCTCATCCGAGTTGGCGAGAGACATCAGCGCCAGGGTGATGTTCTGGTGCCGCGAGTTGGACTTCCTGATTTCTCCGTTGACCTTGCGGCCCAGGCCGTTCACGTCCTTGCGGCTCTGCTTGATCATGTAATAGGCGCCGCCGGCGCCGAAGGTGAGCGAGAGCAGGTATCCGGCCGCGGTGATGGTCACGGAATTCACAGGCGATCCTCGCGGGGAATCAGCTTGTCGACCTCGGCGAGTTCGACCGTCAATTCCATCATCCGGCAAGTGAGGGCCTTCGCCGAGGTCTTCCGGGCCTCATCGATTCTCGCGAGTAGCAGTTCCCGCTTCACATAGGGGGCGAACGCCTCGCGGTAATCGGCGTAGTCCGGCTCCCTCGGCCCCGCCCCTGTCTTCCGGTATTTATCGTCCATCTTGATCGCAAGCGACCGCGCGACCGCAGCCAGCCGGCCCTCGGGCGTTTGCTCCTCATGGGTTCTGCCATTCATGTTCTTGCGCCCCCGGTGATACCTCGCCGTGCCTTAAGCCGCGACCGCCGTGTCGTCCGAATAGCGTCTCCAATTCCCCGACGAAAAGTAGCAGGGAACTCCCGTGCCGAGGCCGGCGCCTTCTCCGGTTTTTCTTCCGTTCGACGCGTAAGCGACGGACCCCGCCGCCGGCGCCGCCGGAAGATTCGCGACCGTGAAAGCCGGCAGCATGAGCGGGAGCCACGCGGACCCGCTCCATTGAAGCTGCGCGCTTCCATTCCTCGAGAAAACGACCCATCCGGTTTCCGGCGGATAGAACTCCCACTCGCCGGTCGGCGCCGCAGGATTGTCCGTGCTCCATACCGCAATCGCGCCGGCGTGCCCCGTCCAGGCCCCGGAGGGACCAGCGGCGACGATGTACGCCTGGCCGTTCGTCGGCCCTCCCGGAGGCGCGGCGAGCGTGTGATCGATGACGTAGGGGAGCAGCAGCGTGTCGAGCGCGCGGAGCTGCGCGCGGAAGTAGGTGCCGAAGGCGTCGCCATCGGCGGCGGAGATGATCAGTGCTTTTTTCGGTCCAGTCGTCACGCTCATCCGTTCACTCCTCCAAAGTAGCGTCCAAAGTCCATGCCAAAGCCGGTCATCGAGACCACGAGAGAGTTGGGCATGAAACTCTCCAGCGAACCGCCCGTATTGGCGAAGACCTGGACGGTCAGGGGATCGGGGTTCGTGGGTCCGTCCGCAACCCGCTGGGCCATCGTGTAGGTCCACGTTTCGATGGCGACGCCGGTATCGGAATGGATCTGCGCGCCATTGGCGTCGAGGACCTTGACGTCATAGGTCGTCGAGGCTTCCGGCGCGATGTCCGCATGATCCTGAGCCACGAGCGGTCCGGCCACGGTCTGCGTCAGGCGATTGCGCGACTTCCAGGTGAGCACGAGGCTGGCCCCGGTGATGGCCTGGTAGCGCGTACCGTAGGCCAGCGCCTGCATGCAAAGAGCGCCCGGGGGATACGGGCGCGAAAAACGCGAGCGCGTGATGACGCTCACCGAACCGGCGCTCGAGAGCGGGAAACCGCCGGCGAGATTCTGCGGGAGCAGCTTGGCGGTGATCGTGCCGTCCGAGCCATAGGGCGCGTCCTTGGTGAGACCCGCGCCTTCGGAGATGAACCACACGCGCGCGCCCGCCGGATGGTCGACCGGAACGGTGTCGGCGACTCCGCGGAGCACGACGGAGAAGGTGTAAGTGCCGTCGCCATTCTGCGTCTTCGTCTGGAGGCTCACGATTTCCGACTCGATGAGCGCGAGCAGCTTCCCGTTCGGAACGTCGCTGGCGAGCACGCTGTCGATGAGGTCCACGTCCACGAGTCCGGAAAGCTGCAGCGTGAACCCCGTCGAATCGAGCGCGGGGGTCGCCGCGGGGTAGGCCGCCGCGAGCAGACCCGAAGGACAGACCCCCAGCACCTCCGTCGAGAGAAAATAGCCGGAGCCTTCGTCGAGCCAGATCTGGAAACTCTTGGTCGTCGTGTCGCCGCGGACGCAGAGCGCGAGCGCGTGGATGCCGTCCTGCTTGAAATGGTAGGGAAGCTCGAGAAGTTCCTGCGCCGCCGGCGCCAGCGGCGCGCCTACCGGATTCACCCATCCCGAGGACGGCGGAGCGACGAACGCCACGCTGCTGATCCCGAAGATATCCTCGACCGCGTCCATCGTGATTTTCCCGTCGGTCAATTCGCCGTAGCCGATGCGGGTGATCCGAAAGACCTGATCCACGATGCCCAGCGGGACCCAGGTGAAGCGGAACAGGCCGCCCGGACGGAACTGCCATGCCGTGCGATTAGCCACGAGCTTGATCTTGGACAGCGGATAGGTGAGCGTCTTCAAGACGCGGATGGCCACCAGCGCCGCGCCGGCCTCCGAGCTGATGCCCTTGAAGTCGATGGTCTGCGGCCGGACCTCTCCGGTCACGGAGATGTTCGCGGCATCGTAGGCTTTGACCATGCGGTCGTTGAAATTATTCGAGCGGGAAGCGAAGCGGATGGCGACCAGATTGGTCGTTTCGCTCCACGAGCCGCGGGAGAAGTCCGGCGTCGCCAGGATGTTGTCGACCGTGAGCACCGGAAGCGTCGCCGGGTCGTAGCCTCCGCGGGCGAGGGTGATCGTCCACAGGCCCGTCGCCGGGTCGGTGTAAATCAGGCCGTCGCAGTGCCGGAGGATTTCGCCGATGAGCTGGTCGGCGCTGGCCTGCGTGTCGAACTGCATGGAGATGCCCAGAGCCTCGGAGGCGAGTGTCGATGCCGCCGCCGTGAAACTCGTGGCGTTGATCCGCGCGCCCGGGATACCCAGGCCGTAATCCACGTTGGTGAGAAGTTCATAGACCGCAAGCGCCGGATTCGCGTCGCCGCCGATGTTGGCGACCCCGGCGCCCTGGGCCAGGGGATCGGGGCAGCGCCGCACCACGAACGCGAGCGGCTTCAGGTAACTGGACGTCCCGACATAGAGCTGCTTGAACACCGCATAGCAGAGTCGGCGGTAGGCGGGAGCGACGTGCGAGTGCTGCGTCACGATGGTGAAGGTGTCGCCATTCACGAACTGCGTGGACCCGGTCTGCACGGTGAGGTTGATCCGCGAGCAGGAAAACGCCTGGTCGGCCCAGAGCGCGTGGGAACCTTCGGCGTTCGCGGTGCTGTTGCTCAGTGCGCCGGAGAGCGAACCGACGATCGAAAACTGCATCTTCTGGTACGTCGAATGGGCGGGGTTCCCATCGATGCCGATGGCGGTGATCGTGATCGTTTCCTCGAGCGCCGCGGACCCGGCGGAGAGCGCGGTGATCGTGCCGTTTCCGGTGCCGCTGTAGGAATAGCCGATGCCGGACTGGTCCAGCACGATCCGGCCCTGCTTGGCGCTGAGGTAGTCGTCCGGCTGCTGCGTATCGAGACCGCGGTAAAAATTGATGACTCCGGAGATGCCGCCGCCGCCCCCGGGACCCGTGCCGCCGAAGAGGTTGTCGCCCGTGGCGGTGACCTGGATGTAGTTCTCGCTGCCGTTGCCATTGTTGATCACCGCGGCCGAGCGCGGGACGCTCTTGACGTCCGCCTGGATGTCCACCAGCGCGTCGACCGGGCCGTGGCAAAGCATGAACTGGCAGCCGAGATAATACTTGTAGCCCGTCGTCTGCGTGCGGCCGAAAGAGAGAATCCCGCCGCCGATCTTGATGGCCTTCGTTTTGAGGTCGCCCCACCAGACGGTGTTGCCGCCCTTGATCATGCACGTTCCGAAGATCACGGGGATGGCGCGGCCCTCTTCCGCCGTCGGGACGGAGAAATCCCCGAGCGCGGACGGCTGCGGCCCCTTGGGATGCGGAGCGAGCAGAGCGCCCACCACGGTCGTCGCGACGAAAAGCAGTAACAGTAGCCAGAAGAAGACGTCACCCCGCGTTCCGCGAGCTAACCGACGCTCGCGCTGCCATTGAACGGGTTCACCGTCGGAATCAGGTCGAACCCGAGAAAACTGATCGTGCGTACGTAATGCGCGCATGTAGAAAAGTCCAGCGCGCAGCCCGCCGTCGCGTCGGCCGGCTCCGGCGCGTGCATGCCGGGGACCGCCGAGATGAGTTTCACCGTGGAACCGGAATGGTCCACGATCATGCGGAAGTCGCTCCCGTACTTCAGGTATCCCCCCTTGAGTGAATCCGGGAGCGAAGCGAACGCCGGGATGGTCAGCACCATCCCGGTCGAATCAATCGCGGTGATCAAGCCGTGATAGGTGTGCGCCGCGAGGCTCGCGCCGCATCCCGCGTCGCCGAAGATGTGCGAGCAGGGAGCCTGGTAAAGCTGCTGGGGGATCTTCCGCTGCAGCAGATACTGCGCGGAATTGCAGGTGATTTCGCACTGGTCGGTGAAGCGCGCCGACGCGATCGTTCCGGTGAAGAGCACTACGGTCTCGGTGTCCGAATAGTGCGAACCGTAGACGGTGACCGCAATCGGCGCCGACGGCAGGTAGGGAACGAGAAGCTGCGCGAGCGCGTGATCCTTGGGAATGAAAATCTTGATCTGGCCGGAGACCACTTCGTTCGAATGTTCCGCCTCGGTCCGCGTGATGGTCGTGGGCGCGTAGATCTGGGTCAGATAGGTGATCGGGCTCTCAGCGCTGGTCAGCGCGAAAGTGAGCCCCGTGGTCTGGAAGAGATAGAGCTCGTAGGGCTGCGCGCCGAACCCGGATTTTTCCTTGGCGTCGAAACTCATGGCAATTCCCTCGGCACTTCCTGCAATTCCAGGATGGATTCGGCGTGCTCGGAACTATCCCATCGGATGGCGATGGAATCGGATGCCAGACGCGCGAGGGTGAGAAACGAAACCATCGTCGAACCTTTCGCGAAATTCTTCCCCGTCGGCGTCTCCAGCGTGAGGGTCTCCGTGCCGTCCCCGTTGTCGGCGGCGGCGGTGATTTTTCCATAGACGTTGCCGGAGCCATCGACGGGGATGAAGGCGACGAACCGCCGCGCCGGCGTGGGGAAAAAGAACCGCGTGTAAAATTCCGACTTGATCCTGATTCCCGAATCGGTCGAGAGCACGTCCTGAAAGAGCACCAGGTCCTGATCCCAGGTGGGAGTCCAGAACGGGGTTAGCTGTCCGAAGCGCCGGAGCATGAACGCCCGAAAGATGGTGACGTTCGGATGGGTATCCAGCCACCACGGAAACTCCTGCCCCACAACCGCGGTCCCGCCCTTGTCGATCACCTGAATGGGTCCGACCTTGGGATCGATGGTGACCAGGGAGCGCTTGTAGCTGCGCTTCAGCGGCGTCTTTTCCCAGTTCGGCGCGATTTCCAGCACATCGTACCCTTTGAACTGCGCCGGCGATGTGGTGGGCGCCGGAGCCGCCTGCCCCGCCTCACCGATGAAGTTCAAGTCCACCTGGTCGATTTCGCTGCTGTGCCGCGAGATGTCCACGGATGCCGGGAGTCTGCAGAGGAAAACCGGCATGACGCGCGTTCCCGGTCCGGCTTTCCAGGCGAACTGCGTCGGGGAGGAACAGGTGACGGAGTGTGCGGCCACGGCGGTGATGTTCAGGGCCTCGAACGTATATTCGTCGACCCAGATCGCCAGCAGGCCGCCCACGGCGAACTGGCGGTCGGCGGTATCCACGGGGATCACGAACGTGCCGATGGCCACGTCGGAAAGCAAGGGCTGCGCGTCCGGCCACCACGGGACGCCATAGGGCTGGTTTTGCCATCCCCAGATGAGCGACTCCATGCCGGCGGCGTCGCGGGCGTTGAGCGTAAGCGCCCGGTAGCGCATCGCCCGGCGGGGAAGCTGGCGCAGCCCGCGCCGCTGCTCGTTATCGGAGTACGCGCGGAGCACGTCGGTGAGAAATTCGAAGGTCTCCTCCATCCCCTCGTTCCAGTCGGGCGCGATGGAGAAGAGCGTAATGCGCGCTCCGGTGACCTGCATATCCGCGCCGCCGATGCCGCTCACGAAAACGAAGACCACGTCCTGAGCGATCTGCGCGGTGCCGAATCTCGGGACCGTGGCCTGATAGGTGAACGAATCGAGAGCGGGGAAGAGTAGCGGGAGACCGTAGGGATTGGCGACCGTGAGACCGCCGTCCCCGCCGATGTTGATCGCTTGCAGCGTCTGGTGCGAATCGCGGAAAGAGTTCCAGACCTCGACGCCGAACTGCGTGTCGGAGAGCACGAAGCCGAGCGCCTTCACGCGCGGGATCACGATGATCTTCTCGAAGAGTTGCCCGCCGAATAGCTCCTGCCGCACTCCGGAGACCGCATGATGCGCCGAGGCGACCGGCTGCGCGCTGGTCTCCGTTCTGAACGAGAATGACGCGTAAGCGGGACCCTGCGAGACCTTCAGCCCCAGCACCGCGCTCTGGCTCGCTCCGGAGGAGACGTCGGAGCTCCAATTCGCCGGGTTCAGCAGAATTCGCTGGCCGGACAGATCGTTCCCGAGAGTGAAGTTCGTCGGCATGCCCTATTGCTTGACCACCGCAAAATTCGGAAACATCTTGTACGTCGTTGGGCCGATCGTATATTCGGACGCCGCGGAAAACCCGTTGCCGACGCCGTTCGAATAGAACACGTTGGGGATGCTCCCCAGAGGCGAGTAGCCGCTCGTGTCCCGGGCCGCCCAAATCAGCAGCGGGAGAAGATTCGCCCGCGAATCGAGAGCGCTCGTCTGCCTGTTTTGAAACTGCGTGGCCACGGCGCTGCCGCCGTAATAGGGAATTTCCGCGCGCACTGACGCAAGATCGAACACCTGGCTCGCTGCGTTTTTCCCCGTGTAGCCGGTCGGTGCGGTAGTCTGGTCCGCCAGACCGATCCACTTCGATGTGAAGGTATCGACATCCACGCGGAAGTAGGCGCATTGAGAGGGGAAAAAGTTAGCCCAGTCGCCATGCCCGCAGGGACAATAGCTCGACGTAACATATCCCGGAGATGGGTTGCTCGCCGTCGACAGCGTCGTGTAATAGCCCTGCGCCGTGCCGAAAAAGTAAGGACCACCCGTCCAGGTCCCGAACTTCTGGAGCGAATTCCCCCAGCCCAGATAGACGTAGATACCGGGAGTCTTTTCGACGACGACGACGACGTTGTCTCCCGTCGCGTCGCAGAAGAAGTAATAGTTCTGGATCGACCCAGATAGCAGCGGCATCCCGACGCCGACGACGTTCACCGAACTGCCGCTTTGATAGGGAGGAGTTCCCGGCTGCACGTTCCACGCGACCGCGCCGTTGTAGGCCGTGCTCATGTACATCGCGATCCCGTATCCCGCCCCGGTCATCGACTGGAAAATCGTTCCCGCGCCTTCGTTCATCGCCGCGCGGAAGTGCACGAAATTCCCGTGGAGGTCCAGATGCGCGCGCCAGCCCGCTCCATCCGCGGCGCTCAGGTCGGTATTCCAACCCTGAGCCGCCAGAAACGTCACCAGCTTTTGCAGGAGATCGATCGGCGAAGTCGCCGTGCCAGTTTGATACGCCACAGTCCGCCCCCTAGATCAGTTTGACCGCGCAGTAATCCACCTTCGTGGTTCGCGAGACGTTCTGCACGATGAGGTATGTCGAATTTCCGAGAGTGATCGTGTTCTCGGATGCGTTCTGGAAGCCGGTGACCGCAAGGGCGCCCTCGAGCTCCCCGTAGACGTTGGGGGCAGCGTCGTGCAGCACGATGGGAAGCACCAAGTACCCGCCGTCGAGGTTCGTGCGCCAGTCGGTCATGCTGTTGCCGTAGGGATAGATTTCCCCGAATACGGTGTCCTGACCGCGGTCGAATCCCTGCCATGTCCCCGAGGCGAGCCGGAGGCGAAGCTGCGCCTGGTACGCGTTCGACATCGTGGAATTGAAAGAGAACGGGAAATTGGAGATTTCGTTGCCGCTGTAGCTCCAGCGCCAGTTCGTGGAACCCGCGGCTGGCTCCGAATTCCAGGCCATCGAGCCGCCCACGATGAGCGGATAGGGGAACGATCCGGGGCTCATGTATGGAGACATGAAGCCCAGATAGGCCATGACGTAGACCGTCGAGACCTTGGCCACGACGATCACGCGCCGGCCGTTGGCGATGAACCAATAGGGAGTCGGCTGGTTCCAAAGATTCAGGACCGGAGATGGAGCCGCCTGCGAGGCTCCGCCGACGTAGCCCGCCTGCTGGTTGAAAGGCAGCCCCGAATTGAACGCCGTGAATCCGCCCAGGCGCCAGTTGTAGTAGTCGCCGCCGGCATCGAAGAAAGTCTTCGCCCCGACGATGATCTGGTCGAGACCCCCGTTCCCGGGAGCCTGCCAGATCATCTCCGATCCCGCGGTCCTCCGGAGCGAGGTCCATGGCGGAGTCGTCGCGAAGGTGAACGCGTCGGTCGCGACGAAGGCCGTGCCGCCCGCCGTGATCGTGAAATTTACCTTCGTCGAAGCGAAGGGAGTTCCTACGGTCCCCGTCCCGATCGCGCCGGAGACGGACCCGCTGACGGAAAACGCCGTCGGGCTGGTGAACGTGACGATGATCGTCTCGGCCACGGAAGCGGACCCGCCAATCAGCCCGGAGATGGCGCCGTTGCCCGTTCCCGCGAAGGACGGGGAGAGACACATTCCCTGACCCGTGAGGAAGGTGTCGAGCTTGTTCAGAAGATCGTCGTAACCCGTAGCCGTGCCCGTCTGGAAGCTCATCTATTCCGCCCTCGACAGCGCTTTGCTCGCCGCCTTCGGATTGTTGGTCAGATGCTGCAAAACGATGTTCCCCGCCGCCTTCGAACTGAGGTGCTTCAGAATGAGGCCCTCGTCGAGACCGATGCCGAGATTGATGTTCGACGCGCCGCCGCCGCCGGCATTGCCCACCAGACCGCCCTCGGCGAACTTCGGAAGAGCGAGCCGCTCGAGCGAGGGGATTTTGAGGCCGCGATTGATGGCCTCGAGGTTCGCGACGCCGAACGCGGATACCGCGTCGGCCTTCACGATGTACTCGCCGGGAGAGACGCGCGCCGGGATGGAATCGGACTTCGGACCGCCGGGACCCGTGATGAGGCCGCCCTCGGCGTGGCCGAGTCCAAACAAACCGCCGAGCAGTCCTCCTCCGCCGCCTTCCGCGCCTCCTCCGAATATTTTCACGAGGAGCAGCTTCACGAGAATCTGCTCGAGCGAGGCGACTACGCTCGCAGCGAGCGAGCGGAACTGATCAGCGGCCGATGCGGTGCTGCGCCCGAGGTTCTCGAAGAAATTTCCGAAGTCGGCCGAGATCGAGCCGCGAAGCGTCTGGCCAAGAGACGTGGCGGACGCCTTCACGTTTTCCACGCCGGCCACGGCGTTCTGCGCCGCCGCGACATTGTCCTGATTGCCGGTTTTCTTCGCCGCGGAGAGTTCCGCCTGGGCGTCCGCGCGGAGCAGCGGCAGGCGCTCGGCGATGAGAGCGTTCAATTCCTTCTCGGCCTCGAGCTGGCTGATCTTTCGAGTCTTGGCTTCGATTTCGATCCGCTGCTTCTCGATATCGAAGGATCTCCGATCCTGTTGCAATTTCGTCTCGGCATCCGCGAACTCGGCCTGCGCCGTTTTTAGCTCGGTGAACTGCGCGATCTGTTCCTCGGTGCCCACCTGCTCCCGGCGGAGCTTTTCGGCCTCCTGCGCGATCTCGGCTTTCGTCACTCCCTGCCGGTTACCCTGCAGCGCGGCGATTTCCTTCTGGAATTCGAGCACCTTCTGCTGGTGCGCGTCGCTCTTTGCGAACTCCTCCGTATTGAGCGCCTCGATCTTCGTCGCGGAGTTGATCTCGGTCTCGCGGATTTTGGTTTGGAGTTCCTCGACCTTCGTGAGAGCCTGCAGGCGGGCCGCTTCCTGCTTATCCGCGTCCTTGGGCGTCTCGGCCTTCTGTTTCGCGAGCGCGGCCTTCTGCGCTTCCGCGTTCGCGGCGTCCACGCCATGCTTCAGGATGGCGACCTCATCCCTGGCATCGGCGGTGACCTCGGCCCTGCGGCGGTCGAAATACTCCTTGAGCGAAAGCTCGCCCTTGTCGAACCTCTCCTTGTCGATCTGCTCGCTCTGTTTGGCGTAGGCGCGATGGATCGCGAGCTCGTCCTCCATCTGCTTCATGAGCAGAACGAGCGCGGCCCTTGCCGCGGCGTCGCTCGGAGCAAGCGAAGTAATCGCGGGCGGGGCGTTCTGCGATCTCCGGCCGGCTTTGGCCTTCGCATCGACAACATCCTGCTGGCGCGTGTTGCCTTGCAACTCGGAAAGCAGCGCGGTTTCGCGAGACTGAATCTCGGCGTCGATGCGCGCGGCGTCCCCCAGTTCATTCTGCTGGAATTGCTTCCAGGCCTCCTTCGGACCTTTGGTGAGCGCATCGGCAATCGCCCGTCCGATGTTCTGCATGAGCGCCGAGGTCTTCGCTCCGATTTCTATAAGTCCGGCAACTACGGCGACGATGCCGATGAGCATTCCTTTCATCGCGGACCCGGCCGCTTCGCCCAGCGATTTGAAGCCGGAGACGCCTTTGTCCGTGGTGGCCTTCACCAGCGCGTTCGCGACATCCGTGAGGGCCGGAACGATCCCCGCTTCGAACTGCGTCGCCATCCCTTTGCCGGCGTCCTCGAGGTCCTGAAACGATTTCTTTGCCGCCAGGAGGGAAGCCTGGGTTTCGTTATCCAGCAGGAGCCCGAAGCGCTCCGCCTTCGCGCGGGCATTCTCGAATCCCTCGCCCGCAAGGTCATTCAGGACCGGAATCAATTGCGCGCCGGACCGGCCGAGCAATTGCTGAGCGAGCGCCGCCTTGGTCGTCGAATCCTTCATCGCGCCGAGGCGATTGGTGATGAGAAGAATTTTCTGGTCCGTGTTCAGTCCCGCGAGGTCTTTCTGGCTGATGTTGAGCGCCTGGAAAGCCTTCGCCACCAGGGCGCCGCCCTGCTGGAATTCCAAAATCGACCGGGAAAGCTTGACGAAGCCCTTGTCGACCGCCTCGGTCGAGATGCCCAGATCGCCGGCGGCCTTATGAAAAACCGTCAGCGTCTGCACGGAAGCGCCCGTCACCTGGCTCGCGCGGGCGATGCCAGCCGCGGCATCGAATGCGTCCTTCCCGATCTTCCCGAGCCCGAGCAGCAGGCCGGCGGCGGCGATTCCCTGGAAGGCCCGCGCGAGCGAGAGACCGGACCCGGCCGTCTGGTCCTGCTGCTTCTTCAGGGTTTTGAGCTGGCTGGTGAGCTCCTTGATGGCGGCGGAAACACCCGTATCCTCGGCGGTGAGTTTTACCTTGATCTCGGGAGCGTCGGCCATCGATTAACTCCTCAGAACCCGCGGGATCGCCGGGGGGTCCGTCTTCCTTCGCTGATGCGGAGCCAAAGCGCTCCAGACCAGCAATTCCGTCTCGTAACTTCGCAGCGCCGAGACCCTCATGCACTCGACGTAGGCGAGCATGAGGTCCCGGAGCGGCCAATCCAGCACTTCGCGAATCCGCCCGAGGTCGTGGCGCGCGACCTCGCGGATCAGGAGCGCGAAGTCCCCGAGGTCGACGGAGCCGCGTTCCTTATAGGGGGGACCCTTCCGCTCCGGCTCGAAGATTTCGGGGAAATCTCCGATGATGGTTCCCCTAACGAAAAAAAACCGATAATGAACCGCACGATGCAAGAGCGCATCGCCGTCTTTTCCTCGATGTCGGTGATCCTCGCGAAGCGCGCCGCGTTGGCGTTGGCCTCCTCGCGGCTCCAAACCTTGCCATCCTCGGTGAGGCAGCCGGCAAGGATGTGGTGGGTCCTGCCGGAGAGCAGGATCTGCGTGAGCAGGTCCTCCGCGCGCTTCTCCTTGGTGCGCTTCACGCCATCGAGGTCGCTGAGGACCTCGATAGCGCCGGCCAGCCGGAGATGCGCCAGGATGTAGTCGTCCTGATTGGCGGTGAGAGCCTGCGTGATGCCGGTGAACTTCCTGCCGTCGAGCGTGATGGTGTCGAGCATTTATCCTCCGGGACGGCCCGTCTATCGCGACGGGGCGCCCGCTGACTTCGCGCCGTCGCCAAAGCGCTATCGCGCGTCGGCGACTTAAAATTAGGGGGAGCCGTTCCGCTCGGCTCCCCCGCTCCCTCTCTTCTAAGCGCCGGAAAAAGCGCGCCGCCCTCCCCGCCTAGAAGAACGTGTACAGATAGTACGGAGACAGCGGATGGTTGGCCGTGTCGTCCAGGATGTTCCCGTCGAGCGTCCAGTTCCCGTAGTCGTCGGCGATGAGCCCGATCTGGCCGTTGGGGTTGAGGTTCACGCGCCAGATGTCGCAGCCGATCTTCTGGCCGTCGACCGGGTCCGGGACGAACACGAGATGGCCCTGCACGAAGGGGACCGTCGCGCCGGCGACCTGATCGAAGTTCCCCAGGAGCGTGTGATAGGTGATCGTGATCGCATGCGTCGCGTCGATGCTGGAAGTCAACGGGAAATAGATCAATCCCGTGACCGGATCGGCCAGCGTGTAATCGGTCCCGGCCACGAGCGTGATGAGATTCTGCGTGAGCACCGGGGGCGTCCCCGTCGGATCGTAGTTCGGCGTGGCGGTGCGGAAGTACCGGCCCTTGGCGTTCGGCGCTGCCGTGGCGCTTACGAGCGTCTCCGCCGTCACGGTGCCCACGGCGATCGCGAGCGAAGTCTTCCCCGAAGACATGTTCGCGATAGCCATATGGTCGGAGGAAAAATCCGTGCCCGTGATGACGATTTTCGGCTGGCGCTTTTTCAGCGCCGTGGCGATCAGCGACACGTTCTTGTTCAGCGACTGGTAGAGCTCGGCGATATCGTCCTTCAGGTCGAGCTCGAACTTGGTGCAGTTCCCGAGGTGCCGCAGGCCCGTCGGGAGTCCGGCCGCATCGAAAATGTCGAGCAGGATCGAACCCTTTCCGAGCATGGGGACATGCGGGATGGGATACTTGAGTCCTGGCATGGTGTCCTCCTAAGATTTCGAAGTCGGATCGAGCCTGCTCGTCCGGTACCTGATGGTGAAACTCAGCTTCGCCGACGCGACCGGAACGTCTCCCTCGCGGGAACTCCACGCCGTCCTGCCTTCGTCCACGCCGCTGGCGAGACCCCCGAAGCGTTCGTTCGCCAGCACCGTCGTTGCGGCCCATACGAGCACCGGGTCCAGCGCCTCGTCCGGCGAGATGCCATTCGAACCCTGCGCCCGGCATTCCAGCGTCAGCGAGAATTGCCGCTCCGTGAGCGGAGCGGCGTAGGTCTGCTGGCCTAGAGTTTTCGGCACGTCGTCATCCGCGTAAATCAGGATCGCCGGGAGCGAATCGATCTCGATAGGCCGAGTTCGCTCCCGGTGCACGGTGAGTCCCGGGGGGCTCCCGGCGCCGCCGGCGCCGAGAGCCGCCACGAGAGCGACCATGATTTGCTCGCGAATCGAAGCCGCCATTCGTTCTCCAAAGAGCGCACGCTGCGTGCGCTCAGCGCGCTACGCGGACAGGGTGATGCCCGTCGACGGCAATTGGTACCACACGCCTCCCAGGGCGATCAGGAGGAGCATGTTGCCGGCGGCGGCGCCGAACGTGGCGGTCTTATTCGTGCCGCCGCTGTAGCCCACCGCGCCCACCACGGTGTGCGCGAAGGCGGTCTTCGACACGATCGCCAGGTGTTTGCCGTCGTCCGCGCCGGCCGTGGGAGCGGCGAGCGTCATGGCCTCGGCGCTGGCCGCCGAAAGAGTCACCACTCCGGCCTTTTGCGTGATCGCGCCCGAAGCCGGATAATCCGCGACGCTGACGCCGCTGGCGCTGGCCGCGCCGCCGAGGCCGGAAAGCGCCAGGTCGATGGCGTCGAGATTCGCCGCTTCGTTCGGCTGCCCCGTGGCCGTTTCGCCCTCGACCACGTTGATTCCATGCGTCGGCTTCACAAGCCCGAGATTTGCTGTCGTGCTCATCGAATCGCCTCCTTGAAAAATGTCTTACCGCTACTGCGTAAAAGTCCCCGTCGGGAGCTGCACCGGCTGCGCCGGCGGCGGGGGAGAGTTCACTTGCATCTGCGCCAGCATTACCGGCGCGATGAGGTTCTTCACCGCGGCGAGGCCGCCCGCCAGATTCGCCTGCACAATCGCGCTCAGCCAAATCTGCACCGTGACCGCCACGCCGTCCACGCTGCCCACGATGGTGACCTGTGGGTCCGGCCCCGGAACTCCGGGAGTGTAGGTCGCGCTGGTCACCACATACGTGTGCGCCATCTCTACTCCTCCGTCCCAAAGACGAAACCGCTCACCGTCCCGGACGCGCTGACATCCGCCTTCAACGCATTGTTGGCCGCGGAGGAGAGGATTCCATTTCCCATGTGGGGAGAGTTCTGACCGATCCCCGCCGCCAGCAGCGGGGTGCGAATGACCTCCGTGGCCGAATCGAGCAAGATCACCGAACCGGCCACGCTGAGGCTGAGGGCGTAGCCCATGAGCCGGAACTTCTTCCCGGCGGTCGGCGTCCAGAGCGTCGCCGGCGTTCCGGCGGTGACGGACACGGCGGCGATGGTCTTGTATACGCCGGGCGTTCTCGGCATTTCAGTAAGCAGACCCGCGCCTGTAGCTTTGACGAGCTGCGGCATCACGCCGAGAAGCGCGGAGCGCAAGTTGACGCCGTCCGTGGACACCCACGGCGACCAGAAGGCATTCTGGCCGTCGGTGTTGCTGTATTGATTGACGTTATAGAAAAAGAGGGAGCCGCCGGGTCCCGTGCCTATCGGGGAAGAGCCTGCGTATTCCGTCGTGGCAATTTCAAAACTGTTCGGGCTGACGTTGCCGTTGATGTACTTTACGCGCCAGTATCTCTTCACAAGAGTGGCGACGAAAGTTCCAAATTGAGCCGTCAAATAGCCGCCGGTGGCCTGCGTGATAAGCGCGGCGTTGCCGTTCGGGTCGTCCGTGCACTCGATGTAACAGCCGTCGCTGGACGCGTTCTGCCAGACGTTCGCGTAGAAGGAGCACTCCACGATCGTCGCTCCCGTCGGCATCGAGTCGTACCAAGTGGAGGATGACGGGTAGTAGGTCGTCGTATTGGCGGCGGGCGGCGTCGTGGTTACGACATTGGTGTATTTTCGCTGGATGGACCGCACGACCGGGGCGGCTTCCGATCCAACGGGAGACGTGGTGGCAGCGGCTACCGCCGCTCCGCCCCACTGCGCGACATTCTGACTGAGTGTGCCCGCCAGTTTGTCGTAGATCGAGCGCAGCCATCCGCGAATCCCGGTTCCCGGAATCGAAGGCGGAGCAGCGCCATCGGTCCCCAGGCTCGCCTCGGTCGCCGCTCCGCCCGGCAGTGGAAGCGCCGCGGCGCTGACCGGCACGGCCGACGCGCGCATCTGCGTATCCGTCAGAGGCCCGGTCACCGCCTGCGGAGATGGGAAAACGACCTCGGCCTGGCCGCTGGCGTTCGATTTCAGCCGCTGCACGTTCGTTCCGTCGAACGCGCCTGCCTGGACCGGAGGCCGCGTCGGGACCGATCCGGGAGCGTCGGGACCGCTGACGATCGGGTCGCCAGGGACGTATTTCTGGGTCGCGCCGTCGAAAATCAGCAGTTGCCCATCCGCCGGAGCCTGCGCCATGACCGCGATTCCCTGAATCGTCGCCGCGTCCGCTTCGACTTTGACCACTCCCGTGCCCGTGCCGACGAAAAGCTCGTGCGTGTCGGTGCAGAACAAAGGCTCTCCCAGGGCGGCGCTCGCCGGGAGGTTCGCCTTCAGACCGCGCCGGATTTCAATCGTGTAGGGCATCAGAATGGACCGCCGTCGAGAACGTTTGTCGCCCCGCCGCCGCTGGGCGGCGGCACGGGTCCGGACCCCAAAAGAAGTTTCGTGAGTCCGCCGTCGCTCTCCCGGATACGCTCGCGCACGGTGAAATTCTTGCCGCCGGCGATGACCGCATCGTCGATCTTCGCCGCCGGAAAAGCGGAGGTTTGAATCGTGAGAGTCGTCGCCGTGGCCACCACCTCGCCGCGGTGCGCGTCCTGCACGAGGATCTGATCCGCCTCGTCGAGCAAACCGATGCCGCCCACTCCTCCCACGGTGATGGCGATGCCCATGTCCGCCAGGAGGGCGGGGATATCGGCATCACCGAACGCGGGAGCAGTGGACGGCGCCGGCATTTACTTCCTGACCTTCGGCGGCGGGCCGGAGACCCGCTGCGGCGGAGGATCGGCGTTCCCCGGGTGCTCCATGCGATTGACGGTTGCGGGAGCGGGCTCCGGTTCATCGCCTTCCTCGAGATGCTGGACGGCGGACCCTTCGCCGATGAGCCGGTGCGCGAGCGCGCGCGGCACGTCGTGGATTTCGCCGGCCTCCGCGTGCTCGCCGGCCAGGATGATGGATCGCGTGAGCCGGAGCCGCTTGATGTTGCTGTCTGCCATGAGGACCTTGCCTCTCTGCGACGGAGGCGGGCGGATTTAGTCCGCCCGCGCCACGCGCCGCTTCATACGCCCCGGGATACCGGGGGAAGGAATTAGATGGTCTTGACGTATTTCGCGACGACGAACGCCAGGGGGTACTTCAGCGTGACGTCGGTGAGCATGAACGTGGTGAGCTCGATCATCCCCTGCTTCTTCAGCCGGTAGGGATCGACCACGAGCTCGAACCCGCTCCCCCACATGCCGATGACCATCGACTCGAAAATGCCCCGGACGATCGTATGCAACGTCGCGCCGCTGGTGCCCTTCGTGGAGTTCTTCGTGACCTGGTTCGAGGACCGCCCGCGGTACCCATCGACGGTCGAATCGTCCGCCCAGATGGGCAGGCCGATGGTGTTCCCCAAACGCGCGGTGCGCTTCAGGGTGGACTTCACGCCGGGCGTGGTGAGCCACGCGCCTTCGCCGAGCTGATCCGCGTTGGCGTCCTCGAGCTTCTCGGACATGAACACGATGTCGTCCCACGCGGGAGCGCCGCCGTTGCCCACGTCGGAGATCATGACGTAGGACTGCACGCCGGCCGTGGCCGTGATTCCGGTCGGCTGGTTCGCGCCGCCGCCGACGATGGCGACGCTGTCGATGGCGAGCGCGAGGTCGCGCGCGAGGTCTTCGCGCACGAGCGTGTCGACGTCCACCACCGCTTGCGCCAGCAACTGGCGGGAATAGCTCGAGGAAGACTGGTAGGTCTTCGGGGAGCTGGCGATCGAGCCGAGCGTCAGCGCGGAGTCGGCGACATCGGCACCAGGGTTTTCACCCACCCACGAGCCGGTCGCTTTCCCGGTCTGCTTCGGGTAGGAGACGTTGTCGCGGAGACCCGCGATGGTGCGCGCGCCGAGTTCCTTGACGCGCATGGTGTTGTAGAGGTACTGGATGAACTCGCCCGGCTCGGTGAACTTCAATTCCTGACCGGCCGTGGCGGTGGCCGAATCGAGACCGGCGCGGGTTTTGAGCAGATTCCCGAACCGCTTCTGCAGCTCGGGATTCCAGGCGTGGCGCAGGCTCCACGGCACGAACAAACCGCCGTGGCTTTCCCGGGACCAACCCTTCTCGATCTGCTGCGAGATCTCCATCTCGAAGGAGTTCTCGCGCTTCGCGGCGCCGCCGTTCGAAGCCGCCTCGATGTTCTGGATCGCGGTCATGATCCCGCGCGCCAGGTTGTACTCCTTCTGCTCCTTCGCGGTCAGGTCCAAGCGGTCCTGCATTTCGGCGGGAGGCTGCACGAGCGGCTTCGCTCCGCGCTTGGCGACTTCCTCGAGCACCTCGCGCGAGAACGCGTCGACGGACTTTCCGTCGGCGACGGCCTGCGCGACACGCTCCTGATCGATCTGGTGGACCTTGCCGAGCCGAATGATTTCAGCGGCGGCGGTCCGGGATTCTGCGATTTGAGTCTGCGTTTCCACGATGACCTCCTTGAGATTCGGCTCGGAAGCCGGATTTGCACTGCGAATTGAAACCGGGTACTGCCTGCCCGCGGCCTTGCGATCGTTGCCCACGGTCGGGTCGGCGGGGACTCCGACCGAACTCGCCTCCATCGGCATCCACTTCGTCGCGCGGTACGTGTCGCCTTCCTCTTTCGAGGACTTCTCGAGCGTGTACTCGCTGACCATGTAGCCCACGGAGATGAACCGCCGGATGCCGTCCTGGATGTCCGTCTTGATTTGCTGCGCCGGAGCGCTCCGGGAGAACCGCACCCGTCCGCGAAGTTTCTTGTCGTCGCCGACCTTGACCTTCTCGACGATGCCGATCACCGACTGCGCGTCGTGCGAATCGAGAAAAGAGAGGCCTAGCTTCGCGCGGGAGAGGTCGATGGCTTCGGGAGAGTGATCGAGGATTTCCTTCCCGAACCAGCGGGCCACGGGATACTCGGAAGAGATGGAGATCGCGAAGCGGTCCTCATCCCGCTTGCCGGCGGCTTCCTTCCCCTCGTTCCCGGTGTCGTCGGAGTTTTCCTCCGTCTCGTCGTCGTCATCGTCCGGGTCCGGCGGCTCCCCGGCATCTTTCTTGGCCTTCCGGCGCAAGAGACGAGCCTCGCGTTCCGCCGGCGTCAGTCTCTTGATCGGGACCATTTCGAGGATCTGGAAGTCCCGGCTCAGCATTGGGAGCGAGTCTCCGAGCTTTTCGATTTTGCGTTCCAATGGCTTCATTTGCCCCTCCCGAGTGAAATAAGGCGGGTCGCGCCGCCGGCCGCGGATTTCTTGCCTTCCCCGTCATTCGCGGCCGCGTCGTCGCCCTCATCCTCTTCGGTGGTGATGTCCTTGGGACCCTTGTCGACCGTAGGAGCCTTCGCCGCGATGGTCAGCTCGAGGCCGTATTCCTCCGCGAGTTGCTTCTCTTCCGACAACGCCTCGAAGACTTCCTCGACGTCGCCGCCCTGCTCCGAGATGAGAGCGTCGCGCGAGGTGAGACCCGCGCCGATGGCGAGAATTCCCGCCTGCACGTCCTTGAGCGGATCGACCCAGACCCATCCGCGCGGCTCCCATTTGCCGGCCAGGAAGCGCGAGGGATCGCGGGAATCGAGCACCAGGGAGCCGGAGAGCAGCGCCATCGACATCCACTGCTCGAAAATCGGCTGGAGCATCTGCTCCTTCATGAGCGACTGCAGCATCTTCCACTGGTCGCGTTCGATGAGCAGGCCGGAGCGCATCGAGGAATAGTTGACGCCTTCTAGGTCGGAGGCGAGCGCGTTGTAGGAAACGCCCATCGAGGATGCGACGAAGCGGAGCATGGCCTTCACAAACATCGGGAAAGCGGACGCGGGATGGTCGGGATTCCACTGCGAGAACTTCATGCCCGGCGGAAGCGTTTCGATGACGCCGGGCTGCGCCTCGATCCGATATTTCGCGTCCGGGTTCGGTTCGACGAACTGCGATGGGTCGGTATATTCGAGGAAACCCATCTTCGCGGCTCCGGTGCGCGCGGCGACGAGCTCCGCCTCGACATAACCCCCGAGCATTCGCATCTCGACCATGCATGGGTGAAACCAGGTGATCCCGCGGGTTTGGTTGATCCGCTCCGGGTCGTAGAGATGGAGGATCTGGTCCGCGGGGATTCGCTCGCGGAGCAGGGAGCCGCCGAGATCGGAGGGGTGCTTCAGATTGACGTGGTAGGCGACCGGACGTCCCCACTCGTCCACCTCGATGCCCATGCGAATTTCGTTCTCGGTCTTGGAAGCGAAGCGCGAGAAGAGATGGTCGACCTGGTCGGCGTCGATGAGCTGCAGGGCGAAGCGGTGCTTGTTGTTGAACCCGCGAATCGACCGAACGAAGACCTCGCCGTCGGTCGCGATGTTCTTCAGCACGAGATTCTGGACCGCGCGGAAAGAGAGCTTTCCGTCGGCGGTGCAATTTCCTTTTTTCCCCCATTCGGTCCAAGCATCCTCGATCTTTTGGTTGAACGCGGCGTTCAGAGTTTTGTCATTGTTCCGCACCTGCGCCTGGTAGCCGATGCCCTTCTCCCCGAGGACGTTCGACGTGAGGATTTTCAGATAGGACTTCGCGACGGCATTGTTGCGGGACAGTTCGCGCGCACGGGCGCGGAGCAGCCGCATGTTCCCCTTGATTTCCTGATCGGCGGAGAGGATCGAAGCGATCCAGTCCATCGTCAGGCGGCCGCCCATCGCGCCGTTGAAAACGGTGAGCGCGCGCTTGCCCGTCACGAGAGCGGAGAGCCGGCGGAACCAGGCGGGTGATTTCATCGCGCCAGCCCCGTGACGTCTTGCCAGGTCGGCGGGTAATCCGGCGATTCCGGCTCGAGCGTGAACGCCACGCGGTGCGGGACCCCGAGCTGGCCGGGATTGTTCTGCCGCCAGATCGCGGCGCGGAGTTCGCCGCGGATCGTGCGGAGCTCGGCGATGGGGATTTTGCTGACGGAGCGCCCCGCGATTTGGTAGGCCTGAATGTCCGCCGTGAGCCGTCCGGAGATCGCGGCCTCGACGATGGCGAGCGTCTTCTCCTCCCAGGTGTTGAACACGCCGGCCGCGGAGATGCCCACGTTCGGCTCGATATTGATCACGAGCTGATCGCCCGTGATGTCGTAGGTCTCGCCGGTGCCCGCGTTGGTGAGCCGCTCGGCGTAGCGGAAGGGACCGGGGTTCAAGCTGGCGGTATCGGCGGGAAGGAATTCGATCTGGAAGATATTGTTGAGGACCGTCGCGGCTTTGTTGAACTTCTGGGTGAGGCCATTCAGGTAGATCGTGTAGGCCCATCCGTCCGCCGGCGAGAAGTCTCCGAGCGAGCGGGTGAATTTTACCGTTGTCCCCGCGGGGAAGTGATCCGGCACGACGTCGGGGATGATCGGCGGCATTGCCTATAAAATAGGGCAAGCCGATTATTTGCAACGACTAGAGACTTTCTCAGGCGGCGATTTCGACAAGAGGACGGCTCCCGGAGGGCGCTCCGGGAGCCGTGGATGGATGGAAGTGGCTAGACCAGGAGATTCTAGCGCGAAGCGGCAGCGGAATCCACGGGAAGACCTTGGGAAGAGCGGAACTGCTGCAACAGCGCGCGGCCTCTGGGAGTGTCGATGGGGATGATATTCTTCGAGCCGCACGAGCGGCAAACTTTTCCCTTGGTCGACAGCCGCCAGATCGAATAGAGCAGGCCAGGCAAAATCATCATCAGCCACAGAAACAGTTCCAGGATGATCGAGCCCTTCATGTCCGATTTCGGGATTCCGGTCGTCCCACAGTCAGAACAGATCATTTGCTTCGCCATTTGGCCCTCCAGAGAGTAGCTTACTGAGAGAAACTGCAATTCCCTATATTACTTGCGTCATTGTTCCGAAGAAGCAACATCCGTCTCCTTGATGGTCAGCCGGATTTCACTGACATGTTTCCCGGCGACACCCGGCCGCTCGCGGAGTTCCCACAGAGCCCGCGATGTGGCGACCGCGACATTGCTGGCGGTCACCGTGGCGGTTTGCCACGCGGCGTGCGCCGGTTTAACTTCCGGGAAAAATGCGGTGATGATGAACTTTTTCACGGCTTGCCCCTCCTCGCGCATTTCCGGCGGTGCCGTTGCTCGCAGAGCCGTTCGAGATCATGCCGGAAGTCGGGACAGCGCGCGGCCCGGATGCTCGCCCGGATGCTCGCCCGGATGAAGTAAACCAAGGCGGCGAACGAGAGCACGAAGACCGTTCCGCTCCAGTTCACGATTGCACCTTCGCGCCGAACGTGGCCCGCGAGTTTTCCATCCGCGTTTGCACGGCAGCGGCGCTCAAGTCGCGCTCCCAGAGCGCGAGACTGGTGCCGGTGACCGGATCGCGGAAGTAGACCAGCGTGCCCCGGGGCGGGTAGGCCATCGATCCGCAGAACTGCGCGCCGGCGGATTCGATGATGCGTTGTGCGGAGAACGGCGAATCGGGTAGGATTTCGTTAGCCGACATGGCGACTGACCTCGCTTTGTTGGTTAGGGGCCTGCGGACGTTCGAAGCGTCCGTGGGTCCCGACTTCCCTTTCAGGTTGCTCTTCATAACTTCTCCTGTCCATAGGACTGAAGTACCAATTTTTCCTTCGCCTCGGGTTCGCCCGGGGACCGGTCATCACCATCCCTGGACCCAGGAAGACCCCCCACCGGGGCGCCCCCGGCCCCCGGATGGCCCGCCTATGCCGCCCTGTGAGCCGCCAGGACCCCCCCTAGGCGGGTCCGCGGGCGGGAGCCGGAGCGCCGCCGCCAGTTCGCCCAGCTTGCGGATCGCCGCCTGCCCCAGGACGTACAGCGCCGCCAGGGCATAGACCTCGAGGTCCAGCGCCTCGTTGCGCGCGCGCGTCTTGAGATATTCGCGGATCGTCCCCTTGCCGCGGCGATACCGCCGGACCGCCTTCTCGGAAGTAAGCTGCGCGAGGTACTCGTCCTCGGCGAAATCGGGAAGATGCATGTAGCCGGGACCGGGTCCGGGGATTTTCATGCGCGCGAAGATGCGGTCCTTCGCCGTGTCGGTTCCGATGAGCCAGAGCTTCACGCGGTACTGATTGTTGATGCTGAACTTGCCGAGGATTTCCTTCCCCGATTCGCTCGAACCTTTCAGGGCGAAGATTTTCCGGTGCTGCCGCGCGCGAACGAACCGATAGACGGAGTCGGTGTGCAACCCGCCGGAGTCGATCATGGTGCAGGTGATTTTTACCTTTTGTCCCGATGCGTGCTCCCAGGTCGAGAGCAGGAACGAGTCGAGCTCGTTCCACACCGTCTCCTGGCCGGGATCGCCGAAGAGTTGCTGGTAGGCGATGAGCCAGGATTCCTCTTTGTCGCCCCAGCCCTTCACCACGCACTCGAGGCGGTCGCTCTGGACGTCTACGGCCGCGGTGAGCAGGCCCACGCCGTCGGGGATCTCCGCCTGGTACGGCTCAAGCCGGCTCTTCAGAGTGAGCGCTTCGACCGAATCGCCCTGCTCCTCCCACGTTTCGCCGAGCCGCAAATTGATGAACGCCTTCAGCTTTTCCGGGTTGTTTTCCTTGTTGGCCTCGTGCCACTCCTGCGCGAGCGCGGGCCAGTTTTCGCGCCACGGCGAATAGAGCGCGTTGATGTGGAACCCCACGGTCGCGCGGTCCGGAAACTCGGCGACCCACTCGCCGGCGTTGAGCATCTGCTGCTTATAGCGTTCGGGAATTTTCTTCTGACAGCCGGCGCAGATGTAGGCGACGCTCGCCTGGTCCACCTGCCCGTCGGCGTCGACGGAGTAGAAGAGGCGGTACGCCTTCGATACCGGGTCCCTCCACCAAAAGACCTGCTTCAGGGAGCAGAAGGGACAGGGGACGTGGAAGCGCCGCATATCCGATCGCAGAAAGTCGCGCTCGATCGGCGAGATGCCTTTCGGCTTCGCCGGCGTCGAACCCTTCACGATTTTGTAATCCGCATAGCCGTCGGTGCGGCGCGTGCCGATGGCCACGGGATCGCCCTCGCCGTCCACGTCGATGGGATAGCCGTCAACCTCGTCGAAGAGCACCACGGGGACGGGATCGCTGCGGAGCCCGGCGCCGGAGTTCGCCCCGGTGAGTTTCAGGAATCCTCCGGGGAATTCCTTCAGCGCGAGGGTGTTCCCCGCGCGGCGCGACGTCGGCGGTTTGATTTTCGAGCGCAGCGCCGTGCAGGACTCGATCATCGGCGTGATCCGCTTCTTCCCGTAGTCCTTCGCGTTGTCGATGGTCGGCTGCACGAGCATGATCGGCTTGGGGTCCGCGTCGATGTAGTAGCCGCAGATGTTATTGATCACCGCGTCGGAGTAGCCGACCTGCGTGCTCTTCTGAATCACCACCTCGTGAACGAGCGGGTCCAGGATGACGTCCATCATTTCGATTTGAAACTTCTCCGGCTTGAACGGACCCGGCCGTGATGTGGTGCCTTTCGGAAGGACGCGGTTCCGCACCGCCCACTCGGAGACGGTGATATCCGGCGGCGGATCGAAGTGCGCGTAAACGCGCGAAAGGACGCCGGCCAGATTAGCTAGAGCGCTTGGGTGTGTTTGGGTTTCCACCATCGTTCACTGCCCGCGCCAGATACGCGAGCGACTCCTTGCACGCCTTCTCGATCTTCGCCTGGATCATGACGCGGGAAGTTTCGCCCACGAGTTCGGGAGCGAGCCGCGGAGGGAGCGCCATGATGCGCGCCTTCGTGGTGAGCACCAGGTCGGTGAGTGTTGCCTCGACGTCCGGGAGCGCCACGAGCAGACCGCGCTCTTTCGCCAGTTCCATCTCGCGCAGATCGGCATCCGCCCGGAGCAGGCGCACCCGCTCCTCGCGCTCGCCGACGAACCCGCCGTCGAGAGTCGGGACTGCCTTCTTCTCCAGCGCCTGCTGCAGGTACCGGATGTACCAGAGCATGCACTTCACGGGGTCGTATTGTCCGCGCGCCTCGCGTGGCATTCCCTCCTTCACGAGCTGCTGCACGCGCTGCTCCGTAAGATTCAGAGCGCCGGCTACTTTCTTGACGTCGACGGTTGGCATGAGCGCCTATGCTTTGCCCGGCTCCTGGCCGGCAGGAGCCTCGCGTTCGCGTCTCCAAACGAAATTGAAAGCCGCCGGCCCGACCTGCACGAGCGAGTACTCATGCTGCGGGAGCCGGCGCTCGAGGTCATTCGCGGTTTCCTCGAGCATTTTCTCGATGGCTTCCTCGCTGTAGCCATGCCCCGGCTTCGCGCGAAACTTCCTGGTGGTTTTGCCATTGTTCCAGACGTTGAACACGCGGAGCGTGACGCATTTCCAGAGGCGCGACTTCCCTCCAGGAGCGAAATGTTTCACTGGCGCGCCTCCCTCTTCGCTTTCTTTCCCGTCACCTGCTCCCACCTGAGAACGATGACGTCGCAGAACTTCGGCTCGAGTTCGCAAAGGTAGGCGGTCCGCCCGAGCTTTTCGCACGAGATGAGAGTCGAGCCGGAGCCGCCGAACGGATCGAACACCAGGTCGTTTTTCTTCGTGGAATTGCGGAGCATCTTGTCGATGAGCGCGACGGGCTTCATCGTCGGATGGTCTTCGTTCTTTTTATGCTTCGGGATTTTGATTACGGTCGTTTCGAGTTCGTCGATGGTGATCTTCTCGCCGCGGATCTGAAACCACTGATCCCCGAGCCGCAGCCGGTAGAGATTCGGTTCGATCTGGGTGAGTGGGGCCTCGAGCATGAACTCCGCGATGGTCGTGGACTTCCGGTCGCCGTACCATTTGTGCGAGCCGGTCGGCTTCCAGCCGTAGAGAATCGGCTCATGCTGCCACTGGTAATCGGAGCGCCCGAGCACCAGCGAGTCCTTGCACCAGATCAAACAGCCGGCGAGCTTGAACCCTGCCTCTTTGAACGCGCCCCGAAAATTCAGACCCTCAATGTCAGCGTGGCAAACGTAGATCGGCGCGCCATCCTTCAGCATACGAAACATAAGCGCGAAGGCGCGGAGCGCGAAGGCGCGGAATTCCTCGTCTCCCATGTTGTCGTTTTTGATCTTCCCGGCGCCGCCTTCGTAGTTCACGTTGTATGGAGGGTCGGTAAAGACGGCGTCCGCCTTCGCGCCGGAGAAAAGTTTTTCGATGACGAACGGGTCCGTGGAGTCTCCGCAGATGAGCCGATGCTTTCCGAGCTGGATGAGCTCGCCGGGGAAGGTCGCCGGCTTCGCCGGCGTGGCGGGGATCGCGTCCTCTTCGGCTCCCGGGAGCAGACCGCCCTGCTCGAGGTTCAAGAGTTCATTGATCTCGTCGGCGTCGAACCCGGTCACCTCGAGGTTGAATCCGAGCTTCGACAGATCGCCGAGTTCCAGCGCGAGAAGTTCCTCATCCCACTCCGCCTCTTCGTGGACCCTGTTGTCTGCGAGCCGGTATGCCTTCACCTGCGACGGTGAGAGATCGCGCGCCACGAGGACCGGGACTTCCTTCATGCCGAGCCGGAGCGCCGCGAGCAACCTGGTGTGCCCGACGATGATGACATCGTCTTTGTCTACGACGATCGGCTGCTTAAATCCGAACTCCTTGATGGAGCGCGCTACTTTCTCGACAGCGTCCTCGTTGCGCCGCGGATTTCTTTTGTACGGGATGACTCTGCTGACGCTCCACTGCTCGATTTTCATTCCGACGCTCCAGAACTGCAGCCAAACGAAAAACAAAAACAAAGTCCGTCAAAAAACTTCGGTACCAAGACCTAGCTCGAACTCGCCGTCACCCTCGAAGCGCCCACCCCCTGGGGAGGACCCTGCGCGCGCCTGGCATCGGTCACCACCATCCGCGAACGCGGCCCAGGCCATAGAGGAGAGCCATGCCAGCACCCCACGCGAACAGCACATAGACAAGCGGTCGTGCAGCCCGCCACACCCGCACCCACCACGGCACCCAGGGCAGGGGATCGCTGGCAGGCACAGCGAGTGCCCCTGCAGGCGGACAGAACGCCGCTGCATGCACGATGGAATGGACAGGCCCATCCCAGTCCACACCGAACTGCTGCGCCGCAGAGAGGCGCTGGCCGCGCCACACTTCCACAAACACGCCTTCTAAGACATACACATCGAACTCCTCATCGCGAGGGATCATGCGCCACGCCCCGCGCGTTTCAGGATTTCTTTCGTGAACTCTTCGGTGAAGATCGGCCCAAACCGCTGCCCGATCACCTTCAGCATGGCGTTGCGCAGGTGGATGTGCTGCGGGAGTTTGGCCGATGGCTGGAACGAGTAGATGAGTGCGGTCGCATCGGGAGAATTGCCCGCAGCGACGCGCTGGAAGATGCCGACATTCGGAATCAGGAAGGTCTTTTTGCGCCCTTTACGATTGTCGAAGCGAAGATTCGTGTAGCGCAGCGACGTCAGGACGGGATCGGGGAAAGATGGCCGCGGCGCTTCACCCGTGAGCGGGATCGCGATATCCGGCCCTTTCCTGGGCTCCTTCGTTCCGCCTTCCTCGAGGAAACCGAGAATCAGTGGCGCGCCCTGGACTTTGTTGTCGATGCCGATGACCGCGGTGAGATTGTTGACCTTCGAGTACTGCAGGATTTTTATCCGATTGAGGATGAACTTTTTGCGGACCTGCAGGTCGGCGGCGACTTCCTTCTGGCCGGCGTCGACCGCTTCCTTCGCCGTGCGCGTGATCGCATTGTTCGCGGCATACGGAAGCTGCCGGAGCACGGCTGCGGTGAGCTTTACCACGGCCTCGGCGTCGATGTTCACGCTAATCTTCATTTGACCCCCACAATCTGTTGTGCGGCCCATTGCCCGGACAGTCCGAGCCGGAGGATTTCGTGGTTTGCGTCTTCCTTGCAGACGAACCGCCGCGCGAATTTGCGATGAAACGTTATGTCGATCTCCGCGCCTTCAGAGCGCGCTTTGATCCAACATGGTGCTATTCCTGAGTACTCGATCACCCAGATCATCCGTTCAATCCTTGCGGGAATTCCTTGATCGCCAAATCTTCAGGAATTGGAACGTCGTTATGACCGCACTGGCCTCCCATTTGCTTCATGAAAAACGGGATGCCGAGATCGGAGCAGAGATTGCGAACGGAGCGCGGCCACGCCGGGTCCATCGGACGCGCATGTGGGCAGGATTCCCCTCCGCAGATAATCCAGTCGAACTCTGCGACCGCCGCTAGATTGCAATCCATAGCCGCGAAGAAGTCGACCGGACCGATGGCCGGTTCGTAACTGACAAAGCGAACTGCCGCGGGACACCTTGCGAGGATCGGGAGCAGGCGGTTTGCGGTCCCCTGGTCTTCCACGCTGACGCCAAACCACCAATTCGCGGGCGGCCAGGACTGACCGTAGGTCTGCTCGAACGCCAGAGCGACATCGGGAACGCTGCCCGCGCGCAGTGCATCGAGCATTCGGTCCGGCCGCTTCGTGAGGATCTGATACGTGTGCTGCGGCGCGCGCGCCATGACGCCGAAAATGTCCGCGAGCCATTCCAGTTTCACGCCAGGATGGAACAGATCGCTCATCGAGTTGACGAAGATTCTCTGCGGCTCTTTCCAGTGGAGCGGGTCCTCGAGATGCTTTTCGATGAGCCGTACTTCTCCAGTCCAGCGCGCGTCGCCGCCTTTGAATTCAGCGAGACCTTCGTATGGCCGGCCGGTGCCGCTGAAGCGAGCGGCGATGGATTCGGCGTAGCAGTTTCTGCAGCCTTCGCTGACGCGAGAGCAGCCACGGATCGGATTCCAGGTCGCATCTGTCCATTCGATTTTTGTTTTCTCGCCCATAGCTATCCTGCTTTCCTTTTGGGCTCGCGTTCCGGCGGGAGGGCCACTTGCTCCACGCGATGCCGGCACAGACCAGACGCGATGAAACAATCGCAGGCGCGGTCGCAGTGCAGCGGGTTGACGGCTTGAGCGATGCGAATCTTCGCGAAAGCCGCCTTTTCGATCTGGCAGACCCGCATCGCCGAAAGCCCTAAGCGTTCTCCGACCGCGGCCTGCGACATGACCGTGTATCGCTCGATTGGGACTGCTGTTTTTCTTCGCGGCATTCGGTTCTCCCCATTCGGAATTCTTCAGCTATGGCCACGGCGTCTATCTCCGTTTCAGAGCTGCTGGTCCGCTCCGCGAGAGCATCGCGGAGCCACTGCTTCTCGATCCCGCTCCTCATGGTTTTGCCCTTTCCCTCAACAGGAGCTTCTGAGTTTCTGCTGCAGCATCTCGGCCTGATCCATGAGCAGGCGGCGCCGAGCGTCGAGTTCTTCCCCGGTTTTTTCCACACGCGGCAGGGAGTGAACCGCCGTCACGGCCCTGATTGTTTCTTCAGGTAGGTTCTTAACTTCTTTACGGGGCAAACTCTTGCCCCCAACGGGGGCAAGAGTTTGCCCCATGTGAATCTGAGACACAGTAGAAATCCACTGCTTTTCCACAGGGTTATCCACAGCCTTTCCTTCCCGGCGGATCGTAGCGACGGGTGGCGCGAGCAGGGGGAGCTGCGCTGCCGGAGCCGGAGCTTCGTTCTGCCACTTCGCGGACCCGAGCAGCCGCACCGTCATCCCGCCTCCGAAGCCGATGACGCGGACGTCCACGAGGCCCGCGCGCTTGAGTTTCGCCATGTGGTACTTCAGCGTGCGGAGGCAAGGCCGATCATCGGGATTCCCCGGCCAGCGCGCGAGCAGCCAGGTGTAGCTGAATGGTCGCCCGTAGTTGACCCGCCCACTCGAATCGCATTGCAGATCGGTGAGCAGTTCGTGGAGTGCGAACGCGGAGCGGAGACTCTCCCACTGCGCAGCGCGATCCGGCTGCACCGGAACGAAACGGAACTTGCTCATGATCGGAACGCCCTCCGGTTCAGGTGAAGCTGCGCGGCGACGTAGTCCTCGACATCCTTCGCGCTCCACGCCACGAGCACGATGGCGCCGCGGCGGTGTTTTTCGACCAGAAATTCGAGCTGCTCTTTCGACGGCTGGCCGGCGCGCCGGATGATCTTCTTTTTCTCGTCGATCCAGGCCGGAGCCTTGACTTCGATGTAGAGGGAGCGGCCATCGGGAGCGAGGGTTGCCTCGAGATCGGCAAAGCCTGCCGGAATCGCCGCGCCGGTTTTCACGTTCTGAATCCCTGCGAGGTTCACGCCGGCCGCGCGCGCGGCGCCCATCATTCGCCCGCGCTGGCGGCGACCGCCGGCATCGATGGGAACGGCGTCGACATCGAACAGCGCAAGCATCGCGAGGATGTCCGCCTGGACCTGCGCCTCGGTGATCTGGCGCATGAGGTAGAAGTCTGAATACTTATAGCCTTCGAACTTCCACGGGAATGGGTAGGCTTCGCTCATGGCCAAGGTTTTCACAGCCTCCGAAGCTGATTTAGATTGCCGTTTTTCTGAATCAGGCCGTTTTTAGAAAGAATGGATATGCTTCCTTCATCGCCTTCCCCCTTTAGAGCCTCTCTTACGATCAAAGTCTCGCCGCCGCGCCAGCGGCCCACCACCACGCGCGCCTTCATTTCTTCGGCTCCGCCGTGAACTCGCGGAGGTAAGAGAGCGATTCCGCCATGCCCTCGAGCGAGTTATGCGCCATGTACCAGGCGGCGCACTGCAGCGCCGTGTCCGCCTCTCTGCTACGGTTGGGACCAAGACTCGGGAGCAGCGCCCGGACCCGCGCCATTTCCTGTGTGAGCGATACAATGATATTCGGCACTCTGATTCCTTTCTCAGCATCGGCGAGCGGTCTCGACTCCCACGAGACAGACCCTCCACACATTTGAGTCGCTCGCCGCGCCTCATCCGCGAGACCGAGACAGGTAACAGCCGCTCAGGATTCGCGGAATCTCTATTCGACGAAGAAGTGCAGAGGCTCAATCGTGATGGTCAGATTGTTCCTGACGGTATTTGTGGCGTAGTCGGTGCTCTGACTTCTCGATGCGCTGACTTTCACCACCACCGACGGGTCCTGCGCCAGCAGCGCAGCCGCAACTAATTCGATCGCCGCCTGCCGGACACTCTCCTCCGGTTCCGAGCATTTGCCTTGCCCGGAGAATTGCCTGTTGATTTCCACTCCTACTGCGGGAGCCTTCCCGACTGCCGCTACGCTCCATCTCATTTGCTGTTTCTCCTTTTTTCAACCCGAATGGTTCGGGCAGAAATCCTTGTCGCCGACGCGCCGCGCGCAGCGAACGCAGACCCGGGCGTCGCAAGTGATCGGATCTCCGCCGAGGGTCCGCGCGATCTCGAAATCGCAGAGCTGCGTCGCAGGCTGGGTGCCGGACCCGTCATGCAGGACCGTACAGAACTTGCACCGGGGAGCGCGCTCGGCCGCGTGTTTCACGATGGCGATGGTTCCGTCCGGGAGCTTGACGTAGGAACAGGGCATCAGTGGCCCCCTCCGATTAGCGTGCAGTCGCGGTAGTCGACGTGGTGAACCTGTCGGCCGTTCGCGGAGATCACGCCGAGCTGCGTCGGGCTCGACCAATCTTTCGGTGCGAACGCGACGCGCGCGAACATTTCGCCGCGTCCCCATTTCACCCGGACAGGCGAGCCGATGGGATATGCGCGGCCCACGGCGCGAGCGAGGACCTTCATCGCCCGCTCGTGATTGACCAGGAGTTCCTCAAGCGAAAGCGTCTTCATGATTTCTCCGCCGCCGGACGCGGCACGATCGAATCCGCCGGATAGTCGGCGGCGATGAAAAGGTGAGACCCGAACTGCCCGCACATCCCCTCGAGTTCCACCATCGGGTCGTCGAGCACATCGGAGAGCGCGGTCACCACGCGGATCGGCCCGGATGGATGTTCGTGCGCGAAGCGGACCCGGTCGCCCACGCGCCAAAGCTGATGGAGTGGACCCGGACTCATCGTTCCTCCGCCGGCGTTTTTCTCCTTTGAATCGCGATGGCGACCGCCCGTTCGATTGGAGTTGCATCACCGGGCGAGGCTCTCCTAAAAAGCGCTCCACCGCCTTCGCTCAAGTCGACCCAGAAGATGTCCGCTGGCTCCAGGGTTTCGCGCTCTGAAGATCGGAAGGACTCCCCGGCATAGGGAATGCCGTCGAGAGTCAAAACGTCGTTCACGGAGTCGTAGTGAAACGTGATTCTTTTGGGAATTATATACTTCACTCCCTATTTCCCTTTGGGGCGCTCGCTTAACCCCTTTTCTGCAAGAATTTCAGCAACGTCATCAACATGGAGACAATCCACCATGCAAGCGTAGTCATTGGGGGACTGAATCGTTGCGATATAGCCATTGCAGTAGTCATTCCCCGGTGTTGCACTGTGCAAAACACCGAAAGAAACTACCTTTCCGGCGTCCAGTTTCACGATTTTGTCGCCATTCTTTGCCTCTCGACCATTTCTGTAGTGCATTTGAGTCTCCTTTTCCATTGAGGGAGTCATCTATATAATTCCCATTCTTTTCCCACTTCTGCTCACAAATTGCCCTGCGCTTCCAAAGTTGATCATCGTTCCCCCTCCGCGGCATCGTGGACGGCGTCGTGATTGGAAACTCGGAACGGCTGCCCGGCCAGAGCGAGAATCACCGTCCGCTGCTTCCAACGGAGCGCCTCGTGCTCGCTTATCGCGTCTCGGTAGTGCTCATCCGGCCGGAAAGAGCAGTTCCCCTGCATACATCCTTGATCGGCGGACGCGGCGAGCGGCCAGCCGCATGCCATGCAGCGACCCGCAGCGGCAAGGCCGATCATTTCGAGCAGGATCATGCCGGGTTGCCCACGCTCCGCGAGAATTCGGACGTCCACGAGCGGCAAGGAAGCCGCGGTCGGATCGATGCTGGAAACGATGGGAATATGGCCGGTCCTGCACCATTCACAGACCGCCACAGATGCCTCCGCCTTCGCACCAGGAGCCGCCGTGGGCGGCTCGGAAGCCGGCGAAGGGATCGGTCGCCCGGTCCGGCATTCACCGCGCGGGAGCCGCGTTTCCGCTTCACGTTTTTCGTCCATTTCGCCCCTCTTTCCACAGGACACTTGGTCCTTGGGGACCGTCCTGCGCCGCTATAAACCGACTGCCATCACTGCGTTACAAACCTTCAAAACCGCGCGCTTTTTGAGTGCCGTCTGGTGCCACTCGCTTTTCGCGCTTTTTTCGCGCGTCCAGGACACCGGACATGCAGGAAAAACATCTGGCCGAACCGCGCGAGACCGGTTTCGAGCTGGTACGGGCGCCGGCTGATCGGCCGACCGGACCCGGCGACAGCGCGGACAGCGGCAGGGAGTCCTCACGTTGCCTTCCAGACAATCGAAGCGCGGCCGGACTCTCCCCGCCGCCGCTCGCCGGAGTCCCGCACCAGACCCTTCTCGGCGAGCGGCCTCATGCGTGGCGAGACGGACACCAGGTCCACCTTCAGGAACCACGCAAGTTCATGCGTCGTCGCGCCTTTGAGAAGCCGGAGAGCCTGGAGCACGCGCGCCTCGAGGTCGGCGACGGGAACCGCCGCCGCGGCTTTCTTTGCCGTATCCGGGTCCCGCCGGCGAGAGCGTCCAGTTTCCTTAGCTGGCGCCGGCGGATCGTCGAACAGCTTCGGCTGCAGAGCGGAGTTCAGTGGCATGCCATCACCTCCGGGTCCGCCGGCGGCTCGAGCGCTTCCACCTTCACGCCGAGACCGATCACCCGAGCGCCGAGCTTGATAAGCCAAACGCCGATCGCCATCCGGACCCGGAGTTCCCGGACGTCGACCTTCAAAGTCAGCGTCGCCTTCCCAGGCGGGAGCTTCCCCATGCGGACCGTCGTTTCCAGATTTGCGTTAGCCATCATGCCCTCCGTCCCTTCCGGTGCTTCGCCGTTTCGGACTCGATGAAGTCCGCGATGTGGCGGAGACAGTCCTGCTCGAACACGATCTGCGCGGCCGGAAAGAAACAATATTTCCGCCAGCCTGAGTACCAGCGGATCTGCCCCAGATGGCTCACTTCGTCGGTTCGTTCGTGAAGGACCTCGACTACGTCGAGACTCCACACTTCCCAGGTGTCGGTCTTCGCCTTCAGCCGCCGGTCGTTGAGCTTGAAACTGATCCAGACCCTCGTCACGGCGTCACCGCCGCCTCGACGTTCATCTTCGCGACCGCGGCCTTCCGGTGATCGGCAGACAGGTGCGCGTAGCGCATCGTTTGAACGATGGATTTGTGCCCGAGCAATTCCTGCACGGTGCGAATGTCGACGCCGGCCATCACCAGGCGCGAGGCGAACGTGTGCCGGAGGTCATGCCAGTGGAAATTCTCGACGCCGGCCTTCTTCGCCGCGTCAAAGAGCCAATCACGCCAGTCGCGCTTCGCCCTTCCGTCGTTATCCGGGCAGACGAACTCCCTGTCGCCGCTCCGCATGTGCAGCTTCCGCAGCGCGGCGATGGCGGTCTCGTTCGCCACGATGTGGCGGCGGCCGGTTTTTCCCTTGACCGTGAGATTTCCGCGCTCCATGTCGACGTCTTTCCAGCGCAGCCAAAACTGCTCGCCGCGGCGCATTCCGGTATGCAGCGCGAGATCGAACTCCCAACGATGGGTGTCGACCTCGAGCGCGCCCCGGATGAGTTCCTCTTCCTCGGGCCTGAGCCAGCGGAGCCGCGAATCGTTCTCCCGGTAACGGCCGACGCGAGCGACCGGGTTCATCGAAACCAGGTTGACCTTGAGCGCGTAGCTGAACACGCTCGAGATGAACGAGCGGTAGCGATTGAGCGTGGAATTCGAGAGGCCGGACTCCTTGAGCTTGGCGAGTGTCTCCTCGATCCGCTCCGGCGAGAGCCGGTCGAATCGCATGTGCCCGATGAGTGGAAGCAACTGCTTCAGCCGGATCGTGTCGGTCTCAATGGTTTGCGGCGCGAGGCGCAGAGCCTTCCGCCGAATCGTTTCCTCGGCCAGTTTTTTGAATGTCCACGCGCGGGTTTGCCGCGGCGGGATGAACTCGCCCTTCTTGATCTGCAGCCGGCGCTCGGCCAGCAAGTCGAGCGCCGCCGTCAGCTTTCCCGCCTTCTCTCGCCGGCGCTTTCCGTCGATGTCGAAGTAGGAAATCCAGTGCACGCCACTGTCGGGCGGACGCTCGAATATTCCGGGGACCTTCGCCATTACCCTATTTCTCCTGAAAAAGTGGTGGGGACCGGGAGAGCATTACGGACCGGGAGCTTGCGCTCACCGCCGTTAGCCGCCTCCAGGGACGCCGCGCGGTCACTAACCGCCCCGCGTTGCCCGAGGTCCCCGTGGGGACTACGAGATGACCGGGACGTCGCCGAACTCCGGCTTGAGCCACTCCTTGATGGCAGCGACCGCCGCGAGCTTCCAGCGACCGCCGTCGCCTTCGAAGAGCGCCAGGTTCACCTGCCCGTTCGCCACGCGAGCGCGGAAGACGAACTGCGAGAGCACCTGGTCGATTTCCGCGAA
This sequence comes from Terriglobia bacterium, assembly GCA_020073585.1. GTDB lineage: Bacteria > Acidobacteriota > Terriglobia > Acidiferrales > UBA7541 > Acidiferrum. The sequence continues at coordinate 73,651 of JAIQEV010000001.1, forward strand.
CGTGCGGTACGGCGCGAGGTTCACCATCGGGCGGAGCACGGTCTCGGACTTGAGCGCCACTCCCTGCCTGACGGCGACGCGCTGGGCGAACCCGTCGTCCTCGTTTTCCGTGGCGTGCTCCGCGCTGATTTTGGAAGCGACGCCGAGGACGTAGTCGAGGTCCTTCACGAACGAACCGTCGTCGTCCTCCACCTTCACGCGCTGGAATCCCTGCTGCGCCGCGATGATGAAGTTCTCCGGATCGAGCCATTTCCCGAAGGTGAACGATTCGCAGCGCGGGTATTCCGCCTTCGCCCAGACCCTCCGCCGGCCGTGATCGTCGGACTCGCGACTGATGAGTTCGACCTCCGTCGGGGACGTGATGTGCACGAGCAGATCGCCCTTCGACATGGCGTCGTCGAGTTCCCCCTGGTGCAGGTCCACGAGACCCTGCAGGGTGGAGCACTCGACCGTCTTCGGCGACGGCGGGAAAATCAGGTCCAGCCTTTTGTCGGTATAGTCGAGAACGCCGACGGTGTGAATGTTCGGCGGCGCGAGACCGAGAATCTTTTCAATCGCTTCCTTGATCATGAAGATGCCTCTCGTTTCAGATTGAACTCCGTGGCCCTTGGAACTTCCTGCCGCTTAACTCGGACGGTCGCCAGCCGCGGCACTCTTCGCGTCGAAGAGCCGCGACTGCTTCGGATCGTGCGGGACCGCAACCATGACCAGGCCGCGGCGCTGCAGGAACACCGTGCCGCTCACCGACTCGACCGGGACGGTCTTCGACTTGCAGGAGAACGTCACCTTCGCGCCGGAGCGGTCCTCGAACGGCGCCACGGTGAACTCGAGAGTGAGTTTGCGTTTGGCCTCGGGGTCCGTGTTGACATCGGCGACGTTGGCGAGGATCGCGGCCCACTCCCGTTGAAAGACTTCCTCGATCGCGCCGCCGCAAAGATTGCTGAGACTGACTTCCTCTTTCGGTTGCTCCATCACCTTCCTCCTTGTCGCAAGTTGGCCGTTGGGGATCGCGGCTCAGATGGCCCGCGCGGGTTGGGGTGAACGCGGAGACGCCGGCAGATATCGCTCCGACCGGACGTCGCGGAAGTGCTGGTAGATATCGTCGAGGGACAGCGCCACGCCGCGGCGCTTGGCGAGCCGCTGGATGGCCTGGGCGTTCGCGGGATGGGGACTGGTGCTTCCGCGCATCCAGTGATAGACCGCGGACGGATTCACGCCGAGCCGCGAAGCGAGCTGCTCGACGCCGTAGCCCTGCACGAACTGTGCGAACTTCGAATTCCACCTCTTATCGTCAGCTTTGCGTGCCACGGAAACCTCGCTTTGTTTTCAGAGATTTAAGGGAAGGAACATCCGGCCTGAAGATTCAGCTAGGAAGAAACCCGCAGCCGTGCGGGTATTTCGGGGACCCCACGCGGGAATGCCACTGCACGCCGCCGCTGATCCAGCGCTACGTGTCCAAGATTTCCGGGCCGCTGCTCGACCGCATTGACATTCACATCGAAGTGCCCGCCGTGAAGTACAAGGAGCTGCGCGCGCCCTCTTCGGCGGAAGATTCGGCCACGGTGGGCCAGCGGGTGCTTCAAGCGCGCGGGAGGCAGATGGCGCGCTACGCGGCGGAAAAGAAAACCTACGCCAACGCGCAGATGTCGCCGAAGATGATCCGCAAGTTCTGCACGATCACCGCGGAGGGGGAGAAGCTGCTGGAGAATGCGATCACGCGGCTGGGGCTTTCCGCGCGGGCGCACGACCGCATCCTGAAGGTGGCGCGGACAATCGCCGACCTGGACGCGGCGGAATCGATCGAACCGCGGCACCTGAGCGAAGCGATCCAGTACCGCACCCTGGACCGGACGTATTGGGCGTAGGGGCGGATTTGCGGGAAAAGCCCAGCCAGGATTGGCTGGGCCATGAAGGCATTGTGCGGTACAATTGAAAGGTAATCTCACGAGACTCGAAAAGCGGAAGTAAGGCAGAAACCCAGAGGACACCGAGCGAAACAATCGAAGTGGCGGCTTTTCGCGCGCTGGCGGTTCATCTGGGCCGGCCGACGGCAGTTCCCACTGCATCGCAAACTTCCCCAAAAATGGACACGCGGACAGGACGCAGGGAATTTGCGCTCAAATCTGGTACGAAGGACAGGTTAAGCAGACTTGCTATACGTTAACGACATTTCCATGCGCTTCGGCGGACGAATTCTGTTCGAGGACGTCACCTGTACGTTCATGGCCGGGCGGCGCTACGCCGTCAGCGGGCCGAACGGCGCGGGCAAGTCCACGTTCATGAAGATCCTGACGGGAGAAATCGAGCCCAGCAAGGGTTCGATCACGCGGCCGAAGAAGCTGGGCGTGCTGCGGCAGGACCAGTTTGCCTTCGACGAGTTTCGCGTGATTGACACGGTGATCATGGGCAACGCCCCGCTGTGGAAGGCCCTGGAGGAACGGGACAAGCTGTACGCCAAGCCGCACGGCGAGCTGACGGACGCGGACGGCATGCGCCTGGGTGAGCTGGAAGGCGTGGTCGGGGAAGAGGGCGGATACACGGCGGAAGCCGACGCCGCGGTGCTGCTGGACGGGCTGGGCGTGGAAGCGGCGCTGCACGAGCGCAAGATGAGCGAGCTGCAGGGCGGGCAGAAGGTGCGCGTGCTGCTGGCGCAGGCGCTGTTCGGCAGCCCCCCGGCGCTGCTGTTGGACGAGCCCACCAACAACCTGGACCTGGATTCGGTGCACTGGCTGAAGGAATACCTGTGCGCCTACGAGGGCGTGCTGATCGTGATCTCGCACGACCGGCACTTCCTGAACAGCGTGTGCACGCACACGGCGGACATCGACTACCAGACGATCATCATGTACAACGGCGGGTACGACGACATGGTGCTGGCCAAGACGCAGATCCGTTCGCGGATCGAGGCGGACAACGCGGTGCGCGAAAAGAAGATCGCGCAATTGAACGATTTCATCGCGCGCTTTTCCGCGGGCACGCGTTCCGCGCAAGCCACCTCGCGCAAGAAGGAAGTGGAGCGGCTGCAGACCTCGGAGCTGGCCCGGTCCAACATCCAGCGGCCGTACATCCGCTTTGCGATCAACCGGCAATCGGGACGCCTGCCGCTGGAGTCCAAGAGGCTCGCCAAGTCGTACGGCGATCTGAAGGTGATCCAGGGCTTCTCGGCCAGCGTGACGCGCGGGGAGAAGATCGCGCTGACGGGACGCAACGGTTCGGGCAAGACCACGATGTTGAAATCGCTGATCCGCAACGCCAACGGATTCCTCTCCGAGGCGGAGCGGCAGTTTGCGATCGACGGCGGCAACGTGGTGTGGGGCCACGAAGTTTCGGTGGGCTATTTCCCGCAGGACTTCAGCGATTCCGTCGACAAGAGCAAGGGCATGACGGCGATCGACTGGCTGTGGCAGTTCGAGCCGCAAGCGTCGCAGGAGGAGCTGCGGGGCCTGCTGGGGCAGATGCTCTTCAGCGGGGAAGACGCGCTGAAGCCCACGAAGGCGCTTTCCGGCGGCGAGACGGCGCGGATGATCTTCTGCCGGCTGATGCTGCAGAAGCCCAATTTCCTGGTGCTGGACGAGCCCACCAACAACCTGGACCTGGAATCGATCAACGCCCTGAACATCGCCCTGCAGAAGTACGAAGGCACGGTGCTGCTGGTGACGCACGACGAAGATGTTCTCGACGAAGTGGCCACGCGTATCTGGCATTTCCAAGACGGAAAGATCGAGGACTTCAAGGGCCCCTACGCGGAGTACCTGGCGTACGCGGAAGAGCAGGCCTCCTAGGTCTGGAAACCGCGACAGGCGCCACCCGGGCCGGGTGGCGCTCCTCCGAAACACCTGCTCCATTTTCCTTTTTTGCAGGCAAAGTGAAAAAGCACAGCCAAGATTGGCTGTGCCACGGGCAATTTCCCCCACGGCGGAGCTGCGCCGGACCGGGGGACGGTGAGGAGCGCCGGGCGCCGGGAGGTGTGCCCGCATGGGGCAAGTGAGCGCTTCTGGAACAGTTTGAAAGTTTTCCTCGCCAGTCCCAGCTTGGGCGGAGTGCGGCATTGCGCGGAAAGATTTGCGCCGGACGCGAGGTTTTTTGCCCCGGGCCTTCCATTGACTCCGGCTCTCACGCTATGCTAACCAAGAGGATTTGGAGTAAAGGGTAGAGCTTTCGGTAACGGGCCAGGGATGGAGCCAGAGAGCAAGCATCTCGAACTGACGCTGCAGACCAAGGTGGAGAGCGTGAGCCTCGCCGAAGAGGCGTGTCTGCGCGTGGCGGAGGCCGCGGGGTTCGGGGAAGACGAGTGTTACCGAATCGGAATGTCGGTGCGGGAAGGCGTGATCAACGCGTTTCATTACGGGAATCAGGAACGCGCGGAGAAAAAGATTTATTTGTCGGTGGAGATGACCCCGGAAAGAATGGTTATTCGCGTGCTCGATGAAGGGGCGGGGTTCAACGTGAAAAATGTGCCGGACCCGCTGGCCGAGGAAAATCTTCTGAGCACGTCGGGGCGGGGCATATTTCTGATGCGCGCCTTCATGGATGAGTTTGAAGTGGCGCGGGGGCGCACGGGCGGGGCCGAAGTGATCATGAGCAAGCGGCTGCCGGGACCGGGCGCTGCCTCGCCGAACGGCGATAGCGCCGCGCCGCGTTGCGAATCGTAGCCGGACGAAAAGCGTATGAACCTGCAAGCCACAGCGCGCGAAGCGGGAGGGGTCCTGGTAGTGGAGCTGAGCGGGCGCATCGTGCTGGGGGATGACAGCGCCTTTCTGCGCAAGATGATCCGCAGCCTGCTGGACGAGGGCCGCACGCGCATCGTCCTCAATCTTGGCGACGTGGACTACATTGACAGCGCGGGCATCGGGGAACTGGTGAGCGGTTTTTGCGCGGTGCGCAGCCGCGGCGGAGAGCTGAAGCTGCTGAGCCTGAACCGGCGCGTGCGCGACCTGCTGCAACTCACCAAGCTGTACACCGTCTTCGACGTGCACACCGAAGAAGCCATGGCCCTGCGCAGCTTCCGCTAGCCGGGCGCTCTTCTCCTCCGAATCCCCTCATCTGAATCTGGACAGGCGGCTGGGTTTTGTGCCAAGATGCGCCCGCGTTTTCGAGCTGTGGAGTTCCGTGGTCCCCCGAGGAGCTGCGCGAGTGGTTCTTCCCGGTGTGCGGCGCGCCTGGCACGACGCTATTCTACCCCCAGAGGAGTACCGAAGTTGAGCAGAGAGCAAGGTGTGGTGAAGTGGTTTAACGCATCCAAAGGCTACGGCTTCATCCAACGTCAGTCGGGCGAAGACGTCTTTGTCCATTTTTCGGCGATCCAAATGGATGGATATAAGACACTCTCCGAGGGACAGCAGGTTGAATTCGAAGTCAAGCAGGGCCCCAAGGGCTACCAGGCCGAAAGCGTAACCGGCGTCAGCTGACGCTCCTTCCGATGGAGGCCCTGCCGTTCGCGGCGGGGCCTTTTTCTTTTCTGCGGCTCGCGCCCCGGCGCGCTTCTGTTGCAGAATTATAGCCGTGGCGAATCCTCCGGACACCGCGTGGATCAGCGAGCGCGCCCGCGCCCTGGGCTTCGCGCTGTGCGGGGTGACGCCGGCGGCGGCCGTGCCCGAGCTGCAACGCGTCGCGGAGTGGCTGGGGCGCGGCTACGCGGGCGAGATGGGCTATCTCGCGGATGCGCGGCGCGGCGATTCGGCGCGCGTGCTCCCCGGGGTGCGCAGCATCATCGTCTGCGCGCTTCCCTACCACACCGGTAAACCTTTCTCCACGCACGTGCCCGCGGAAAGCGCGGGAGCGGCTCCGCGCGGGTGGATCTCCCGTTACGCCTGGGGCGAGGACTATCACGGGGTGGTGGGCGGGAAGCTCGCGGAGCTGGCCCGGGCGCTGCGCGAGCGCTTTGCGGAACCGTTCGAAGCCCGCTGGTACGTGGATACCGGCGCGATCCACGAGCGCGCCTACGCGCGGCACGCCGGCCTGGGCTGGCTGGGCAAGAATACGCTGCTGCTCAACGAACAGCTCGGCTCGCTCTTCTTTTTGGGCGTCATCCTGACGACGCTCGAGCTGGCGCCGTCGCTGGGCGCCGCGGAAGCGCCGCCGCCGGACCTCTGCGGGAACTGCCGGCTGTGCCTGGACGCCTGCCCGACGGAGGCCTTCCCCGAGCCCTACGTGCTGGACGCGCGGCGCTGCATCTCCTATCTGACGATCGAGCTGCGCGGGGCGATTCCGGAAGAGCTGCGCGAGCCGCTGGGGCGCCACGTCTTCGGCTGCGACATCTGCCAGGAGGTGTGCCCGTGGAACGCGCGCGCGCCGGTGAGCGAGCTGCCTGCGTTTCAGCCGCGCGCGAGCGGCGGGGAATCGCTCTTTCATCCGCGGCTGGAATGGCTGGCCGCGCTCACGGAAGAAGAGTTTCGGCAATTCTTTCGCGGCAGCGCCGTCAAGCGCGCCAAATGGCGCGGCCTCGTGCGCAACGCGTGCCTCGCCCTGGGCAACGCCGCGCCGCGTAGCGATGCGGCGGCGCAGGAGCGGATTCGCGCGCTGCTCGAGAGGCTGGCGGGTTCTCCGGAGGAGCTGGTGGCGGAGAGTGCGCGGTGGGCGCTGGCGCGCATGAAGGAAAAAGCGAACCGGAATTCCTGAGCGCCGGGCGGAAACGCGGTCCGGGCTAGCGGACTGCGCTATAATGCGGTGTCGTATCGCACCCGGTTCTCATTGGCATCCGAGGAGCCCCGCATGAATCGCCGCGGATTTCTTGTTGGCTCAAGCATTCTCGGCGCAGGAATTCTGGGAGCGGGAAGCTCTGCCGCCGGGCTGCTGCACGCCGGAAGTTCGAAAGGGTTTCGCGAAAATCCAAATCTCGGTTGGGAGGAAAAGACCGTGGCATTCACTCTGCCCGCACTGCCGTACGCGTTTGACGCGCTGGAACCGTACATTGACGCCAGGACCATGGAAATTCATCACGGCAAGCACCACGCCGCCTACATCACCAATGTGAACAAGGCGCTCGAGGGCCACGCCGATCTGCAGGCCAAGTCCCTGGACGACCTGCTCAAGGGCCTCGACGCCGTGCCCGAGGGCATTCGCACCGCCGTGCGTAACAACGGCGGGGGGCACTGGAACCACTCGCTATTCTGGAGGCTGATGAAGAAGGGCGGCGGCGGAGAGCCCAAGGGCGATCTGGGCGCGGCCATCAACGCGGCGTTCGGCTCGTTCGCGGGATTTCAAGAAAAATTCGCGGCCGCGGGCCTGGGGCGCTTCGGCTCCGGTTGGGCCTGGCTGCTGGTGAAGGACGGCAAGCTGGCGGTGGACTCGACGGCGAACCAGGACACGCCGTACCTGCTGGGGGCCAAGGCCGTGCTGGGCCTGGACGTCTGGGAGCATGCCTACTACCTGAAATATCAGAACCTGCGCGGGGACTACATCAAGGCGTGGTGGAACGTCGTGAATTGGGACGCTGCCGCCGAGCTGTACGCCGCGGCGAAGAAGTAACGCTGCCCCGGGCAGCGATGGAAAGTAGACGGCCCTCCGTTCCCGAGGAACGGAGGGCCGCTGTTTTTCCGGATGAGTCCGGGGAGATGAAACTCTATGCCGTGAGCTGGCGCTTCAGCAGGGTGGCGACCCCGGCAGCCGGGTCTGCCGCCAGGCCGCAGGCCGGGACCGCCGAACGGCGCTGCAGTCCGCGGTTCACCGCCAGGATGGGAGTGGGCTCGGCCGCGGCGGCGGGCCGGAGCGAAATCGGCATGCGCGATGCCTCGCGCACCAGTTCCATGCGGCCGCGCACGCGGAATTTTGCCAGCAGCGAAGAGACATGGAATTTGATGGTGCGCTCGGAAAGGTTCAGCGCGGCGGCGATTTCCTTGTTGGCCTGGCTGCGCAGAATGCCGCGCAGGACTTCTTCCTCGCGGCGGCTGAGCTTCACGGCGGCGTTCACGGAGCGCCCCGCGTGGAGCAACTGCTCGGCTTTTTCGGTGATGCCGCCGAGCACATTGCCGCGGACTTCGACCATCACCGCGTAATCGCCGGGGCTTTGTCCGCGCACCAGGCAGTGCATGGCCAGCAGCGCGGCGGCATGCTCGGAGGGCAGTTGCCCGTCGGGCCCCGCCTGAACGTGGAATTGCGGCATGCCGGTGCGCTTCTCGTAGAAAAAGAATGTTTCCCGGGGCATGCGTGTTTCGGATTGCAAAGGGGACCGCTGCGTTGCTCTTCTGCGAATAACCCTCACGTGCACCTCGTTGTCGGCGGCCATGGGAGCAACCCCGACATTTCGCGTAGATTGTGTGATCGCCTCTGGCGGAGGCAAGTTGCAACAGACGGGGCGGCCAGAAAGCTGTTCAGCCTCCCCACGGAAGGCCTGGCGTGCCAGGCCACGATCCCCAGGTTGCAGGCGAGGGCGAAAAGGAGGAGGTGCCTGATCCTGGGTTCCGCACTTATTACCGCTACGGGAATTACTTAGCAATTTGCCTTCCTTTCTGCGGCACGGACATCTGTCTGAAACTGGACGAGTTAGAAGGAAGCGAGATCTTCCTCTGGAAGAATGAACCGGTAGGATTTGCATGGCCCCCGGAAAATTTCCCCTGTGGAAATCGAACTTGGTTCGAAAATTCCCTCATCTTCAGTACAATCAGCACTCTGCGCAAGCGACCCGCTCTTCCGACCGAACAGGCAGGAGGATTTCAATGCATCTCGACGTTGTGGTCCTGGCACTCGTCGGCTCCCTGAAAGTGCAATTACCAGCGCAGGGGGCCGATTTCGAACAGGTATTCCTGCGGTGGATTCATTTTGGGGCGGGCATCACTTGGGCTGGGTTACTCTATTTTTTCAATCTGGTGAACGGACCGTTCCAGAAAGAGCTGGACGCAGCCACGCGGGGCAAGGTGGTGCCGTTATTGATGCCGCGAGCGCTGTGGTGGTTCCGCTGGTCGGCGGTGGTGACGGTGCTGGCGGGATTCCGCTACTACATGATCCTGGCGAAGACCGATGCGGACAACGCCGGGGACCCCGGGCTGTTGGGACGCTGGCTGGGAGCGTGGTTTCTAGTGTGGACGCTGGCGTGGCTGGCCGTTTACCTGTTGCTGAAGTTCGCGAAAGGGCCGTTGGCCAATGGCTGGGTGCTGGCGCTAGCGGTGACGCTGGTGGTGGCCGGGGCGTCGTGGGGCGTCCTGGAACTGGTAGCGGACCCGGCCGCGGGCAACCGCACGCTGGCTATCTCCGTGGGCGGCGGCATGGGCTACTTCATGATGCTGAATGTGTGGGGCGTGATCTGGCGCTGTCAGAAGCGGCTGATCGCCTGGACCAAAGCGAATGCCGAGCAGGGCACACCCATGCCGGCGGAGTCTGCGGAGCTGGCGCGGCTGGCGTTCCTGGCTTCGCGCGCCAATTTCTGGGTCTCCTTCCCGATGCTCTTCTTCATGGCCGCCGCGGCGCACTTCCCGTTCCTCAGCGGGCAGTAGAGCGGAGCCGGGGATAGTGGCGCGTCAGCCGGGGAGGATCCTGGTCTGGTTGGGGGAAATCAGGCGGTAGCGGATGCCGCGCCAGCGCAGGGTGCGGGTGAAGGCGGAAGCCGCAAAATTCACGAGATACAGGAAGGGCACGACGAGGGCCAGCAGCGTCCAGACCCAGGCCAGATCCATGATTTGCGCTTTTCGGTCGGGCAGGAGTTCGCTCACGCCGGTGGTGCGCTGCACGCCGCGGATGGTCGCCAGAAGCAGGGGGAAGAGCGTCAGCATGGCCAGATGCAGCGCGGGGCGCGAGGTGAGCAGGTTGCCGAGGACGAGGCCGGCGCCGAGCACCAGCGTGGCGCAGAAGAGCAGGTGCGTGGCTACGGCGCGCCACCACATTTTCGGGGCATAGACCCGGGTGATGAGCATCTGGCGGTTGGTGAATTCCAGCAGCCCGCCGAAGTCCGTGGCCGGGAAGGACGGTGTGAGGCACTCGGGCACGAAGAGGATGGGCTTCCCGGCGTGCTGCAGCATGCGGGTCATCGAATAATCGTCGCTCAGCGTAGTGCGCCATTCCTCGTAGATGCGGGCCTGCAGGAAGACGTCGCGGCGGATGGCCGTGCCGCCGCCCCAGCAGAAATTGCGCTGGTGGTTGCCGAGCAGGGTAACCACCGGGGCGTTCCAGGCGGCCAGCAGGGCCGTGGCCAGGTTGTCGCGCGCGGGGAGAAACCAGCGCATGGTCGTGGCCGCGCCGAGCTTCGGATCGTTCAGCGGAGCCACCAACTGCTGCAGCCAGTGGCGGCCCGGGCGGCCGTCGGAATCCGCGAAGACGAAGACCTCGAACTCTTCGGGAAGCTGCTCGAGCGCCACGCGCAGGTTGTTCACCTTCTCGCCGCACTCCTTGGGCTCGCCGGCGATGACCATGTGCGCTCTGTTTTTGGCGCCCTCGATGACGCGCTGCAGAATGCCGTGCGCGGGGTCCGCCGCCGAGGCCAGGATGAAGAAAACCTCGTAGTTGGGATAGTCGAATTCGCACAGGGCGCGGAGGTTCTGCTCCAGGCCGGCTTCCAGGCCCTTGCAGGGGCAGAGCACGGCGGCGCGCGGAGCGTAGAAGCCGGCGTGCGAACGCAGGCGCTGGCGGAGATAGGCGAGCCAGCGCAAGCCGTCGGCGGCCAGGTAAAGACCGGCGAGGATCTGCACTCCCGCCAGGAGATAGAAAAGCTCCAACATGACCGCGAGCATAACAGAGCCGCCGGGGTCGCGCACGGCCCGCGAGACAGGTAGAATCGCAGCGGTAAACGCCCCGCGAGGAGGGGGAGTGCATGTCCGGACGAGTGGATTCGAGTATGGTGACGACGGCGAACGAACTGCCCGGCTACCGCATCGTGCGCAATTTCGGGATCGTGCGCGGCATCGTGGTGCGTTCGCGCAGCGTGATCGGCACGCTGGGCGCGGCGCTGCAGACCTTTTTCGGGGGCAACATCACGATCCTCACCAACCTCTGCGAACAGACCCGCGAGGACGCCTACGAGCTGCTGCTGCAGCACGCGGCGCAGCACGGCGCCAACGCCGTGGTGGCCATGCGCTACGACGCCACGGAAGTGATGCAGGGTGTTACCGAGGTGCTGGCCTACGGCACGGCGGTGCAGGTGGAACGCCTCCCCTGAGGGCTGGCCTGGCCGCGCGCGAAGCCGGGGCTCAGGATGCCGGCGTTTCGCCGCGCGGGCGGAGGACGGATTCGGCGACCTGCGCGGTGAGGCGCTCGAGGTCGTTCAGCGCGCGGGTGGCGGCCACCCGGGCCTTCTCGAGGAACGAAGTGTCGAGAAGGAAGGCGCAGCGGTCCACGAAGGGATGGTTGGTGGTGTCGAAGGGCTTGCGGTTGCGCCGCGCGGGGGCTGCGGCGGCCACCAGGTCCTCGTACATGCGCAGGCCGTTCTGAAATTCCAGGGCGTCTCCCGCGGTCCATTTCTGGCGGTGCGCCAGGGCGCTGAGGAAGGCGCGGCGGAAGCCGGCGTCCCGCGCGGCGGCGCGTTTTTTCGATTTTTGCGCAGCGGCTGTTTGGGCGGCAACGAGTTCGAGGGCCCGCACGGTCATGGCCAGCAGAGCCTCGCGCTGCAGCAGGTAGAGCAGGTCGCGGTAGAGCGCGGCGTGCACCTGCAGGCCGAAGCGGCCGTGCTCCACGACGTAGGAATCCACGAAGCGCGGCACGATGCGTTCGCGGTGCAGGGCTTCGGCCAGGCGCTCGGCGAGCTCCGCGGGAAGATCGCGTCCGGGCCGTGCGGCCCCTGCGAATTGTTTTCGGGCAGGCATCGGATTCGTCCATGGTAGCAGGAGAGCGGGCCGGCGGAAGAGGGAAGCCGCTTGGCGGCACAGGCGGAAGACCGCGCCACTGCGGTGAAAAAGAAAAGGCCCCGCGATGCGCGCGGGGCCTTTTCTTTGCGATAGCCGAAGCGCCGGTTAGTGGATGGCGCGGGGGCTTTCTCCGCCCACGCGCTTTTCCTTGGGGGCCGGCTGCGGGGAAACCGGCGGAACCGGGGATTCCTTCTCCAGCGCGTGATTCAGCACTTCGTCGAGCGTGCGCACGTAGGTGATCTTCATGTCGCCGAGGATTTCCGGCGTGAGGTCCTGCTTGGCGTTGGGCTCGTTGTCCGCGGGCAGCAGCACTTCCGTGATCCCCGCGCGCTTGGCGCCGAGAACCTTTTCCTTGATGCCGCCGACCGGCAGCACCACGCCGGAGAGGGTCAGCTCGCCGGTCATGGCCACGCGGCTGCGCACCTGGCGCCCGCTCAGCAGGCTGACCAGGGCCGTAACCATGGCCGCGCCGGCCGAGGGGCCGTCCTTGGGCACCGCCCCCGAGGGCACGTGGATGTGGATGTCCTGCTTGCGGAAGAAGTCCGGATCGATGCCGTAGCGTTCGCCGTTGGAGCGCACCCAGGTGAGCGCGGCGGTCATGGACTCCTGCATGACTTCGCCGAGATGCCCGGTCATGGTGAACTGCTTGCCCCCGCGCATGCGGCTGGCTTCGATGAAGATGATGTCGCCGCCCACCGGCGTCCACACCAGACCCACGGCCACGCCGGGCTGCTTGACGCGCTCGTCGATCTCCTTCTCGGTGCGGTATCTCTGCACGCCCAGGTATTCGCGGACGGTTTCCGGAGTCACCGTCAGCTTGTCCGGCTTGCCTTCGGCGATGCGCCGCGCCTGCTTGCGGGTGAGCGTGGCGATTTCGCGCTCCAGGTTGCGCACCCCGGCTTCCCGGGTGTAGCTGTGGATGATCTCCTGCAGCGCTTCCTCGGTGAACTCCAGTTGCTCGCCGATGGTCAAACCGTGTTCGGAGGCCTGCTTGGGGATCAGGTATTTGCGGGCGATATGAATCTTTTCTTCGCCCGTGTAGCCCGGCAGCTCGATGATCTCCATGCGGTCGCGCAGCGGCTCGGGGATGGGATCCATCCAGTTGGCGGTGGCGATGAACAGCACCTTCGAGAGATCGAAGGGCACGTCCAGATAGTGGTCGCGGAAGGCCACGTTCTGCTCGGGATCGAGGACTTCCATGAGCGCCGACGAGGGATCCCCGCGGAAGTCGCGCCCCAGCTTGTCCACTTCGTCGAGCATGCACACCGGGTCGTTGGTCTCCGCGCGCTTGATGCCCTGGATGATCTGCCCGGGCAGCGCGCCGATGTACGTGCGGCGGTGGCCGCGGATTTCGGCTTCGTCATGCATGCCGCCGAGGGCGATGCGCACGAACTTGCGCCCCAGCGCGCGCGCGATGGATTTGCCGAGCGAGGTTTTGCCCACGCCGGGAGGCCCGATGAAGCACAGGATCGGCCCCTTCATTCCCGGCTGCAGCTTTTTCACGGCCAGGAAGTCCAGGATGCGCTCCTTCACTTTTTCCAGGTCGTAGTGGTCTTCGTCGAGGATTTCGCGGGCCTTGGCGATGTCGATTTCCGCGGCGGCCGCGGACTTGTTCCACGGCAGCGAGGTCATCCACTCCAGATAGGTGCGCGAAACCATGTATTCGGCGGAGGCCGGCGTCATTTTCGCCAGGCGCTTCACCTCGCGGTCGCATTCCTTCTTCGCTTCCGCCGGCATCCCGGCCTCTTCCACTTTCTTGCGCAGCTCGTCGATTTCCTGCAGCGTGTCTTCGCCGTCGCCGAGCTCCTTCTGAATGGCCTTCATCTGCTCGCGCAGCAGGTATTCGCGCTGGTTCTGGCTGACCTGCTCCTGCACCTGCTCCTGAATCTTGGAGCGCAGTTCCAGGACTTCCAGCTCCTTGGAGAGCTCGCGGATGAGGGTTTCCAGGCGCTTGCGCACGTTGATGGTTTCCAGCAGTTCCTGGCGCAGCAGGGTGGAAAGAGAAGGCAAAGTACCAGCGATGAAATCGGCCAGACGGCCGGGATCGTCAATGTTCAGGGCCACGGATTGCAGCTCGTCGGAAAGCTGCGAGGAGTGGCTGACCACCTCGCGGAACAGATCCTGGGCCTGGCGCTGCAGCGCCTCCAGCTCCGCGTCCGGCTCGCCGAGGATATCCGGCTGGGCCTCGGCGCGGGCGCGCAGGAAGGGGCGGAAACCGACCAGTTCGATGATCTGAATGCGCTGGACGCCCTCCAGAAAGACGACGACATTGCCGTTGGGCATCTTGACCGTCTTGTGGACCTTGGCCAGGGTTCCGACTTTGTGCAGGTCGGCGGCGGTGGGGTCCTCGATGCGCGGATCGAGCTGGGCGACCACGCCCAGCAGTTTTTCTTCGCCGCTGAGCGAATTCACCAGGGACAGCGAGGTCTCGCGGCCCACGGTCAAGGGCAGGACGGCGCCCGGAAAGAGCACCGTGTCCCGCACGGGAAGGATGGGGAGGGTCTCGGGCACTGCAGTTTTTTTATCGGCCATGGTCTCTCCCGCAAAGCTCAAACCGCTGAAAGCGTGAGCCGAGCAAACAATTAGATGCGCCGAGGCGATAAATGGTTCGGCGACATACACTGGCAAGCATCAATAAACATGAGTCTGCACTACTAAAGTATATACACCGTGCCAAAAAATGTCTATAATTTTGTTCATCTTGCTCATTATAAATGCGTTACAGTAATAATATCGAAAAACAAAGCCTAACTCCTGCTGCTCCAAAGCGTTTCATCGGCCGCAGGCCCTTAGGCTTTAGCCTTTGCCCGGCCATATTCCCGGCGCACCAGCGCCAGAGCCTCTTCCCGGCTGCGCAACTGTCCATCCAGCTGGGCATCTTCCACGGTGCGCAGGATGGCGGAAAAGAGCGGCCCGGGGGTAAAACCCAGCTCCTTGAGGTCCTCCCCGGTGAGCAGGCGTTCCGGGCGGACCTGGCTGGGAGGGGTTTCGGCCAGAAAGCGCTGCACAAAGTCATAGGCGTCGAGCTGGCGGTGGCTGGAGAGACAGTCCAGGCGGTGCAGCTCGAGATGCTCGTCGAAGCGGGGCAGGCGCAGGAAGCGCTTGAGGGTGGCCACGCGCATCTGCCCGACGTCCTTGAAGCGCAGATGGTTGGCCACCAGGGCCACGATCTGTTGGGTATCGTCATGGGAAAAGCGCAGACGCTTGCAGATCTCCTCCGCCATCCGCGAGCCTATTTCCACGTGGCCGTCGAACCGGATGCGGTCGCCGGTCTCGGCGGCGGAGCGGAAGGTGGGCGGCTTGCCCACGTCATGGAGGAGCACGCCCCATGCCAAAGTGGGCGATATTCCGGCCGGGAGCTGTTCCAGCATCATCCGGGTGTGAATCCAGACATCGCCTTCCGGGTGGTACTGCGGGGGCTGCGCCACGCCCTGCATCCGGGCGATCTCCGGCAGGACGGCCTGCAGCAGGCGGCTCTCGTCCAGCAGCTCGAAGCCGCGGCGCGCGGCGCCTTCGGTGAGCAGCTTGGTCAGCTCCTCGCGGATGCGCTCGGCGGAAACCTGCACGATCTCCGGGGCGTGCTGCTGCACGGCGGCGAAGGTGGCCGGCTCGATGATGTAGGCGAAGCGCGCGGCGAAGCGCACGGCGCGCAGCAAACGCAGCTTGTCCTCGGCGAAGCGCCGGGCCGGCTCGCCGATGGCGCGCAGGATTCCCGCGCGCAGGTCGGCCTGCCCGCCGACGTGGTCCAGGATCTCGCCGGTTTCCGGGCGCATCAGCAGGCCGTTGATGGTGAAGTCGCGGCGCTGCACATCCTCTTCCGCGGTGCGCGCATAGACGACGCGATCGGGATGGCGGCCGTCGGAATAACCGACGTCGGAGCGGAAGGTGGCGACTTCGACTTTCGCGCCGTCTTGCTGCACAAGGACCACGCCGAACTGCGCGCCCACGGCAATGCTCTCGGGAAACAGCGCCAGCACGGCGCTGGGCGGCGCGTCGGTGGTGACGTCGTAGTCGGCGGGCTCGCGGCCCAGCAGCAGGTCGCGCACACACCCGCCGACCAGCAGCGCCTGATAACCGTTGCGGCGCAGCACTTCGCAGATCGCATGGGCGAGCTGGCGCGAGTTCACGCCCCGATTATGCTCCACGCGCCTCGCGGGAGAAACGCCTGCTTTGCGGAAAGTTCCTTGCCGGGGTCCGGCGCTGCGGGAGCGGCTGTCGCTGAAGAGATTCCGGAACGGGAGGTCGGGTTCAGGGTTTGCGGCGGAAGACGAGGCAGGTGATGTCGTCGGACTGGCGCGTGGCGCCGACGAACTCGTCGACGCGCTGCATCAGCGACTGCAGCATCTCCGCGGCCGGCGCTTGCGGCAGGGCGCGGATGGCCGCGAGCCAGCGTTCGTTGCCGAATTCGCTGCCGCTGGCGTCGAAGGCCTCGACGACGCCGTCGGTGTAGAACACGGCCACGTCGCCCTTCTCCAGGACCAGGCTGCCGGTCTCGTACTCCGTGCCGGGCTGGATGCCGAAGGGCAAGCCGCCTTTGGAAAGAAATTCCAGGCTGCCGCTGGCGCGGCGCAGGACGGGCGCGTTGTGGCCGGCGTTGACGTAGACGAGCGCGCCCGTGGCGGGATCGTATTCGGCGAGCACGGCGGTGGTAAAGCGCCGGCCGTCGAGGCTGTGCGCGCAGGCGTAGCGGTTCAAGCGCGTGACCAGCGCCTGCAGCGGAACCTTTTCGCTGGCAATGGTGTGCAGGCTGGCCTGCAGGGTGGCCATCAACAGCGCGGCGGGAACGCTTTTCCCGGCGACGTCGGCGATCACCACGAGCAGCGGGCCGTTTGCAGCGGCGGCGTCCGCGCCGGGATAAAAGGCGTCGTAGTAGTCGCCGGCGACGGTGTTCTGCGGGCGAGCGGCAAAGGCGATCTCGGCGCCGGGAACTTCCGGAGGCGCAGCGGGCACGAGCCAGCTCTGGATCTCTCGCGCGATTTCCAGGTCGCGCTTCATGGTGATTTTGTCGGTCAGCTCCAGCGCCAGGAGAACGAAGAGCGTTGCGGCAGCGAGAAACTTGAAATCCAGGCTGAAACCGTTGCTGCCGTAGCGGAAGTCGATACCCGAAAGCGCCAGCATGACGAGCGCCGCCAGGAGGAGCACGCGGCGCGCCGCGGACAGTTTCATGAGCATGGCCTGGAACAGGGCCCAGGCGACGTGGAAGGGGCGGCGCCAGCGCGAGGCGCCCTTGAATTCGTCCCAGTCCACTTCACGGGAGTAGAAGCCGTAGCTGGCGCGGGCGTCGGCGGCAAACTGCGCCCACAGGTCATCCACCTGGCGGCCTTCGCTCACGCGCTGCCAGAAGTGGCGCGAGCGGGCGCGCAGGCCGGGGCGGCGCGGGGTCTTGAGATGGGGTGAGCTGCTCATCAGCGTGAAGTATAAGGCATCGGCGGGCGCTCAGGAGCCGTCGCGGGGGAGCGAGCCGCCGAAACGCACGGAGCCGAAGCCGAAGCGGTCGCGCAGGCGGTCGGCGGCGCGGGTGAGTTTTTCCAGTTTTTCCTGGCGCTCGGGGTCCAGCAGACTGAGCTGCTGCGCGCCGTGCTCCAGGCCGCTGAGGGAGACGCCGAGGAGGCGGATTTTTCTCCGGCGGTCCCAGTTGGCGCGGAACAGCTCGAGGAAGACGCGGAAGATATCGGCGTCGAGGCAGGCCGCGGCGGGCAGGGTGCGCGAGCGGGTGTGCGTCTCGAAGCCGGCGTAGCGGATGGTCAGGGTGAGCGTGCGCGCGTCGAGGCCGGCCTCGCGCAGGCGCTTGCAGGCTTTCTGCGAGAGGTGGCTGAGCATGCCTTCGAGGGCCTGCGCGTCGCCGGTGTCTTCGCCGAAGGTGTGATTCTGGGAGATGGACTTGGGCTCGGCGTCGATCACGAATTCGTAGGCGTCGCCGCCGCGGGCCTTGCGGTGCAGCGCCGTGCCCCATTGGCCGAAAACTTTTTCCAGTTTTTCCTGGGGGAGGGCGGCGAGCTGCGCCACCGTCTCGAGGCCCAGGGCGCGCAGGGCGCGCTCGGTGACTTCGCCGATCCCGGGAATCTTGCGCACCGGCAGCGGCGCCAGGAAGCGCTCTTCGCTGCCCGCCGGGACCCACAGCAGGCCGCGGGGCTTGGCCTGGTCGGAGGCGACTTTGGCCACCAGGCGCGTCGCGGCCAGTCCGCCGGAGCAGGGCAGATGGGTGGTGCGGGTAATTTCGCTGAGCAGCTTGTGCGCGGCGGCCAGCGGGGGGCCGTGCAGGCGCTGCGTTCCGGCGAGGTCGAGATAGGCTTCGTCGATCGAGGCCATTTCGACGACGGGAGAAAATTTCGCGAGGATGGCGGCGACGCGGTCGCTCCACTGTTCGTATTTGGCGTGGTCGCCGTCGAGAAAGACGGCGTGCGGGCAGAGCCGCGCGGCGGTGCGCAGCGGCAGCGCGGAGTGGATGCCGAATTTGCGGGCCTCGTAGCTGGCCGCGGAGACCACGCCGCGGGCGTCGGGCCGGCCGCCCACGACCACCGGCTTGCCGCGCAGCTCGGGGCGCTCGAGCAGCTCGACGGAGACGAAGAAGGCGTCCATGTCCACGTGCAGGATGGCGGCTTCGGCGGGGAGCGCCGCTTCGGTTTGCAATCCGCGGAGTCGGGCGAGCTGGGTCATGGGCGGTTCCTTCCGGAAGAGTACAGCGGATGGGAGGAAGTGGGTAGTGAGGAGTGAGGATCGGCGAGCGGCGGAAGATCGGGCGAGGGAGTAGACAGAATGACCCCCACCCACCCCCGTGTTTTTAGCAAAGAGTGCGCAAAGAGTTGATTTATTGGGAGTTGCGTTACGCTGTGTGCGAAAGAGCGCAAAAGAGTGCGCAAGAGTATGAAACGAAAGGATTTTAAGTCGTGTAGATTTCTGTTGATACGGAAGAGTGCGCAAGTGGTGATTCTGGAGGGGTTGCAGGAGGGGGAAGGAGTGTTGCGGGGCGAGCGGTAGCACGGACAAGGGGCGAAGTCCTATCTCCTCCGCGTCAGAGACGAATAAGAGTATAGCCCATCCGTTAAACATGGTCAATTGCATATGTGACCGCAAAGCGGTCAACATAGTTTACTGGTATTCGAATGGCGCGGTGAAGCGGATTCGGGGATGGGGAGGGCAGCTAAGAGAAAAACCCCACGCCTGCCCCGTAAACCCAACCGGGGCGCAAAAAACGCGCTTCGCAGGAATAGGGCACCCCGACCTTGCGGGTCATTAAGTTTGCGACACCTGCCGGGGTGAAGATAAGGTTGTCCGCCTTAATCCTCCGACATGGAGAACCGGAGGCACAGGCCGCGAGTGTCCTGTTTGCGGCAAGTTTTTTCAGTTCAGTTTCAGAGGGGCCTAGGTTGGCCATATCTGCCGCTTTGCCGACTCGACCGGAACATTCACGAAGATAGATCTGATGGCGTCAGCAGTCCGACTGCTAACCTTTGTCAACATTTGTTTGAATCGCAGTGCGGCAAGTGGTGTAGTTGGTGTGTCCCGTATAAGATTACATGGCAAAAGTTATCACTTTGGGCGGGGAGGAAGAAATGCGAAATTGGAAATGCGCCGGGATTGAGTGGACCGTATTTTTCCAAGAAGGCACGCAGGCTTGCATTGGGGTGTATACTAGTTAGGTTATGACGACCGAAGAAGTCCTCAGATTGCTTAAATTTTATTTCCCGGCTGCTTTCGCAGAGAGGGGCGGCTTCCAACACTTCTGTGCCGGGACAGAAACTTATTGCACGATTGGGGCTTTTGCCAAAGGAGCCACTTTCGCTAACGCATCTAAACCAATTGCTGCATTTGAATCATGAAGCTGGCGTTTCATCCGGTTTTTTTCGTTATTACTTTCACGAAATACCTCAGAATCATCCGTACCCGATTGAGCCACTGCTGGATGAAATTCCTAAGCTTTCACTCGGTGCAATCGATTCTTGCGAGCAGTTACGTTTGGGTTTTCATAGATTCTTTGTGGATAGCCTGCTCTATTGGGGGAATTTTAGGACGGCATATCGAGAGCTTCGAGTCATGTCCTATGATGAAATCGTTAAATTCTTTGCAAATCAAAGGATCGATTCGGAGGCTTTTCAGCGCAGGGGTCCAGTCCTACCATTTGAAGAGATTCCGGCTGACGACCGGTATTTGATAGCTGAGCTTGCCTGCAAAGCATATACACCCAGGAAGGGCAGCAGCGAAACCCTCTTAGAGGCAGAGCTTTTGAAGGCTTATAGAGCGTGTGGTCAGTCTAAAATACCCGTTAAGATGCTCATCTCAATGGCGGAGCAGGCTAATGAGGCTGACTTGCAAGCACAGCTTAGTTTTAAGTTTTCATGCGAAGAATTCCTTGAGGCTGTAATTGAATCAGATGAACAGTTGCGTTCTAGGATTCGCGAAGTTGCTCAACGATTTGGAAGGGCACGAGAGCGAGCTCTTCAAAATACTGCGAATTACTTGTCTATAGTGAATGAATTGGATGTCTATGTGGCAACGAGCATGCGGAATCGAGAAGACTTCCGAGACATGAGCAGAAATTGCCAAAGCATTTTTAAGAATGAAAAACTAACTCCGTTCAATTTGCGTTACTTTGATCCTACAAATAGCGCAGCCGAGTCACATGAGGATAAAGGGCTTATTGAATGCCTCATGGTCAAGTGTGCAAAAGTCTTGATCTATTTTGCAGGTGAAAAGGAGAGTTTTGGAAAGGATGTTGAGGCAGGAATGGCGCTTAGTTTGGGTAAGCCCGTAATCATATATTGCCCACCGACACCTGAGGGCGAGAAGCGAATGCGGTTCTTCCGTGACATCCATCCTCTTAGTCGGTTGATTGATGTCGGGAGTGGTGTGGCAGTTGGCGCCATGATAACTAATCATCTGGAGCATGTGATTGAATTGATCTACCGGGTCTTTGCAAATGAGATGGAATATGATGTGGAGCATGACGGAGATGGTTATTTTCGGCTAGTTGAAAGATTGACGAAGAGTGTCGTTCGTCTTCAGACAAATTCCAAAATGTTAAGGGAGACTTTTTGGAATTACTATCATGGTGTCGTTTAATCAAATAAATCCGGGCTGGTGACGAGTTCCGTAAGCAATGAAGGATAAAGAACAATCTTTTCTTCAGAAGCAGGCCTGGGATTACTTCAGCACGCATGCGTCCCAGCGAATGACGTCCTTTAATTTCTATATTATTCTTTCGTCCCTTACCGCGACCAGTTATTTCGCTAGTTTCAAGGCAGATTCAAACCTCCAGTCGGCGAGACCGTTACTTGCAGGCTTACTTTGCCTCTTTGCGTTCATTTTTTGGAAATTGGATCTACGTAACAGATTCTTGATCAAGAATGCTGAAAAGGCATTGAAGTACTTTGAAGGAACTCAACCGCTTGATGACGTCGCCAAGGTATTCACACAAGAGGAGAGAGAAACTGGCTCGAAACGGAGTAAGGGTTGGCGACGAATTTTGTTCTGGCGTCAGCATTTTAGCTATTCGGATTGCTTTAATCTCGTTTTTCTTATCTTCTTTGTTATTGGATTTATTGGGATAGTCTCAAGTCACTGGTGCCAAATCCTGCCGCATCGGTGAATTTAGGTTGCTTGCCTGACTAGGTCGGGCTCGTGCAACAGATTGGCTCGGAAAATCAAAGTTACAAGGCAAGAGTATCAGGCATGAAGATCCGATCTCTCAGTACATAGAAATAGCAAGCCTGTTGGCTGAATTCGCAGCATATGGCAGCGTTCCGACTGGGTCGGGATAAATTCCGTCCGGGGTCTGCAAAGGCAGGCACATCCGGGAAGGGGTGGGCGGCTGTGTGTTTTGGTGACTCCCAGATCGGCCAGCGGGCGTCGAGGAAGAGAGATTTCTCACGTTCGTTCGAAATGACGGAGAGGAAACTATCGAAAATGGCGGAGGAGAAACGATCTGAGATGAGGGATGAAAAAGAGGAAGAGAAGAGCACAGACTGAAGTCTGTGCTACTGGTGGCGAAGAAGGGAGCGGCCCGGGCGGGTTGGGATGCTAGCGAAGCAGAGGGCAGGCAAAGGCAAGAGGCGAGACCGGGAGCCGGGTTTGCCGGTTAAGAGCGCCGGGACGCAGATGAGAGGCTAGGAGGAAAGCAGATTCCTCACTTCGTTCGGAATGACAGGGGCGTAGTGAGACGCTTCGTTCGGAATGACAGGGGTGCGTTGCTGTGCGGCGTGCTGTCGCCCTTGCTGTCCGGATTGAGGATGAGCGGGTCGATGGAATTGGCGGCCATGAGAGGGTAAGAGAAAAGCAGATTCCTCACTTCGTTCGGAATGACAGGGGTGCTTTGCTGTCCGGCGTGCTGTGGCCCTTGCTGTCCGGGTTGAGGATGAGCGGGTCGATGGAATTGGTGGCCATGAGAGGGTAAGAGAAAAGCAGATTCCTCACTTCGTTCGGAATGACAGGGGCGCGTTGCTGTCCGGCGTGCTGTCGCCCTTGCTGTCGGGGTTGAGGATGAGCGGGTCGATGGAATTGGTGGCCAGGAGAGGGTAAGAGAAAAGCGGATTCCTCACTTCGTTCGGAATGACAGGGGTGTAATGAGACACTCCGTTCGGAATGACAGGGGTGTAATGAGACACTTCGTTCGGTCCCGCAAAACCGTCCGGGATGCAAAAAACGCAAATGACGGGCGTAGGGAAGACGCAGCTTTCCCGGTCCGCACGGGCTGGGCTAACGTCTGGCGCGTCCCGCAACAGCATCCGGGATGCAGAAGGCGCACCTAGGGCGCTGGGCGGAGGCGGGGCATTCGAATGAAGTTGTGCGCGGGATTGCCAGGCGCAGAAAAAACCCGCACCCTTTTCGCGGACGAAAAGGGATGCGGCACCCAGTTCTTGCCAACTCATCAAGGGGCTGCCACCCGCCGAAAGATGCCGCCCTGAAGGGCGACGCTACAAAACAAAGAAAAAGCGATGGTCAGGAAGTGCGCTCGGCGGCGAGGACGCGGGGGATGCCGGCGAGATCGTTGGTTACGGCGACGTTGGTCCAGGCGGGGAAGTCGAAGAGCGGGCGGACGGCGGGCAGGCTGTCATGGCCGAGCTCGAGGACGAGCAGGCCGCCGGGCTTGAGGTGCGCCGCAGCCTGGGCGATGAGATCGGCGTAGAGTTCGTAGCCCTCTTCGCCGCCGTAGAGCGCCAGTTCGGGTTCGTGTTCGCGCACTTCGCGGGGGAGCGTGGGGGCTTCGCGGCGTCCGATGTAGGGGGGATTGCTGACGATGAGATCGAGGAAGCGTGACTCGGGGGAAGTGACTGGTGACTGGTGATTGGTGACTGGCGAGATGTCGAAAGGAGCGGGCACGGCATGCCGTGCCCCTACGGGGGGAAGGGCGTCGAGGAGGTGGCAGGCGAGGAAGTGGATGCGGGCGGCGACGCCGTGGCGTGTGGCGTTGCGGCGGGCGACGGCGAGGGCTGCCGCGGAAACGTCGGTGGCGAAGATTGTCGCGCCGGGGAGTTCCTTGGCCAGGGTGACGGCGAGGCAGCCGGAGCCGGTGCCCACGTCGGCGATGAGCAGCCCCGCGCCCTGTGTCTTCGGCGGGCGGGATGCGCGGATCTCGCGCACGGCGAGGCGGTCGAGGGCCACTTCGACGAGATGTTCGGTTTCCGGGCGGGGGATGAGGACGTCCGGCGTGACCTCGAACTCCAGGCCCCAGAACTCCTGCTTGCCGGTGAGATGCTGCGTGGGCTCGCCGGCGGCGCGGCGCGCGAGGAGCGCGGCGAAGCGCTGGGCGTCGGGCGGCGCGAGCTCCGCTTCGGGATGGGCGTAGAGCCAGGCGCGGTCGCGCCCGAGCACGTGCAGGAGCAGCAGTTCCGCGGCGAGGGTGTAGGAAGGCACGTGGGCCTCGCGCAGTTGCGCGATGCCCTGCTTCAGTGCTGTGCGTACGTCCATACGATGCGTGTTCCCGCCGAAAATCAGGCTTCGGCCAGTTCCTGCTGCAGGCGCTCCGATTCGTAGTGCGTGACCAGGCCGTCCACCAATGCGCCGAGCTTGCCCTCCATCACGTCGGTGAGCTGGTGCAGGGTCAGGCCGATGCGGTGGTCGGTCACGCGGTTCTGCGGGAAGTTGTAGGTGCGGATCTTCTCGGAGCGGTCCCCGGTCTTGATCTGCCCGCGGCGCTCCGCGGCGATGGCGGCGTGCTGCTTTTCCTGCTCGATCTCGTAGAGGCGCGCGCGGAGGACGCGCATGGCCTTGGCGCGGTTCTTGATCTGCGACTTCTCGTCCTGCTGGGAGACGACCAGGCCGGTGGGGAGATGCGTGATGCGCACCGCGGAGTAGGTGGTGTTCACCGACTGGCCGCCGGGACCGGAAGAGCAGAAGGTGTCGATGCGCAGATCCTTGGGCTCGATCTTGATGTCGATTTCGTCGGCTTCCGGGAGCACGGCCACGGTCGCGGCGGAGGTGTGGATGCGCCCCTGCTGTTCGGTGGCGGGCACGCGCTGCACGCGATGCACGCCGCTTTCATACTTGAGCTTGGAATAGACCATCTTGCCCTGAATGGCGGCGACGATGTCCTTCAGCCCGCCGAGCGAGGACGGCGAGCTTTCCAGCACCTCGACGCGCCAGCCCTGGCTTTCCGCGTAGCGCGCGTACATGCGGTAGAGCTCGCCGGCGAAGAGCGCGGCTTCGTCGCCGCCGGTGCCCGCGCGGATTTCCAGGAGCACGTTCTTTTCGTCGTTGGGGTCCTTCGGCAGCAGCAGGAATTTCAGTTCGCGCTCGACGTTCTCTTTTTGGGCCAGAAGCTGCTTTTCCTCTTCGTGGGCCATCTGCTTCATCTCGGCGTCTTCGGCCTCGAGGATCATCTGCTGGGCCCCGGCGAGGTCTTTTTCGAGCTGCTTGTACGCGCGGTGCTTTTCGACGATGGCCTGCAGGTCGGAGTGCGCCTTGGCGAGCTTCTGGAAGCGCGCGGAATCCCCGATCACCTGGGGATCGGAGAGCTGCTGCGTCATCTCTTCGTAGCGCGTCTCGATCTGGTCCAATTTTTCCGACAATGTCAAAGCAGCCATGGCAAATCCTTCTGAGTAAAGAAACTCGAAATTCGAAAACCGCGGGAACAAATGAATGGGATGGCTCCGGGAGCCGGAGTCCGGTGCGGGCGCTAATAGAAGGCGGCGTACATCGAATTCATCTGTATTAATAATAACGTGGATTGGCGTTCCGCGCAAACCGTCCGGCACGGTTGCTCCGGCGCGCCGCGCTGTACTACGATGCGGCTGGCATGAGCGAAACCGGACAAGAGATCCTGGCGGGCGGCAGCGCGCCCGCAAGCGCAGGCGATCCCGGGTTTCTGTGGGATTTCTGGTATCCGGCGCTGCGCAGCGAAGCGATCCGCGGGCGGAAGCTGGCCACGGCGATGCTGCTGGAAGTGCCGCTGGTGCTGGGGCGCACCCGCGAGGGGCGGGCCTTTGCCATGCGCGATGCCTGCCCGCACCGCGGCATCCCGCTCTCCTACGGGCGCTTCGACGGGCAGGCCGTGGAGTGCAGCTACCACGGCTGGAAATTCGACGGCTGCAGCGCGCGCTGCACGGAGATTCCCTCGCTCAGCAGCCAGGACAAGGTGAAGGTGGAGCGCATCTCCGCGGGGCACTATCCGTGCGCGGAACGCGACGGCTACGTCTGGGTGTACATGAGCGCGCCCCGGCAGGCCGGGGCGGGGCCGGGCGCGCGGCTGGCGGAGACGCTGCCGGCGGCGCCGGAGCTGCCGAAGTTCAGCGAGAAATACAAGATCACCCATCTGGAGTGCGATCTGCCCTCGCACATCGATCACGGCATCATCGGGCTGATGGACCCGGCGCACGGGCCGTTTGTGCATCAATCGTGGTACTGGCGGAGCCGGCGCAGCATTCACGAGAAGGCCAAGCAGTTCGAGCCCATTCCCAACGGCTTCCGGATGAGCAAGCACGAGCCGTCGTCAAACAGCGCGCCGTACAAGATCCTGCGCTATTTTTCGGGGGCCGCGACGACGACCATGATCGATTTCGTGCTGCCGAACATGCGCTTCGAAGAGATTCGCAGCGGGCGGCTGTGGTTTTCCAGCCGGGCCACGGTGACGCCGGTGCGGCGGGACCTCTGCCGCATCGATTTCGTGGCGGCGTGGAACGTGTTGCTGCCGGTGACGGTGTTCCGCATGTTTGCGAAGCCGTTTCTGCGCCAGGATCAGTTGACGATGATCCAGCAGGCCGAGGGCTTGAAGCACGATCCGCGCCTGATGCTGATTGACGACGCGGACCGCCCGGCCAAGTGGTATTTCGCGCTGAAGGCCGGGCTGCTCGAGTCGCGGCGCAGCGGCGCGCCTATGGTGCATCCGATGAGCGGGCCGGTTACGCTGCACTGGCGCAGCTGACGGCACGCCGGGGCCCGCCAAGGGCGCGCTTTTTCTAGCGCAGCTTCTCGAGGTCGAATTTCGCGGTGACGTGCTGGCCGTCGGGCGTGACTACTTCCATCTCCACCATTTCGGAGGCCACCTCGGCCGCATCGTATTCCAGCCACACCTCCGCGCCGGCCAGTCCGCCCGAGCCGCGCGCGTCGTGCTGATAGACCGGCTCGCCGCGCACGTCGAGCGGAATAAGCGTGGCGTCTTTTTGGCGCAGCTGGAACTGGAAGTCCTGCCAGAAATCATCGGGGCGCAGCTCGACTCCCTGGCGATCCGCGGCATTCTGCGCGGATTTGCGGGCCATGACGAAGGAGTAGGTGGGGGTGAGGTTGAGCCGGACGTGGACGCGGAGGGTATCGCCGCGCCCCTGGTAGGCCTCTTCGGCCTGCTGCGCGCTGTAGCCGATGCTGTGCGCGGCGGAGAGCTGCACGACCTGGGCGTAGGGGGTGAGCAGCGTGATTTCGGCGACGTGCGGGCCGGTTTGGGGCATGGGCAGGGGCTTTTTGTAGGGAGCGAAAAACTCCGCGGTCTTCTGATCGTTGCGCTGCCCGAGGAAATAGGCTTCGCGCACGGAGTGCGAGGAGAGCGGCACTTCGTAGGCGAAGAGCGCCTGGGCCGCGAGCAGCAGAGCGGTCAGGGCCAGGGCGTTCCGGCGGGCGCCGGGTTTGCGGTGCATGGTCATCGTGAAAGCCGGGCCGCCGCGGGTCAGATGCGGCGCTGGATGTTCGGGAAGTCGAGCCATACTTTCACCCCGCAGAAGTGCGAGCCTTCGGTGCAGATGGGCGTGGTGATGCCCGCGCGCAGGTGGCACGGCGGGCCGATGTAGCGCGCCAGTTCGGGATGCACTTCGCGCAGTTGCGCGATCTCTTCCATGGAGGACTGGTAGATCTCCTCCTGGGCGTTGAAGCAGGTGCGCATGGTCCACTTGTGGAGGAGATGCAGGAGCGAGCCGCTCTCGACGAGGCGGATGGCCTTGGCGTTGGGCAGCAGGTAGAGGGCGATCTCCTGGGGCACGCCGCGGTCGATGAGGGCATTCTTGGCGGCCCAGGCCTCGGCCATGGCGCGCTCGTAGACTTCCTTGGCGCGGGCGTTGCCGTGGATGAGCGCGGGGGTGAGGTAGTCCGGCTCGCGGGTGTCGGTGAGGGTGAGCAGGGGGCGCGAGCCGGGCACCATGCGGTGGCGCTGGTCCTGGCTGTCGGCGGTGTGGCTGATTTTCTTGGCGAAGGTGTAGGTGGCGTGCTGCAGCGCGCGGAGCATGGGGGCGTGCACGCCGATATCCAAAGTTTCCAGGCGGTAGAGATTGCGCGCGGGATTGAGCAGGCGATCGATGGCCTCGGCGTCGCTGCACTGCGCTGCGGTGAGGCCCACGACGGCGCGGTAGGAATCGGCCATGACGCGCACGGCGTTCGGTGAATAGTCCACGAGGCGCGAGATCTTGCCGGCGAGGCGCGCGTCGAATTCGCGGGCAAAGGCTTCGCCGGCGCCGGCGTCCTTGGGAGCGTCGCGCCACTCCGGGCGCTCATCGAGCGGCTGGATGGCGAAGCGGTCGAAGAACTCGGGATCCACTTCGCGGACGCGCGCCACCATCTCGGCGACGACCAAGCGCGCTTCGCTGGGCGTGTCCGAGGCGGCATGCATGCGCCACAGGCGGTGCAGGACGATGCCGGAGACGGTGTGCACCAGGGTGGTGAAAGCGGCCACGGGGAGGACGTAGCGCGCCACCTCGATGGCCCGCTTCTCCGCCGCGCGCTCGACCTTGTGCACGCGCTTGGGGTGGGACATCGCGCTGATATTCCAGATTTCACCGAGGATGCCGCGCGCGTCGCTGACCAGCAGCGCCGCGATCTGGCGGTAGTAGTCCCAGGCGCGGGCGATGGCCCGCTCGTAGATGCCGCGCGCCGCCTGGTCGAAGAAGAGCGAGGACGGCGGCACGTAGGCCTGCGGGCGGTCCAGGCGCACGTAGCGCTGGCTCTGCTGCTCGGAGTTGTAGAAGGGATGGGCGTGCAGGAAGGACCAGACGAACTGGCGGCTGACGTTCTCCAGGCCGAATTCGAAATGGGCGTGCTGGAAGACGGTGTGGTGGCCGCTGTAGAAAGTGGCCGCGCCGATGTTCACGCGGTGCTTTTCGGTGGTCTCTTCGGGGCCGATCAGGCGCGAAGCGTAGCAGGTGCGCGCGGCGGCGATGGCCGAGTCATAGGGATGGGCGAAGGCGTTGCGCAGGGTGACGCGCGGCGCCGCCGTTTCCACCAGAGCGCCGGCGCGCAGGCCATCGAACATGGGGGATTGAGTAGCCACGATGCGCCGCCATTCTACACCGAGCGCGCACGCGGA
The DNA here is from genome assembly GCA_020073585.1 of Terriglobia bacterium. Taxonomy (GTDB): domain Bacteria; phylum Acidobacteriota; class Terriglobia; order Acidiferrales; family UBA7541; genus Acidiferrum. The sequence goes on from JAIQEV010000001.1 coordinate 102,136, forward strand.
GCACACGGCTGCGCGCGGGCCGGAAGAGAGCCGGCCGGGGTGCGGCCGTAAAGTGCGCGAAAAGGGGAACGCTTCGGGCGCTTACTTCTTGTTGCCGGCCTGGATGGCGGCCTGTGCGGCCTGGGCGCTGGCGTACTTCTTCTGGAAGCGCTCGACGCGGCCCGCGGTGTCCACCAACTTCTGTTTGCCGGTGAAGAAGGGGTGGCAGTTCGAGCAGATTTCCACCTTCAGCAGGTCGCCCTTCATGGTCGAGCGCGTGGGAAAGGTGTGGCCGCAAGCGCAGTGCACGGTCACGGGATGGTAATCGGGGTGAATGCCGGGCTTCATGGATGCTCCCATTCGTCGCGGCCGGTCTGCACGGCACCCCGGGGGGACTCCAGCCGCGTCGCTAGGCCACAAGACAATTGTCAATTGTACGCGAATTCCCGGATTCTGCCAATCCTCGCCCTCAGGGCCCTCAGGGAGGGTTCGCGGCGAAAGCGCGGGTGGGGACCCCGCTGCTGGGGAAGCACGGCACGGATTTCCGCTTGTGGTGCGCGACTTCTTCGCGTAGCTTCGCGGATATGCGGGTGGAAATCCTGGCGAATGTCGCGGTTCCGCAGGCTGTGCGGCCGGCCGCGGATAACCGCGCGCTGCAGACCTTCCTGGCATCGCTCAATGCCGAAGACTCGCTGTTTCGCGCCACGCCCTATGCGCTGCAGCCGGCGGCGCCCGCATCGGCGGAGACGCCGACGTTTTCGGGGGGCGTGGCTCTTTCCTTCGCCAACGAGGCTCACAACAGGGATCGCGGCCTGTACTACGCGCTATTTGAAAAACTGACCGAACTGCTGAAAGAAGCCGGATCCGCCGAGGCGCTGGAAGTCCGCCTGGGACTATGCAGCCAAGCCGAGCCCGGCGCGCCCGCGGCCCGCAATTCCCTGGTGCTGGAGCTCATCGCACGGGGGAGTTCGCGGGAGCAGGCGGAGTTGCGCTGGGGGCTGGGCATCGTGCATCTCCAGCAGGCGTTGCTGTTTACCTCCCGCCTGCTGCGCCAGCAACTTTCCGCGCGCAACGATTAGAGGGCAGAACGTTCCGCAGCGATACCCGGAAAAAGAGGGAAGGGAAGCGCAGGGCTGGGTCAGGAGACGAAGCAGCAGCCGACGCGGACGCTGCCTTGGGGGCTGCGCGCGGACCACACGGCGCGCAGGTTCACGCGCACCGGGGGCAGAATCGGCACGTGCAGGATGGCGAAGACGTTGGGGGGCAGCTCTTCGGGGGAATCGAGCTCGAGAGCGACGCCGCCAAAACCCAGGTCGAGAACGCGCGCGTGGCGCCCGCCTTGCTCGCCCAGGACGGCATAGGCATTGGTGCCGGCCATGGTCACGCGCTCGCCTTTGCGCTGCATGCTGTAACTGAACGCGGGAGCCGCCGCTCCGGGGCCTGCGCCCGAAACGCCCGCCGCGGCAACGCCCGGAACCGGAGAACCCGTGGTGTACGGCGCTTCCGCCTTCTCCGCCGTTTTCTTCGATTCGATGGAAATGGTTTTCGGGGCCGGCGCAATGCGTTCCGGCGCGGGCCGCTCGGGGACCGCCGCCGCGGGTTGCGCCGCGGCCTGCGCTGCTTCGGAGCGTGCACCGGGGGTTGCGCCGCGCAGATGGTTGGCATCCTTCAGCCGGTAGAGCCGTTCATCGGCCACGCGAATCAGGGCTTCGCCCTGATCGCCGTCCTGCGGACAGGTGGCGATGCCGTGATCCATGCTCACGCTCACGGTCAATTGCAGCGGGCGGATCACCTCCGCGAAAACGGTCTCGATGCGGCGGCTCAGCGCCAGGGCCTGCGCCGCGTCCGTCTGCGGAAGAATCAAGGCGAATTCATCGCCGCCGATGCGGAAGGCGGAATCGGAGGAGCGCATGGCTTTGCGCAGGGTGGCGGCCGCGGCGCGCAGCACCTCATCCCCCTTGGGATGGCCGTGCATGTCGTTCACTTCCTTGAAGCGATGCAGGTCCAGGATCACCAGCGTCACGGGATGCTCGTAGCGCTTGGCGCGGGTCATCTCTTTTTCCAGCGATTCGTTGAACAGCCGGCGGTTGTAGAGTCCGGTGAGCGCATCGGTCACGGCGTTGAGCTGCATTTTTTTCAGCTCGTCGTACTCGATGATCACCGGCACGCGGATCAATCCGGCCGTGGAGAGCGCTTCCATGAGCGCGGTCTTCAACGAAACGGGACGTCCCAGATGTTCGGAGAATTGGCGACGGCTGTTGAGCGCTTCTTCCCAAAGCTGCAGGCACTGGCTTTCGGGAAGTTCGAGGTGCGTAGTCGTGAGGAAGTAACGCTGCAGAAACTGCCCGCGCGCGGGCAGATCCAGCGATTCCAACGTATCGGCGAGGAGCTCGAGGTGCGAGTCCTCAATGGTCAGGCGCGGAGCGGCCGCGCCACCGGGGCTGGGCATTAAAGTTTTCCACCTGACATCTACCTTTCCCTGCGGGGACAGGGGGAGGGCACATCATCGAGCGCTAGTAAAGTGCAAACCAAAGTCCAATCCAAACAGTTTTCCGAGCGACTTTCAAGGTTCTTCGATTTCGCGCCAATCTGCATGTATGTCTTTAATTATGATGCAGATAGAGCGAAAACGGGGGGATGGTCCGGTCGTGCAGATCACCCGAGCTTTCGCGTTTTGAGAACCGAGTTTCCATTCCAACCGCACAGAGGAAAAATCTTTTCTATCCCAGCGGGCGCAAGAATTCGAGTCCGAAAAGGCGAACATCGCCTGCCGATTCCTGGCGGAGCACGCGTGCCGAAATCGGGGGAGTTTCACTGGGGACCATGCTGGATGAGACCGGCGAGGGCGCGGGGAAGGTTAACTGCACAGGATGATCCATCTGCAGGACCCGCGTGCAGGCAATACACGCGCCAGTACCGCTGATATTGAGAGTCTTCGTCAACTCGATGAACTCCATCCCGCCCGCATCCGTGCCGCGCAATAGGACGGGAACCTGAAGACGAATTCTCTCTGCTCGGCGTCGCTCGCCAGGGGTCAATGCATGCCTTTCACAAGATAAATTTGAATAAAGCAAATTTTTTCCAGTACCAGGGCGCTAGTACTAATTCTAGCAGATTTGGTGCCAGAATCGTCATTCTGGAATTATATATAAAACCTGCATATTCATACTGTTACGGTAAGTTAGCGGGGGAGAATAGTCGGCCTATGGTACTAATCGCGGAGAGAAGTGTACTTCCTTTCCCTTATTGTGCAAATGGAACGTATTTACCATTGACCTCTATTGCGAGGCTCTGCGAGGATGAGCACCAAGGAAAAGGGAAAAGAATTACCACTAGGGGTGGCAAAGCTTGAAACGTTCAGTTTTGTGACCGTGAAGCGGCTAACAACGCAATGACCTCTCCCCCGACAATACCGGATGAGCGTAGTTCGCAAGCCCTGCCGCTAGGGCTGGTCACTTCGCTTCTGGACACGCTGGAGAAGCCCTTACTCATTCTGGAGCGGAGCGGGCGCACCGTGTTGGCGACCCTGCAGGCGCGCCAATGTCTGGAAGAGCAAGGGATTGTGGACCTCGCGAGCAAGGATCTTTTTTCGCAACTGCTGGGCATCGAACCCAAGGTAATTTTCGAACAGTTCGAGAGCGGCGAGCGGGAAGTGAACCTGCATGTGGCCTGCGGGGAAAAAAGGGCCCGCGCGCGCATCCAGTGGCTGCCGGAGCCGGATTGGCTGCTGGTGCAGTTCGACCCGCAACCCGAAGCCGCAATGGTGGAAGAAGGTTCCTCGGTGCTGACCATTCAGGACCTGCTGCAGGAACGCGAAGTGACGTACCGCAACCTGCTGGCGGCCTATCTGCGGCTGCAGGATGTGAACCGGCAGAAGACGGTATTCCTGGGTTCGGCGGCGCACGAATTGAAGACCCCGCTGGCGGTCATCAAGGGCTATTACGACCTGCTGCTCACCGGGTCACTGGGGCGGCTGAGCGACAAGCAGCGGGAGATTCTCGAGGAATCGAAAGAGAGCTGTGAGCGGCTGGTGCGGCTGGTTTCCATGTTCCTCAACTACTCGGCGCTGGAAAGCGGCCGGCTGGTGCTGCAGCTGCGGGAGAACGACCTGAAGGATTGCCTGGAAGAGCTGGCCAAACGCTGGCAGGAAGCTTTTCAACGCAAGGGTGTGCGCCAGGAAACGCAGATCGATTCCGCGCTGCCGGCGTTCCGCTTCGACTATCAGAAGGTGCAACAGGCGGCGGGCAACCTGCTGGATAATGCGCTCAAGCACACGCCGCCGGGCGGCTGCGTGACGCTGCGGGCCGCGCCGCATTTCTGGGAAAGGCGCCTGGCGACCAGCAAGCCGCTGCAGGAACGGCGGTGCGGGCGCGCGCCGCAGCCGAACAGCGTGCAAGTCTCGGTGTCGGATACCGGGCCGGGGCTGGCCGCCGAATTTCATCAGGAGATATTCGAAGATTTCGTGCGCGTGGACCGCAACACGTCGGGCATGGGCCTGGGTCTGGCCATCGCCAAACGGCTGGTGCAAGCGCATCGGGGAAAAATCTGGGTAGACAGCGAAGCGCGCCAGGGCAGTACATTCACCTTTCTCCTGCCCATGGAGCAGGGCCAGTAACGAGTTCCCGAGGGGGTATTATGAGCGTTGCAGAAAGAATTCTGGTGGTGGACGACGAGCCAAGCATCCGCAAATACCTGCAGACCCTGCTGGAGGTGGACGGCTTCCAGGTGGAGACGGTGAGCTCGGGCAAGGAAGCGCTCGAAAAAGTCGGCGCGGGCGAACGGCCGGACTTCGTCATTCTCGACGTGCTCATGCCGGAAATGAACGGGATCGAGACGCTCAAGGAGCTGATGCAGGTGGACCACTCCTTGAACGTCATCATGCTCTCCTGCTCCAACGAAGTGGGCACCGTGGTGGACGCGATCCGGCTGGGAGCCCACGATTACCTGACCAAGCCCTTCGAGAAAGGCGAACTCGATGCGGCCATGCTCAAGTGCCGCAAGAAGAAGCAGCTGCACGAGGAGAACCAGGCGCTGCGCGAATATTGCGAACAGCTCACCGAGGACCTCAGCTTCCTGGCCGCCAGCCCGCAGATGGTGCGCATCCGCCAGCAGATCCTGCAGATCGCCCCGGTGGACGTGCCGGTGTTCATCTGCGGGGAAAGCGGGGTGGGCAAGGAAGTGGTGGCGCGCATGATCCACCTGCGCTCCAAGCGGCGGAATCAGGCCTTCGTCAAGGTGAATTGCGCGGCGCTGCCGGGAGAGCTTCTGGAATCGGAGTTGTACGGCTACGAGCAGGGGGCGTTTACCGGCGCGGTGCGCGCCAAACCCGGCAAGTTCGAGCTGGCCAACAAGGGCACCATTTTCCTCGACGAAATTGCGGAGATGAGCACGCACCTGCAGGCCAAGCTGCTGCACGTTTTGCAGGATCACCAGTATTCGCGGCTGGGCGGGCGCCAGGTAGTGGACATGGATGTGCGCGTGCTGGCCGCGACCAACATGGACGTGCACGAAGCCATGAAGGACGGGCGCTTCCGCGAGGATCTCTATTACCGCCTCAACGTGCTGTCCATCAACGTGCCGCCGCTGCGCGAACGCCAGACGGAAATTCCCCTGCTCTTCCGGCACTTTCTCCAGAAATACGCCGAGAAATTCGGCAAGACCGCGTCCGAGCCGTCGCCCTACCTGCTGGAAGCGGCCGCGCGCTATCCGTGGCCGGGCAATCTGCGCGAGCTGGAAAACTTCGTGAAACGCTACGTCATCCTCGATGATGACGAAGGCAGCCTGCGCGAGCTGGTCGAGATGTCCACGGCGCGGCAGCGCAGCGTGCCGCGCGAGGAAGCACCGCCGCCCCGCGAGCAGGGGCTCAAGGCGCTGGTCCGGGGCCTGAAAGACGAAGCGGAGATGGAAGCGATTGCCGTCGCCCTGGAAAAGACGCGGTGGTGCCGCAAGGATGCGGCGAAAATGCTGGGAATCAGTTACAAGGCATTGCTCTACAAGATGCGGCAATTCAATCTGGACACACCGCGGAACCGCCGCGGGTCCACGACGGAAGAAACGCGGCGCGAGCCGGCGATGCGGAACGTATAGCCTTCCCAGTCCGCAGTGTTGCTCCTTTTAGGCACACGGCGATACTTATTTCTTCCCAGCGCCCTTGGGCGTGCGCTACTGTTCCGTCCCGGTACAGGAAATTTAAAGGTACCTGCTTGCAAGGAAGTTCCCTTCGCTCGCCAGTGAACTGGCCTGAAGCTATATGGACAGGGATTACGGCGCAATTTGCGAAGGGTAAACGCATTAAGAATCAATGAATTAAATTGGATGTAGTATCTGAAAGTCGAAAGAGCGAAGAATTGGTCTGAAACGTGCACCTTTCTTCTCTTCTGAGGCCTCATGACCTGTCGCTCCTTCCCTGCATTCATCGCGACACCGAAAGCGGGCCTGATAGCGTGGGGAGCGCAGGAAGCCAGAGGCTGGGGGAAATGCCTCTCGCGGCAGAAGCAGTTTGCCATCTGAGGGTAACGCTGGCGGAAGCTTTGGGCAGCGGATCCCAGGCATAGTGGCAGGGGGATGGACTGGGGATGGGCCTTATGACTGAACGTCGCACGGCACGACGCTATGATCTGACTTTGCCGGTGGTCATTCGCATACCAACCGAGCGCAAGGCGGAGACGCAGCGCGGCAAGACGCGGGATATTTCCACGCGCGGCCTCTACTTCGTGATTGATCAGGACCTCCAAGCCGGTTCGGAGCTCGATATTACGCTCACCCTCCCGGCTGAGGTCACCCAGGGCTCGGAAGTGTTTGTGCGCGCCATCGGGAAGGTCGTCCGCGTCGAGCAGCGCCAGGAAGACGGCAATGCGCGCATGGGCGTGGCGGCCGTGATCGAGCGCTATGACATCATTCGCGGCGAGGGCGCCAAGAACTGACCGGTTGGTTCTGCGGTCCATGCCAGCCGGTCCTTCTTCGCGCAGGCAGCGCTCGTTCTCTCCCGAAACGCAGTGGAATTTCCCCTACGCGCTTGTGGGGCTTGGCCCCGTCTCCGCGGGCGGCCAGGAATCAACTTTGCCGCGCAATACGTGTAAGACAAGCAGGCAGCGATGAATTTTCGAGGGTTCTAGTCCTAGGGGATCTACAGTGAAACCGGGTCTCCGTTCGGGGCAAGCCTTTTCTCTTCTGAGAAATTCTTTTCTCTTTAGCCGCGAATCTTCAACTGACGACCGTAGCTTTATTCCCACCGAGAATTCACCTACTCTTTTTCATTTGTAACTCATAGAAATTGGACTACTTACAGATTATCAATTTGGGCGGTAAGGCCATTCTGGCCCGTCTTTGGCTTGCCGAATGCAGCTTAGATGAAAATCGGGTTTGGCCGTACGTCAAGGGCTTAAAGTCCGATATTCACAACTGTGGAAATTGAACCAACATTGGACTCGAACGGCGCGGGAGAAGGGCTGCCCGAAGAAGTTCTGTTTGGCCGAACTGCCAGTATGCAGGAGATCCGCCAGCGTGTGCTGAAGGTGTGTGCAACGCCTCTTCCTTTGCTGCTGGAAGGCGAAAGCGGAACGGGAAAAGAGACCCTAGCGCGCTTTGTGCATGCCCGGTCACTCTATCGCGCGGGGCAGTTTGTCAAGGTCAATTGCGCAGCCATTCCCGGTCCCCTGCTGGAGAGCGAGCTCTTCGGCTACCAGCAGGGAGCATTCACCGGAGCGCTCACTTCAAAACCCGGATGGGTCGAGTCCGCCCATCAGGGAACCCTATTCTTCGATGAGATCGGAGATCTTGCCGGCGCGCTGCAGGCCAAGTTGCTCCAGCTATTGCAGGATGCCCAGTTCTCCCGGATAGGAGATCAGGAAGAAAGGCACGTGGATGCCCGGGTGATCTGCGCGACCAGCCGGGATTTGGAGCAGGCCGTGGAGCGGGGGGATTTCCGCACGGACCTGTTTTACCGAATCGCTGTGTTCCATATCCGGCTGCCGGGCCTTCGGGACCGCCGTGCCGATGTGCTGGCCCTCGCCGAGTATCTCGTACGCGAATTGAGTGCAAAGTTTCAAAAGGAGGCACCGCCGCTCACGCCGGAGATCAAAGAAGTCCTGCTGGCGCGCGAATGGCTGGGAAATATACGCGAACTGGAGAACTGGATCGCCCGGTACGTTTTGCTTGGGCCGGAGGGTATTCTCGCCGGGGAAACCAGGATGCTTCGAAGCCCAAGTCCGAATTACCGGCCTGCGCAGGGTGGAACCATTCCGTTAAAGCATATTGCCAAGGATGCCATTCAGCGCATGGAGCGGGAGGTCATCCTGCGAGTTCTCCAGGAAAACCGTTGGAATCGGCGGAGGGCAGCCGAAGCCCTGAACATCAGCTACCGCGCGCTCATCTACAAGATTCGCGAAGCAGGCCTATCCCAGAAGACCAGCCGTAAGGAAGACCCCGAATTGGGAGAAGGGGCCGAGAACCGCGTCCCGCTCGGGGATTAGGAGCGCGGCCATTGCCTAGTGGTGGAGTTTCCCTGCCGAGGTCACTTCCGATGCCGGGAACTCGCTTATGAAAGGTTTTTGCCCGAATGAGCAAAATCGTTCCAGGATTCGACCCGGGAGCGAAGAATGAGAAAGCTCGTGTGTCCTATCTGCTGTTATTTCAGTTAGATATGGGGGTCTCAAGGATTTTCCTCGTTGGCGAATGAAATGCATGTTCTAGTACGCTTCATCGCAGAACCAGGAAATAGGCATTGGGGGCCGGGAAGCAGGAACGGTCCAAGGTCCAGACGAGCAAAGAGCTGTAAATCGCCGGTGCAGCAGTTTTTCGATGCGGGCGCGAGAGCCGGACACACTTCTGGCAGGAGAGACGCTGGTGAACATGCGCAAACAAATCTTGGGAGTTGTAGTGCTGTTGCTGTTCGCTTGCCCGCTCTGGGCGAATTGGGGCGTAGTCCAGCAGAGCCAGGGCTCGCTGGCCAAAAATACTACTAACTCAGCCCAGTTCGCCGGCAGCGTCACTGCAGGAGACCTGATTCTCGTGCAGATCAACTGGAACGATGCAACCAACTCCGTCGTCTCGGTCACGGATGCGCTCGGCAACACTTTCTCCAGCGCGGTGGGCCCCGCCCAGCAGTCCAGCGCGGAGAGCACGCAGCTCTTTTATGCGGCCAACGTAGCGGGCGGCACGGACAGGATCACCGTCACGATGTCCGGAACCACCTTGATCAACATCTTCATTTACGAGATTACCGGGGCGGCGGCCACGAATCCGCTCGATGTCACAGCCGTGGGCAGCGGAAGTGGCACCTCGGTAACGACCGGCTCCGTGGCCACCGGGGGGGCGAACGAATTTGTATTCGTGGGAATCGGCAACTCGAGCGCAGCCTGGGACTCGACGGGAGCAGGCTTTAGCGGCCTTCAGGAGCACGCCTTTGCGTTCAGCGAGTTCGAAACGGCGGCGACAGCGGGGACTGCGGTCAAGGGCGTGTCCACGCTCAGCGCCAGTTCCGCATGGAGCGCGGTGCTCGCGGCTTTCCATGCCAGCTCCACATCGACCACATCCGGTACGGCCTCGTTGACTTCGATTCAGGTCACTCCCGCAAGTCCGACACTCACCTTCGGGCAGACGCTGCAATTTACGGCCACCGGTACCTTCAGCGACGCGAGCACGCAGGATCTGACCAGTTCCGTCACTTGGGCGTCAAGCAACACGACTGTGGCCTCGATCAATGGCACGGGGGGCGCCACCGCGGCCGGCCACGGAACAACCACGATTACGGCAACTTCCGGATCGATATCCGGCAGTACGCCGCTGACGGTCGAAGGCACACTGAGTTCTCTCCAGGTAACTCCCACAAGCCCCTCGCTCGCCGCGGGTACCACCCAGCAGTTAACCGCCACGGGGACTTTTACCGACGGCATAGCCGAGAACCTGACCGCTTCGGTGGGTTGGACCTCATCGAATACCAGCGTCGCGACCGTGAATGCTTCGGGATTGGCAACCGCGGTTGCGCCCGGAAGCGCAACGATCACAGCGACCTCCAGTTCCTATACCTCATCGGCCGCCATGACGGTCACTCAGGCGGTGGCTTCAGGTTCCATGGTGCAGACGCCGCTGGTCCAGACCAATTACAATTGGGAAAATACGTGGTACGCGCAGCACCCGCCGACGGTTGGGGGAAGTTCCTGCAGTCCGGCACCGTGTATCGCGCAGTCCTTTCTGAATCCGAATACCGCCGGCAACCTGATCCTGGTGTGGGTAAGCTGGAACGCCGGAGGCTTCAGTCTCACAAGTCTCACAGACTCCGCGGGCAACACGTACGTGCACATTCCCGGATTCCCGGTTTCCGGCAACGTCGTAGACGACTTCTGGGTTGCGTACAACATAGCCGGCAGTTCCAACAACAAGATCACCGGGTTGTTTGGAAGCGGGACGACTGAACCGATTTACATGCAGGTCATGGAATTCTCGGGACTCAAGACTGCCAACGCCCTGGATGTATATTCGACGACGCGCCAGCAAAACCAATGTAATGCGCCCTGCACATTGAGCAGCGCCCCTACGCCCACCACTACGCAAGCCTCGGAATTGCTGGTGGCGGTTTACGATGTTGGAGCCGGACTGCTCACCGCGGGAAACGGCTGGACTCCTGCCGCCACATGCTTCTTTTGCGAAGGGTGGGGCAGCAATGTTTCCGGAGAGGTTCTCATCGAGCAAAAACTGGTTTCCGCCACGGGTTCGTACACAGCAACCATCACGTCCGCTACTTCCGGCTGGCCTGCCTACACGGCCTACGTGTTCACGTTCAGGCTGGGCCCGTAGGAGAGGGTTGGGCTCCCCGGGGAGAAGGTCTGAGAGAGGCAATCCGGCCTTGCGGGAAAGGCATATCCGGTTCTTCGGATTTGAACTCCGAGCACAGGTTCCGGCAATGGGGTGGCTGTTTGCTTGGCGCGGGGCTGCGCCGGGGGGCGTGCAGGCATCACAAAGGCGTCTTAATGCATGGGGCGTGCTCCCTTCAAGACTTCTGCTGAATGTGCGGGATGGGACACAAGCTGTAAAGCATTTCGGTATATTTCGAAAATGACAATGGGTAGTATGGGGACTTCCGCTGCCGGCGCGAAATCGTTTACCGTGCCCGGCGTGAACCGGCCGGCTGGAGATGAACAGGAACGCCGGCAGGGCATGAAATTCACCGGGTGACGCACCTCGCGAGGGTTTGAGATGATTCTGCTCCGTGTTTATCTTTTGGCGGGTTTGCTGGCCCACAAGGCGCTCTGGGAGGTTTTGAAGCGGAAAGAGCGCGCGGAAGCCAAGCCCGTTCAATCCTTCTCCCTGCGCATCGTGAAAGCCGCCAAAGTGGCGTTGCTATTGGGAATCCTTGTGCAGACGGTTTTGCCGTTCGAGGTTTTGAAAATTTCGCCAGAGCCTTTTTCGCTCCGGGTTGCCGGCGTCATTCTTTATACAGCAGGGCTGTTCACGGCGATGCTGGGCCGGATCCAACTCGGCAAGAATTGGGCGGATATCGAGACGCCGCAGGTGGAAGGCGAGATCGCGGTAGTTTCCCAGGGCGTGTACCGCTATATCCGGCACCCGATTTATACCGGCGATTTACTGCTCCTGCTAGGTCTGGAATTGTCGCTGAACTCCTGGTTCGCGCTGGCGCTCGTGGCCCTGATACCGGTTGTGTTCCAGAGGGCAGTTGGCGAAGAGAAGATGCTGGCGAAGCGGCTGGCGGGTTATGATTCTTACGTCCAGCGGACCAAACGCTTCATTCCCTTCGTAGTGTAGCGGGAGAAGGCCGTGCTGCCGGCAGGCAGCGCGGAAAGGGAAGCGGGATGAAGTTCCGAGGATGACGGATCGCGAGAGGGGACGGTTGTATTCCCGCTCCGGGAAGACGGAAAGCGTGGTGCGCCCGTGAAAACAGTGAGCATTGTCATTCCGGCATACAACGAGGAGCTCGGCGTCCAGGCGGTCATCGCGGATTTGCAGGAAACCCTGCGCCAACAGGGCATAACCGCAGAGATCATCGTGGTCGATGACGGCTCGACGGACCGGACCGCAAAGATGGCGGCCACGGCCGGAGCCCGCGTTCTCCGGCACCGCAGCAACCGGGGATATGGCGCGGCGCTCAAGACCGGCATTGCGGCGGCCTCCCACGAATACATTGTCATCACGGATGCGGACGGCACGTATCCGACCCAATATATTCCCCAGTTGCTGGCGCAACTGGAACGCGCGGATATGGTGGTGGGCGCGCGGATCGGTCCAAACGTCAAGATTCCTCTCATCCGGCGTCCGGCCAAGATGGTTTTGAATAAGCTTGCGAACTATCTGACCAACGCAAAAATTCCCGATCTCAATAGCGGCTTGCGGGCGTTTCGGCGGGATATTGTCATGCAGTACTTTCCCATCCTTCCGGATCAGTTCAGTTTCACCACGACCATCACGATTGCCATGCATTGCGACAAGTACGCGGTCTCCTATCTGCCAATCGACTACAGGCAGCGCAAGGGCAAGTCGAAAATCGTGCCCTGGGATGCGGCCAGCTTTTTCGTCCTGATTTTGCGGACCGCCATGCTGTTCCGCCCGATCCGCATCTTTTTGCCGCTGACGCTCGTTTTTTCGCTCTACGGCGTAACGAAAATGGCGATTGATCTTTCTCACCAGCCGAACATTTCGGCTTCGGCGCAGCTCGCGCTGCTGAGCGCATTGCTGATCTTGCTCATCGGAATGCTCGGAGACGCGCTTGCCACGCGCCTGGGCCGCTTAACCCCCAATGCCGTCATCGGTGTTCAGACGGACGACCTGATCTCGGCGGAGAGCGAAGAATCCGCCGGGCAGAAACCGGCGCCGGGAACGGAATAAGGACTGCGTTCCGGCATAGCAACGGAGACCAATCTGAAGCCGGTCGAAACCAACCTGCCAAGAGAAGCTCGCCCTGCCGCTCCGGCGGGGGAGCGGCCGCATGTGGTGATCCTCGGCGCGGGCCCGGCGGGACTGGGGGCCGCCTGCCAGCTCACGCGCGCCGGCATGGCCCGGGTCACGGTGCTGGAGCAGCGCGACATCGTCGGCGGGAATGCCGGGAGCTTCGACATTGACGGGGTGCGCGTCGATTACGGCAGCCATCGCCTGCATCCGGCCTGCGATCCGGCCATTCTGCGGGATCTGCAGGAGTTGCTCGGAGACGACCTGCTGCTCCGTCCGCGCCACGGGCGCATTCGCCTGCGCGGCCGTTGGATTCACTTCCCGCTCAAGCCCGTGGACCTGCTGCTGCATCTTCCCAAGTCGTTTGGATTTGGCGTCGCTGCGGATCTGGCGCGCAAATTTGTTCCTCGGCGCGGCCAATCGCCGGAGACGTTTGCGAGCGTGCTGGAGCACTCTCTGGGGCGCACGATCTGCCGGGATTTCTACTTTCCATACGCCCGCAAGCTGTGGGGGTTGTCTCCGGAACAACTCTCCGTCACGCAGGCACGCCGGCGCGTCTCGGCCAGCTCGCTTTCCAAGATGCTGCGCAAGATTGCCACGGCCATCCCGGGGCTCAAGCCCCCCGGTGCGGGCCGCTTCTTCTATCCGAAACTAGGCTTTGGCCAAATCTCCCAGCGGCTTCGGGAGGAGGCGGAAGCGGGGGGCGCCGAATTCCTCTTTGGCGCACGCCTCACCGCGGTCGAGCGCGAGGGAAACCGCGTGACTGCCGTGTGCTATGAGCGCCATGGCCGGGAGGAGCGGATCGCCGCACCGCTGGTGTGGTCCACGGTGCCCATCACGGTGCTGGTGAACAGCCTGCGTCCCGAGGCTCCGGCCGAAGTGCGCTCGGCCGCGGGCCAGGTCGATTTTCGCGGGATGATCCTGATCTATCTGGTGCTGGAGCAAAAGCAATTCACCGAGTACGATGCGCACTACTTCCCCGAAGAGGCGATCCCCATTTCGCGTCTGTCGGAACCCAAGAATTACAGCGCCACGTCCAATCCCGCGGATTGCACGGTATTGTGCGCGGAATTGCCGGCGGATCCGGGATCGCGGGAGTGGGCGATGAGTGACGACGAACTCGGGAAAGCCATGTGCTCCTGGCTGGCCCAGGCGGGCCTCCCGGTTCGTGCCCCGGTGCGCAGGGCGCTGACCCGCCGCCTGCGACAAGCGTACCCGATGTATCGCGCCGGCTATGAAACGCACTTTGCCACGATGGACGCCTGGGTTGGCCAGATAGAGGGTTTACTGACGTTCGGCCGCCAGGGTCTGTTCGCTCACGACAATACCCATCATGCACTGTACATGGCCTATGCCGCGGTAAAATGCCTGCGCAGCGACGGCACCCTGGATTTGGGAAGATGGAAGGAATTTCGTCAGGTATTTGAAACGCACATCGTGGAAGATTGAGCTTCCCGACAGGAATAGGGAAGGGAAGCTCCCGCTTAGGAGCGCTGCACAGGGACCGCAGCGCGATACCACGCGATGAAATGTTTCAACCCCTCCGCAATTTGAGTTTTCGGCTGATAGCCGAGCAGCCGGCCAGCTTTGGAAATATCCGCCCAGGTCAGCGGCACGTCCCCCGGTTGCAGAGGCAACTGTTCACGGATGGCCCGGCGGCCTGTGGCCCGTTCCAGGTGTTCAATCAGCTCCGCTAGCTTGACCGGATGGGAATTTCCCAGGTTGAAGACTTCGAAGGGCACACGGGAGGGATCGCCGGGTTCGTAGGCGAGCGCCCCGAGAATCCCGCTCACGATGTCGTCCACATACGTGTAGTCGCGCCCCATCGAGCCATCGCCGAAGACCGGCAGCGGCTTGCCGGCCTCGATCAAGGCCGTGAATTTATGGATCGCCAGATCCGGCCGCTGCCGCGGTCCGTACACCGTGAAAAAGCGCAGGCAAATCGTGGAGAGCCGATAGAGATGAGCGTAGGTGTAGCAGAGCAATTCACCGCTGAGCTTGGTGGCCGCGTACGGGGAAATCGGGCGCAATTCGAAGTGGTCCTCGGAGAACGGAGCCACGCTCGTGGCTCCGTACACGGAGCTCGATGAGCCGAAGAGAAGCTTGCGAACTTGGAATTCGCGGCACAGTTCCAGGATGTTCGCGGTACCGGCCACGTTCACGCGCTCATACTCCAGAGGCTGTTCGATGGACGGGCGCACGCCGGCAAGCGCCGCCAGGTGGATCACCGCCTGCGGGCGCACGCGGTTGAAAAGCTTGTGCATCTGCGCGTAATCGCGAATATCCGCTTCGAAGAATTCGTACTGGCCCACGCGCCGAATCTCCTCCAGATTCGCCCGCTTCCGGGCCGGCGAGTAAAACTCGTTCAGGTTGTCGACGATGGCCAGGGGCGTCCCGCGGCGGAGCAATGCCTCCGCCAAATGCGAGCCGATAAATCCGGCCCCGCCGGTCAGCAGCACTTTGTCTGGAGCGAGAGTCACGGTTTCTCCTTGTTTGGCCGAGTCCGTCATAAACAAGCGTCAACGCGGGATGGTTCTGTCCAGCAAAGGCAGAAGCTGGTGGATAAATTCCAGTCCTCCCGCCAGTGCCGCCCCTTCGCCATCCGCGCCGGCGATGGGAATCACGACGCGCACCAGCGCGCCGTCCGTACGGTTCAGGCGGATGGCATCGGTGACCAGGAAGATCTTGGCCCAGTATTCACTCGGGGTGACGCGGCCATGCGCTTGATACCAGTAGAAAACCAAATCCCGGCTCGTTCCCTTGGCGACGATGTACCGGTTGATGGAAATCGCCGAGCCATCGGCGCGCGGCACGGAGATGCGGCCGGACTGAATCGGGGCCCATCCGGAGCCTGGAATGCAATTCTTGGGCGAGTGAATCGTGTCGCCGGAGCGCTGCGAGGGGAAAAAGGCGATAAAGAGGTTTACCGGCGGCTCCGCGGCCGCACTCGCATAGTCCCGCAGCAGGAATTGGCCCGGCCCCAAGACCTCCAGCTCCCCGGGAGTCAGGGTTAAATCTCTTGCCTGCCAGCTCTTAATTTGCATTGGGAGGGAGGAGAGATCCTGGCGCTCGGGGAGAACTTCGTTACGGTCCCGAGCCTGCAAGAATGCGGCGGCCGCGGCGAGGATCAGAGCGGCGGGAAGAAAACGCTGCCAGGAGCTTAAGCGGCGCATCAGGTGTTCCTCGCCGGCAAGCGGCGGCCGAGCCAGGACACGGCCGCGTGAAACAGCAGCAAGAGGCTGAAGGAAACGCAGAAAATCAGCAGCCCGGAAAACATGTGGAAGAAACCCTCGGCCTTCTCGGGACTCCAGTATTCGCCGAGAATTCCGCTGCCCATGATGCGGAATCCATTGGCGAGGACCGCGATGGGAACGGCGGACAGAATCAGCAATGCACGGCGGACGAGGCGCGGCTCGAACAGATAGGCATAAATGACGGCCAGGGTCAGAAGCGATACGAGAGAGCGCAAGCCGCTGCACGCTTCCACGACGTCGAGCGTGAGCGAAGGCAGGTGAATCACGTTGCCTTCCCGCAGGACCGGAATCCCCGCCAGCGAAAGCAAGCCGCTGGCGAGTCCCGAAGCCTGAAACTGCAGGGGCAGGGCAATCTGGTTGAAGATGATGGCGGGGAGGGGAATCATCAGGAAGAGGATCACCCAGGGGAAAAGCCAGGCGCGGAACAAACCCCAACCCCGGAAATAAATGACCAAACCCGCAAGCAGAAATAGCAGCGAAGTGCGGGAGAGGAAATTTTCCGCCCCTAATACGCCCAGGACAAGAATGGACAGTGCTCCGAGGATGACCAGGAGGCCGGTCCAGCTTCCCTTCGCCGGGGCCTTGGCCAGATGCTCTCTCTCCCTCCAAATGACCCAGGCGCAGAAAAAAGGAATAAAAAAGCCATGGGAGTAATTGGGGTCCTGCAACCACTGCGCGACGAGACCAGCAAGGATGCGGTAGTAGAGAAAAACGACCAGAGCCGCAAGAACCGCGAGCTGCAGCAGCCCGTGCAGGTCCAGGGCGATGCCCCTAGACGCCGCGGGGGCACGACCTTCCATGAGTGGATCCGTCGGCTTGTGCATGAATCGTGTTAGGGATCAGGTCCTAGAGATTATTGGCAATTCACCTGCCAAGCCATTCGTTTGGCAATTGGCGGGAGGATATTGTCCATGAGCGATCATGCGAAGAGTCCAAGAAATCAAACAACCATAGGCAATTGAATTAGTTAGAGAGAAGTGAGCCGCTCCTAGGCCAGCACTTGTCTAATTCGATTCCCAGGGTCGAAGTCTGCAGGATTTCACCCTGCGGAGTCTTCCGCGCTTGTGACATATAGTCTCCAAGGAAAATAATTTGCCCAAACGTGGAAGTTGCTTGGGATTCTGTGCCTCCACAAGAGCCAGTGACAGGGAGTGGAGCAATTAATTATCTTTAGTAGATTCAATGACTTATACTGAGATTGGCGGTTTTCTTCCGGCCCTAGTGCGGCCCACCTGCTCTGGCGGGCTTAGTCAGTCCAAGCTTACCGCCAAACCACGTCAGAAAGCGCCGTAGAAGCCCCCCAAGCATGTATTCGAAGGGTCTGAGGTCATCCATAGCGAACCAGGCGGTCTCCTGAACCCCACGGAAGGAGCGCAGCCATTCCAGGAAGCTCAGCTTTCCATCCCGGTGGTAGTCGTGGAAGGAGATCAGGTCACCGTCTTCGACCATCCATTTGCGGCCCTCGCAAGGGGGCGCCGAGGGAACCTTCTGTCCGGTCAGGTCCAGGTACATGGCGCGCACCACATCCATGCCATTCGTCGCCAGGAAGAGGCGGAACGTTGCACCCACCCGGGGATTGATATCGAGGATTTTGTACTGACCGTCGCGGGCATCGTAGCGGTGGCCGATATCCAGAACACCCCGGTAACCGATGGCCTTCATGAAATCCTTGGTGGTTTTCTCCACCACGTCGTTGCGCCGGCAGATTCCGAGCGAAGTCGCGCCGGTGTAGACGGGGTGCTGCCGGATCTTTTGGCCCGCAAAACCCAGCAGACAATCCGAGTTTGCATTGAAGTAGCCGTTGAACATCCAGACCGAGTCGTCTCCGCCGGGAATATATTCCTGAAGCATGAGGCTGGGATGGGCCGGATCTTCGATCCGGTCATATTGTTCCAGCAACTCTTGCGGATTCCGGACGATGACCATGCGCGGCTGGCCACGGCGTTCCAACGCCGTCCCGTCAATGCCTTTGAGCATGATGGGGAAGTGCGCCGCGTCGCTTTCCAGAAAGTCCAGGACATCGCGCCGCGACTGCGGGAAGGCCGTCTCGGCGGTGGGGATGCCGTGCTTCTTGCAGAGAAAATACATCTGTTTCTTGTCGCACAGGGCATACACGAGCTCGCGGGAAATATCGGGAAAGAGAAACGCATCCCTCAGGGAACCGGCATTCTCGGCGATAAAGGTGCTGGAAATATCGTTGGTGCAGGTCAGGATCGGACGCAGCCCGATCTTGCGGGAAACTCCGCGCAGAAATTCCACGAGCTCTTCCGCGCAAGCGAGATTCCCGTTCATGATGAATTTTTCGCGGCAATAACGGGAGACCATCCCGGGAGAGCGAAGCTGATTTCCGACGCCGTAGACACGGACGCCCAGGCGCCCCAGGCTTCGCACGAGACACAGGGAGCCGTGATGATCCGGCCGGAGAACGACTACGGGGACTGAGGTGTCAAATGTTTGCATTCAGCTGCGGCTCGAGGGTTTTCGGCTCCAGGTATCCGCCGGCGGGCTTGTGCAAACTGGGTTCGCCAGGAAGCATCACGACTTCGTCGCCTCGCAGCTCGAATACCGACGGGAGATCATCCAGGTGCGCAAGGATGAAGTCCAGATCGCGAAGCTGTCCGCTTCTCCGCAGGTACGCCACGCTGTTGCTGACCAGGAAGGCTTCCACCGGCGCGCTTCTCCAGCGCTCGATGATTTCCGCGGTTTGCTCGTTGGCGGGGGTGTAACCGGCCTGCAGGAGGCCGCGCGCAATCCATGCGCAGCACAATTGGTCTTCCTCGCGGAATTCGCCCCGCGTGCCTGCTCCGATCAGGGCGACCTGCGGATGATGCTTGATCAGGTGTTCCAGCTGGGCGGTGAAATTCCGCAGACAGGCCACGTAGCAAGCGGCGCTGCCCATGGCCGCGGTGAGAATCCTGGTGCCCGAACTGGAAAGAAGGACTATGGGCCGGTGCAGCTCGTCTTCCTGCGCTATCTGGGCCGGACTGTTGGCGATCTCATAGCCATCGGGCAAATCGCCGCCCTGTTCGCCAACCATCAGGGGATGATCCAACCTGGCGGCAAGCGCCAGACCGCTTTCCACGGTGGAAACGGGGAAACACTTGCGACCCATGGCCACGGCTGTCACTGCGGTCGTGGTCGCCCGGATCACATCAATGGCGACGATGGCGCAGACGTCCTTGTAGCGTTCCACGTTTTCGGCGAAGCAATCGATGACAACCGTTCTGGGAACTTGTGAATCCATATTCGCCTCGAGTCGCCTCTTCAGGCCGGACGGCGGGGCCGCAGGTTGTCCTTCGCAAATGCGTCGGAATGCAGGCCGCGCCGGTAGATTTCGACGCGCAGCACTTCTTCCAGCCGCACGTTGCAAAGATGAACTTCCCGTCCGAAGTGGTCCAGAAGCGCGAACTGACTGGGCTTGTTGGGCGCTTCGAAGATGACCGTTTTAAAACCAAAGGTATTCGCGAAGCGATCGGCATAAACGGCGTTGAAGTTCCCCTGGTCATCGAACAGACCCACGCCCCGGGCGCTCTCCCGGGCTTCCACGACCAATTGCAAAGCTCCGGCATCGAGCCAGCGCTTGCCTTGTTCGATCAACTGGCTGATCACTTCTTCCGTGAAAGCTCCGGTGTGCTTCTTTCCCAATTCAAACTGCACCTGGAGTCCCCGCTCGTGCGCCATCTTGACCACATCGGAGGCCTTCAAGGGCATGTCCGTAAAGCCTTCTCCGCACTCAATCCGCGTCACCCCGATGTCCGCGCAAAGATCCAGATAGGCGGGAAGCTGACCTTGCGCCACGGCGACCTCAAACGGCCCGCCTCCCGTCACCGTCGGCACGCGATACTTTTTTGCGGCGGCAATCTTGCGCCGCGTGGCCGCTTCTTTGGCGATGATCCAGCAGGCCATGGAAATTTTCAGAAGCGACATCAAATGGGAACTTTGATCGAGATGGCTCTCCAGCGTGACCGGGTCATATCCCGGATCGAAGGGGCTGGTCGCCGGAGCAATCTCCGGCACGCCGATCTTCCGCAAATAATCGCTGGTATGTACCTTGCCCTCCGGAATTGCCTCGGCTGTTTCGACTACCGTTTCCAAGTTTTTGGCGATCATCTTGTGCGCTCACTTTCTTCTCGCCACGAGTTATGCAAAGCGGGAATGGCGCCAACTCCACGGAATCTCTTCCAGTTGTAGATTCGCACTCTGGGTGCCAAAGTACTGCACATTCCAGGAGCAGACGCGCTTCAGTCTCCGTTCGCGAGAATCCATGTAACTGATTGCAAATGCAGATACTTAGCAAAGATTACCCAATCTTAATGGGGATGCAGGCCGTCCCTTGGGTATGTGAATTCGTTACGAATGGGAAAAGCAGTTCACACGCCATGAACGAACTTTCCTTAGACTTATTTCAATGCACGACCCCGGCAAGGAGCGTCGCGCTCTTCCCGAAAGCTGAGGCAATTCAGGCCTAAAGTCCCCACAAAGATAGGGATTTCAGCGAGTTAGGTGGCAGTTTCGCGAAGTTGGGGGCACGGCTAATTCGGGCGTGCGGCCGTGGGAGGAGGAAGGAGATAGACGTAATAACCGGTATTGCCGATTGGCTGCCAGGCGCTCGCGGATGTCGCCCTAGGAACCTCATTGGCCACAATCGCCCGAACTCCAATCCTGGCGCAAATTGCGTACACATCCGACTGAATTTGAGGACCTGCGGCCCAGAAAGTCCCCACATCGCTGGAAGGAATCTCCGCGACGATCTTGAGCCGCGCCGTGCGCGCCCAATGATTGTTGTAACCGGCCCCCAGTGACGCAACCTTGTCTCCTTGCTGGAGTCCGAAATGGCGCAGCCCGTCGGCGATTTGCCACGAGAGGTTAACGGACCGATCTTTCCACTCGTAGATGCGGATCGCCATTTTTTCGGCGACGGAAAGTGAAAGCAGAAGAACCGCCACGATAGTCACGCCGGCAAGCAGTTTCTTGGACTGTTCGGAGCGGGGCAAGCGGATCGCAGAAAGCAGCGCGGCCCAAAGCATGAGGAGGAGCCCCGCAACGTATCGGGGCTCCACGGTAACCAGCGCATATAAGCCAAAGCCCGCCGCTGCGGGGATCCACAGGTGCCAGTTTTCGCCAAAGCGCCTGACAAAGCTGGAGCCGCTCAACAAGATGAGAATTAGCGCACACGCGATGAGCCCGCTCTGAGGAAGAAAGAGCGCATCGTAGGAGGCATAGATGCTGGTCATGATCACCCGGAGCTGCTGCTGGAAATGAAAGTGGGGTGTGAGGCCGTCGTTCCAATAGGAGGGATCGTAGTGCGGCGGATAGGTCCCCGAAACGGGACTGGCGTATTCGTAGAGAGCAGGGGCGGAATGAATCTTTCTGGTTGTATGCCGGGGAACACCGCCTGCAGGATCCGCGCCTTGCCAGTTGAAAAACGGAGCGCTGCGGTTGACGACCCAGGCGTATCCGAGCCGGCCACTTTCGCCGAATGTGAACCGTCCTTTGCTCCGGGAGATGAGAAAGATGAAGGGTGTGGTAACCAAAAGGAACGCTAGAAGCGCGGCGAGAAGGCGCGTTACCGCTTTCCGGCGATCTCGGAGAGCAAGAAAACTCACTCCCAGAAACACGAAACCCAGCAGGAACATCACCGTTTTGCCCAAATAGCCGAGTCCGAGAACGAATCCAAAGAAAAAGAACAATCCGATGTTCGCGTTGCCTGCGCGAATGCGGACCAGGATGGCGGCGATCATATAGACCAGCGCAGCCACAAGCAGGTCCGGGGTGATTTGGGAAACGACGGTGGCGTTTGCAATGGTCCAGATAAACAAGGCGTAGCCCAGGGCCAGCCAGGCCCAGCGGGGGAAGGTTTCCGAAGGCGTGTCGGAGGGCGCAGAAGCAGCATGGATGTAGCGTTCGCCCTGCGCACGCCAGAACCTGTCGAAAGCAGCCAAAGCGATCAGGAAGACCGCGAAATTAATGAGCTGAATCGCGGGGAACTCCCAGAATGCAGAGGGCTTCAGAATGCCCAGGTCGAGAGCCAGCACCCAGGAATAGAGCGGGCTCCAGTAGGCATTGAGCGCGGCGGACCAGCGCCCATGGAGATAACTGTCGGCGATGTCCAGATAGGAGATCCCGTCCGGATTCATGCTGAAACGCGCAGACCACGTCAAAAACGCGGCCACGAAGACAGCCGCGCACCAGGAAAGAAGCCGCACCCGATGCGCGGCCCTATCCTCCGGCTGAGCGCCAGCTTCAGCCGGCGTTGTGTCGTGATCCTGCGCTGGTCTTTCCGTCATGCCAACTCCGAGATCGGGTCACCAAAGTTTTGACACACAAAGATGCAGTCCGTCATGTCCAGCCCAGCATAGAGTCGCCGTGCCTCCGCAAGGCCCCGCGCCATCAGGCACCGGAGGAATCACGGCAAACGATCCGAGTCTAATGGGTTTTCCTGTGATTTCCGTCTGGGCATGAGAATTTCACGTTCGGCGACCGAGGAACGTACATTCCAATTTCCACAAGAATTCTTCTTTGTCGTGGGGTACGGCGACCCGTTGCAAAGCTAGCGGGTTGTTCCCGAACTGGACGGGGCCCGCCATCGAGGTCACCGCCGTCTGATACCCGGCCTCTTTTGTGACCTCCACAGTCTGCTCCGTCCAGTGTGGCTGCAGGATTGGCGAGGGATAGGAGAAGTGCGGCACAGGACTGCCCAGCTCTTCCTCGAGTCTGCGTTTCGATTCAACGCATTCCTTTTGAAATTCCGCTATTGCCACTTGAGCGGCATTCGGATGCGTCAACGTATGAGACCCCACGATATGGCCCGAGCGCCGCAGACAGCGAACCTGCTCCCAATTCATCATGCGAACATCCCGTGGGCTCAGCGGTTCGACTTCCAGCTCCTCCTCCAGTTTCCTGATGTGTTTCTCTTGAGTCTCGCCCGTGCTGCTGGCACAACGTCCCGCTGCAATCAGGAAGGCGACTTTTCGCGTCCTGGGTTCCACGAGATCACGTACGCAACCTTCCGTGGAATCTGTCCACGTTTTTTTGGCAGTTTTGCCAAAAGCATGACGGAGGCGGCAAAACCACGGAGCCCGGACCAGATCCACGGCACTCACCGTCACGTAGAAGGCGGCGGGCACCCCAAGGCTGTTCAGGATCGGAGCGGCAAGTTCAGAATTGTCCGCGTAACCATCGTCAAATGTGACGGCAACCGGCCTTCGCGGCAGTCGTTTATCCCCGCGCAAAAAAAGCAAGACGTCGTCGAGCGTCACGGGATCGAATTTGCGGGCCACGAGCTCCATCTGTTCCGCAAAAACAGCCCTACCGTGAATGATGCCTGAGCCGATCGAATTCTCATAGCGCTCCGGTTCATCCTGAATGGAGTGGTACTTCAGGATGACGATCCGCTGGGACGCAAATCTTGCAACGAGACGCAACAAACCATTCTTCGTCAGCGCGTTCTTGATGTGGTGCTTCAAGCTGGAGTTGCCGTTCACGGGACTCCTAAACCTCCGGCCGGAAAAACACGCCACGGCCCGGTCCTGCGGAGGGCAAAAAACGCACAATTCCGGCGCCGCTCCTTATGGTTTTCGGGCTTCTGCTCATTCCAGAACCTGCAGCGGCGCGCAAGGATATATGGCAACGTTCAGTTGCTCCCGGTTTCCCTGTTCCTTGCGGACAATTTCCAGGATGTCCGGCCAACTCGATAGAATGCGCATGCCCCGCACCGCGGACGGCAAGCCGTCCGAATGGGTTGCGGTCCGATAGAGCCAAATCGGGTTCTTCGGTTTCCCCGGCGCTTGCGGAGAATTATTCTCGCCGCTTGGTTTTGCGTCCGGCTTCGATATGATTCTTGAGCGAAATCCGCCGGCAATCTTTCCGGCAATCTTTTTCGCCATCTCCGCCGGAGTCATCAAGGAGATGCGGCGGAGCCGGTCGCGCTGCTCATGAAATCGCGGCATGCGGACGATGGGGTAAACCCCATGGAAGCCCTCGCCTTCGCTGCAAGCCCCCAGTACGATGCGCGAAGCCCCTGGGGCCGCATACCGCAGCGGATAGATCCCCTTCATATGCACAAAGGTAAGCGACAAGTCGTTCGGATAGGCGTTGGAGATGACCACGTCCGCTGCGCCGGGTTTCGCGGTCCGGAAAGCCTCTCGGGCGAAGGCCACCTCCTGCTCGTAATAGATCCGGTAATCGCCACTGGTTACACGGACCGGATCCCGGTCGGAATTCACATGGACCGTAATCACCGTCCGTAATCCGATCATTTGGGCGATTTCATCCAAGTCTCTGCGAAAATCGTTT
This sequence comes from Terriglobia bacterium, assembly GCA_020073585.1. Lineage (GTDB taxonomy): Bacteria > Acidobacteriota > Terriglobia > Acidiferrales > UBA7541 > Acidiferrum. The sequence continues at coordinate 126,561 of JAIQEV010000001.1, forward strand.
TGGGGGCCCAGGGCGCCCCATCCGGCACCTTTGTGCCGGCGGTGCAGCTGCGAGATGACCCGGAGGTCGAGCACGCCCAGCGCGATTTTCGATCCTCCCCCGAATCCGGCGGTGTTGTTGGGATAAACTCCTCCAATCCCCATCACAAAATCCGCCGCCAGAACTTCCTTGTTGACGTGAACGGGTGTTCCGAGAGAGGTCTTGCCAATCCGCACTGTGTCTCGATACGGGTCGTGCAGCAGGAGACGGCACACGGAGGCCGCCTGCGGGCCGATCTTGCGGAGCATCGCTTCCCGCTGTGGTGCGCCGTGGGATCCGCGGGCCATCAGAATGGTCACGTTGGATGCGGGGATTCCAGCCGCACTAAATTCTTCCAGCAAAAAAGGCATGACGCGCGCTGCGGGAGTGGGCCGGTTGACGTCATCCACGAGCACCAAAGGGCGAGATTTTCCCCGGCACAGTTCGCGAATTCTCGGTTGACCGAGAGGCCGTTCCAGGCGCTCAAGAATTTGCCGGTCGTTCAGGGGCGGAGGAGTTTTCGGCCAAAGAATGGTCACATTCCATCCCGGGGGAAACTCCAAATGGAGGTTCGCATCCCCATACCATGCTCCCGTCCGGAGATGCTGTTCGATCATCATGGCGCTTATGCTTGGTTCTCTTGCAAACCGCCGCTCCGAGCATTCTGAGGCCGCTTCCTGGCGAGCACCAGGAATTGCGCACCAGTCGAGCGAAGGACGGGGCAGCGCATATCCACGAAGCGCTGCAGAACACGATGTACGGCCACGCCCAGCCACTCCGGCAAGACCTTGCGGTAAAAGAAAGTAAAGGGCCCGAAACCCAGGGTCTCCGTGCGCACACGCTCGAGTCCCGCACCGGCGAAGAATGCGTCCACTTCGGACAAGGAATGCTGATAGGAACGAACTACGTTCGCCATCGGTGCGGGCTGGCTGGCGATCCCAAGAATCTTCTTGAGTGTTTGCCGGGTCCAGGCCAGGAAAGGTGACGTGACGGGGTCCAGCAGAAGCGCCAGACGCCATCGGTTGTCTGCGGTGAGCAGAAGGTATCCCCCCGGCTTCAGGACGCGCGCAAGTTCTGTAATCGCTTGCGCGGGCGACTGCAGCCACGGGATCACTCCGATCGAGAGCACCAGGCCAAACGCTTCATCTGAAAAAGCCAGATGATAGACGTCTCCCAGATTCGCATTCACACGGCTCCCGACGCCGGCCTCCGCGGCATTTTGGCGGGCGAGTTCAATCATGGGGGCAGCGGCATCCACCGCTTCTACGAAGTATCCCCGTTTTGCCAGGGCTACCGTCGCCAATCCAGCTCCGCACCCGACCTCCAAGACTTGTCTGTCCGTTGGCAACTTTAACTTATCTATCCACGCGAGAAACCTCGCCAGTCGCTGCTGGTGGATTTCCCCCCACAAATCCTGGCGGTGATACATAGTTTGCCAGTTGAGTGCTGAGGACTCGAAGTAAGCGACTGCCTTCTTGTCCTCAAGACTTGCTGAAGGCAACCTTCCCAAGAGTCCCCCTTCACAGCGATTCACTGGGCCCTTAACCCCTTCCAGCATCTATTCGTAGGTGAAAATCGGAAAAGTCGTTCTTTTACTGTACTAGCACTTTTTCTGCCACCCCCTAAGCGCTTTTGAATCATCCAAACCTTGCTTACAAGCTTTCTTGCGGGATAGTGGCCGCTTTCTATTCGGCGACCGAAGCTGCGGCTTAACTCGAACAAACATAAGGAGCTATATCTCTTGCAGAGGTGAAGACTAGCACCATCTTGCTCGTTGTGCACGGCTTACAATTCGAGAGGAAGCGCTAAGGCCCTCATTTCCTCGCGCCCTGGAATTGGCATAGTTCCCAGCAATGAAGGGGAAGAGGCATTCTTGGGGTGTGAAAATCTTTTCCCTCTATCTAGCCAAGTGACGTGAATTGGCAGCGGATCTTCCTCCGAGCAACCCACAGGCAAATCCCCGTTACACTATGCTTCTTCAGTAACTTACGGACAAGATGTAAAAATTTCCCCTTAACCAAACTCACTGTGAAAGTGCAAAACTTTGGTATTCGGAGTGCCATATCTTTGCATGATGTAGCAAATCGGTGAACTGGAGTAACAGATTTTGTCGGCATCAACGAAATTCGGTTATCCCGCGATCTTGAAGGAACCGTTGCCTGATGCGGTGCTTTTTGGCCGAACAACGGCCATGCAGATAGTCCGCAACAAGGTCGAGAAACTCGCTGGTGCAGACGTGCCTGTCCTGATTCAGGGAGAGAGCGGAACGGGGAAAGAAGTATTGGCCGCGGCGATTCACCGTCGTTCCTGCGGCCAGAATCAACCTTTCATCAAGATCACCTGTCCCGCGATTCCTGCGGCCCTTCTGGAAAGCGAGCTTTTTGGCTACGAAAAGGGGGCCTTCACCGGAGCGAATGTTGCGAAGCCGGGCCGGGTAGAACTGGCGCATGGGGGCACCCTGTTTTTGGACGAGATTGCCGAGTTGGATCCGGCCCTGCAAGCCAAATTCTTGCAATTGTTGCAAGACGGCCAATTCAGCCGGATTGGCGGTCAGGAAGACAAGACCGTGGAGGTTCACCTGATCTGCGCCACCAATCGGGATCTGGAAACGGAGGTCCAGGCCAAGCGTTTCCGCCAGGATCTTCTCTATCGGATCAACGTGTTCACGATTCATTTGCCGCCGCTTCGTCAGCGTCTGGAGGATATTCCCGAGCTGGCTGACCATTTGCTGCGGCTGTACAGCGCCATGTACAGCACCGCGCCCGGTCCCTTGTCCGCGGAACTCCTGCAACTGATGCAGAAGTACCACTGGCCGGGAAACATTCGGGAACTGGATAATCTGGTGCGGCGCTATGTAATTTTGGGTTCGGAGCAAGTCATCGGAAGCGAACTCCTGACAAGAACCCTCGCGGAGGTGATTCCCGAGGAACCCGAGGGCGGAGAGATCTCCCTGAAAAAATTGTCACGGCAGGCCGCCCGGGAATTGGAGCGGCGGATCATCCTGAAAGCGCTGGAAAGCAACGGATGGAATCGCAAACTGGTGGCGCGCAGCCTGAACATCAGCTATCGCGCGCTCCTGTACAAGATCAAGCAGGGTGGGATGCCTCCCAAGCGCAGTTTGCCCTCGAGAGCGCCGGAGCGGGTCCCGCCGGAAGACTGAAAGGACCTGCGGGTTGTGAGCAAGACAAGATGTCTAATTTCGCCGGATGTTATTCGGGAAGGTGACAGGTAATGGACGATTTTAACGAAGCGAAGCCGTTTGACACGAAGCTGTATTGGGATATCGCGATCCGCAGGCGCTGGTGGCTGCTGGGGCCGTTATTCGGAATCGGCTTGATTGCCTTTGGCGTGGCGCTGCTATGGCCCCCGGTCTACCGTTCCGAAGCGCTGATCTTGGTGGAACAGCAGAAGGTTCCGGCCAAGTATGTGACGCCCAACGTGGTGTCCGACCTCGATAGCCGCCTGCAAAGCATGACCCAGCAGATCATGAGCCGGACGCGTCTGGAAAGCCTGATCAAGCAATTCAACTTGTATTCCCGGGAACGCACCCGCTCGACCATGGACGAGATCGTGGACAAGATGCGCGGAGACATCGTGATTCAGGCGGTGCAGCCGGGATACGGAAAAGAAGATCAGACCACCGCATTTCGTATCTATTACTCCGCGGAAGACTCGCGGATCGCGCAGCAAGTGAATAACGAGCTGACTTCGCTCTTCATCGAGAAGAGTCTCGAGGCCCGTGCCCAGCAATCCATCAACACGACCGGTTTTCTCCAGAATCAGCTGGAACAGGCGCGCAAGGATCTAGCGCAGCAGGAAGAACAGTTGCGCCAGTACAAGATGCGCTACCTGGGAGAGCTTCCTCAGCAGGAACAGAGTAATCTGCAGATTCTGAACAGCCTGGAACTGCAATTGCAATCGGCCACGGACGCGCTGGGCCGAGCCGAACAGCAGAGAATCTACCTGCAATCGCTGCGTTCGGAGTATCGAGCCATGACGGAATCCGCCGGGAAAGGCGGGCTGACCGGCCCGTCTCCCACCGAAAGCGTCCCGGATGCCGCGCTGCGGGAGCTGCGCAAGCAGCAGGCCGAGCTCGAGGCAAAGTACACGCCCCAGCACCCGGACGTCGTGCGGGTCAAAGAGCAGATTGCGCAATGGGAAGAGCTCAAGAAGCGCGCGGAAAAACCCTCACCGGCCTCCGCGGGTCAGCAGACGGAAACGGCGACCGAGATCAGCGGCCAACCGGCGCTCGCCGAAGTGGAGAGCCGCCTGAAGGCCATCGAAGCGGAGATCTCGAATAACAAGCAACATGCGGAAAAACTCCGCAAGCAGATCGAGGGAGTGCAGGGGCGCCTGAGCCTCACGCCGGTGCGGGAGCAGCAGCTTGCCGAGGTCACGCGGAATTATCAGAACTCGCGCCAATACTACCAATCCTTGCTGGAAAAGGAGCTGGAGTCGGAGCTGGCCACCAACCTGGAAAAACGCCAGGAAGGCGAGCAGTTCCGGATCATTGATCCCCCCAGCCTGCCCGATAAGCCGTACAAGCCCAACCGCCCGATGATCATCCTCGGGGGCTGGCTCATCGGATTCTGCGCTGGTGCGGGCCTGCTGGCCTTGCGGGAATTCATGGACGGTTCCCTGCGCGGCGAAAAAGATCTGCAAGCGCAAACGTCACTGCCTATCTTGGTCCGCATCCCGGTCATGTACTCGGCGTGGCAGCGGAAGTCCGGGAGGATGCGCTTGGTGATGGAAGTAGCCATTTTGGCCTTGTTGACGGTGGTTTCCTTGGGAGTTGCGATTTATACGTATCGGTTGAGTTGAGCTGGGACGATCGTTTGCAAAGGATCACCAGGCGGGAATGCGGCGGTTCTCGGGACAATTTCCGCTCGTGATGAGGAGAAAAAGTGAGCCGGATATTTGACGCACTGCGCAGGTCGGAGCAAGAGAAGAGCGGGAAAGGCTCGTCCACGCCCTGGACAAAGAGCCTTTCGGCAGAACAGCCGAGGGTGTCCCTGGACAACCTTCCTGCCGGATTCGAAGGTGTCCAGCGGGTGGCCCTGCGCATCCCGCCGGAGAAGCACATCGTAACCTGTGGTGACAATCTGAGTCCGGGAGCGGAACGCTTCCGAGTCTTGCGCCATCGTCTGCAGAGGATCCGGGCAGATCGCCCACTCAACAAGCTACTGGTCTCGAGTGCCGTTCCCCGAGAGGGGAAGACCCTGGTGGCCATCAATCTGGCGTTCAGCCTGGCGCGAACCTCGCGGCGGGTCCTGCTGATCGACGCGGATTTGCGGCATCCCAGCGTTCACGAAGTTCTTGGGATCCAGGCCATGCCCGGCCTGGCTGAAGTTCTGCATTGCGAAATCGATGCGCGAAGTGCGATTCGGTGCCTGGACCCGGGGAATCTTTATTACCTGCCCGCGGGCCGTCCGCCGGCGAACCCGGGTGAATTGCTGCAGGAACCTCTGTTGGGGGAATTGATGAAGGAGGGGCTTAACGCGTTTGACTGGGTGGTGGTGGACTCCGCGCCGATTACGCTTTTTGCGGACACGCCGCATCTGGCCGGGCACGTTGACGGCACGGTGTTGGTGACGCGCGTGGGGGTCACGCCAGCCGACGCGGTGCAGTCCGCACTGACCGCAATCGAGGGAAACTTCGTTGCCGGAGTGGTGCTGAACGGTGGTTCCAACCCCAGCAATGGGCACTACGATAACTACTATGGCGATGCTGCCGATCGGAATATCTATTTCCAGTCCGAACCGGAAGCGGGAAACGAGAAGAGTTGACGGCGTGGTTAAAATATTCGATGCCTACGTCCCGTTGCGCACGCTGCTCCTGGCAGTGTCGGAAACGATGCTTGTTTTCTGCGCGATGGTGGCGGCGGTTTTCCTGCGATTCGGCGTCGATGCCGAGCTGACGCTCAGCTATCAGCAGGGATTCCTGAAAGTGGCGATCGTTTGCGCCTTGCTCATCATGAGCCTTTACTATTTCGACCTTTACGATTCCCTCGTGCTCAGCAACCCCCGCGAGGTTTTGTCGCGCTTGATCGTTGTGCTGGGGGTGGTGTGCCTGCTCACGGCGTTTCTGTATTACATCTTTCCGCCGCTGCAGCTGGGGCGCGGAATTTTCATGATTGGAATGGTTCTCGTCGGCATTTCCCTGACGGCCTCGCGCGAACTCTTTTTCGCCCTGAATCGCTCCTCCCGCTTTGCCGATTCGACGATCCTGCTGGGGGATGGCCCGCTGGCCCGGTCGCTGGCCGCGGAAATCACCCCTCGTCACGAACTGGGGATGCGTCTGGTCGGCTACATCGGAATGTCGTCGCACGCGGCTCCCGGCCTGAATGGGCTGCCGCTGCTCGGAAAGCCGGAGGATCTCGGCACGCTGATCGCCGAGAAACACATTAAACGGATCATTGTCGCGCTGCAGGACCGCCGCAGCACGATGCCGGTGCGGGAACTGCTGGCTCTGCGCTTGAAAGGATTTCAGGTCCAGGACGGAGGCAGTCTGCTCGAAAGAATCTCGGGGAAAATCGAGGTCGATCAACTGCACCCCAGCTGGCTGATCTTCTCCAGCGGATTTCGGCTGCAGCCATCCGTTCTCCTGGTGCAGCGGTTAATGGCGATTGTCGTTTCTCTGGTCCTCTTGCTGGCCGTGTTGCCGCTGGTTCCCATCATCGCCCTGTTGATCAAACTCACTTCCCGAGGGCCGGTGTTCTACCGCCAGAAGCGCGTGGGGAAGAACGGCAGCGTGTTTTATTGCTACAAATTCCGGACGATGCGGGCCGACGCCGAGGCGGACACCGGTCCGACGTGGGCCAGCGACAGCGATCCGCGCATTACGCCCGTGGGGCGTTTTCTGCGCGTCGCGCGTCTCGATGAAATCCCTCAGCTCTGGAACGTGTTTCGCGGGGACATGAATTTCGTGGGTCCTCGCCCCGAACGGCCGGAATTCGATGCTTCGCTCAAGCAGGGAATCCCGTACTACTACTTGCGCCAGATTGTTCGCCCTGGGATTACCGGGTGGGCGCAGATCAATTGCGGTTATGGTGCGTCGTTGGAGCAGTCCAAGGAAAAGATGCGCTACGACCTCTATTACATCAAGAACATGTCGCTGGCCCTCGACCTGCTGATTGTCTTTCAAACGGTCAAGACCGTGCTTTTCGGGCGAGGCGCAAGGTGAGCGGGGACTGTTCGGTGAGCCGTTTCGCGAAAACCATTTTGCGTACGATTCGCGCAGTTCTATGACGGATTTGATCTCTGCGTGACGCCGTGGTTGCCGGGAAGGACAGATGAATTTTCACCCCATCTTTTTGTTGTTCGTCGCAGCGGTGGCCGCTCTGGCCCTGGCCGGAACGTGTTATGTCCTGCTCCTGGCGCTGGTGGGTTCCTTCTCGCCGTCTCCGAACACGTGCTCTGCGGGGAGGCGGCTGTCTGGAACACGCTTTCTCGTTTTGATTCCCGCACACAACGAAGAAGAAGGGATCCGTCCGACCCTGGAGAGTTTGCGCGGACAGGATTATCCGGAAAATTTGCGGCGCGTCATCGTGATTGCCGACAACTGCCAGGATCGCACCGCCGCCGTGGTCCGGCAGGAAGGCTTCGAATGCTGGGAGCGCACGGAGCCGGACGCTCCGGGTAAGGGCAGGGCGCTGCGCTGGGCCCTCGATCGTTTGCGGGAGGATGCTTTCGATGCAGCGGTGTTTATTGACGCGGACACCCGCTGCTGTCCGGGCTTTCTTGAGGCGCTGGACGGAGAGATCCAGACAGGAGCTTCTGCCCTGCAGGGACAGTACGAGTTCGAACTCGCCGATTCTTCCTATTTTTCACTCCTCACCTTCGCCAGCAAGCGCGCCGAAAATAATCTGTTCTGGCGGGCGAGGCAGCGTTTTGGGTGGATGGGTTTCATCCTGGGCAACGGATTTTGCCTGAAGCGGGAAATCATCGAGATGCTGCCCTGGTCCGCATACTCCATTGTCGAGGACGTGGAATACTCGGTGCAGCTTGCGATGCGCGGCATTCGCGTGCAGTTCCTGGAATCGGCGCAAGTGGTGTCCCGCACAACCCGCCGGGCAGCCGACGCACTGCCCCAGCGGCTGCGCTGGGCCTCGGGCACCTTTCAAGTGATGGCCAAGTACATTCCGCAGCTGCTCCGAGCCAGCCTCACGCGGCGGTCGTTGCGTTTGGCGGAGATGGCGCTGGCGCTGGTCCTGACCAGCCGGTTCTTCCTTCTTTACCTGCTCCTGGTGGCCGCGGGAGGCTCAATTCTTCTGGGCACGGCTGGCGCAGGCCTGCTCCTGCGCATCGCAGTCATCACGGACTTCCTCCTGCTCTCCGTCTATGCGGGGCTGGTCCTGTCTCAGATTCCCCGTGTGCAAGGCGGCCGTTTGCGGGCCTTCGTCACGCTGCCGTTCTATGTGTGCTGGATGGCACTGGTGCACGCCGGTGCCGCGCTGGGAATCCGGCGCAACATCTGGGGCAGAACAACCCGATAATGGAAATCCTCGATGGCCGCTAACCCAATTCGGATCCTGCACCTCATCGCCAGCAATTTTGTCGGCGGGCCCGAGAAACAGATTCTGCACCATGCCGTGGATGTTCGCGAGGCGGGCTGCGAAGTGTGGGTGGGTTCGTTCCGGGACCAGCCGGAAAAGGCGGAGATTCTCGTAAGCGCTCAGGAGCGCGGGCTCCCCACCTACGAATCTCGCTCTTCCGGCCGCTTCGACCCGCGCGCCGTTCGCGAATTGGCCTCTTTCCTCAAGCGCGAACGCATTCAATTGCTGTGCACGCACGGCTTCAAGGCCAATACCATTGGCGTGCTTGCCAAGAAGCTGACGGGCGTTCCGCAGATCGCCTTCTGCCGGGGTTGGACGGCGGAAACGCCGCGCGTCCGGGCGTATGAGTTCCTCGAACGCTGTTTGCTTCCTTTTGCGAACCGCGTTGTGTGCGTCTCGGAGGCGCAAGCAAAGCTTCTGGCTCGAAATCGCCGGTTCCGGCCGCGTCTTGCCGTGGTCCAGAACGCCATGCTGGAAACCGCGAGCGCCGCGTCCGTTGCTGATCGCGCGGCGCTGAAAGCGCAACTCGGCTTCTCTCCGCAAACCCGCTTGATCGGCGCCATCGGCCGGCTCAGCGTTGAAAAGGGACAACGGTATCTCGTCGAGGCGGCGGCGGAACTCGCGCGCGATTTCCACGACCTGAAAATCGTCCTTCTGGGAGAAGGCCGCGAGCGCGCGGCCCTCGCGGCGCAAATCAAGCAGCTCGGTCTGGACGGGGTCGTGCTCCTGCCGGGCTTTCAGAAGAATATTGCGCTTTGGATGCAGGCTCTCGATGTCCTGGTGAATTGTTCGCTGACGGAAGGGCTTCCCAACGTGATTCTGGAGGCCCTCGCGGCGGAGACTCCGGTCGTGGCCACGGCTGTTGGGGGCGTGCCGGAACTGATTCGCGACCGGGAAACCGGCCTCCTGGTGCCGGCGGCGAATCCCGCCGCGCTGGCCCGCGCCCTGGCCATGGTCTTGCGCGATACCCAGCTCGCTGACGCCTTGCGCCGGAGTGGCCGCGCATGGGTGCAGACGCGCTTCTCGCCTGCTCGACAGCGGGAATCCCTGCTGGCGATCTACCGGCAATGCCTCGGTCTTCGGCCTGTCTCCTCGGCGCCGTCGGAGCAGAACGAGATACAGGAGCGCGCAGCGCTCCCTGCGGAGTCACTTCCGTTCATCTCCGTGGTTCTCCCGGTGCGCAATGAGGAGGCACATCTGGGCGCCGTGCTCGATAGTCTGCTCGCGCAGGAGTATCCGCGGGACCGCTACGAAATCTTGGTCGTGGATGGCAACTCGACCGACGGCACCGCGCGTGTCGTGGAAGAGGCCGCAAAGGCCTCGGCCGTGCGTATTCGACTGCTCCCCAACCCGCGCCAAATATCGGGTGCCGGGCGTAACGTGGGCGTGCGGAACAGCGTAGGTGAGCTGATTGTCTTCATCGACGGCCACTGCTGGATACCCAGCCGCGAACTCCTGCTGAATACGGCCCGCCTATTCGAGACCACAGGCGCCGCCTGCCTTTGCCGGCCGCAGCCTCTCACGGCGCCCGGCAGCACCTGGTTCCAGAAAGTCGTGGCTGACGTGCGCGCGACGGCGATCGGCCATGGCCTCGACTCGGCTATCTATTCCACGGAGCTCGAGGATTACGTCAATCCGACCAGCTCCGGTGCAAGCTACCGCCGCTCGGTTTTCGACCACGTGGGTTTCTACGACGAACGGCTCGACGCCTGCGAGGACGTGGAGCTTAACTACCGGGTGTTCCGTGCCGGCCTGCGCTCGTACACCAGTCCGCGTCTGACCGTGCAATACGCGCCGCGGAAGACGTTTTCGGGGCTCTGGAAGCAGATGGTTCGCTACGGCAAGGGACGCTATCGCTTCGCCGGAATCCATCCGGAAGCATTTTCCTTCGCGCAGGCCGTGCCCGCTGCGTTCTTGTTGTGGCTGGCGCTGGGCGGGGCAGGCGCTCTCGTCTCGCGGCCCTTGGCAACGTTCTTTTTGGCAACCCTGGCTGTCTACGCCGGGATTGTGGCCGCTTCCTCCGTTTGGCTTGGGATTCGGCAGGGCTGGCGCCACATGGTTACGGCGCCCGCCGTCTACCTGACGATTCATCTTGGACTCGGGGCCGGTTTTCTGACGGAAGCTGCCCGGTCGATCCGGCAGCGATTTTCTTTCCGGCGTGCGACGCAGGAAGTGTCCAGCGCTAGCGCAGAGGGGGCTTCGTTTCCACGGGTCCGGATTCTGCGCGAGTCCGGGCAGGACGCGCCATCCGGCAACCACGGAACGCACCGCAGCAAGACCACACCGATGAACGCCTTCAGCGTGGACGTGGAGGACTATTTCCATACCGAGGCGATGAGCGGCGTGGTGTCGCGTGAAGCGTGGGAGCAGATGCCTTCACGAGTGGAAAACAATACCCATCGCTTGTTCGAATTGCTGGCCAAGCACGATGTGCGCGGCACCTTCTTCTTCCTGGGCTGGGTCGCGGAGCGTTTTCCGGGTCTTGTGCGCGAGGCGGTACAACTGGGCCATGAAGTGGGTTGCCACAGTTATTGGCATCGCCCGGTCTATCGCCTCTCGCCGGCTGAGTTTCGTGCCGATACGCGGCAAGCGCTGAAGGCCATCGAAGATGCGGGAGGCGTTGGTGTGCGCGGATATCGCGCGCCGAGCTTTTCCATGGTGCCGGGCACCGAGTGGGCGGCCGAGATTCTCGTCGAACTGGGCTTCTACTACGACTCCAGCGTTCACCCGATTCGCCACGATCTGTATAGCAACGCTTCCGCGCCGCGCATTCCGCACCGCGTCCATGGCGGCGCGATTCTGGAACTGCCCATCGCCACCATGCGGGTGGCGGGCAATAATCTTCCCGTCGGTGGCGGCGGCTACTTCCGGATTCTTCCGTACGCCTATACGCGCTGGGGCTTGTCCCGCTTGAACGGGCGGGAATCTCAGCCCGGTGTCGTGTATCTGCATCCGTGGGAGATCGACCCGGAACAGCCGCGGCTCGCCGCGGGTTTCAAGTCCCGTTTCCGCCAGTACACCGGCCTGGCCGGTGCCGAGCACAAGCTCGATCGCCTGCTGCAGCGATTTTCCTTCGCGCCGATTTCCACGGTGTTCCGGCGTGAATTGTGCGAGGCGCTCGCGCCTGGCGGGAACAGCCGCGAGGAAAAAGCGGCGTTGGCGGGGAAGCCGAGTCCGGAACCTGCCGGGGTTCTAGGCTCCACGGATTCCAGGGGAGACGATTGATGTTCATCATCCTCGCATGTGCGATGGTGGTTCTGGCCGGGTGGGCGTTCCTCAACCCTTTTGTGGGATTGATCACGCTTCTCGGGATCAACATCATCCAGCCCGGTGAGTTGTATCCGAATCTTTTTGGTCCCCTGCACGTCGAGCGCGTCTTCGTCATTCTTGTCTTCCTCTCGTTTCTCATTCATCACCGCCGGGCCGTTTTTCCGCCGCCGACCAAGGGGTTGCTGTTTTTCTGGGGCACGCTGCTCGCGACCGTGCCGCTGGCTTTCTGGCGGGGCGGGGCGCTGATGACTTGCGTGCTCTTCGGCCGCATCGTCATCTATTATTTCCTGATCGCAAACCTGGTGAACACACAGCGGCGTTTCCGCGTCGTCCTCCTCTCCCTTTCGGTGTTTGTCGGCTGGCTGGCCGCTTCGAGTGCATTTCTCTATTACCAGGGCCAATTCAAATTCACCATGGGCATTGAGCGCGCGGTCGGCTTGACCACCCAGTCCAATGACGCCAACGCCCTGGCGATTACTCTGCTTTCCACTTTGCCGTTGATGCTGCTTTTGTGGTTCAAAGGCAGCGGGAAGACCCGCTGGATTGCCCTGGGCCTGACCTTCCTCAGCCTCTGGACCCTCATTCTGACCGGTTCTCGCGCCGCCTTTTTCGGGCTGCTCTTGGTGACCATACTCTTTGCGCTCACGCGCAGGCTCCGAATCGTTTATGCGCTGGCCATTGTGTTCCTCGCCGTGCCTGTCTGGCTGCTCATCCCCGCACAGTACAAGGCACGTTACGAATCTGTAACCAACTTGAAGCAGGACGATTCCTACGAGGGCCGCGTCCGCGCCTGGGAGGCCGCGTGGGCAATGTTCAAGGGCAACCCATTGACGGGTGTTGGAGCGGGAATGTTCTCGGAAGCGCGTGGCGCAACGTCCGGGCACTGGCTGAACGTTCACTCGCTGTACATGCAGCTCCTTTCGGAAACGGGCATTATCGGGACGGTCGGGTTCGCCGTCTTTGTGGGCTCCATCTTCCGGCAGAATCAGCGGCTCCGGCGGCAGTTCGGCCGCCTGGCCGATCGTTCGACGTGGCTCCGCTTCTATCCCGTGGCCTGTAATTTCAGCCTGATCGCTCTCTTGATTACCGGCTATTCTTCGCACAGCTTGTTTCGCGAAACGTGGTACCTCTTGGCCGGCTTGAGCGCCGCGGCCGGATCGGTGGCTGCTAAAGAGCTGCGGGCCGCGGATCGCCGGCAGGCGGACAAGGCTGCCGTGGATGCTGGAAGTCCAGCCGAACTCGCGGGTGTTCGGGCATGAACAACATCCCCATGCCGCCGGGATCGTCCGGAGCAGCCCGGCAAACTCCGAACGGTTTCTCGGAAGACGCCCGTTCTTTGCGCTCTATGGCCTCGGAACTCCTTCGGCGGGCGGTTTTTCCGGTTTATCAGCGCCGCCAGACACCTTCGGCGTTCCGCTATCTGCGCGAACTGCGAGGTCTGGAGTTTGCTTTGCCCGAAGCCATCCAGAAGCTGCAGTGGGAGCGCCTCACCCGGCTTTTGCGCCACGCCACGGTGCAAGTCCCTTATTACCGGGACTGTTTCGGCAGCCGGCGGATCGCGGTGGATGAAATCCGTTCAACGCGGGACTTTGCGCGTATACCGATTCTCTCCAAGACGGCATTGCAGGAACATTCGGCTGCGCTATTAGCGGAAACGGGCGACACGCGGAGCCGCCAGAAAAACGCCAGCGGCGGTTCCACGGGCAAGCCCGTCCAGTTTTATCAGGACCGCTTCTATTGGGAATACGCGCGCGCCAGCCAGTGGTTCGTCGAGAGTTGGTGGGGTATCCGTCCGGGAGAGCGCACGGCTTCCATCTGGGGCTGCGATCGTGACCTGCCCCTGCAGAGCTGGAAAGAGCGGCTGTCGCAGGAGATCTGCCAGGTACGGACATGCAACGCCTTCGCGATCACCGAGCAGCGCTTGGAGGATTTCGCCAGGATGCTTATGACCTGGCGCCCGCGGTTCGTGACCGGATATGCTTCGGCACTGGAACTCTTCGCAAGATTTCTTCTTTCCCGGCCGCACTTGCGGATCCGTCCGTTGGCCGTCAAGTCAACCGCCGAAGTTTTGACGGCGGAGCAGCGCTCCCTTCTCGAGACGGTTTTTGCATGTCCGGTCTACAACTTCTATGGATCTCGGGAAGTGAACAATCTTGCGGCGGAATGCCCCGCTCACCGCGGGTTGCATGTCAATTCCCTGGGCCGCTACATCGAGATCGTGGATGAAGAGGGTGCTCCCGTGCCGCCCGGCGTCCCGGGACGCATTCTGGTCACCGACCTCACCAATTTTGCGATGCCCTTCATTCGCTACGAGATTGAGGACGTGGGAAGCTGGGCGGGGGAGTCTTGTCCCTGCGGCCGTCCCTTTCCGCTGCTTGCGGAAGTTCTTGGCCGGTCGAGTGATTTCATTGCGACTCCCGGCGGGAAGATTATCCACGGCGAATACTTCACACATTTGTTCTACGACTTCCCGCAGGTGAGCCGGTTCCAAGTGAATCAAACCGCCTTGCGGGAGATTCGCGTGGATATTGTCCTGCAACCGGGGGTTGCCGATTTTCCGCTGGATCTGCTTCGCCGCCGGATCGGCGAAGTGCTTGGCCCCGAAGTGAATTGCGAGGTCGGAATCGTGGAGGATATCGCGCGTACGGCCAGCGGAAAGCACCGTTTCACCATTTCGTCGGTGAGCATGCCTTGGGGCTCGCAGCGAGCCAGTCAACTTCCTCGGAAATAACCGGATGAGCCCGATTATGCCAACTCCTGTGAACAAGCCGCGGTTGATCAATTCTTTCTATACCCGTGTTGTCTATCCTCTTCTGCAATCTTCCTCCTATCGCGGTTTGCCTCGGCTTTTGAAGCAAAACGGCGAGCGCGAGCGCCTGTCGCTAGAGGAAAATCGGCGGCAACAATGGGACTCATTGCTTCATCTCCTCCAACACGCCTACGATTCGACTCCCTTTTACCGGCGACGTTTTGAGGAAGCGGGCCTCCAGCCTCGGGACATTGCTTCGCCGGCCGACCTGCGGAAGCTTCCTCCCTTGACGCGCGACGATCTCCGCCTTCACCAGGACGAACTCTGGTCGCGCCGCTACCAACGGAATGATCTCCTCTCTGCCGCCACGGGCGGCACCACGGACACGCCCATTCCCCTGTTGCGCGCCCCCGAGGCCATTCCCAGGAAAGCGGCTGTCCATTCCCGCTTCAATAGCTGGGCGGGAATGTGGCCCGGGGACAAAGTGTTCTATCTGTGGGGCGCGCGGGTGGATTATCCCGAGAACCCCAGTTGGCGCTGGCGGCTCTACGACCGCTACCTGATGCGGCGAATTTGGGCGCCGACATCGATGTTCAACGAGCAGGTGTTGGAATCGTACCGGCAGACGCTCAATCGCTTCCGTCCGCGAATTCTCTACGGGTATCCCACGCCGATCGCGCTGTTTTGTGAGTTCCTGCGCGATTCTGGCCGTCCGTTCCATCGTCCCGCCAGCGTGATTTCCACGGCGGAGCCTCTGTTGCCTCAGCACCGGCAGGTGATCGAACAAACGTTGGGATGTTCCGTGTACGAGCTGTATGGCAGCCGCGAATTCGGAATGATTGCTGCGGAATGCGAGTGCCACCAGGGTCTGCACCTGAACCCCAGCGCCGCTTACCTTGAACTTCTGCCGGTGGAAGGTGCGGAACTGGACGGCTTGCACGAAGTTCTGGTAACCGATCTGCTGAATGAGGGTATGCCGCTGATCCGTTACAAGATCAACGATTGCACCCGAGTGGGGCCCGAAGAGTGTCCCTGCGGACGGGGTTATCCGCTGATTCAGCAGATCACCGGGCGCACCATGGACAACTTTTACCTGCCGAATGGGGATGTGGTTCCCGGCATCTCTCTGCAGAACCGGGTCATTAAAGTTTGCCCGGGAGTAAAGAAGATCCAGGTCATCCAGGACACCCTGAGTGAATTCCGGGTGCGTTTTGTTCCCGGAGACTCCTTCTCGCCGGACGACCTCAAACCCCTGCAACACAAACTCGATGAATACTTCGGGAATTCCGTCCGGTGGAGGTTCGAAAAGGTGGACGACATCGAGCGGGAACGCTCGGGAAAAACGCGATTCTGCATTTCTCACGTGCCACGCCCGCTGCCTTCGTCTCGCACCGGACCGAACGCGGAGACGCGATGATTGCGCAGCGACCCATGACATTCCCGCGCCCCGGTTTCCAGGCTGTTTCCTGGCGCCGCGGCCGCCTGCGCTCCTGGGTGCTGCTCCTGAGGGCCATGACGGTAGGTTCTTTTACACTGCCGCTTTGGAGCCGGCTCGGGAACCTCCCGGTCCGGGAAAAAACGGAAGAGACACGGAAGGAAGTGGCGGACCGTGCCGGAAGAGCGCCGGATTTTCTTACCTTTGCTTTTCATGCCCTTCCCGCCGAACTGCAGAGCCGCACGGTCATTCTGCCGTTCCGCAAGGATGTGTGGTGGGAGAAAGTTCTGCGATCCTTTCGGTTGCCGGGTCTCGCGGACCGAAGCCAGGCTTTGCGGCGGGCTTGGGCCCTGTTTCGCAAGGCGCCCGGCTTTGACGTCGTCATCACCACCGGGACACTGGATGGATTGACCTTCGCTTACTTGCAGAAATTGCGGGGGAGCCAGCGTCCGGTCCATGTGATGTACGATTGCCTCTGGTATGGCGGTAGCCGGTTGAAGCGCGCCTGGATGCGCTCCTGCCTGCGCCAGGTCGATCGTTGTGTTGTCTGGGCCTCGGTGGAGCAGGCTCGTTACGCGAGCGCATACGGTGTCGCCCCCGGGAAATTCGTCTTCATTCCGCACCACCACTCTTTGTTGCGCTACCACTTCGAGATTGGAGACGCCGGATATGTGTTCACCGGCGGAAACGCGGATCGCGATTACCAATTCTTTTTTGAGGCCGTGCGGGACCTGTCCGTCTCTTGCCTGCTGGCCACCAACCGCCCGCGGCTTCTGGCGGACCTGCAGGTGCCCGCGAACGTGCGCCTTGTGAGTGCCACGCACAGCGAGTTTCGGCAGTTGATGGCGCGGGCGCGGATTGTGGTCATGCCCATGCGCGCGACCCTGCTGCATGCCGGCGCGCAGCAATCCATCTTGAATGCCATGTATATGGGCAAGCCGGTGGTCCTGACGGATCCTGAAGGCGGTGCGGATTACATCCAGCAGGGAAAGACCGGGCTGCTGGTTCCTTACGGAGATGTTCCTGCCTTGCGCGAGGCCATTGCGCGTCTCTGGCAGGAGCCCGGGGAAGCACGCGCCATTGGCGAGCGAGCCCGCGAAGCGGCAGCACCCCTCACCACCGAACGGTGTAACACGGAGATCTGGAAACTGGCCATGCGACTTCTCACTCCAGGGGCGGACCCGGAGCTGGGTACGCCAGTAATTCGCAATGGAGATTCACAAACGCCGGGCTAAGTGACATTTCGCCGCGCCAATTTCCAGAAGCATCCCGCACTTTACCTTTTGGGTGCGTGAACGGGTTGAAAAAGGCGAGTCTGTTTCCGTCTGCGCAAGAATCAGGGGTCCGCAGGAGAATATGGTTACCTCGGGAGTCGAAACGACACACAAAATGGGTAAATCTCCGGTTTCTGCATCGTGGATTACGCGCAGCGTGCTCAGTAACTGGTTCGGCCTTGCGGCCAACCTCGCTATCAGCTTCTTCTTGGCTCCGTTTGTCGTGCATCGGCTGGGCAACAGCGCTTACGGCATCTGGGCGCTCATGTTGCAACTCACCGGTTACATGGGTGTCGTAGACGTCGGTCTGCGCTCGGCGCTGGTCCGGTTTGTTTCCCGGCTCAAGGCGCAAAACGACCAAGCTGGCCTCAACGAATTGCTGAGCACGACTTTGCAGCTCTACGCGGGGTTTGCCCTTCTTTGCTTTGCAGGCGGATCATTTTTGGCGGTTTTCGTTCTTCCGCACTTGCACGTTCCTCCCCATCTGCTGCCTGAGGCGCGCACCACTCTCTTCATCGCCGCCGCGATTCTGGCGTCGGATTTCCTCTTCGCGACTTTCCAGGGAAGTCTGGCGGGTCTTTCCCGTTGGGATCTCCGCAACCTGATCTCCACCGGTGTTCTGATCCTGCGGGCGAGCCTGATCATTACCGTTCTTCGCGCGGGGCACGGACTCATTGCGCTCGCGCTCGTACAACTCTCCGCATCCCTCGTCGGTCACGGGATCGAGATCTATTTCCTACGGCGGCTCTTGCCCGGCCTGAGGTTTTCCTGGCAGTCGCTGCGGAACAAGTTCCTGCGCCCGATTTTTAGTCACAGTGCCAATTCCATGCTCATCAGCTTGGGTGTGGGCATTAACTACCAGGTTGACGCCATCGTGATCGCCGCATTTCTCCACGTGCAGGAAGTCACCTTTTATGTCATCGGTTTCAACCTGATCAAGTATTTGCGGGATTTGATCAATGCCAGCACCATGATCGTCGCGCCTCTCGCCAGCCACCTGGATGCCCAGGGAGACTCGCATAAAGTGAGCCTGTTGCTCACCCGCGGCAGTAAGTATGTCCTTCTGCTTGCCTATCTGGGTTGCGCCAGCTTGCTCTGCCTCGGTACCGACTTCATCCGCTTGTGGATGGGAGAGGAATATGCCCTGCGCTCCGGCAAGGTCGTCACGATTCTCGCACTCGGCCTGTTCTTCTCCCTCTCGGAGAACATCATTGCGCACCTCTTGTACGGTCTGGGCAAGCATCGGCTCAATGTATGGTGCACGGGGGCCGAAGCAATAGTAAATCTGAGTGCCAGCATATTCCTGGTTCGTCACTTCGGGATTTACGGTGTGGCAGCGGGTACTACGGTGGCTTCTCTGGTGGTGCGGGGATGGTTTTTCCCGCATGTGGCGCTCAAAGTCTTCCATGTGCGCTGGAAGGAATTCCTTCGTGATTCGGTGCTCCCCACGATTTTGCCCACGGTGACTTTTGCCGCCGGGACCCTTGCGACGCGGCACTTCCTTCCCGTGCGCCATTACGGGACCCTGCTTCTAGCCGCACTGGGAGGCCTCCTCGTCTATTTGCCTGTCCTCTGGAAGTTCGGGCTGAATGCCGCTGAGCGCTGGCAGTTTCGGGAGCACCTGGCGGCTTTCTTGCGCCGGGATTCCCGGATGCGCTCTTTTGCGGACGCCATTCAGCCGGATTGAAAAGAGTGCTGGAGAAGAATCTCTGATGCCAAAAGTGAGCGTGATTATCCCCGTTTACAACGGGGGAAAATACATCGCCGCGACGCTCGAAACTGTGTTTGCACAGACGTTTCGGGATTTCGAAGTGATCGTCATTAATGACGGTTCTTCTGACGGCACAGAGCAAGTCCTCAGCCCATACCGCGGCCGCATCGTTTATCTGCTCAACGATCACGGGGGACCAGCATTGAGCCGCAATCGCGGCCTGGATGCAGCCTCTGGAACCCATATCGCTTTTCTCGACGCCGATGATCTTTGGCATCCGGAAAAGCTAGAAAAACAAGTGGCCTGTGCCGAGGCCCACCCCGAATACGGGATTATCACCACCGATGCCGCTGTATTTGACGGGACGGGAATCCTGGCAACTTCTTCCAAGGCCGGCAAGCACATCCCCAGCGGATTCGTGCTGGAGCACCTGCTTTTCGATAATTGGATTGGGACTTCCTGTGCCATGGTCCGCCGCGAGTGCTTCGAAAAGGTCGGAAAATTCGACGAAGAGCGGTTCGTCTGGGGTGAGGACTGGATCATGTGGATGCGGATCGCTGCGCATTATCCCGTCTATTTTCTCGACGAGGTATTGGTGCAGTACCGGGTGCATCCGCAAGGCTACAGCCGGGCCAATCTGGAGAAGCACTTCCAGGATCTTTTGTATGATTTGGATAAGCTGGAGAGGTTCATTCCCAAACTTTCTGCCCGCCCGGAACTGGTGCGGGAAGCCAGATTTCGCCTTTGCCTGCGCAGCGGCTGGGATGATTTACAAAGCCTGGAAGTGGACCGGGCGCGAGATAAATTGCGCCGCGCGGTGCGCTATAAGCCGCAGAGCGTGAAAGCCTGGGCGCTTCTGGGAAGCGCCTGCGTGCCGCCGGCTATTCTGCGGGCGGTTAAATACACGCTGAAGTCCGCGCGTCGCATGTTCCGGAATCATTCTTAGAATTCGCAATCCGCCGTATAGGGTGAGGGAGGACCAGTGGTGAAGCCGATTCAGCGTTTGGGCCGGTTCCTCAAGAAACCTTGGCGCGAACACGCTAGCCCGGAACTCCTTAAGTCCATCGCGCCCGCAGACGTCGCCGTGCTCCTTGCCCTTCTGGTATTTGGGCTCATGCTTCTTGGGTTTTACCTGCGGGTCGAGAGTTTTCAAGAAGACAGTTCGTACTACATGGGTTTGGCTGACTCCCTGATCGCAAAAGGACGTTTTGAATTCGATTTCAAGCCGCACACCCAGCATCCGCCCGGCTTTCCCATGATCCTGGCGCTCGTCTCCCTCGTTTTTGGCGGGACGTATCCGGTGTTTGCACATACCGCGGCGATCTGCGGGAGTCTGGCTCTTTTCCTGGCCTATTTTCTTCTGCGCCGCAAGGATGGGCGCATGGTGGCGGCCGCGGCGTGTCTGCTGCTCGGCTCGTCGCCTTTCTTCTTTGAGTTCGGCACGCAGAGTTTTCTCTCCGAGCTGCCCTTTTTCCTCACCACGATGCTGGCCCTCCTTCTTGCAAGCCGTTTTCAGACGCTGAAGAACTGGCCGGCGCGAACTCTTTCCTGGCTTCTTCTGGTTTTTTGCGTGCTCCTTTCCTTGCTGATCCGTTCTGCCGGATTAGCCCTATTGGGCGGGATTGGTTTGTGGCTTGCATACTCCCTGATCGCCGACAGGCGAGAAGCGCGGCTCCGTCTGAAGACCTTTGCGCCTGTTTTGATCCTCGGGCTCGGTCTCCAGATGCTATGGGCAGGCTGGGTCAAGAAAGTCGAGGTGCAGGACTGGCCCGGCCAATACATGAACACCTACGCGAACCAAATGCGGATGAAGAACCCCCGTTATCCGGAGCAGGGAATCGCGTCCCCCGGCGATATTCTTCACCGCGCTGCTGAAAATCTTGCCCTCCACGGGGCGCACTTTTCCGAGTTGCTCACCCGGGCGAACTGGATTGCCCCGCTCTGGTATTCGCCGGCGGTTTTGCTTCCGATTATCCTGCTTGGGCTGGGCTGCGGCGTTTCCGTGTTTCGAGACCGAGGCGATTTCTTGGCCTGGTATTTCCTTTGTTACGTGGGCATCTTCTTGTTCTGGCCCTTTGATCCCGGTCCCCGGGCTATCCTGCCGGTCTTCCCCCTGGCATTTCTCTATTTTTGGCGTGGTGCGGCGTGGTTCGCGAAGATGGCGTCGCAGCGGCCTCGGGCAGCGTTCGGATCGGGCTTTCTCTTTTCGATCATTCTTTGCGCGTTTTCGTGGTTCTGGATCCGTTCGCACGGTAGCGCAATAGGATCGCAGGCAAAACTCTCCCTGGTCTTTTGGCTCCTGCTCGCTGCCGCCTGCGGCCTGTTTCTGTGGCCCCGCTCCGGGGCGCTTCTCGAGCGGATCCGCGCCTCGGCATGGTCATCCCGGCCGATGGTGTCCGTCTGGGGAGAGCCCTTGACCGTCCCGCTTCTCGGGGGCCTGGCTGGGTTGCTGGCTCTGGTGGCGCTGGGGCTCTTCTTGCAGCTCGGCATGGGCATGGCCAACTTGTCGCCAGACCCATCCAAATTCCTTCACTATCCCTCGGTGGACGCCGCGCAATGGATCGCGCGGAACGCTCTTCCTACCGATGTCGTGATGGCGGGACAAGAAGCCATCGTGCACAGGATCTCTGGCAGAAGAGTCATCCTGTTTCCGGTCAGCAGCAACTCGCAAATGATCATGGACGTGCTGCGCAATCGAGATGTCCGCTACTTAATCGTCCTCCAGGACACGAATAAGCACCCCTTTTTCTTCCCCACCGAGGATCAGCGCTGGCGATCCCTATCCGCCGCCTATCCAGAGGCCTTCGGCCTGGTTCGCCACGGGCCGGGATATGAGATTTACCAGGTCGCGGGGGAGCCTCACGCCAAGGCAGCCAACTAGGCGGGTGTCTTGCGCTCGGCGAATCAGCAGCGGGCGAGGAGTCTTGCAAGTTTCCCGTTACTCTCCAGCGAAAAAGGAAAAGCCGCCCCGAAGGGCGGCTTTCCGGTTTGCCAAATTGACCTGATTCTCTAACTGGGCCTAAACGCCGGGACTTTCCGCGGCGTGAACCCCGGCCCCCGGCTATGCTCCTGCGTCACTTGCAGGAGACCGTCTGGCTGGTGGTCTGAGTGACATTCGCCGTGAAGGGCGTCACGGTGCAGCCCGTGGCAGTGACCGAGACCGCGTGCGGCGTATGCATCTCCTTGGTCACGCCGCTCGTGCTGTTGAACATTTTGAATTCGTTCAGCACCACGGAGATCTGCCCGTTGGCATCCGTCGTCCCGCTGAACACCTGCTGGTTCAGTGCATCTTTGATCGAGACTGCGGCCCCTGGAAGAGCGGCCCCGGCGCTGTTCTGCACTGTCAATGTGTACGTCCAGTCGATGAAGTACTCGGCATAGGCGTGCGTCGAGTCAATCGCCGTCATGTCGGTCAAGTCTTTTGCCGCTCCGCCGGTGAAGGTCGTATCGATGAAATGAACGTTGTAGACCGGACCGTTCGGACGCCAATTGTAGAAGTGGAAGGTAGTGTACGGCACGCTGCCGCCGCGCGGGTTGTTTCCCTTGCCGAGCGTGCATTGCGTGCAGGTGAACCCGCCCGTGAGCCCCAGGTCCTCAAAAGTGACGGTGGCATTGTCGCCCACGAAGGTATCGCGCAGGGAAGTGAAGGTAGCCGTGACACCATTGGATTCGATGCTGAGCGCCCCTCCCTTCAGGACATTCCCCTGCGCATCGTAACCATCGGCGCCGGGATCGTTTTGCTGCGTATAGGTACTGTCGTGAGACACGTTGCCGACATTGAAAGTGCTGAGACGCAGAGCGCTCGCCGCGCACTTTGTCCCGTTGGCATTGAGGGCCGCTCGCGCTAAGACGACGTTGTTGTAGACCGTGTTATTGGAGGAGTTGTCGTCAAACTGGATCCCGTAGGTTCCAAAGGCAAACGAACCGCAGCCGGTGCATGGGGGTGTGCCGTTATCCCCGCAGTTCATGCCCGCCTCGACGACGTTAACAGTGTTGTCGTGGATCAATTGGGCGAAACCGCGAATGTTCGACGAACCGGCCGTGCAAGGGCTGCTGAAACACGAGCCGCTGGAGAAGATTCCCCGGCCGGAAACGGGATGTACGTTGTTGTTGTTCACTTCGATATGGTCGCCGTAGGCCACGATGCCGAAGTCGTTCGACCATTGGCCGACAAAGGAGACGTCGTTGCTGAAGACTTTCGATTGCGGCGTGGGAACGAAGATCCCGCCCTGCGGTGCGCCAGTGATCGTCTGATTGTTGATCGTGGCTCCGGGAGTTCCCGTGATGTTTTCCAGCTTGATGGCCATGCCGTTGAACGCCGAGCGGTTGATGGAGCCACCGGTGTTGTCGATGATCTTGTTGTTGTACAGCACGTTTCCGTTCCCGCCATTGGAGTATCGGATCTTGACCGGAATCGTGTTCACGCCGCTGATGGTGATGGTCATGTCGTGCATAACGATGCCCGTCTTGGCGGAGTCATAGCGGACGGCATTCGAGTCCGAAGCGGTGACGCCGGAGGCCATGGTGATCGAGCCGCCGTACACCGTGAAATTATCGAACGGCCCGGTCGAACCGGCGGGGCACGCAACGTCAGCGAGGGCATTGCAGGCCAGGATACCGAAGACTTGGGAGCCTCCCGAGGAGGTTCCGTAGGTGGCCGTATGGCCGTTCAGGTTCAGCGTGATGCTGTCTGCCTGAATCGTAAAGCAGGTTCCGGACGAAGAAACGTCATTCTGGAGCACATAGGTCGTACCCGTATTGGCCAGCACCCCGCATGCTGTCACGGGTGTCCCCGAAGTGGCCGTGCCGATGGCCACGGTAAACGCCTTGCTCGCGGTTTGTGGCGCCGCGGTGGAATCCTTCACCTGTACCGTGAAAGGGAAGCTCCCGGCCTGGCTCGGCGTCCCGGAGATCTGCCCCGTGGACGCATTCAGCGTCAGTCCTGGCGGCAGGGAACCCGAACTCACCGACCAGCTATAAGGGGTCGTGCCCCCGCTGGCCGCCAGCGCTGCGGAATAGGGAACACTCGCCTGCCCATTGGGCAACGACGAAGTAGTGATGGACAGCGGCGTCGGTCCCGGCGCTGCCGCAATGGTCAGGGACAGCGCTTTGGTCGCGGTCTGTGCGGGGGAACTGGAATCCGCAATCTGTACGCTGAATGAAGAGGTGCCAGACTGGGTGGGCGTCCCGGAGATCTGCCCCGTGGATGCAGTCAGCGTCAGTCCCGCCGGCAAGGAACCCGAACTCACCGACCAACTATAAGGGGTGGTGCCCCCGCTCGCCGCCAGCGTGGCGGAATAAGTCGAACTGACCTGCCCGCTCGGCAAGGACGACGTGGTGATGGATACCGGCGTGGGCCCGGGCGCGGGGCTTGGTGAGGTCGTCGTGCTGGACTTCACCAATCCCGAGCAGCCCGCCTGCCCCAGAATGACCGCGAAAATGAGTGCGAAATAGATTGTAAATAAGACCGCTTTAGACGGCCGAATTCCTCGGCCCCAGAATCCGGAATTACCCTCGATGTGCATGACTTTCTCCCCACGCACATTGTCGGGTGCGGCATGGGCCTCCACAACTGGACTGCCGGACAGATTTAGGGATAGACGCGGGACTGTACTTCGGGCAAAGGCCAGTCCTGAATAGGAGCGGCGCGACACACGCCGGCAAATCCCCTGCCATCCGCGCGCCGCATGGGTCGTTCGGGAAGGGAATCGTCATTTGCTAGGGACTTTTTCGTCGAGCTTGCACTGCAGTTGCACGGTTTGGGTGATGGTCTGGGTGACTTTCACCGGGTACGGCGCAGGAGCCCCCGTGCACCCCGCCGCTGTGACCGAAATCGTGTGCGGCGTGTTGACCTGCCGAATCACTGCGGAGCTGGTGTTGTGCATGTGCAGCTCGTTCAACACCGCCGAAACCCGCCCATTGGCGTCCGTGGTCCCGGTGAAGGCCGGTTCGCCCCGCGCATCCCTTATCGTTACGCTGGCTCCCGCAACGGGGCGCGCCAGCGTGTTCTGCACGGTCAAGGTGTAGGTCCAGTCGATGAAGTATTCCGCGGAAAGCCGGTTGGGCCCGATTGCCTGCATGTCGGTCGAGTCCTTGGCCGCACCTCCTGTAAAGGTCGTGTCCACAAAATGCAGCCCCGCCGCCGGATGGCCGCCATTAAAGAAAGAGAAGGTGACATAGTTCGAAGCGGGATTGCTCCCCTTCCCTAACGTGCACTGCAAGCAAGTAAACCCGCCCGCCGCCCCCAGCCAATCCACCCACACCGTCGCCGTATCCCCGATGAACGTATCGTGCGTGGAGCTGAAATGGTTTGGAAGCACCGCAAACCCCAGCCCCACCGCCTTGCCGGTACCGGAACCGATCCGTGAGGCTATATAGGTGTTGTCATGGGAACTGTTCCCGGGTCCGGTGTCTGTCAGTCGCAGCGCTTGCGCGTCGCACTGCTCGGCTTTCGCCGTCACCGTGTTGTTATAGGCCTGCCCGTTGGACGGGTTGTCGTCAAACTGAATCCCAAAAGCCCCTGCGGGCTCGCAGGCGTTGCAGCCTGTCCCGCCCGGACTGTAGTCGCAGTTCTGTGGTAGCTCGATGACGGTAATCTTGTTGTCGTGGGCCACCGCCCCATTGGAGCCCATGCCATGCCCGTTCACGCTCACGGCGCCGCCGCCAATCTGAATCCCCCGCCCGGAGACCGGGCTGATCACGTTGTTAAAGGCCGCATCGTTGTTCCCCCACTCGTAGATGGCGAAATCGTTCGAGTAGCGGCCATTCTGGCGGATCGTGTTGTTGTAGAACTGCGTCCCGGGAGAGGCCGAGAAGATGCCTCCTTGGGCGCCGCCCACAATCGTGTTGTCGTGAATGGTTTGGCCATTCCGGGCGCCCTGGCTGTTCGTGAATTTGATCGCGGCTCCCTGAATCTGGTGCCGGTTGTAAATCACCGTCACGTTGTTCTGGAAGGTGTTTTTGAAGATCAGCGAATCCGCTCCCGCAAAGGTCGTGAAAATGGGGATTGAGGAAATGGCGCTGACCGTAAACGTCACGTCATGGACCGTGAGTTGGTTCGTCCCGTTGATCTGTCCGATGCGGATGCCATGCGAATACGCGGGCGCGGCGCTCCCCTGCGTGATGCTGCCATTTTCTACGGTCAAATGATCCGCCGTTCCTCCGCAGGGATTGCCGGCCACGCTGGTATCCCAGCAAGCTTCCGCCAGAATTCCGTAGCGCGGTTGATTGCCGGGGGCCGTGGCGTAGGTGATGGTATGGCCGTTCAGGTTGAGCGTGATGTTGTTTGCCTGGACACTGAAACACGTGCCGGGGGAGGAGACATCCTGCTGCAAAATGTAGGTCGTGCCCCCACTGGCGAGAATCCCGCACGATTTCAGGGCGTGCCCGTTCGGCCCCGCGCCGGCTTCCGCACCCCGCATTTCGTCGGGAATGGCGCGTGTGGAAGCTTCCGCCGTGGTCTCGAAAATGGAATGCTGCGGCGCCGAAAAGCGCTGCAAAATCGCGCCGGGACGGCGCAGATATGAGCGGCCGGTGCGCCCCATCACCCCCAAAAGGGCGATCGGAACCAAAACAAGAACTGCAATTCGATAGCGAGGAATTGCTTTCAATGGCTCCTAACCGCGATCCCGGGGCATGGAGTTCGGCCCGATGCTAACACCTTGAAGCTTTCTCCTCAAGGTTTGGACCGCGTCGAGAGGGAGAGCGCCTCCTCGAAACTCAGGCGTCTGCCGGAAGGCGGACAATGTCGTTGGGAATGGCTTCGGAGATGCCGCCTTGCGCCCGAGATGAGCAATTCCGTTCATAAATGTTGAAATCCGCTGGCTTGGGCGCCGGATGCAATCGTTCCGGCCGCTGTTGCCGCCAACCAAAAATCCACATAACTACTTTAGATTGTTAAGCTTAATGGAGCAATCGGGAGTTTTCTCCTCCCTCGCCGTCTGGCATGCGGCTTGCTACTCCATCATCTTTGGTCTGGTGACCCAGGCAAGTTTTGGATGGATTGTCCATACATCCTCGTTAGCGGGCGTCACCAGTGATCATCGGAAATTTCACCTCGGAGGGGGCCGTGAACTTCGTGCGACGCCATGCCGTCCTTGCTTACCTATGCGGATTGCTGCTGCTGGCCTTAGGGATCAGCTCGGCCAGCCAGCTGCCGAAGACGACGGCCGCAAGCGAACACAAGCGCCAATCTTCCGTGCGTGCCCAATCCAAGCCCGCGATTCCCCCGCATCTGGATGGCACGTACAGCAAGCTCCCCCTCAGTTTTGAAGCCAATCAGGGACAGACCGATAAGCGAGTGAAATTTGTCTCCCGGGGTCAGGGCTATTCCCTCTTTTTGACTTCCAACGAGGCTGTGCTGGCGCTGAAAAAGCCGGGAACTGCCGGCCGCCTATCACCGCGAGCCGCGAACCAAGGATCTGTCGTCTCGGACGTCGAGTCTTCTCCTGCGGTGGTGCGCATGCAACTGTTGGGCGCGAATGCGGATGCGCAGATCCGCGGGTTGGAGGAGCTCTCCGGCAAGAGCAATTACTTCATCGGCAGCGATTCCAAGAACTGGCGCACCGATGTCCCCAACTACGCCCAGGTGAAGTATGAGGCTATTTATCCGGGCGTGGATCTCGTTTACTACGGAAATCAGCGCCAGCTCGAATATGACTTCATTGTTGCTCCCGGCAGCGATCCCCAGGCCATTACCTTAGGGTTTGCAGGGGAGGGGTTTGTCCCGGCCCAGGGGCCGCGGGCAGCAGCGCCCCTGCGCATTGATGAGCAGGGCGACCTGATTCTTGGTGGCGACGCGGGCGAGGTCCGGCTCCACAAGCCTATCGTGTACCAGGCTGCGGACGGCGATCCCCGAGCGAAAGCCGGGAATCGCAAGTCTCTGGAGGGCCATTACGTCCTCACCGCCGACAACCGCGTAACCTTTGCAATCCCCTCCTACGATAAGACCAAGCCCCTCATCATCGATCCGGTTCTCACCTATGCGACCTATCTCGGCGGCACCGGGAACGATATCGGCATGGATATCACCCTGGACGCGGCGGGCAACGCTTATGTGGTTGGCACCACTACATCGCTTCTCTTCCCCACGACCGCCGGTACCTACCAATCGGTTCTTCGCGACGGACCTTGCGTCAACACGGTTTGCGGGGATGCCTTCGTCACCAAAATTGCCCCCACCGGCTCGGCGCTGGTCTTTTCCACTTATCTGGGCGGCAGTGGCCAGGACTATGCCCGCAGCATCGCCGTGGATGCCTCCGGGAACAGCTACGTGACGGGCGCCACCAATTCCCCCGATTTCCCCATGGCCAGCGCCATCCAGCCTGCCTATGGCGGAGGATCCTCGGATGCTTTCGTGACGGCCATTGGCGCCGCCGGCAACACCCTGCTCTATTCCACCTACTTGGGCGGGAGCGATGCCGACCAGGGAATGGGCATTGCCGTTGACTCCACAGGCGAAGCGCATGTGGTGGGTTCCACGCTCTCCGCCAACTTTGCTCCTGCCAGCGCCCTCGGCGCCTGCCGCGGGGGCGGAATTTCGGACGCCTTCGTCTCCAAACTGAATTCCACCGGCACGGGATTCGTCTACTCCACATGCTTCGGGGGCAGCGGGTCCGATCAGGCCTACAGCGTCGCCTTGAATTCGACGGGTTACGCCTACATCGCCGGGTCTACATCCTCGTCCAATTTCCCCACGACGACGAGGGCGTATCAGAGCACTTTGCGCGGCGCGCAAAATGCCTTTATCACCGTGGTCAATCCGACCGGAACCTCGCCGTTCTACTACTCCAGTTACTTCGGCGGCACGGGGAGCGACGATGCCCGGGCCATCGTTCTGGACCCCAACAATTATGCCTACATAACAGGGGCCACCACCTCCGCCGATTTCCCGGTTTCCGCCGGGGTCTTCCAGTCCACCTACCATGGCGGCGGAGATGCCTATGTCGCCAAGCTGAATTTAACGGCCTCTGGCAAGTATTGCCTCGTCTACTCCACCTACCTTGGCGGCAGCGGGAACGAAGTTGGCCTGGGCGTTGCCGTGGACACGGCCCGCAACGTGTACGTGACCGGTGTCACCTCTTCCTTGGATTTTCCGCTGCTCAACGCCGTGCAGCCCGCTTACGGCGGCGGCTCTTCGGACAGCTTCGTCGTCGAGCTGAATTATGTGGCTGCTTCCGCCATCTATTCGACCTACCTGGGAGGCAGCGGCGCTGAGGACAGCGGCCTGTGGGGAAACATCGCGGTAGATAAATATGGCAACACGTACGTCGTGGGCGTCACCGATTCCGTCAACTTCCCCACGATAGCGGGAAGCGCCTTTCAGCCCGCAAACGCCGGGGGCTCGGACGCTTTCGTCGCTAAGATTGGTCTTTTCACCCCCACCGTGCCCGGCCTGCCGCTGCTTTGGCCGCTGCCGACGCTGGATGACCGCAGCATCCTGCAGCAAACCTACGCGGAGTACAATCGCGCCGTGGCCAATGCCTATCATGCGGGCATGGACCTCATGGCCCCCGCGGGCACTCCGATTGGCGCCGCCGCCGATGGCAACGTGGTGATGATGCAATTGAATCCCCCCCAGGGCAGCATCTGCTATGACCACGGATACGGGAACGTGGTCATCGTTCAACACACTCTTCCGAACGGGCAGACGGCGGATACGCACTACGCGCATATGCTCTCCATCGACCCGACCCTGCAGGCTCTTTGCGGCACCCCGGACTCGAGCTATCGCATCACTTGCAGCTCTCCCATCCCGGTCAAGGCTCAGCAAACCCTCGGCCAGGTTGGGCATACGGCTTGCGGCTACAGCGATACGAGCATCCTCGATACCCATCTGCACTTTGAGTTTAAGAGTTTTCCCACCCTGGGAGCTCACGGGAACGATTCCGGCCCGTATCCCTACTCCTACGAGCCGCCCGAATCCTACGGCTGGTACAATCCGCTCCGAAATCTGCACTCCTATACCGCTTTTTCGACCGCAATTCCGGTCGTCGTTTCCGCCAGCGCCCCCGTAAATCTCTTGACCGGTCCCGGCGGTTCCGGCACTACGGCTTATCGCGCGATCATGCAGGTGAATCCCGGCGACACCTTTGACGCCTTCGGGCTCAGTCCGGCGACCACGACTCCCGCATGTTCTTCCGGCTGGTACGAGGTTGCCAAGCTGGATGGAACCATGCCCTTCGACACCCTCAAGCCCGGACAGATACCCACGGGATGGCTCTGCGCGAATTATGTTTCTCCCATGGTTGCGCCCGGACCTATCCTCTCGGCCTCGCCCGCTACTCTCTCCTTCAGCGCCACGGCTGGCAGCGGCGTGAACCCCTCGCCGGCCACGGTCAACGTGGCGAATATCGGTTCGGGCACGCTCAGTTTCACCGCCACCAGCGACTCGGCCTGGCTCTCCGTCACCCCCACAAGCGGAGCGGCGCCAAGCAGTCTGCAGGTCTCGGCCACGCTGGGAACTCTCGCCGCCGGCACGTACACCGGCCATATCACCGTGACGGCCCCGGGAGCTCAAGGCTCCCCCACCAGCGTCACGGTCACCTTTGTGGTGGCTTCGGCGACGCCGGTATTGTCCGTTTCACCGGCGACGCTCTCCTTCAGCGCCACGCAGGGCAGTGGTGTGAGCCCAGCTGCAGCCACGGTGAATGTGGCGAACATCGGAGCAGGCACGCTGAGCTTCACGGCAGCGAGCGATTCGGCCTGGCTCGCGGTCACGCCCGCAAGCGGCACGGCGCCGGCCAGCCTGCAGGTCTCGGCCACGCTGGGGACTCTTCTGGCCGGCACCTATACGGGGCACATCACCATCACGGCTGCGGGCGCGACGGGCTCCCCGGCAACCGTCACCGTGACTTTTGTGGTGGGACCGCCGCCAACCTTGTCCGTTTCGCCGGCGACGCTGTCGTTCAGCGCCACGCAGGGCAGTGGCGTGAGTCCTGCTCCGGCCACGGTGAATGTGACGAACACCGGATCCGGCACGCTGAGCTTCACGGCGGCGAGCGATTCGAGCTGGCTCGCGGTTACGCCCGCAAGCGGCACGGCGCCGGCCGGCCTGCAGGTTTCGGCCACCCTGGGGGCTCTTGTGGCCGGCACCTACACCGGGCACATCACGATCACCGCTGCGGGCGCGGTGGGCTCCCCGGCAACCGTTACGGTCACCTTTGTGGTGGCCGCGCCGTTGCCGGTTTTGTCTGTTTCGCCGGCCACGCTCTCCTTCAGTGCCGCGCAGGGCAGTGGCGTGAGCCCCGCTCCGGCCACGGTGAACGTAGCCAATACTGGCACGGGCACACTCAGCTTCACGGCGGCGAGCGATTCGGCTTGGCTCGCGGTCACGCCCGCGAGCGGCACGGCGCCGGCCAGCCTGCAGGTCTCGGCCACGCTGGGGACTCTCGTGGCCGGCACCTACACCGGGCACATCACCATCACCGCTGCGGGCGCAGTAGGCTCCCCGGCAACCGTCACTGTGACTTTTGCGGTGGCGCCACCGCCGGCGCCGGGCGGATTCTTCATCCGCGGCAACACCAGGCTGCAATCCACTGCCCAGACCACCATTGCGCAGGGATGGCCCGCGGGCGGGCAGCCGCAGCAGGGCGACTTGCTCGTCGCTTATGTGTGGTGGAACTCCTCCAGCGTGGCCATTTCGACCTTTGCCGACAATTGCGGCAATACCTGGCTAGCGACACCCGCGCAGGCCGATTCCGTGGATAACGCGCAGGCACAGCTATTTTACGTGGCGGGGTCGAAGTCCTGCGGATCTTCACCCTACATCACGGTGACCTTCGCCTCGGCGGTTTCGAGCCGCATGCTCCTGGGCGACTGGTCCGGTGTGGGGGTCGGCGCCGCGTATTACGATGCCGGTGCCACCAATTTCCAGGCCTCCACCACCCTGCCTTCCTCCTCTGTAGCCACCAGCAACGCCAACGACCTCATCATTCAGGTCGCCGCGGGCAATAACTCCGCCGACAAGTTCACCTCCGGCAGCGGTTTCACGAACCGCGCCGCGGCGAATGGCTTGGTGCTGGCAGACAAAACCGTCTCGGCAGCGCAAAGCTACGCGACCGATCTCACCAGCAGCAACGCCGATAACCTGCTCAGCGGGATTTTCGCCTTCGAGCTGACTACCGCGGCGGCGTTCCCTCTGCAGAGCGGCAACAACGCCCTTACGGCCACGACCATCAGTTGTAGTTACCCGCAGAGTGTGAAGGCCGGCGATCTCTTGGCGGCCTATATACAGTGGCCTGCCGGTAGCAGCGTGACCCTGTCCCTTTCCGACAACGTCAACGGCGCCTGGCTGGCCGCGGGCGGCCAGGCCTATGAGACGGCCGGGCCGCATTCCTCGCAGATGTTCTATCTGCCGAACTCCGCGGCGGGAACCATTACCGTCACGGCCACGCCATCGAATGGCGTCTCGCAATCGCTTTATATCGAGTGCACCGAGCTGACCGGCATGGCGACATCCAACGTGCTGGACGGCACGCCGGCGACGGCTGCGAACAGTTCGACCACCGTCACCACCCTGAAGGTGGGACCGGTGGTGACCACCAACCCCAATGACGTCTTAATCCTGGGGTGCGCTACGAATGCCGGGAATAAGTTCACCCCGGATACGGGCTTCATCAATGTGCAGCAACTGAACCGTGACGTGATCGAAGCCGAGGCTGTCGGCGCGGCAGGCAGCTATACCCAGGCCTGTCGCGGTGGCGGCGCATATTACACCGGCTCACTGGCGGCCTTCCGAC
>JAIQEV010000067.1 GCA_020073585.1 Terriglobia bacterium
GGCGGAAAGGAGTCAGCGTCGGATCGTAGGCAACGTCCTGGAAGGGCGGAAAGCTGGTCCAGCCCGAGGCTTGGCCGGAATCAAAATTCTCGCTGTAATGATAAGGCGCAGGCCGCGCCACCAGCAAAGCCGGCAGCAGCAAAAAAGCGGCGAAACGCAATTTCTTAAGCATTGGCGGACCTCCGTGCACAAACTTTCTGGGCCAATTCGGCATTGGCCCAGGTCTTCTCCACAGCCTCCGGAATATCATCCACATCGGAGGGCTACCCGAGGAAGACCGGGCGCTCCATCAAAGGAAGTAGTGCCTAGCCGAATCGATGCAAAAGGGCCAGTATACTGAGAAATCCATCATGCGAACAAGTCGGATACCCTGCCACCGCGCTGGATCATCCGTTCGAGGGATAGCAGACTCAGCATCAGATGCCGGGGATGATGGAAATTCTCAACCCGGTCGGAGCGCCTCTCAAAGGTGACCTTTCGGTCGGATTGAATGATCCACAGCGGGAAACCGTATTGCTTTAGCGGGTATTTGGCCTGAACGTAACCGAACTGCTCGGCAAACATGTCTTTGGCCCACTGCGCGCCGCTGTGCTCGACCACGAACAGAGACCCGATGAGGACCTCTTCCTGGGCCCACAAAACCTTGTCCAGGTTCCAAATGTTCTTATCCACGTCCGGCAGGCCACGAAACACGCCGCCATAGACTCGGTCGCGGGCAACCTCCACATGACGCCGGAACCGCTCGGCAAAGGTGTCGAAAAGATTCTTGTCCTCGACCACACGCCGCAGTCCGGAAGTAGACACGATCTGGACGACGGAGCACCTACTCAAGAATGTAGATGATCTTAAGGCTTATCTGGAATTGCCGGATGAGTCCTTTGCCGAAGAGAGCGACGTGGCCAAACTCATCCAGGCCGATGCCAAGGTTGGTGAGCGCGGCATCGTCATGGTGGACACCGAGGACCCCATCTGTGCGGCAGCGTCGCTATTGAGCATGGAGGACTTTCTGACGGTGGCTTTGACGGAGTCAATGTTGCTCCACCAGCTTCTGGAGAAGCTCTCGCGTCCTTTGTATGCGCGAACGCAGCGCGTGGCAGAGGCCTTTCCCGGCCATCTCTGGCGAATCTACGGTCCCGAATACGCGGCCGAGCCGTTTCTGCCGCCGCGCCTATTCCAGGAATACGTGGTTCGCTACACCGAGCCGATGGTGAAGGCCATCAAGAAGCACGGCGGCTTTGCTCGCGTGCACTGTCACGGCCGGCTGAACGCCATTCTGGACTCGATCTGCGAGATGGGCGCCGACGCGACGGACCCCATCGAACCGCCTCCGCACGGTGACGTCAGTCTCGAATACGTGCGCCGCAAGTACGGCGCGCGACTGGTTCTCTTCGGGAACATCGAACTGGCTGACATTGAATCGATGGAGCCGACGGCATTCGAGCGCATCTGATTCAGGCCCAGCATCCAGCTCGCGATCATCTGGAAGACCAGGTGCTTGAACTGATCGAGGAAGCGCTTGCCGATGTTTCCGCTGGTGATGTCGTCGAAGAGGCTTTCGAGTTGCCCGGCCATGTTCTCGACTCGGTCATGCCACTCCTTCTGCATGATCAACCCGACTTCGCGCTCGCCCTGAATTCTGAAGGTTCCATCCTTCGCCTCCAGCGCTCGGATGTCGTCAATCCGCTTCTGCGCATCGGCGACGATCTGGGCGTCGGCCTGCTGCCGTGGCGGCAGCATCGCGATCGCCGTCTCTGTTTCGATCTGCTTTAGTTCCTCGGCGCGCTGCCGCGCCAGTTCCACACTCTTACTGTTATATTGCCGGTCGCTGGCGAGCCTTTCCTCCGTAAGCTCGATATGCAGTTCCTGCTCCTTCATCGAGATACTCTGCAGCTCAGCCAGACGCTGCGCGTCGAGCTGTGCCTGCCCGGCGAGCCCAGCGGCCTCCGCTTGCAGGATTGCCTGCTGACCCTGCAGAGCGGCATCATGAACGATTTTGATCCTTTGATTCTCGGCATCCTGCCGGATCGCGGTAATCCGGTCTTCCAGCCCTTGCCTGAAGCTCACGTCGCGCGTGGCTTGCAGGCGCTGCTTTTCGACCGCCTCGCGCTCCTTTTCATCGATCAGATCGATCCCAGTTAGACGCGAGGTCATTGCCTGATTCTGCAGATCGCGGGTCGCATCCGTTATGGACCGTTCGAGCGCGATCGTCTTGGCCGCGGCCTGCGCATGGATGCTTACGATCTCGGCCTCTCCGGCAGCTTGCGTCTTCATTCGCGCCGCCACTTCGGCCCGCACGACCTGGGTCTCGCCCCTTTCCGCTTCGTTGATCTGGGCGATTCCCAGCAAGCCCGCGAGGCGCGCCTGATTCTGAAGTTTCAGAATCTCGACCGGCGCGGTGCGCTTCGCCACATCGGCGAGCGCGTCCAATTGGTCCTGGAGGCCGGGAAGGCTTTTCTCCAGCCGCTGCAGCTCCAGATAGGAGTACTCGAACTGCTCGCCGAATCTCCGGACCGGTGCGATGAGTCCCGGAAGCAATTCCCCCGTAAGGCCCAATTGTTTTCTCAGTTCCCCAATTCGCTTCTCCGTCGCATTCACCTGCGCCGCCATCTCGACAAAAGTCTGAGGCCCCTGCATGAGACGCGACGTTTTTGTGACGGATTCCTCCAATGCATTCATATCTTGCCCGGCATCTCTGATCCTGGAAATAAATTCCCCGAATCGCGCGGCGGCATCCACCGCGGCGGCGGCGAAGGCCGCGACGACCGAAACGTTGAACGCGGCGCCGAGAAGAGGCTCGATGAGAGTGCTTTTCGCCAGAACCTTTTCGAGAGCTCGCGGAACCTGGACGCCCGTGACGTTTGCAAGCAATTGCACCGAATCGCGCGCACGCTCGTGCTGTTTGACCATCTGCGTAAAAATCTGGTTGCCCTTGGACCCGATTTTTGCGAAGGCCGGCGACATTTTCTCCGCTGCACCGGTCACGTTGTTCAGCGCGCTGACCGCTCCCTTGTCGTCCACCACGATCGTGATGCTGGCCACGGCCGGCATATCAGGCCACCTTCTTTTTCAGGTCGCCGCCGCAGATCTCGCAGGTCTGGACCAGGCGGTCGAAAAGCAGTGTCCCGCAATGCGCGCAGGGCGGATGCCGGTCGCGGAAGCGTGCCCGCGCCTGCGCCAGCGCTTCGAGCCCGCGGAGTTCGACGGCCTGGATCGCCTCCGGGCCGGGGATTGCGCCGAGTTCCCGCGCGCGGTCGAGACCAAAGAGATGCGCGGTCCAGCCGTAGAATTCCTCGGGGAGCGAGCGTTCGGTGGAAAATCCCGCGATCGCCTTGTCGAGATTCACCGAAGGGCCAAGCCGCCGCGCCAGGCTGCTGCGGTAATGCGCCGCAAGGCCCTCCTCGAGCAGCTCGAACGCCGCCGTTTCGATATTCCGCATCCCGGTCCGGACGTCCTCGATCATTCTTCGGCGCCTTCCTCGGCGGTGCCTTCTCCGAGCATCGAGAGCAACTGCGCCGCCGCGGTCACCTTGTGGAGGAGATCCATCTCGCGAACGATATTGTCGCGATGGGCGAGCGGAGCCCCATTCACGCCGTACCCCTCGACGGACAGGATCAGCTCGTCGTAGAACTTGACCAGGACCTTCTGCCGGACGGGATGAATGGTCTTGCCCTCGCGCGAGCCGCCCACGATGACCGAACGGCTGATCTCGCGGCTGAAGCGCTGCTGGTGGGCGGCGGTGGGTGGAGTGAAGCGATGCACCAGGCCCTCGAATTTCGTCATCGCGCCCGGATAGGCGCCGTCATCGTTCCATAGGGCGTCGAGACGCACGACTTCGCATTCGGGCTCGATTTCGACGATATCTTCGGCGCTCGCTTCCACCGAACTGAGCAGGCCGATGGCCTGCAGCCGCAGGCCCATGGGAATGCGTTCCTGCCAGTTCGGCAGGTCCGTCAGATTGCCGCCGCCGCGCACGGAAATGCCGGCGACGCGCAGGATCGCTTCGCGGTAGAGCCACAGCGCGGCGCTGCTGACGTCGATGGTGCGGCTGGTGCGGTCGCTTTCGACGGCAATGCGGCTGAAATATCCGTTCCAGAATTCCGCGCCGATCCGGCGAAAGGTATGCAAGCGCGCCTCACCCCGGCTGTTGCGCCATGAAACCTGGCGCTCGGGCAGATCGAGCGCCAGAAGTGTTCCTTGCGTTGCTACGGCTACGGGACCCGTTTCCATCGGCAGTCTCCTTTGCCCGCCGAAGCGTTGGTCGCGAAGGCGGGTCGGATAACTTGACATCGCATGCTTGTCAAGTTATGTGGGCCTGGAGTCCTGCCCCGTCAAGCCCGGGGCCTCGGCCGCGCCTCCGGGGACCCGGAAGCGGCGGCCTACTTCGGCGGGCGAAGGTGCCCGCCACCGCGGCGAAGTGGTGCCGCGGCCCTGCGAGATCTATCTATCCGGCGGCCAGATATGCCGTTTCGGAATTCGTCACCACGGCCTGGAAAGGCTCGAGGGCCGCGCCCTTCATGACGTCGCCTTCGGCGGCATCGAGCTTCCAGACCTGCTCGAGCTTGTCCGCCTGCGGCGCAGCCTTGAAATACAGATTCGGGAATTTCAGGTTCATCTGCGCGGCCGCGCCCGAGTTGGTATTGATCTGCAGCTCCTGCAGCGTGTCGTTGACCATCAGGGTGCGGAGGTCGTCGATATCCTTCGCGGCGACGACCAGGGAAACCGTCGCGCGGCGGATGCCCAGTTTGGCGAAGCTGGACACCAGCCCGCCGCCGGGCGCGCGGTGCTGTTCAACGCCGGTCACCAATGTGACTTCCCAGGAGCGCACGCGCTCCTTGATGGAAGCCGCGGCTGCCGGCGCGCCCAGCAGAATGTCGGTATCGCTGCCGAGCAGGTAGACCGGAGCGGGCAATGCGGGCAGGGCGGCCATCGCCACGTCGGTGAAGTTTCCCGAGCCAATCAGGTCCACGGAGAACTGCAGCGGCCCTTTCTCGCCGCCGCTCAGCTTGAGCTGGGCCATCGCCAGATCCGGCCATTTGGTTTTGATGGCCGAGCCGTCTTCGCCATAAACCGTGGTCACCGGAGCGATGAAATTCGCGGTCTCGAACTTGATGGTGTGCACGTAGGGCCCGACGCCGGTGGTGGTCACATTGCACATGGTGAACGCCAGGAGCCAGGCGGCCAGGAAATCATCGAGATCCCCGCCGAGCGAGAGCCGCACATCCTTCGAAACCGGCACGCGGATGGTCGGGAACTCGTGGCCCTTTCCGGCGCGGTCCACATCGCTGTAATACTCCTTCCCGAAGATCGCGAAGGCCGACTGTTCGAAGCGCAGCCGGCGGGTGAGGCTGGCATCCAGCAACGCGGTGCCATAGGTCGTCTGCTTTTTCGGCCCGATGACCATATTGCGAAGCGTGACATGCTGCGGTACGTAAGACATCGTCTAGCTCCTCTCGGCCGCGGCGCGGCGCCGGGGCGGGACAGCCGGCGACTCGCCGGCGGAATCTTCGGTCTCTTCGAACAGGCTCTTTCCCTCTTCATCGGCGGCGCGAAGCAAAATCTCGTTGAATTCTCCCCGCGTGACGCGCAGCGTCTGCCCGGGGGCGAGGGAAAATTCATAGGTGCCGCCATGGACGCGCACCGAGCCTTCCCCGGCGAGTTCCGCGCCTCTGGCGCTCAATTTCGCATTCACAAAATCAGAAGGTGCCATTCCGCCCTCCTATCGCGCATTGCCCGCGAACTGCGTGATGCTCTCGACCGAAAACTCGACCGAATACCAGGTGCCCTCGGCGCTGACCTGGAAGAGGCTGACCCGGCGGAGAACCGCCTGCGGCCCCTGCGTCTGATCCGCCAGCGCCAGGCGCGCGCCGGCCAGCGCGTTGCATGCCCGGCTCACCAGATCGAGCGCGCCTTTGCGCTCGCTTCCGAAATCGCGCTGATCCTGCGCTCCGCAGAGCGCGACCCAGTTCTGGTCCGACTGGTAGGTCAGCGCCAGGTGGTCATGCGCGCGGTCGAGCTGCTCGAGCCGGAAGAAGATGCGGATGGCCGGCGTCCCGGCCACGATCTGATCGTCTTCGTTGAAATCTCCCTCGGTGAGCGCGGCGATATCGCTCACGTCGGCGAGCGCGGATTTCAGCAGCTCTAGCAAAGCGTTTTCTATTTCGGGGAGGCGCGTCTGGCTCATTGCCCGGCCCCCGCGCGATTGATGGCGTCCTGCAAAGTCTCGTCGATCACCATGGCCGCCTGGGTTTCGGCAAACGCCGGCGTGGGCAGATACGCCCGCGCGGGGAGCGTCACGCGATGCGCGCGCGCATAGAGCGCGAAGACCGGGCCGTCCGGGCCGAACCAGCGCAGCACGCCATTGGCTTTCTTCGGGCGGATCTCCGGGATGGAAATCGTCGCGCCGAAGTTTTGCGCGGCGGCATAGGGCAGCATGCTCGAAGCCCAAACGCGATCTTCGCCCAGCAGGATCCCGCGGTCGAGGGAGTGAAAAAGGTCGCCGGAGCGATAGAGCTTCTTTTTCCCGCCGATGAGCACTTGCCCGCCCGGCTGGCCGCCCGGGCCGACGCGCCGCGCGCGCTTGCCGGTGGCCATTTGCTTAAACTTGCCATAGGGCTGCGACAGCGTCTTCCAGGGGATGCCTTCCGGAGTGGACTGCTGGTCGAAGGATTGCCGGATGATGAAGCGCAGCCATTCGGCCACGGCCACCAGCAGCGGCCTGCGCATCTGCGCGGCGACGAGCCCGAACTTCCTGCGCACGTCCGCCAAGTCGATTTTGATCTGCGTCGGCATCCCTAGAATCCCGTGATCTTGGTCTCGTCGAACACTTCCGGCTTGGTATCGTGATCGCGCTTGACCACGTTCATCTCCGTGGTCTGCGTCGCCGCCGGCTGATCGAGCGACGCCTTTCCGCTGGCCACATCTTTCAGCAGCGCGACCGCGTCGTCGCGGTCCTTGCTCACCGTATCCGGAATCGCCCGCTGGCGGTTCGCATAGAGCCGGTAGATGGCGATGCGCAGGCAGAGATCGTTCACCTGTTTGCTCTGCGCGAGCGGAATCAGATACCGGCCGGCCGCATAAGCGTCGATCTCCGCGCCGGCCACGGCCAGGGCTTCGGTGACCCGCGCGGCGTTGAGCTCTCCCGAGCCGTCGAAATCCGTCAGCTCGACGAGGCGCTTATGCGTCAGCCGGTTATCGAGATCCGCTTGGGTCGCGTAGGCCATCGCTCAGCGGCTAGCTCTTCCCCGCGTCGCCGTTTTTGTTTTCGGCTGCCGCGGGCTTCTCTTCTTTTTTCGCCGGCGCGACCGCCCAGGGCATGGTTTCCGCTTCCTTGACGCTCAGGTCGATCCGCTCGCCCGGAGCGTAATTCTCTCCGTCGTGGCGGATGGGAGTCTTCACGATATACGAAGACATGTTCCCTCTCTCTCTTCTCTCGAAATTGGGAGCGTCCCGGCGGGCCGGGACGCCCGGTCCATCAAACAAACCAGCCTCAGTCGTAGAGCGCGCGGACGGAAGTAGTGGCCGCGTCGGTCTGCAAACAGAGGGCCTTGGCCGCCGGCACTTGGATATCGAGCCGCAAATAGCCGGCCGGAGGGATGACCACCGGTCCGAGTAATACGGCGGTGCCTGTGCCGCAGTTCGTTCCCGTGCCGGACTGCACGGTCACGCTCCCGGTCGTCGCCGTGACCTTCTCGAGCAGGATTCCCCGCAAATAGATGGAGCCCGAAGTTGGGGCCGCCACTACCTGCGTCAGCGTCGCGGTCGCCACCGCCGCCGATAGACTGTTGACCTCACCGGTCTGCAGCACGCCGGCTCCCTGCGTCTGCGGGCCGGCCTTGATAAACTTCATCTGCAGCAGCACCTGGTCGCCAATCTGCTGCGCCTGGATCCGCGCCTGTGGAATGCACAACACCAGGATCAGAGCCGTCAGCAGGACCGTGGCTGCCGCCCAAATGGATTTCCTTTTCATCTTTTTTCCTCTCTCCTTCCCGCCCCGGCCGGGCCGGGACGGGAAGCAATGGATTTTCAAACGTTCACTGCCCGGGCGCTTACGCGACCGCGTTCTTGATCAGATAGATCGTTTCGACGGCGGTGATCTTCTGCTGGTAATAGAAGTCCACGCCGACGATGTCGGCCTTCGCCGTCGGTTCGGGATTGCGTCCCGTCACGACGCCGATGCCGCCCACCGTTCCCGGCGCGCTGTCCCAGATGAAGCTCTTCACCGCGCTGATGTCCTCGCGGCTCGTCGATGGGCTCACATACGCCAGCA
Source organism: Terriglobia bacterium (assembly GCA_020073585.1). GTDB lineage: Bacteria > Acidobacteriota > Terriglobia > Acidiferrales > UBA7541 > Acidiferrum. Next base: position 8,267 of record JAIQEV010000067.1, read on the forward strand.
ACGCATGCTTGCCCCAGACGAATCCGGGAGTTCCAGCCGTGACTTTCACCGCGCGCGCGACGAGGAACTGATCCACGCCGAAATAGGCCGCGAGGTCCTGCTCGTTCAGCGAGCCGCGCTGGACATACTTGAAGCGGTCCGCCAGCGCGGGATGCGCGATGAGCTGCGTGTAGACGTCGTCACCCACCACCATGACATTCGGCCGGACGCCGCTCTTGCGGATGAACGACTTGGCGGTTTCGACGTCGGTGCCCGGCTTCGAATTGCCATAATCGCTCCACTGGCTCACGCCGGCGAGCGTGGTGTTGTTGGTGACTTGCGCCGTGTCGGTCAGCATCGCGGCCAGCTCGTCCTCCTTCTGCAGGAGGATCTTGGCCATGAGCGCCTGGGTCGAATCCTGTTCGAGGTCGCCGGCGTCCGTATAGCCCGCCCGATCCTCATCCGCGATATCCGCCGCGAGCGCATGGCTGCGGCAGAAATAGGAATCGGTGGAGAGCGAGCGCCGGATGCGCTGCGCCGGCGCGCCGGTCGCGCGAAGCTGCTGTTCGGTGAGTTCCTGGTCTTCGCGGCCGAAGATCCAGTATTTGTCGGTCTGGCGTCCCACGGGAACGCGGGGCGCCAGTAAGTCGCTGATCAGGCCATTCTGGCTGAAGCGTTTCGCGAACTGCGTGAGCGCCATGTCCAGATGGCCGGTCAAGGGTGCAATCACTGGCGGCATTTCTTTTTTCCTCCTGCCCGCCTCCCTTTATCGGGAGGACCGGGTCGAATCCTGGGCGGCGCTCACGGGAGCCGGCGGCGCGCCCCGCCCTGGCGGGCCGCCGGGAAAAGGGTTAGTACAGCAGCGGGTGAACGTCGATGACGAACTCGTCGCCATCGGCCGCGGCCGCCGAAACCGCCCGGCCCACCACTTCATGTCCGCCCGTCACGGTCGCGGTCAGTCGCCCGTTCACTCCGGTGATCTCGACATAATCGCCGGGATTCACCGCGCCGCCGGCGATCGCAATGCACTCGCCGCGCCGCACCACCGCCACCGGATCTCCGGCGGCCGCGGTGGTTTCCGCCACGATCCCGGCCGGACGCACGTTCGCGCCCGTCGGGGCCTTGACCTGGTCCTGCGCCGTGCCTTGCATCACTGCCGTGCCGCGCGTGAGGGCTCCGCCCTCTCCGCGGTACGTCCTGATCTCGGCTCCCGGCATCGGGCCCATCGTTGCTTTCGCCATCGTTTGCTCTCTTTCTCCCGGCCATGCCGGGGATGAACTATTTCGCTTTCCGCCGCCGGACTAAACGGCGCCGGAGGAAGTCCCGCCAGCCGCGGCCGCCGCGCCTCCGCCCAGCTCTTCCCGCGCCACGCGCAGCGCATCGCCGAAGGAGATCTTGCGCTCGGCCGAAATCTCCTCGGCGCGCTGCGCCACGAGCACGGAGCCCTCGTTGAGGGAGATGCCGCGCGCTTCGTTGAACTTCATGATCTTACCGCCCTTCGCCGGCTTCAGTTTCAAAGTCCCGACCGGCACGATCTGCGGCAGCGCCTTCTCGAAGAAGTTGGCCAGGAGGTCGTAGGTTTCCACTTCCTTTTCCTTGCCCGCTTCTCCGAACTTCACTACCCCGCCGGCGATGGCCAGATGTTCGAGCACCGCCGGAAGTCCGGCTTCGTCGAACGCCGGAACCCACTGCCCGGCAGCCCGGCGTCCCTCGATGAACGCCTTGACCTTCTCCTTCGCCGAAACGGTTTTCGCCGCGGCGGAGAGTTCCTCGGCCTTCTTCGTGCTCTCGGCGAACTTGTCCTTGAGCTCCTTCACCGTTTCGTCCATCTTGCTCTGCATCTCCTGGCGCATGGCCGCGATCTTCGCGTTCATGTCCGCTTCGGAGAAGGTCTCGCCGAGCTTTTTGCCGCCGAAGAATTCGGCGAAAAACTCCCGGACGGATTCGCGCACCGATTTCTTGATTTCGTTTGGATCCACGTCATCCTCCTTGAACTCGATGGCGACGAATTCGCCATCGGAAAATTTGACCGGTTCGAGCCCCTTGATCTCGGGCGGCATGCCCCCGAGAAAACCGACGTGGCGCAGCACCGGGCCTTTGCCCTGCGGATCGAGATAGAACGCCGCGGAGCGGTTCGGATAGCGGCCCTCGGCCACATGGGCCTCGAGCTGCGGCTGCACCTTCATGAATTTGGCCTTCAGCACTCCGCCATCGAGCGCGAGCTGCTCGACCCAGCCCATGGCCGGCGAATCGTGCTCCGGATGGCCCAGCACCGCGGGCGGCTTCCAGCTTCCGGCGTTGAAATTGGCGACGACCTGCTGCAGCTTTTCCACCGGCCAGTCGCCCTTGGGGCCGTAATTCCCGCTCTTGAAGATCTCGATCCACTGCGAATTGAAGTTCGCCATCGTCATGCCGCCTTTCCGAAGCCCGGATCCGGTCCGGCTCCGGCCGGAATTCCTTCCGTCAAATCGAATCCCCGGCCGCTCGCCAGCATGGAGTTCGCGCGCGCCGCGGTGATGCCGATGAGCGTGCACCGGCAATTGAATCCGTTCGGCGGACCGTAGACGCCCCATCCATCCCACTCCGCCGGAGCGATTCCGCCGTCGAGCGCGCGATGATTCGGCCGGGTATGGAAATCGAGAATCGCGTCGTAGAGCCGGTAGCTCACGACCTTCTTCACTTCCGGATCGTCCAGCATTTCCTCGCGGCCCCGCGCCATCGCGCTGGCAGTCGTGGTGTTCCAGAGCGTGCGCAGGGATCCGGCTTCCGTCTGGAATTTCCGCAGCAGTTTTTCGGCGGCGGCTTCGAATTGCTGTGTGCTCCAGCCCTTGTCGAGCCCCTTGGAGACCAGATCGCGCAAGGCCTCGAGCGCAGCCCTATTCTCGACGCCGGCGGCGGTGAACGCCGGCTGCCGGTAAATGCGCAGCAGGTGGCGCCAATCCTCCTGCGTGATGACCGGCAAGGAGCGCAGATGGGCGACGGCGTCCTCGACGCCGATGCCATGCAGGACTTCCGCGAATTCCGCGCGGCCCTTTTCGAGAGGCAGACCCACTTCCTTGCGGATGCGCGCCCGGCCGAGCACGCGCGTGGCCGCGAAGATCGCGGCGGTGCGCTCGATGTGCTGCCAGAGATCCCCGGTGAAAGCCTCGGCCGCCGCCAGCGAACCGCTTCCCCGGAAAACGCGCATGGCCTGAGTCAGGAGCTCCGCCGAAATGGCCGAGAAATAGCGCGCCTGCTCGAAGACGGCCGCCGCCAGCATCTTCTCGAGGTCGAGCTGCGTGTCGATCGCTTCCCGGCTGGCCCGCGTCGTGACGCGGATCTCGGGCCGCTCGACTTTCGGCTGTCCGAATTGGACCGTCTGCGGCATCACGCTCCCGGTTGAAATAAACTCGTCGGCACCTGCGGCGCCGGCAGAAGCTCTTCCGCGCCTTCGGGCTGCCGGATCTGCCCGCGTTCGTAGACTTCCAGCATGGGAATCTTCGCGCCCATCGACCGTGCCTTGGAAAGCTGATCAAGAGCCCCATTCACATCCTTCGGCGGCTCTTTGTCCACGCGCCAGACCGGGCGGAATCCGCGGTCGAGCGCCTGCGGGCCGAAGGTCCACAGCAGCCAGGGCTTGGCGAGCTGCTCGTTTACCGTTTCCTCGAGGTCGCCCAGGTCATTGCGGATATATTCGAACATCGTCTGGATGTGGATCTCTCCCAGCGACATCGTGCCGCGCTGCTGTTCCGCTCCGCGGGTCGAAAGAGTCTGGCCGAGAATCATCCGCGTCATCTCGGCGTCGAAGTAGTCGAACATGGTGCGGAAATCGTTGCCGTCGCGCGTGCGGGTGGTTTGCAGCGCCTGATCGAGGAGCGCGAAACTCTCGGGCACGGCCACGGCGGTTTCTTCCGCGATGCTCTGCGCCGCTTCGAGGGCCTTGCCTTTTTCCTGGTCTCCCGCGCCGGCCTGATATTTGACGACTACGGTGCCATTGCCCTTCTCGAGGAAGTGCAGGAGCAGGCGCAGCACGTTGCGCTTGAACCATGAAGGCCAGAAGAGCCGCCGCAGGAGCGGCAAACCCCGGCGGTCTCCATGCCGCTCGCGATAGCAGGAGACGATGAATTTCGCCGGCGGCACGGGCTGCCCTTCCGCGCCCGCGAAGTTCGCGAGCAGCAGTTCGCCGGTTTGCGGATCGGTCAGCCGGCCAAAACGGAAAAGCTCCTGCGGTCTGCCCACCAGCCGGTCCGCCGAGATCCCGCTCGCATCCAGGCGCCAGAGGATCTCGAGTACCGAATAGCCGTATGCTGGAGCATCCAGCAATTCCCAGACCGCCAGCCGGAACCGCGGAATGGAATCGAAGAAGGCCGCGAGCCCGTCGGCATAGAGTTTCGCCTGGCCGTTCTGCGGGTCCGAGGAATGGATCTTGACGTCCCGGGCCATCGCCAGGATGCGGCGCGTCTCGAGCCCCGAGGCGATGGCCGTGTCCTTCTCCTCGATTTCGCGGTAGTACGGGAAAACGGACGGCGAGCCCTGCACCATCTGCCGGTAGATCGATGACGGATTCAAGTTGCCGCTGAAGGCCTGCGCGTTCAGCCCCACCACCCGCAGGATGGCGTTGGTGACCAGTTCGACCGTCTCGGGCTTCGCGACGATTTGTGGCTTCGTGGCCATCGTTCCTCAGTACCCCGCCGCGGCGCGCGCGGCCCCGCCAGCATAATAATCGCGGCCCCTCGTCAGCTCGCTCGCCAATGTCCGGTGATTTCCGGAGAGCAGCTCGGTCGAAATTGCTCCGTTACTCGCGGCGAGATCCGCCAGGCTCTTGGCCCAGAATGCTTCAGCGTGCGCGTAGGCCTTGTTCTTCGAGCCGGATGCGCTGTCGATCTCGATGCGCGGCGCATCGAAGCGAACCGCGCCGCCGGAGTATTCCCGCTTTATGGCCTGCAGCTCCTGACGGATATCCAGATCGTGCGGGATGCGGTTCTTTCCCTGCTCGAAGCGCTGCTTCATGCGCACAGCCATGTCCGTCTTGATTTTCACCGCGCCACTGGCTGCAGCCATATGCGCCGGAACATTGGCGCCCTTCGGGACCGAGCCGGAAAAGTTGATGCCCATCACGCGGCCACTATGTTTCGCGGCCAGCCATTCGTAAAGCCCCAAGCCGATACCAGTGCAATCCATCGCGGTGCGTTGCGCAAGACGCACCCATGGTTCGAGGAGCCGTGCCTGGTCGTGCTTCTCGTTCCGCTCGAAGAACGGCACATCGTGCATCCGTTGCACCATGCGCGTCCAGGCCACGTCGCCCACATGTTCATCCATCCATGCCATGGTGCGGTCACCGCTGCGGCCGACGTCCACGCCGAGAAATAACCGCCCTACCGGCTGGTAGCCCGCTGGCCAATCTACGGTCGCGCCGGCGTCCTCGGCCTGCGCGATCAATTCGAGCGAGAGCCACGCGCCCACCGCCTTCAAGAAGACGCACAGGAATTCCTGCGCAAACGTGTCGTTGTCACCCTTGTAGAGCGCCCGCATTTCGTCGAGGTCGATGGCGCAGCCCTGCGCGATAGCCATGTGCACATCAGTCCAATGCCACGACCAGGGGCCCACGCGTACAGGATTTGTTGCCGGCGCAATGCCCTGGTCCAGACCAAACTCATGCGCCAGGTCGAAGAACTTTCCCACCTCGCCGAACGGCGTGGAAGGGATGCGCAGCTTGTGGCCGAGGGCGAGCTGCCGGGTGACACCGGCCCAGATCAGGTAGCTGTCCTTGACATGCGCGAACTCATCCAGGATGGCGTTGCCCGGATAGCCGCGCACCGTGCGCGGGTTCGCGGCCAGTGCCAGAATCCGCGACCCATTGGAAAAGCTGATGCGTTTTACCTGGATATCTGTCGCGCCCAGATCATCCGCATATAGCTCGCTCGAATGCTGCGCCACCGCGCCCATGGCCTCGATGATCGGGGCCGCGCCCTTTTCGATGAACTCTATCGCACCGGGGAACGAATGGCTCAGCGTGGTCCAGGTGGCGTTTTCGCGTTCCAGGCAATCCAGCACGGCCTCGCCGGCGGTCGCGAAGGTATACCCGATGCGCGCGGACTTCACCGCGCCCTTGAAGCGCGATTGGTCGTCGATCCAGAGCTGCTGATATGGCCGCAGCTCAATGACCGGCGGAAGCGCTTCGCTGAATCGGAGGGAGCCCAAAGGTCCGCTGGCGGATATTATTGATGTCCGCGAGCGTGAACTCTTTGCCTTTCCCGATTTTTGCCGCTGCGTCATTCGTCGCTTTCTCCGCCTTGCTTCTCAGATCGTCGAACTTCTTTTTTGCGAGCTCGATCTTTTCACGCTCGAGCTCCACCTGCTTTTGTTTGGCCTGCGCCGTGATCAGCTTGCTCATCACGAAGACCAGGTTGGCCAGCGCCTTCTCGCGGTCCGCGGCCTCGCCGGCCTCCATCACCGCGAAGACTTCGCTCGTCAGCGCGTTCAGCGCCGCTTCCGGCAAATCCTTGAATTCCTTGCCGGCGAAGGCCGCGGCGATGGCCCGCGAGCGCTCGGCCTGCTCCATCACTTCCTTCCGCACCTGCTCGACGCGCAAGTCGTACCAGCGGTGCACCACGGAGATGGCCAGCGGTTCGCCCGCTTTCTTCGAGGCCCATTCGGCGGTCTCTTCCCAGGTGCATCCCTCGGCCCGCGCCTTGAGGATCGCGTCGCGCACTTCCTGCGAGAGCTTGTCGATCTTCAGCGGCTGGCGCACGCTGCGTTCCTCGCCGGTGCGCGGCCGGCGGTATCCCGGTCTGTGCTCGCCCTTCATTCATTCCACTTCCACGGCAACGTCCGATGCGTTGCCTTCGAGGACGTCGCGTCCGCGCGGACAGAGCTGGATCTTGCTGATCGCCATTTCGCCGGTCTTGCGGTTCTTCCGCTTCTCGAAGGAGATCAGCTCGCGCTCCTCCAGGTCCTGCAGAATCTCGCGCACGATGTCCAGATAGAGCTCGAAGCTCAGGCGGTCGAGAGCGGCCAGCAGCGTGTAATCGTCGTAGCGGTGCTCCTGCCGTTCGTGCTTTTGCAGCACGAGTTTGAGGATCACTCCCCGTACCCTGCGCTTCACGATGGCATCGACTCTCATGTCGCCGAGCGCTTCTCCATTTCCTTGATCTTCGACAGAATCAGATCGGTGTTCCCCGCGAGATACCGCAGGGCGGCATCCTGCGCTTCCGCGCGCGCGCTATCCCTCGATGTGTAGTCCTTCACCGCCACGGCCAGCTCGCGGTTGGCCGCGGCCATCTCGCCCATGGCCATCGCGGTGTCGCGCGTCACGTCGATTTGCCGGTCGGTCTGCAGGAACCACAGGCACATGGCGAACATCAGAATCACCACCAGCGGCGCGGAGTCGATCACCTGCAGGCCGATGGCGCGGTCGGATTTGTACAAGTCGAAAAGCATCTTCATCAGCCCGATGCCCACGCCGACTCCCGTCCCGCCGACGGTGATCGCGAAGATGCGCCCGATTTTGGGAAACGCGGTTTTGGCCGTGGCATCCATCATTTCTGCGAGTCCTCCGCATGGCTGACCATCGGCCCGCGGCCCTTGTCGTCGATCTGCGCCGGAATCAGATTCTGCGGAGTGGCGACCACCACGTCCCGGAACATTTTTCCCGAGCGCAGAAAGGAAGCCAGCATCATGCCCCCGGCGGTCAGCAGGCCGATCCCGGTGGCGATCGCCTCGGGCTTCCCGGCGAGAAGGGCGCCGCCCTTCCCGCCGGAATAGCCGAGAACGTAGCTGATCGTCAGGCCGACCAGGCCCGCGGCCCAGCGGCGGAAATTATCCGCGAACTGGACCATCTTCCCGGTTCGGTGCCAGCCGACGATGAGGTCGGCCAGCGCATGCAGCGGATCCATGCCTGCTCCTTCGCGCCGCTAATCGAGTTCGAGCGCGGGAATCGTTTCGTTGGCCCGCTCGTGCACCTTGTTCAGGAAATGCGAGATCGCCGCGGCGCGCTTTTCCTTGGGGAGCTGCCCGACGGTGTCGGCCAGATCCTTGAAGGCCTGCGTGCCGGTCGAGAAGAATTCCCCGAGCTGCGAGCTGTTCGGCGTGTCGTCGAACGCCATCCCGATGAGGGTGCCGATTTCCGTCCCCGCTCTTTCCACCAGTTCTTTCATCGCTTTTCTCCTTCGTTCTTGAAATTCCCAGAAGAGCCGGGATGCGCCAGAAACGCCGCCCCTTACCTCCTGGGTGCCTTCCCTCTTTCCCGGCTCTCCTAAGCTTTTCCCGCGGCCGGCTTCGCCGGCGCGTCGAAATCCCGAAGATGAAATTTGGTGATCAGGCTCGCCAGCTTGTGGGCGTAATCCGGATCCGTCGAATAGCCGCATTCCCGGATCCGCGCCGCGAAGACGAAAGGATCGTCCGCGTCGGCCATCGCCGCTTCGTAGCGCGGCGACTGCGCGAGCAGCCGCGCATGCGCTTCGAAACACCGCTGCGGATCCTTGAAGGATTCGAAGCGCGCCGTGATCTCGACCGGGCGCAGCTTCACGTATTCGGTGGTCTTCAGCTCGCAGTAGCCGTCGCCGAACAGCCGGCTGTCCTTGATGCCGAAATAGTTGTTGTACTTGGCGGCGAGGATGGATTTGCCCCAGTTGCCCTGGCGGTCGCTCGATTCGAGGATGGCCTGCGCGATGGTCACCGAAGCCGGCACGCCGTACTTCGCCTGCGAATATTGCGCCCAGGGCGCCACGCGCTGGATGAACGCGAGCTGTTCCGCCGGCGTCATCCGGGAATCCTCCTGCAGGGGGGCACGGCCGCGGCGGCAGGAGCCGCGGCCGTTTTGGGGCTATCCGCGAACGGTAGCTTCACTCGCACAGGCGCACGATTGCACGGCTTTCCGAAAATCCGTGCGCCGTTTGCGGCGTTTTTTGGGGGAATCTACCGGAAGAGGCAAGTCCGCGAGTCGCGCCGTTCGGCCAGATAGCCGAGCAGCGAGGCGTAATCGATGCGCCACCATCCACGGTCGGTAACCCGCCAGGCGCGCACCAGGCCTTCTTCGCACAGGCGGTTGATCGTGTCGGGAGAAACCTTGAGGAGCCGCGCCGCGGTGCCGGTGGTGACCTGCGTCGCGGAAATATGCGCGGTCGGGCTATTCACCGGGCGGCAACCTCCGCTTCCAAGTTGGCCGCCCCGGTTCCTTCGGGGAGAACCTCGGCTCGGCGAAGCATGCCCTTGAGCGCCCAGATCACGCGGTTGGCCTCGCCCAGCGTGCGGATGACGCCGTTGCGCACCGGTGACTTGCTCGAACGCAGGAAGGCGTCCAGGCGCTCGCGCGTCCAGCCCAGCTTCGCCAGCAGCCCGTCGAGCAGCCGCCAGGTCTCGGCATCGGCGAAACGCATTTCCTTGTCGTCCCGGCCGCGCCTTCCCGCCGTTCCGTAGGCTTGGGCCAGGCGGCGCGGCGGCCGCTTCCTGCGCAGCAACTCCGGCGGCAGATGTTTCTGGATGGCGTCGATCGCCGTCTTGGCCTCTGCCGCGGTCAGCTCGCGAAAGGAGCCGATCTGCCGGCCGACGGCGCCCGCCACCCAGCCCAGGCGAGCACCGCGATCCTTGGCGTCCAGCCGGGCCTGGGCGCAGAAGAGGCCCCACAAGACTTGGAGCCGAATCAGCTGCCTCCCGGTGATGGGAGCTTCCGCCATCAGTCCTGCCCCTGGCCCGCGCCGATCTCAGGACTCGGCTGCAATGCCGCCGCAAGAATGCCAAGTACTAGAACCTTGTTTGGGCCTCCGGACAGCCCGAGCGCCTTTCGCACCAGGCCCACTTTAATCACCCTCCTGCAATAGACCCTCATCGGAATGCGTTGCAACGCATCTGACGAAGCCTGTGCGCGTTTGGCTGGCCTTCTACGAAGCATTACGGACCGCCATTTTTTGAACCGGCACCCCTTGCTGAAAAATTTCTGCCAGGGCGTCCTCGGATGAAAGCTCTTCTCGCACCCGCAAGCGCAAACAATGCGCGGGCTCACGGCCTCCGGTCCGCGCCTTTCACCGCCGCGGCCGGCGGCAGGAACGACCTGCGCGCCGCGTCGTAGCTCCAGTCCTCGCCCACGCCGTGCTCCTTCATCCAGGCCCGCAGCTTCGCCAGCTTGAATGCGGCGCGCTGCCGCAGCTCGGCGATGCTCACGGGGATCTCGACCGTGCCCGTCGCGGCCTCGATCCTCTCGATTTCCCGCAGGATCATCTGGTAGTCGCCCAGGGTCTCGACGAAAGCGGCGTCCACCATCACCGGCGTCGCCGGAGCGGCCGGCTTCGCCGCTTCCGCCGCGGGCGCGGCCTTTTCCTGCGCGTTCGCCCGCGAAGCGGAAAGAATGCATGCCGCCGCAAGTCCCAGAATCCCGATGAGCCGCAGAGCCTTCATTCCGCCCTCCTCAATTTTCGTAGCCGAATTTGTAGAGCAGTTCCGCCCGCGAAGCGCAGCCGAGCTTGTGAAAGATCAGTTTCTTGTGGGCCTTCACCGTACCCGTGGAGATATTCAGCTCGGCGGCGATCTCCTTGTCGCACATCCTTCGCCGAATCAACTGGAAGACCTCCAGCGCGCGCGGCGGCAGCGTGCTTGTCAATTTTTTCTGCGCTTCGCTTCTTTCGACGATCACGGAGTCCACGATTATCGGGATCGTGACCACCAATGCGCCTCCCTCGATCTTTACCTCGAAACCGCTCACCAGAGAATCCTCCCCGCGCTCATCTCACGGCTGCGAAGTCACCTGAAAAATGGAATAGGCTACCGGCGTGGGCACGCCGTTCTTGGCGAAGTTCACCACCAGAGAATGACTCCCCACGGGAAAGTGCAGGCAGTTGTTCTTCTCGTCGCACAGTTCCGCTTCCATCGTGCAGGCCGTATCCGTGGAAAGGCATCCTCGGAAGCCGCTGAGATTCTGCTGGTTGATCGCATACGCCAACGCGCCCACGCCGAGGTTCAGCAGTTGCGGGGGCGGCGGGGCGGCTCCTCCTCCGGCTTGTTTGAAGGCCGCGGTGACCTTGGCGTGCTCCGCTCCCGCGAATTGGTTCGTGAACGTCGCCGAATAACTCCCCGTCGCGGTCACGATATTATCGGCCAGGGCCGCGTTGGTGCCGGACGTCGGCGTTGTCCGCAGCGTGAAGGGCGCTGCCGGTGAAGTCGAATTCCCCATATTCCCATCGTTCTCCGCGGCGATCACCACGTCATTGGCGTTAGCCGTGGTGACGGATGGCGTGGTCTGCGTGGCGTTCGCGCCCTGGAAGCTGTAGCCCACCACGTCCAGGGGAGCCGCCGTGTCCGTGCCGGAATACTCCGCCGCCGTGCCCACAATCGTGGCCGCCGCGCCCGTTTGCGAAATAGTGATGATGTCGGAGGCTCCGGAAGCCGAGCTTTTCACGTAGCACATCAGCGCCGTGGAGCTGGTCCCCGTTTGCTGGGTGTCGCAGGTCCAGGTGTTGGCCAGTGAATCGCTCACGCTGATGGTGTTCGAAGTGTTGAAGACCTGCGCCCACACGAAAAGTAGATCGCCGGAGCCGACCGCGGAACTCAGCGTCACGGTGATGCTCGTCGATGAGCCCGCGCTGCTCCATTTGGCCTGCACGAACGTGATGGCCGCCTCGGCGGGAAGAACGAACAGGAGCAGGGTCAGAATCAGAAACAGCTTTTTCATTCCATCCTCCTCAGTTTTGCACGTAGCTGCCGCCGCCTGAAATCTGCCCCGTGCCGCTCTGCAGCAGGCAAAGGTTGTCGGCGGCGGTCGCCGTCTTGAAGTGCCAGAACCCGGTTGCTGGATTCGTCCAGCCTTCGTTTGCGGCCCAGTTCTGTCCGGTCGCCGCGGTCGCGCCTCCGGCCATCCCGGCCGTGCCGGTTGCGCAGACCGTGCCGGTTCCCTCGACAAGCGCGACGTTCTGCGCCGTGGCCGTTACATAGAAGATCGAGCAGATGTAGGTTTGCTTGCTCGCGGCGCCCGTAATGACCTGCGCGCCGGCGGTCTGGTTGATAACGAAAGCCGTCCGCGTCAGCGCGGAATTCGCGCACGGGTCCACGATGGCCGTGTTCGTGCCGTCGGTGATCTTCTGGAAGCCCGCGCGCGCCCCGGCGTCCATCGCCGGCATGGAGTTCGTGCCGTCGGTGACCTTCACCGGCCACGCG
>JAIQEV010000109.1 GCA_020073585.1 Terriglobia bacterium
GGGGTATAGGCGGAGTCGGCGAAGCTGAGCGCGGACATGAGGCGCAGGCCGTTGCTGGAGACGGTGATAGCGGAAGCGTTGCGCTTGAGGAAGGTGAACTGCTCGAGGGAGCGCTCAAAGACGGCTTCCGGGGTGGAGGCGGTGTCGCGCAAGTCGAACATGGCCGGCTTGTAGCGCAGGACGCCGTAGGTCATGGCCACTTCGGTGGCCAGGGACTGCAGCGAATCGAGGCGCTGGTTGGTGTCGTTGACGGTGGTCTGCAACTGCTGATACTGGCGCTTGAGGGTGTCCTGCTGGTGGCGCAGGGCGTTGTAGTTGCCGACCTTCCAGAGCATGCGGCTGTAGGAGGCGACCGCGGCGGCCACGGAGATGGAGCCGATCAGCGCCAGGACGGCAATGCCCTGCAGCACGTACGCCGAGACGGTCATCTTGCGGAGATGGCCCGGCGACGAGGCAACGTAAAATGTGTATGACTTTCCCTTGAACATGGCGCTGGCGCTTCGGGCCCCTCAGCCTTGCACGGTATATCGCACTTCTCCAACCTATGAAGCGTGACCGCAATGCGGTCAACAAGTCGCCCGCGGTTGGAACACGGGAGGAGCTATCCTACCAGAAAGAGGCGGTTTTGCTCCTGCGACATATTAGTTTTTGTAGATTTGCGAAGTCAACCCCCGGAGGGCCAGTTTCGGGGCAACCGACTCCGAGTAGTCTCCTGTCCCGAGGGACAGGAGACGGGAGGCACAAAGCTCGCGCCGGAGGACGGCGCTCGCTATACTGCCGGCAGCAGACCCGGGCAGAGCAGACAACGCAGAGGCGCAGAAAGCGCAGAGCACGCAGAGAAGAGTAAAGTTGTCCAAAGCCATGAAAAGCGGGCACAAAGCGGGGAAAGGGCGCGCGGCGGGGGCGGAAGATGCGCTGCTGCGGCGGATCGCGGACAGCGCCTGGATGGGGAAAAACGCTGGGCTGCGGGTGGGCATCGGAGACGACGCGGCGCTGTTCGCGCCGTCGGCGGGGTACGAGACGGTGCTGACCTGCGACTGGTTCCTGGAGGGAGTGCACTTCCTGCGGGAGAAGCATGCGGCCAAGGCGGTGGGCTGGAAATGCCTGGCGCGCGCGGTGAGCGACATTGCGGCGATGGGCGGGGCGCCGCGCTGCTTCCTGCTGGGGCTGGCTCTGCCGGAGAGCCATACGGGGGCGTGGCTGAAGGAGTTTCTGGGGGGGCTGCGGCGGGCTTCGCGGCGGCTGGGCTGCACGCTGGCGGGCGGGGACACGACGCGGACCGCGCAGATACTCATTCACGTGACCGCGGTGGGCGAGGTGCGGCGCGGGGAGGGCGTGCTGCGCGCGGGAGCGCGGCCGGGGGACACGATCTTCGTGAGCGGAGCGCTGGGCGGGGCGGAACTGGGGCTGCGGCTGCTGCGAAGCAAGCGGCGCGGCATACGAGCGAATGATCCGCTCCTGCGGAGACACCTCTACCCGGAGCCGCGGCTGGCGCTGGGACGGTGGCTGGCGGAAAAGCGGCTGGCCACGGCAATGATGGACATTTCCGACGGGCTGTCAACGGATCTGGCGCGGCTGTGCGCGGCGAGCGGAGCGGGAGCGCGGATTGCGGCGGGACAGATTCCGCTGGGCGCGGCCAGCGCGGAGGCGCGAGAGCTGCGGGTGGATGCGCTGGAGCTGGCGCTGCACGGCGGGGAGGATTACGAGCTGCTGTTCACGGCGCGCAAGGGGCAGGAGATTCCGCGGGCGTATCGCGGAGTGCCACTGACGGCCATCGGAGAGATAACGGCGAAGCGGGAGATTGTGCTGGCGGGGCGCGACGGCAAGATCGCCGCGCTGCGGGCGAAGGGCTGGGACCCATTTGCGCGGAGCTGAAGTCGAGACTGGCCTCCGAGGCTAAAGAGTCCGTGTGCCAACTGCGATCCGCTGTCCGCAGCAGCCGAAGCCGTGTTGATCAGACGGCAGTTATGTCACAGCTCCCGACAAAGCCGGGATAAGTTCCGTCCTGACCCGCTATCGAGATCGCGCACGAATTTCCGGGACAGCACACGCTGGCTCGGCAGGCCTTCCCTTTCGAACAGTCTTCGTCTGTCACATGGCCAGTTCTTCCGGGTGGAGTGCCCGTACCTGCTGCTGCACCAATTCTGGACGACCGACCAATAGTTTCCGCGGGTGTTTTTGCGTAGCCTGAAGGGGCAATGCGAAGCAGGCAAGTACCGGTTCCCCCCCTCCCCGGGCTCCTCTCGCAAAGGAGATTAAGGTGAAAAAGTCTTATTCGATAGTCCTCATTCTCGCGATTGCGGCAATTTTTTCGAGTCCCGCGCAGCCCCAAACAACCGGAACAGGTCTCATTATGGGCGCCCACTGGGACGACGGGACCAACGTGGCTGGAACCGTCATCGTCGGCCAGATGAATGCGACGGGGCCAGACACCATCCTCGCCACCAGAACCTTGTCGAGCGGCTGGGCCTCCACCACTCTGTCCCTGAGCACCAGCTCGTTGTATGACGTCACGCTGGTGGGTACCAACGGCACGCAATTGGTGAAGTTTCCGTTCAGTGCGGCCATGATCAATCCGGCGAATCTTCAGCGGGCGGCAATGAACCTGGTCTTTCGCAAGACGGACAGCTCGTTGAAGTCTGCACAGATTAGCGTGTCGATGGCGTTCTAGCGCGCGCTCTACCGGGGCGCCGGCGGTTTGCCGGCCTGCGGGCGATCGGGGGGCTCGTCCTCGGTGGGAGCGGTGTCCGGGGTGTCCACGATGACGCGATGTTCGCCGGCCTGCTGCTCGAGCGGGGTAACGTTGGGGAAGTCGAGGACAGGCATGCCGGCCAGGGCGCCCTGCATGTACTCGAGCCAGATGGGCAGCGCGGCGCGCGCGCCGGTCTCCTTCTTGCCGAGAGAGATGGCCTTATCGTCGTACCCCACCCAGACTCCGGTGGTGATCTGCGGAGTAAAACCCATATACCAGGCGTCGGTGTAGTCCTGCGTGGTGCCGGTTTTGCCGGCGCTGGGGCGGCCCAGCTGCTTGGCCTGCACGCCGGTGCCGAATTGGACTACCTCCTCGAGCATGGCGGTCATGGTGCGGGCCACGTCGGGGGAGACGACGTCGTGAACTTCGGGGTGAGCCTCCTCGAGGAGGGCGCCCTCGTAAGTGGTGACGCGGCGGATCATGTGCGGGTCGATGCGGATGCCGTCATTGGGGAAGGCGGTGAAGGCGGAGACGTGCTCGAGCAGGCGCAGGTCGGCGGAGCCCAGGGCCAGGGGAAGATAGGGGGGCAGGGGCGAGGTGACGCCGAAGCGGCGGGCCATGTCCACAACGGTGTTGATGCCGATTTTTTCGGCGAGCTTGACGGCGGGAACGTTGCGCGAACCGGCGAGGGCGCGGCGCAGGGTAATCATACCTTCGAACTTTTCGTCGTAATTGCGACGTCCCGGGGAAGAAACTTCATGGCGATAAAACGGTGGAGGCGAGTGTCCTCGGCCTTGTAGACGACGCCCATCCCACCGCCGCCGAGTTTCTCGACGACGCGATAGTGCGAGATGGTCTGACCGATCAATTAGAGAAGCGCTCCGGCCTCGGGCGGCAACATTGCGGCAATCTTAGGGGCGTTTACGGTAAGACAGGCACAGGCAAAACCATCGTCAGCAAATATGTCTTGGATAGGCTTGAGAAGAAGGCCACAGAGCTTGGAGCGCCTGTAAGAATAGCGTACGTCAACTGTCGACTTGCCGGAACGAATTATCGCGTCCTAGCCGAAATATGCAGAGCAATCGGAGTGGAGGTCCCCTTC
>JAIQEV010000068.1 GCA_020073585.1 Terriglobia bacterium
AGGAGCGCCATGGAGACGCCGCTGAACAGGAGCATGGCGATGGCGTACTCCGTCCAGCGCATCTCATGCTTCTCGTCCACGCCGGTCAGGCGGTATACGATTCTTTCGACCGGCCGCAGGACCGGATCTAGGAACGTCTTCTCCCGGCTGAATACTCGCGTCATGAAGATGCCGAGTGGCTTGGTGAGCAGAAAAATCACCAGGAGATAAAACGCAATTTGCAACCAGCCATTTGCCGTCATGATCAGAACTCCTCCGCCTTCAGGAGGGCGTAGAGCAAATACCCAAAGAGAAGGGCGCAAATGATCAGCAACACCGCATTACCTGCATTCATTGGCTCGCTCCTACCTCAGCCGTTCGCACCCGCGAACGTAGAGAATGGCTACTCCGACAAACAGCGCCGTCGCGACGATGAAAATGACGTCTAGCATGATTGTTTCTCTCCTCCTGACGATGTGCACTTCACGGCTAACGACGCTGTCGAGAGCCTTTCGGAATCATAGTGACCAAGCGCACTGACTGCGCCCCCTGGAGTTTCGAGTTAGAACCCTGTCGATGAGCTCTATTCGTTCGCTTTGACTCGCGGAAAAACTGAACCAACGCGTACAACATGAACGCAAGACCAAAGCCCGCGAAACTTATGAAGACCCACATCGCCCTCAGATCCTTTTCTTTCGCTGGGCCGCCCTTGTTCACGGTTCACCTGGCGGGTATCCGCCCATGGCTCCAAGCTTCACCTGCGACACGTAAAGAAGTCCTGATGAAGTCGTAAGGATTTCATAAAGTTTCTTTTGCCCTTGGCTGTGCCTGTCTGCCAACGTTCGGTCTCGACACAATTCATTGAATCGAAACCAAGCGTGACTCCGCGAAGGCCGGGTGAAGACGGTACAGCCTATTGAGCGATGGTTTCTAAATGATTTCGGCAGGTGAAGACTTAGGATGAGGTGTCCGCAGCGTGTCTGAAACGATGCTTCCTGGCTGGGAACGGGCTAATCCCACCCCTACAAGACATTATCTGCCCGGTCCCTGCCCGCGCCCTCTGCCGTCACAGGCTACCTCAGTCCGATTTGGATTCACTTGAAGAAATTTTTGCCAGCGAGCGACACATTTTCCTTCCTCACCGCTGATTAGGTAGATAGAGGAGTTGTTCTCCCCTCATTCTCCTGCTGGTGAGGTGAACCCCTAAGCTGGCACAAATTGGCACAGACAGTTCATTGAAAATAAGGAAGTAAGTGGTCGGGGCGTCCGGATTTGAACCGGGGACCTCCTGCGCCCAAGCCAAGCGTGCTATCTCTGGGAAGTCCTTCCTTTTCAGTCTTACTTCGGAAAGCAAAGGATTTAGCTAAAGAATTTGGTAGTGGCACGATGTGCGAGGATGTGCCTCCGCATGCATGGAGTCCCCACACTTTTCCCCACAGCGAATGGGAAGTGAAAAACCATCCGAACGATTCTAGATTCCAAGTGAAATCAATCCTGCTGTTCTGAATCGAAGGGTAGCAATAATATACTGCGATTATATAACGAAAGCGTACTGTGGTAATAACAAAGCAAGCGATTTAATTTTTCAAGACCGCCGGTTTCAACCGCTCACCCACTCCTCCGTTTTTAATTCTTGCGTATTCTGCGATTTAGCGGCCAATTTGCTACAGTGCGGATTCGAACTGCTGCATTTTGATGCAATGTACGGGCAGCTTCTTCTTCGATTGCCCAGCAATATTTAGCAAAACCTCGGGAGATTTCCGCGCTCACCCTTCCAAGTATTTTACGCGGAGTTCGCGCTTTGACAGCTTGCCGGCCGAGTTGCGCGGCAGCTTGTCAACGAAGTCCACGCTCTTAGGCGCTTTGACGCTCCCCAGCCGCTGCTTGCACAACGCGATGATTTCTTCGGCGGTCACCGCCGAACCGGCATTCAGCTCCACCACGGCTTTTACCGCTTCGCCCCACTTATCGTCAGGCACGCCGATGACAGCGCAGTCGCGAACCGCCGGATGGCTGTTGACTACTCCCTCGACCTCGGCGCTAAACACGTTGTAGCCTCCCGTAATGATCATGTCTTTTTTTCGGTCGGTAATATGCAGGTAGCCTTCGCGGTCGAAAAATCCCACGTCGCCGGTGTGCAGCCAGCCGTCTATGATGGTCTCCGCCGTCTTCTGCGGGTCCTTGTAGTAGCCCTTCATCAGGATGTCGCCGGCCACGCAGATCTCGCCCACATCGCCATCCGGCAAAGGCCTGTTCTCGCTGTCCAAAATCGCGCATCGCACCAGAGGGTAGGGGCGCCCGCAGGAAGAAAGGCGCGAGTCGGGAGCGATCTCTCCGTTGACGAAGTGCTCTTCGGGAGCCAGGTAGCTGATCGTGCCCGGGGCTTCGGTTTGGCCGTAGCCCTGCATCATCACCGGCCCGAAAGTCTTGATGGCCCTTCGCAGTTTCTCCGTTGACATCGGCGCTGCGGCATAAATGAAGTAGCGCAGGGATGAATAATCCCGCTGGTTTACACCGGGCAGATCCAGTAGTACGTAGATTACGGTGGGCGGCAGGTAGAGCTCGGTGATGCGATATTTTTCGATTGCGTCCAGGAGCGGCTCCGGTTCCAAGCGCGGAAGGATGACAACGGCGCCGGCCCGCACCGCGGTCACCAGCGTCATGATTCCGCTGGCGTGCGTAAGTGGCGCCGCCGCCAAATTGACCGGCCGTTGGCCAGCCGGGTATGGCATCGCGGCCAGCCAACTGGCTACCAAGGTCTGAATGGCGCGATGCGTGTTCATCACCCCCTTGGGTTTTCCCGTTGTGCCACCCGTTGGTTGCAAACAACAGACGTCCTCCAGGGCGTATTCGACAACCGGCGGCAAATCCGGTTTGCCGGCCATCCAGCGATCCAGTGACAACGCCCCTTCCCCTTCCCCGTCCATGCAGATGTACTGGCGCACCTTCGGCAGCTTCGGGCGGAGGCTCGCCACCACTTCGCTGAACCGTTGCTGAAAGAACAGCACCTCGCAGTCAAAGGCATCGAGGATATAGCCGTTCTCCTCGGCGGAGTTGCGGGGGTTGATTGGGACCCACGTTAAGCCGGCACGCCAGATGGACAGGGTGCACAGCCAGCCCACTGCATCGTTGCTAGCCCATACCGCGGCATGTGTTCCCTTTCTGCAGCCCAATGCCAAGAGCCCGTTGGCCACGCGATAGCTGAACCGCTGCGCCTCCCGGTATGTGATGCGGCGCTCCCCGAAGATCAGATAATCGCTGTCTGGGGCGATACGGCAGCCACGATCGAAATAGTCAATGATTGCCATCGTTCGCATCCTCTCCCCAGGTATGCGCGGGGAGAACTACTCTCCGGCGAGGAGGAGAGCTTGCCCCCGGTTCTAGACAGTCCGGATTTCGCTCAGCGCCCGTTTGAAGTTGGAGCCCACAATTCCTTCTTGCTTCTCAACTTCATCCCGCACTCCGCTACTGATAGTTGAGGCGCAGACCCGGCCTAGGCCAGTCGAACGCAGCTAGCCGTCCCGTGGCCAGCAGTGTGACATAGGCCGTTTTCAGATTCTTGCCGCCGAAGCAGAGGTTGGTGGGAGCCATATCCGGCATGGCAATTTTCTGGTACGCGCCATTGCCCGGATGAAAAACGGTTAGGTTGCCGGCCCCAGGAGTTGCAACTACGACATACCCCGCCGCATCCACCGCCAGGCTGTCGAAAAAAGCCATCCCGTCCGGGCCACCTACGAAATACCCGCCGTGCTCGGGGAAAGGACTGGGGGAACGCTTGATTTCACCAGGGCCGGCAATTTCGAACTTGTAAAGATGGTGCGTGTACGACTCTGCTACATACAGCCAATTTCCATCCGGCGAGAGTCCGATACCGTTGGGGCCCATGAACGGTCCCGTCACTTCGCGAATCAAGCTGCCATCCGCCTTGGCGTAAAAGACGCTGCCGCGGTCAACGTTGCGCGGGCGCATGCGGCCAAAATCCGTGAACCAGAATCCGCCCTGGGCGTCGAAGACCAGATCGTTGGGGCCGGTCAGGCCCAGCTCACCGGCGGCTTCGTAGAGCATCTCGACCTTGCCGGTCTCGAGATCGAAACGCTGAATGTATCCCCGTGCCTCGGGGTCATTCGGCTCATCCTCTTGAATGGGTAAGAGCATGTCGCCGATCTGGCGCCATCGCGAAGAACCACGATTGCAAACGTAACATTTGCCGTCTGGGCCGAGGGCTAAGCCATCCGGCGTACCTCCGGTCACCGCCGCCACAACTTTGCTGCCGTCGGGCTTGACACGGGTCACGCGCCCTTCGGCCATCTCGCAGACCAATACACTGCCATCGGCAAGCGCCACCGGCCCTTCTAAGCCGCGCAGCCCATCTGCAATCACCCGGTAGTTCTTGATCTCTTTTCCTTTGTGCTTCATGACGGCCCCTGACTCCCGAGTAAATGGTTGCGCCGGTGAAATGCTTGCCTCCAGCTTCACAGCCTGCTTTGGCGGACGCCGTATACGTCCAGGTCTCTTATTTCCCCAGGATGTTTACGCACGCCGCGGCTTCTTCGACGCCGTAGAATCCGCCGCCGTTTGCAGCGATTGCCAGACGCGCACCGGGAACCTGCCGGGTGCCGGATTCTCCGCGCAACTGGCAAGTCAGTTCGCAGATTTGGGCGATGCCCGTGGCGCCCACCGGATGTCCCTTGGATTCCAGTCCTCCCGAAACATTGATGGGAATCCGCCCGCCCAAGCGGGTAGCGCCGCTTTCCGCCAGCGCCCCTCCCTCGCCAACTCCGCAAAAACCCAAACATTCGCTCTGCAGGATTTCGCCGAAGGCGGTGGCATCGTGCACCTCGGCTACGGACATATCTTCCGGACTCAAACCGGCCTGCTCGTAGGCCTGCACGGCGGCGCGCCGGGCAATGTGCTGCCCGAACTGGCCCCATTCCCGTTCCACCCCGCTGGCCAAGACACTGGCCAGAACTTTGATGGGCCGGCTCTTGGGAAACCGGCACAGCGCCTCTCGGCTGCACAGCAAGATCGCAGCTGCGCCGTCGCTTATGGGCGAGCACATGGGCAAGGTGAGCGGCCAAGCGACGGTCTTGGCTGCCAAGACCTCTTCCACGGTCATGGGGTGGCGGTATTGCGAGTGTGGATTGAAGACCGAGTGTTCGTGGTTTTTCGATGCCACGATCGCCAGTTGGCGTTCCGTCAGCCCAAAGGTTTTCATGTGATACTTGGCAATGGCGGCATAGACGTCGAGAAACACGCTCTTCAGCTCCTGGTTTTTGATTCCAGGCGGCGGCGAAACTCCATCTCCCAAAGCGAGCAACCGGGCGACTATCTGGCTGGACTCGTGAACATCCCAGCCTCCGGAAAATACGGAGAACGTCTTTTGCTTATCGGCGTTGTACATCTTCTCGCAGCCCACCGCGAGCGCTACATCGGCCATTCCGGCTTGGACATAAACGCAGGCCAAATGGAAGGCGGTGCTCCCGCTGGCACAGGCGTTCTCCACATTGGCAATGGGGACGCCGTGAATTCCCATGGCGCGCAGCGCAATCTGCCCGCGCACTACACTCTGGCCTTCCAGAATGCCCTGGGTGGCGTTGGCAAAGAATGCCACGTCGATCGGCGCGCTCCCCGGACCCGCGTCGGCGAGAGCCTCCGTCACAGCTTGCCTCGTGAGGTCCTTCACCGTAAGGTTCTCAAGTTTGCCAAACGGCGTCAGGCCAATACCGGCCACATACACCCTGTTTATCGGTGAAGTCCCGTTACCCAATCCGTTGCTCCTTGCCATCCCTACTCGCGCACATGTTCATGAATGAAAGCTGCAATTTCTTGGATCGTGGTGCCCGGCCCGAAGATGGCCTTGAAACCAGCCGCTTGCAACAGCGGGACATCTTCGACCGGAATCACTCCCCCGCCGATAAGCAGTACGTCGGCCATTCCCGCTTCTTTCAACAGTTCTGCGACTCGGGGAAAGTGGTATTCGTGCGCGCCAGAAAGACAACTGAGCGCGACGACATCCGTATCCTCTTCGATGGCCGCCTGCACAATCAGTTCTGCGGTCGTTCGAATGCCGAGATAGATGACCTCCATGCCGGCATCCCGAAGTCCCAGCGTGAGGACGTGCACTCCGCGATCGTGGCCATCCAGTCCCGGTTTCGCCAGCAGCGCTTTGATTGGTCTTTGTCGCGTCATAAATTTGCCCCGGCGCGGGGCCGTCAGCGATACTCGCCGTAAACCTCACGCAGGGCGTCGCAGACCTCCCCCATAGTTGCGTACGCGCCTACCGCTTGGAGCACAGGTTCCATGACGTTGGTGCCCGTCCGGGCTGCCCGTCGCACCTGCTCAAGTCCCTTCTCCACTGCGGCACCGTTCCGTTTGGCGCGCAAACAACGGACCTTTTCCACCTGCCGAGCCTCTTCTCTCCGGTCCACCCGGGTAACCTCGATAGGTATGGTCTCGTTCATCTGGAACTTGTTGACGCCGACGACCGTGCGCTCGCCGGAACCCACCAGGGTGGATTGCCGGTACGCTTCTTTTGCAATTTGGCCGATCTGATAGCCCTGCTCGATCGCCGCGACCGCACCACCCATTGCTTCTATTTCGTCGAATAATTTCATTGCGCGCTGTTCCAGTTCGCTGGTCAGCGATTCCAGGTAATACGACCCGCCCATAGGATCCGCGGTTCCCAGCAGGCCACATTCGTTATGCACGACCTGCATGGTCCGCAGTGCCAGGGTGGCGCTCTCCTCGGTTGGAATGGACAATGCCTCGTCCATGGTCGCAATGTAGGTGGCTTTGGCGCCGGATAGCACTTGCACAAGCGCCTGGATGGTGCCGCGCACAAGATTGTTCCGCGGTTGCTGGGCGGTGAACAAGCTGGCTTGGGAGCCACAGGTATGCGTCATGGCTAGCACCCGGGGGTTGGTTGCGCCAAACCGCTCTTTCAGCATTCGAGCCCACATGCGCCGAAATGCTCGAAGCTTGGCAACCTCTTCGAAAAGGTCGAGCCCCGCCACGAATAGACTTCGAGGAGGTGGAAGCTCATCCACGCTTAGTCCGCGGTTCACGAATTCCTGCACGTAGGCTGCGGCGTTCGACAGGGTGAAGGCGATCTCATGGACGGCGCTGCCGCCGGCTTCGCGAATGTGATATCCGCAATAAAGGATGGGCACCATGAACTTCAGGTGGCGCTTGGCTGCGAACTCCAGACAATCGACGCTGAGCTTGAGACCTGCCTTCGGCGGAAAGATCTGCGTGCCCCGCGCAAAATATTCCTTCAGCACATCGTTTTGAACCAGGACCTTCATCTGCTCGAGGGGAACGCCCTGCTTCTCGCCCGCCGCAAGGATCATGGCCAGCATGACCACGCTATTGGCGTTCGCCTGGGCGCCTACGAAAACCTTGTCCAGCGGAATGCCTTCGAAGATGACTTCCACATCGGCCAGGGAGTTGATGGGGCAGCCAATTTTGCTGACTTCCCCTTTGGCCATGGGGTGATCGCTGTCATAGCCGATTTGCGTGGGCAGATCGGGAGCAATGATCAGTTCCTTGGCCCCCTGCGCCAGAAGGTGCTTGTAGCGGGCATTGGTCTGCTCCGCTGTGGGGCAGCCGGAATAGGCATAAATGCGGGGCGGAGCGCCGCGATACATCGTGGCGTTGTCACCCCGAGCAAATGGGAATTGGCCAGGGAAACCCAGGTCTTGCGTGTACTGCAAGTTGTCCGTATCCGAGGGCGTGTACACGCGCTGCACCGGAATTCCGGAATACGTCTCGAACCGGTTCGCCCATTCTCCGGTGACGGATAGTTCCGGTTCGAGACACTCCTTCTGCCAGGTTTCTTGAGCGCAGCGAATGGCCGCATCTTCACTGTCGCACGGCTTTTTAATCTCATCCCGCTTGGGCATATTTGGAACCCGCCGCCAAGGCGGCGCGCACCCCTTCGATGACGTTCTGCGGACCAGGAGTAAATAACTTCATCAAATCCACCGAGCGTGCGAATGGAACATGCGGCATCCCCAGCCGGATGATTGGCGCTTTCAGCTCGTGAAATAACTCCTCGGAAACAAAAGCCGCGATTTCGCTGCCCGTACTCCCTTGTTTCCAGGTCTCCTGGGCAATCACGAGCACCCCTGTCTTTCTTACCGACTCTCGAATTGCTTCGCGATCGAAGGGCACAACCGTTCGCAAGTCCACCACCTCGACATCGATGTTTTCCTTGCTCAGTTCTTCGGCGGCGGTCAGGGCGTGATTAACCATGTTGCCAAAGCCTACAACAGTAACATTGTTTCCCAGGCGCTTGACCTCCGCTACTCCGATGGGCACGAGGTACTCTTCATCCGGGATTTCACTGCGCTTGCCGGTGCAAATGGCCAAATGATCGAGGTACACCACCGGGTTCTCGTCCCGAATGGCTGATTTCATCAATCCCTTGGCGTCATAGGCATTGGAGGGCGCAACGACTTTGACCCCGGGAATGTGTTGCAGCCAGGCGTGGTAATCTCCCGGGTGGCCGCGCGTCACCCCAACGCCATAGCGGGCCCGCACCACCATCGGCACCGTGAGCGTGCCTGCCGAAAAGTAATAAGCGCTGCCCGCGTCCACCGCCAAGTGCCCCATGATCAACGCGAGGAACTCGGAAAAGAGTATGTCGCAGATGGGGCGCATGCCGGTCATGGCCGCCCCTATGCAGGAGCCGATGATGGCGAGTTCGGACATGGTGACGTCCACCATGCGCTCTGGAAATTCCTTCTCCATGCCGGTGTAGGCTTGGTAGGCTTGGATCCCCTGGTGACCCACAATTTCTTCTCCGAGCACGAAAACGCGCTCGTCGCGGCGCATCTCCTCGCTCATGGCCTCAATCAGCGCTTCGTTGGAAGTAAGCCGTTTTGCCATGCTGTCACCTCCCGCCCGCTGCATAGACGAGTTCCGGCCGCAACTCCTCGGGCCCGGGTGGCGGATCGCTTTTCGCCTGGGCAATCGCGGCGGTGACTTCGCTGGCCGCCTCTTCGTGAACGGACTTGATATCGTCGTCGGTAACAAGTCCTTCCGCCTTGAGGCGATTCTCGAACACCAAGATGGGATCTCGCTCAAGCCATGAACGGCGGTTCTCTTGGGACTGATAGGCGGCGGGATCGGTTGTCCAGTGCCCGCTGACGCGATAGGTGAGCGCATCGATGAGTGACGGCCCTTTCCCGGCGCGCGCATGAGCAACCGCTTGCAGTAGGGCTGCATTCACCGCTTCCACATCGTTCCCGTCGGCCTGAATGCCGGGCATGCCATAGCCAATGGCCCGATCTACAATGCGCCCTGCGGTCCCGCGTTCGGCGGACATGGAAATGCAATACTGATTATTCTGGCAAATAAACACTGCGGGCAATTTCAGGACGCCGGCAAGGTTCAACGCTTCGTGAAATTCTCCCTTATTCGCGCAGCCGTCGCCGAATACCACCACGGCAACTTCGTCGGTCTTCCTGAGTTTCGCGCTCAGAGCGGCGCCGGCGCCGTAGGTGATGGTAGTTCCCAGAAAGCCTCCCATAGTGCTGAAGTTCTTGGGTTCGGCCCGGCCCCGCACCTCGGAAAAAAATCGCCCGCGATCGTACGCCGTAACTTTTCCCAGAACTCCGGCGACGAGCCGGTGCATGGAAGCGCCGCGCACCAGATTTGCCGCCAAGGCCCCGCGGTAATGGGGGATGTAAACGTCGTCGGGCCGGAGACCGAAGGCGCCGCCCACCACAACCGCTTCTTCGCCGACCGCGCTGTGAAAATAGGGATGAAAGCTTATGATGCCGTTTTCCAGCTCCCGGGCGCGCACGAGCGCGCGATAGAGCGATAATCTCGTTTCATTCGATGTCATTGTGAATTCCCTTTGTCCAAAGAAGATGTTCCTTGAATTCTCGCAACTACCGCGTCCTCCGCCGCAAATTCGTCCGCGGGAACCAGGATCTCGGTGATCACACCGTCGGAAGGCGCTTCGATTTCGAAGTTCACCTTTTCCGTCATGATCTCCACGACGCTCTCGCCGGCCCGCACACGGTCACCGGCTTTCTTGTGCCAGTACACTATCTTTGCCTCTACCGATCCATGTCCAAGTTTTGGAATCTTGATCTCGATCATGCTCTCTCTCTGTTGGTCAGTTCGGAAACTTCAGGACCGGCTCCTGTTCTTCAGCCCTGTTGAAAACGGAGTGTGGCCCGCGTTGGTCAGCTGCCACCAAACCTGGACCTTCCCGCCGGCTCAATCTCAGGCACTTGCTCCTCCATCCGAGACAAAGACTTGGCCCGTCACGTAACTGGAGGCTTCGGAGGCCAAGAAAACAGCCAATCCTTTGATCTCGCACGGCTGGGCAAAGCGTCCCATAGGGATTATGGGGATGATTGCGTCGTTCAATCTCCGCGCATCTTCTTCGGTCAACTTCCATCCAACAGGCTTAGTGTCATGTAAACCTGGGGCAATTGCATTCACACGTATTCCATGCTTCGCGTAGGCAACGGCGGCGTGCTTCATTAAGCTAATCATCCCTGCTTTGGTTGCCCCATAGCAGTGGGCTACCTCAGGCGTGGCAATAGCCCTGAAGCCAGAGACGGATGAAGTGACAATGATTGAACCGCTCCTTTTCTTTAGCATTATGGGAAGCACCGCCCGCATACAAAGGAACGTACTGGTAAGATTTGTTGCGACTACGTGGTTCCACGACTCAACCGCCAGCTCGTGAAGTGGTACCAGATCGTTCATTATGCCTGCATTGCAGAAAAGAATGTCTATGGTGCCAAATTCTTCCAAGGCGCGCCTCACCATCGTATTGACCGCATCCAGCAAGGAAACATCCCCCGCAACCACGCACGCCCGCCGACCGCACTGCCTCACTAACTCGGCTGTCTCCCTCGCTAAATCCTCCCGGATGTCATTGAGAACCACATCGGCGCCGAACTGCGCCATGGCGACGCAGTACTCCCGCCCCAGCCCATGGCCGCCAGCGGTGACCAGTGCGACCTTACCCGAGAGGTCGAATATCGCTCTTCCATCCATAGAAGTTTTTCGCCTACATTACGCACGCCAACATCGCACCATCGGCTACCCGGGATGCGCCACTCACAAATGATGCTTCGTCACTTAACCAGGGCAATCTTGCCTCGCAATTTCATATCGCAACTCCGTTTCTTTGGCTCTGCTCAAAAGTTGTACTTCAGCGCGAACTGGATCAGCCGGGGCGAAACCGCAGTGGAATTGATCACCCCGAAACCAGGGGAACCCACATCCAGAGACGGATTGGCAAACTGCGGATGATTAAAGGCATTGAAGAACTGCACTCGAAACTCCACGTTTGTTGCCTCGGTGAGTCCCTTGATTTTAGTGATTTTGGCCAAGGAGATGTCCCAGTTGTTCTGATCCGGACCTCTAAGCGCACCACGACCAATGTTGCCGTAGCCGTAGCCATCCCCAATCCCGGGCGGGTGGCAGATTGCGTTCGTGTTGATATAGCGATCCAGCCGTGATTGCACGCTGCCGCTTGTGTTCAAGCTGGCATTGCCGGCTCCGGAACAGAAGTTCGCTGGCATATAGAAAAAGCTCGTATTGCTGGCCCCGTAGATAGATCCGGCCCGCGCGTCCACCAGCGTGAGAGGATTCCCGCTTTGGATCGTGGTGACACCCGAGAGCTGCCAGCCTCCCAGCAGTCTGCCCCAAAGGCCTGCACCCGCGCGGAAGTTGGAAAAACTGTATAGATAGCTCAGCACCAGGCGCTGCGGGCGCGAGAACTCAGCTACGCCGCGCCCGTTCCCCACGGTTGTTTGTGTTTGACCGCCATATAAGACCCCCCCGGAAGATTGAAGAGTTACCTCGTTATCCAGCGTCTTGCTGAAGGTGTAGGAGGCCTGCAATTGCAATCCGTGGCTCAGGCGCTTGCGCACGGTCGCTTCCAGTCCATGGTAGGAACTCATTCCCCCCGTCTCGGTGGCACGCAGGCCGTCCGGCGTAAAGCCCACGATGGGTACCCGCATCCCGACGTTCAGAACCGTGTTGGTCGTTTCGCCGTGAATGGGGTTCTGCGGGCTGGCCAGTTGTGCCTGGTTCAGTTCGGCCATCTCCAGTAGCCGTGTACCGTGAGAACCAACATAACCAAGCTTGGCCATTACGCCGCCCTTCAGCTCGTATTCCAAGTTCAGGCTCCACTGCTGTGCCATCGGCGAATCAAAATTGGGTGCCAGAAGTACCGTGGACATATTGCTTCCTACTTGCCGAGGTGTCCATATGGGAAAGGCGCTCGCCGGCGGCGGCGCGGGGTTGAACGGCTGCTGCAAACTGGCCAGGGTATTTGCCGGCCCGCTCAATTGCGAGAGGACGAAATAAGGCTGCGCCAGGCTGGTGCCAAAGATCCCACTGGTGCTGGTGCGGGAGTAAAAGACGCCATATCCGGCATGCACCGCGAAGTTCTGATTGCCGGCCATGGGACGCCACGCCAGACCGATACGCGGCGCGACGTTGTGCAGCGGGGTTCCACCGGCTAATGCGCTCTTGTTATCGCTCCGCGTTACGCCTGCGGGTATTGTGCCCGGAAAGTTCGAGGCCACTACGAACCCGCTGAAGGTTCCACCGGGCGGCGGGACGGGATCTGCCAGTGCCGGGTTGAAATTCGTGATCAACCCATTGATTTCCGATGCCGGCCCGTTAACTTCCCAGCGAAGACCGACATTCAGCGTGAGCTGCGGGTGCAGCTTGTAATCGTCCTGGAAGAACAAGGACCAGTCGTTAATCCGGCGGTGCCGGACCACAATTCCGGAGAAGCCGACGGACACTAGCAGGTTGCTGAACGGGATGCCGGTCGTGTTTCCGGGGTTAAAGGGATTGCAAGTGCCAGGGAAGGTTCCGGGCGGGCAGCCGGGCAAGCCCAGCAGGAAGTCGGCGAAACTTGGAAGCACCACGATTCCGCGCTCCACTCCGTCGGCATTATCGTTTTGGCGGATGCGCTCGAAGCCGAACCCCGCGCGTATGTTGTGCTTGCCCTTACTCCATGCAATTTGCTCGGCAAACTGAAAGCTTTCAGCCGCTGTCTTTTCACCGTCATTGACGTCCGCGCCCAAGGAAAATAAGCCCGGCATGGCGATGGAAGGCATTTCGCTCGACATCGGGCCTGGCTGCATCCCCACCTGTTGGGCGCTTAGCGGTGCTCCGCTCTGGGTAACGCCGACATTGCGAATGAAGCTGAATCGGCCTTCGTTCACCAAGTTGTTCGTAAGAATGGAAGTGAGTTTGGCGGTCAGGGTGTGGTTGCGGAACGCGCCGAGCGGGCCGTTCCCGGGAACCGCATTCAAGTTCTGTATCAGGCTGGACTGCGGGAAACCCAGCTTTTCGTCGTCCCAGCCGGAGAACCAGTGCGCACTCAAGGTGTGCTTCGCCGAGATCGTGTAATCCACGTTCTCGATCATCTGGTCCTCGGAAAAACGCGAGGGCACGGTATACGTGGACATGCCCAGGCCATTGACGATGATTTGCGGCGTGGGGATGTAGTAGCTGCCGTCGGGCAGTTTGAATTGCAGCAGGGCCAGGGCCACGGGATTGATGTTGCTGCCGTCCGCCAGAATCGCCGGGCCCACGCCCCCGAACATCATCTGCAACAAGCCGCGCTGCCCGGCAAATAGCGCACCCAGCGCCCCGGCGGAGCGGTCGTTGGTGAGCGGCGGCAGGTTGATGCCGCGCAGCGAAGAAGCCCCCAACCCGTTCACCTGCCGGGTGCCTTGGTAGGAGCCGAAGAAGAACAGCTTGTTGCGTTTGACCGGCCCTCCCAGCGTAAGTCCAAACTGGTTTTGTTTCATCACCGGCCGCGGTTGGCCGTTTCGGTTGAGGAAGAAATCGTTGGCGTTCAGCACGTCGTTGCGGAAATACTCGAAAACCCCACCGTGGAAATCGTTGCTGCCGGACTTGGTCACCACGTTCACATTGGCGCCCATGCTCCGGCCCGAGCCGGCGTCGTACTGCCCGGTCTGGATATTGAACTCCTGGATGGCATCCGGATTGGGGACGGGGATTCCGCCGTATGCCGTGGTGTCCCCGGCCCGGCCGCTGTAGGAGTTGTTGATCTGCGCGCCGTCCATCTGGTAGTTGTTGTCCAGCGTAGTCCCGCCGTGAACGTATACATCCTGGGTGTTGCGTCCCACCTCCGCGGCGTTCGTGAGGCTGGCCGTTACCCCGGCCGACAGGTGCAGCATCTGCGTGTAATTGCGGTTCGTCAGGGGAATATCCCGGAGATCATTTTCGCCAATCAGTTGGCCTAGCGATGAGCTCTCCGTTTGGACCTGCACCTGATCGGCCTTCACCTGGACAATTTCGCTCCTCATCCCGATTTGCAGTGCACTGTTGACGGTCGTCGTTTCCGACACGTTCACCGTGATTTCGGTCCTCTTGACGGTTTTGAAACCCGAGGTGCTGAATTCGACGGAGTACTTGCCGGGCGGGAGCAACGCAAAGCGAAACACGCCGTCCGTGTCAGTCACGACCGTACGTCGCGCGCCCGTTTCTTGCTGCAGCAACACCACGGTCACGCCCGGCAGCACTGCGCCTTGGGAGTCGGCGACTGTGCCGGAAAGCGCGCCGGTAGCCGAGGTTTGTGCCATCAATGGCAGCGAGAATAAGACCGCCGCTAGCAGCGAAGCCGTGACTGGTCTGAGCATTCCCCACCCTCCTGCGAGATTCGCACCTCTTTTACGCACAGCTCAGGGGAGTGTCAAGACGGGTGGTCCAAATATGGGACAAAAACTGCGTCTCGGAGGGGGTTTCGCTGCACTCGGTCCAACTATTTTGGCGTGCGCTCCCGCTAAGGCCTGGATCGGCTCCGCTCAGACTTGCTGAGCGTGGTGCACAACGGGTAGTTCGAGGATGCGTCCAACGCCGGGAAAGCAGCGTCGCGACATGGCAGGCAAGAGTCCTGCTCCTTCCGCCGGGAGCTGGTCGGGATGGTTCAACTGCTGCATCAGCATCTGTGCCGCTTCCTTTACCGAGGCCCCTATCTGCGGCAACCTGTCCTCGCGTATATGGCCCACAAATCCGGCCACACCGATACAACCTTTCAGATGCCCGCAAGGCCCAAAGACCGGCGCGGAAACGAAGCGCAGTCCCTGGATGGTTTTTCCATCATCCACCGTGTAGCCCTCTTCCCGGATCTGTGCGAGTTCCTCCATAAGATGGGACAAGTTGCTAATCTTGATCGGCATGCGGCGCATCAGCTGTTGCTGCTCCAGCTTGCCGAGCACTTCCGGCTCGGCACGGTAGGCCAGGGAGAGCTTGCCGCAGGGCGAGGGATAAAACTCGTTCTGAGAAATCTTCCAGTTCTCCGGTCTCATCTCCGGCAATGAGCAATGCAAGATCCAGCCGGAACTGGCCAAGCCAGTGCTGAGATGCGTTTGCTCCGTAAGCCACATGAGAACGGGAATCGCCAATCGCTTGATGCGCTTCTCGGTCAAGGATTGCCCGAAAGTTGCCATTTTCATGCTCAGCCGGTAGCGCCCGTCTTCGGCATCTCGCAGCACGTAGCCCTGCGACTCCAGTGTCCGCAGGATGTACCAGGCAGACGTTTTGGGAATCCGCAGGCGGCGGGCAATTTCACGGCAGCTCATTCTGTCGTGTTCGCCAAAAGCTTCAACGATCGCCAGCGCTCGCGCCACCGCTCGCGACGTGCTCTTGTTTTCGGAACGCATGATCAATTCCACCCCGGCTTGATGAGATTCGTCTAGCCCGGCCGGCGGCTACGGTACCGTATGGAAGCGTCGGGAACATATCACAGCAATTTCGCCGTCGCAAGAGAGCGTATCGCGTGGGAACCGCTTTCCGCCATGCAACTAAATCCGCCTCCGTTCGTCTCGCAGGCGAAGTGCGCCGGCGCCAATTTGCCACACGGCGGATTCGAACTGCTGCAGTTTGGTGCACGGTGTGGCTGGATGGTCGCGGTGCCCGCGAGCTTCCCGGCCGCATCCCCCTCACGGTTTGCTGAGCCCCGGCGCCGCCGGCCGGATGCGCTCCGCGGGCGCCAGGCCCTCGCCTTCGCGCACCGCGTAATAGCGGTCCGCCGCCAACTCCCGCAGCGTCTCCACTTTCCCCGAGGGCCAGCGGATCTCCACCGCGTCGATCTTCGTGGCCGTCCCCAGCCCGAAGTGCAGCCGCAAATCGCTTTGCGACAGATAGCTCCCCCCGCTGCGCACTTC
Source organism: Terriglobia bacterium (assembly GCA_020073585.1). Lineage (GTDB taxonomy): Bacteria > Acidobacteriota > Terriglobia > Acidiferrales > UBA7541 > Acidiferrum. The sequence goes on from JAIQEV010000068.1 coordinate 16,167, forward strand.
TTCCGTCTGCACCATGCCCCCCGCGGTAACTTTCACCCGCGCCCCGATGGCCAGCCGGTTGCTTTTTGTCCCCGCCAGTTCGAAGCTCACCCAGTGGCGGCCCGCAACTCCGTGGTTCCGCAAAATCATGGGCGCGCCTTCCAGATCCTCCACCACCACATCCACCTGCCCGTCGTTGAAGAGGTCCCCGGTCGCCAGCCCCCGCGACACGCGCTTCTCCTGCAGCGCCGCGCCCGCCTGCCGGCTGGCATCGCAAAACGTTCCGTCCTGCTGATTCAGGTGCAGCAATTTCGGCTGCCGGTACCCGCCGCTCCCCGCCACCCCTTCCATCTGCGGATAGACGTGCCCGGAGACCGCGATCAGGTCCAGCCAGCCGTCGTTATCCACATCCGCAAACGCCGTGCCCCACTTCACCCAGGGCAGCGACGGCATCCCCACTCCCGCCGGGTAGGAAACGTCGGTAAAATTCCACTCCCCGTCGTTGCGGTACAGCGCGTCGTACTCGTCCGCAAAATTCGTCACGTAAAGCGACGGCCGCCCCGTGTGCAGATAATCGCCGACGGCGATCCCCATGGACGACTGCTCGGAACCCGCTTCGCTCACCGCCGTCCCCGATTCCAGCCCCATCTCCGTGAATTTTCCCCGGCCGTCGTTGCGGTAGAGAAAGTTCGGCTGCGTGTCGTTGGCCACGTAGATGTCCGGCCAGCCCGTGTTGTTGAAGTCCGCCCACACCACCCCCAGCCCGAAAAAACCGTGCGCATCGTCCACCCCCGCGCTCTTGGACACTTCCGTAAACGTGCCGTCCCCGTTGTTGTGAAACAGCGCGTCCCCCGAGCCCTTCAGCCCCCGCGGCCCGCACTGCACATCCACCCCGCGGTATTTGCAGCCCGGCCCGCTGCCGAACGCGGGCGGATGCTGCAGTTGAAATTCCACGTAGTTCGCCACCATCAGGTCCACGAATCCATCCCGGTCGTAATCTCCGAACGCCGCCCCCGTGGACATCCTTCCGTCCGCCACCCCGGCCTTCGCCGTCACGTCGCGGAACGTGCCGTCCCCGTTGTTGCGGAACAGCACGTTTCCCCCCAGGCAGGTGAGGTACAGATCCGGCCAGCCGTCGTTGTCAATGTCCCCCACCGCGCCGCCCATCGCGAAGCACGGCGTGGCCAGCCCCGCCTTCTCCGTCACGTCCGTGAACGTCCCGTCGTGATTATTGTGATACAGCGCGCCGCGGCTCTTCTCCTTCCGCAGCGCCATCTCCACCGTGGGCGCATTGGTGAAATAGATGTCCAGCCAGCCGTCGCGGTCGTAATCGAACAAAATCACTCCGCCGCTCATGGACTCCACGATGTATTTGTTCTGCGCATCCGCATCGTGCCGGAAGCGGATGCCCGCCTTCTCCGTGACGTCCTCGAACTGCGGCACCGTCCGCCCTTTGCATTGCGCGCTCTTCGCTCCCGCCGGCGGAGGTGGCGGCACGGGATGCCCGCCCTGCGCCCGCGCGGCGTGCCCCGCCGCCAGCATCCCCAGCAGCGCCAGCGCAGTTCTCGCAAATTTCCGTGGTGCTCTGCTCACTGGCTCTCCGCTGACCCCGCGCTCATGGTTTCTTCTCCGGCATCCCCGGCGCCGCCGCCGGCTCCCGCTTCCGCGCCTGGAGTTCCTGGCAGATCCGCAGCTCGCGCTCCGCCTCCGCGTTCCGCGCTTCCCTGCGGTAAGCGGCCTGCAACTGGCAATGCGCCTCTTCCGCTTCCGGCCTCAGCCGCGCCGCCTCTTCCAGGTGCGCGATCGCCTCCCGCGCCTTCCCCGCCTCCAGCAGCATCTTGCCGAACTGATAGTGCGCTTCCGCGTATTTCGGATGCGCCGCCAGCACTTCCTCGAAGAGCGCCCGCGCTTGCTCCTGCTGCCCCTGCTGCGCATGTGCAAACGCCAGATTGTACCGGGCCTCCGCCTCGTCCGGCGCCAGCGCCAGCTCCGCCTGGAATTCCTGCGCCGCTTCCGCGGCCCGTCCCGCGCGCAGCAGCGTCTGCCCGGCGGCCAGGTGCGCCTTCTTCAGCGCGGGATTGCCCTGCAGCGCGCGGCGCAGCGTGGCCAGCGCGTGCGCATCCTCCCCGAGGGCGCTCCACAGCTCTCCGGCCAGCAGCAGAATATCCGGGCCCGCCGGCCCGCGCTCCAATTCTTCCAGCACTCGCGCGGCCTGCTGGCCCTCGCCGCTGCGCGCCAGCGCGTCGGCCCAGGCATAGCCCAGCTCCGGCTCCCGCGCCGCTTCCTTCCCCAGCGGAGCCAGGGTCCGCACCGTCTCGGCGAACGCCTCGCTCGCAAAATACGCCAGCCCCAGCAGCGCCCGCGCCTGCTTGTCTTCCGGTGCGGCTTCCAGCGCCTGCTTCAGGGCCCGCACCGCTTCCGCATACTCCCCCGCGCGAAACGCCGCGAACCCCAGATTGCGCGCCAGCCCGGGAATCTTCGCATTCCACTGCTCGGCTTCCCGGTAGTGACCCAGCGCCGCGGCATACTCCTCCCGCATCGCCTCCGCCGTGCCCAGATCGTGGAAGCCCGCGCCCAGCACCCCCCGCCAATATTCTTCCTGCCGCCGCGCCTGCTCTTTCTGCCCCGCCGTCAGATTCGCGTCCCCGCGAACCGCCGCGCCCCTCTCCCCCGCGGGCTCTCCCAAGCCTCCCTCGGGCCTCTGCATGCCGGCCAGCTTCTCCTGGCTTTCGGCCATCGCCTGTTGCTGCAGCTCGCGGGCCCGCGCCAGGCAGCGCTCGCCTTCCTCCGCTCTTCCCGAACTCAGCAGGATCCGTCCCAGGCTGATGTACGCCTTGCGAATCTCGCCGTGCGCCTGCGCTCCCTCGCTTTCGCCCAGCGCGATCGCCTTGCGGAAATACTCTTCGGCGGCTCCGTTCTCTTTGCGGCTGTACGCGTTCAGCCCCAGATACAGCCACGTTTCCGGAACGCTCGGCCGGATCTCCGCCGCGATTTTCAGATAGCGGTCGGATTCTTCCGTCTCTCTCGCGTTCGCGGCCATGAAGCCCAGCAGGTAATTGGCCTGGAAGTGCCGCGGATTCAGCCGCACTTCCTGCAAAAACTCGCTCCGGCTCTCCGCGCTCGGCGCCCACTCGTTGCCCTCCAGCGCCCCCAGCCCCAGAAAATAATGGGCGTTTGCCGTTTTCGGCTCCAGCGCCAGTGCCCGCCGCAACTCACCCGCGGCCTCCTCCTGCATCCCCGCTTCCTGGTACGCCCGCCCCAGCAGCACCCGCAGCCAGCCGTGCTCGCCCGCCGCCTCGCCGTACTTTTTCATCTTCAACAGCGCTTCGCCCCGCAGGTTCCACGCCTGCGCGTTCCCGGGATCGCTGCCCAGCGCCTTCTCCGCTTCCGCCAGGGAATCCTCCGGCCGCTGCGCATACAAATACGCGATGGCCAGCCCCACGTGCGCGTCCGCGCTCTCTTCGAATTGCAGCGAGCGCCGGTAGAGCTCCTCCGCCCGCGCAAAAGCCGCCTCCTGCAGGCCCACGCGCGCCATCTCCCGCAGCCCCAGCGCGATCACCCGCTCGTTGGCCTGCGCCGCCGCGCCCCAGTCGCCGGACTCCCGCGCCGCGCGTGCCGCTCCCAGCCGCTTTTCCAGTTCGCCCGGAACCACCGCGGAATCGTCCGCGGCGCGTTGCGCCGCGCCTTGCGCCCTCTGCCCCTGGGCGCCCGCAGGGTTCTCCTGCGCCCCCGCAACCGCTAGCGCACTCCCCGGCAGCGCCAGCAGACACACCCCGGCCAGCCGCGCCGCGGAGCGTTTCGCGCGCAGCACCCAGCCAGAAAGTATCGAGAGCGATGGGCGAATCACAGCCGGTGGTTCCAGGTTGCTCCTACAAAGTATAAGGCGGCCTGTGCCGCCTTCAAACTCTCTTCCCTGCCGGCACAGAGTTGACCGCTTCGCGGTCCCGCCTGGTAAGGATTGTGCTTTTTCCCCAAAATTGCCCCCCGCGAATCTTCGCGCAAATTCCCGCGTCTAATAGCAAGATAGGCGCGTATCATGCGGAGCGCGCCGAACCCAGGGCCGCCGGAGGGAAGGAATGCTGCTGCGACACAAACCGGAACTGACCAGCGCCGATGTGACGCCGAAGTCCATCTACCTGCAGCGGCGCACGCTTCTCCGCGGCATGGGCCTGGCGGGCGCCGCGGCGCTGGCCGGCACAAGCCTCCTGGATCTGCTCGCCCCCGCCCGCGCGGCCGCGGCCACCACCAAGCTCAGCGGCGTCATCCCGGGCGCCTTCCGCACCGGCGAGCCCCCCACTCCCTACAACGACGTCACCCACTACAACAATTTCTACGAATTCGGCCTCGACAAGACCGATCCCGCCAAGAACGCGCAGAATTTCCGCACCTCGCCCTGGCTCCTCTCCGTCGAGGGCGAAGTCCGCAAGCCGCGCAAGTTCTCCCTGGACGAGCTCCTGAAGCTGGCGCCCCTCGAAGAGCGCATCTACCGGCACCGCTGCGTCGAGGCCTGGTCCATCGTCGTGCCCTGGATCGGCTACTCCTTGCAGGCCCTCGCCAAACTCGTCGAGCCTACGCCCCAGGCGCGCTTCGTCGCCTTTCAGAGCTTCTACGATCCCGCGCAGATGCCCCAGGCCAAATACACGGGCCTGGAATTTCCCTACGTCGAGGGTTTGCGCCTCGACGAGGCGCTGCATCCCCTCGCCCTGCTCTGCTTCGGCATGTACGGCGAGACCCTGCCCAATCAGGACGGCGCCCCGGTGCGCCTGGTCCTTCCCTGGAAATACGGTTTCAAGAGCATCAAGTCCATCGTGAAAATCCGCTTCACCTCCAGCCAGCCCCCCACCAGTTGGAACCTCGCCAAGCCCAGCGAGTATGGCTTCTACTCCAACGTCAATCCCGCCGTGGACCACCCCCGCTGGAGCCAGGCCAAGGAGCGCCGCCTCGGCGAATTCTTCAAGCGCGCCACGCGCCCCTTCAACGGCTACGCCGAGCAGGTCGCCAGCCTCTACTCCGGCATGGATCTCCGGAAAAATTTTTGAGCCGGGGCCTCCGCGTGCGCGCTTTCCTTTTCGGCAAATGGGCCAAAGCTGCTGTTTTCCTGGCGGGCCTGCTGCCTCTGGCGGCTCTCCTCTGGCGCGCCTTGCATCACGGCCTCACCGCCAATCCCATCGAGTTCATCACCCACGCCACCGGCGACTGGACCCTGCGCTTTCTCCTCCTCACTCTCGCCGTCACGCCCCTGCGCACAGCCCTGCGTCTGCCCGAGCTGATTCGCTTCCGCCGCCTCCTCGGCCTTTTCGCCTTCTTCTACGCCTGCCTGCACTTCTCCACCTACATCGGCCTCGACAAATTCTTCGATCTCGCGGAGATGGCCAAGGACGTGGCCAAGCGCCGCTTCATCACCGTGGGCTTCGCCGCCTTTCTGCTCTTGCTTCCCCTGGCCGTCACTTCCACCGCTGGCTGGATCCGCCGCCTCGGCGGCCGCCGCTGGCAGCTCCTGCACCGCGCCATCTACTTCAGCGCCCTCGCCGGAGTCATTCATTACTACTGGCTGGTGAAGTCGGCCGTGCTGCGGCCCCTGGCCTACGGCCTGGTCCTCGGGCTCCTGCTGCTGTGGCGTTTTGCGGAATGGTCGGTGCGGTCCCGGCGCACGCTAGCGCCCGGCAAATCTTTTCAGTGAACCTCGGAACTCCCGCCCGGGCCGGACGGAGGGTCGGACGGAGGCGGCACAGCGAAATCCAGGCCCCAGAAATGCGGCGCGGGAGAGAGGAATTCCACTCCGATGCGCTGGCCCTTTTCCCCGCTTTCCCCCAGGAACACCACGCGGCACTCCTGCTCTTCCTGCGTGAGCGGGTTGCCGAGAACCAGCAATTCGCCCTCGCCCACTTCGTGGCGCAGGCACAGCAGTCCGCCATTGGCGTCCACCACCAGCGTCTCGCACGTCTCGCGGAACTTGCGCCCGTCGGGGTCTCGCCCGCTGGCCTGCACGCGCATGCGGTGAAAGACTCGTGCGCAGCGGCGCCGCGAAGAATTGGGCGCGGTATTCATGGCGCTATCTTCCGCCAATGGCCCGGGAGGGTCAATTCCCCGGCCCCCTGCTGTTCCTGAAAATGTACCTGCAGTTCAGGTTCTTACGGGTTGATAGGAACTCGGTAACCATACTATCCTGTCCGGGGTAGTGGAGGGGCGTTACCAACTGTTCGCTTCCGTCCCCGGAGCGAACTTTTGTGTCTTTGTTTCCGTATTCGTAAAGAAGACATTCACCTCAGAGGGGCTCATGAACCTGACGGACTATATCTACGCGCAACGCGATGCACATCTCCGCGAATTGTGCGAATTCCTGCGCATTCCCAGCATCAGCGCCAAAAGCGAGCACAAACCGGACATCGAACGCGCCGCCAACTGGGTCGCCGACAATCTCCGCGCCGCCGGCTTCCCCACCGTGGAAGTCGTTTCCACCGCCATGCATCCCCTGGTCTATGCGGAATCCCTGCAAGCGCCGGGCAAACCCACGGTTCTCTTCTACGGCCACTATGACGTGCAGCCCCCCGAGCCCCTCGAGCTGTGGACCTCCCCGGCCTTCGAGCCCACCGTGCGCAACGGCAACCTCTACGGCCGCGGCACCGCCGACGACAAAGGCCAGGTGCACATCCACCTCAAGGCCCTGCAAGCCCTGCAAAAGGTCCACGGCAAGCTGCCCATCAACGTCAAGGTGCTGATCGAAGGCGAAGAGGAAGTCGGCAGCGTCAGCCTGTGGAACTACGTCCAGAAGAACAAGGAAAAGCTGCAGGCCGACGCCCTGGTCGTCTCCGACACCTCCATGCTGGCCAAGGGCGTGCCCTCCATCACCTACGGCCTGCGCGGCCTCAACTACTACCAGATCGAGCTGACCGGCCCCGAGCGCGACCTCCATTCCGGCGTTTACGGCGGCGCGGTCCCCAACCCCCTCACCATCCTCTGCGAGCTTTTCGCTAAACTGCACGACAAGGATTTCCGCGTGGCCATCCCCGGCTTCTACGCCGGCGTCGCCAAGCTCTCCGCCGCCGAGCGCAAGGCCCTCAACGCCCTCCCCTGGAAGGAGAAGGATTTCCGCAAGGCCGTGGGCGCCCCGGGCTACTGCGGGGAGAAGGGCTTCTCCATCGTCGAACGCCTCTGGACGCGGCCCACGCTGGAGCTCAACGGCATCTGGGGCGGCTACCAGGGCGAAGGCGCCAAGACCGTCATCGCCGCCAAGGCTTACGCAAAATTCTCCACGCGCTTGGTGCCCGATCAGAAACCGGAAAAGATCGCGCGCCTCGTCGAAAAGCACCTGCGCAAGCTGCTCCCCAAATCCGTGCGCATGAAGTTCGAAACCCTCAGCACCGGCAAGCCCTGGGCCGCGCCCTTCCACGCGCCCATCTTCCGCATCGCCCAGGACGCCCTGCAGAAGGGCTTCGGCAAGAAGGCCGTCTTCATCCGCGAGGGCGGCTCCATCCCCTTCGTCACCCAGATGCACGACACCTTCAAGGTGCCCTGCGTGCTCCTCGGTTTCGGCCTGCCCGACGAAAACGCCCACGCCCCCGACGAGCACATCGCCCTGGAAAACTATTTCAGCGGCATCCAGGCCATCGCCCACTTCTACGAGGACCTGGCCGCCCTCTAATCGGCGTAAGCGCCGACCATAAACGCAAAGGGGCACGATATATCCTGCCCCTTTCTTTGTAAGTGTGGCCGCGAAGCGGTCAACTTTTGCATGGAATTTTTCCTAAAGCGTGGAAAGTTGGGAGCGGCGGCCCTGGGCGTAGTCGGTGAGCGCGGAGTTGGCGCCGGTGATTACCGCGAGCGCCTCGGCTACCGCCGCCAGATCGCTGCCGCGCAGCACGATGTACATCTCCCCCTCGCCGAGGCCCGTGTAGACGCGGTTGCCGATGCAGCCCAGGCTCATCACCGCGCCGTGCCCCAGCGAAGCGGGCAGTGCCATGCACGTCGGACGGCCCAGCGCGGGCATCCCGGCTCCTTTGCCCGCGCGCAGCGCCGCTTCATTCAGCAGCATGGCCGCCGCCGGCTGGCACGCAAACAGGATGACGTCGGGCGCAACGGGCGCTTCGCCGAGCGGCGCATAGACCAGTGCCGCGGGCGTTTTCGCTAGGCGCGGAATCTGCGGCACTTCCTCCGGCCGCACGTAGCCCAAGTCGAACATCATTTTCAGCGTGTCTCCGGTCTCCTTCTCGCGCTCCGGCGAGAGCGGGATGTTGTGCGTGTAGGCGCCCACGGCGCAATTGAAATGATTTTCCGGCACGGTGTAAAACACGCGCCCCTCTGCCGCCAGCCGCCAGAAGCTGCACCCCGAGGGCTCCGTCCCCGAGAATTGCGCAATCTTCAAGGAAGCCGCGGGCGGCGCATCGAGAAAGGCCACCGCCACGGGCCGCCGGGTCAGCTTGATCGCTGCGCTGATGCGCAGTTCCAGTTCTTTCCAGTTTGCAGCACTGCTCATCGGTCTGCTTCCTCCGCGGGATAGCGAATTTCCGAGCATAGCACAAGGGGCCGCGGCGCTCTCGCCAGGGGAAAACTGCGGGCTGCCCCGAAAAAATCTGTGCAGAAAACCGCACGGATACGTCTGGCAAAAGGAGCGTTCCAGAAAATCCCTATTTTTCCGGCCTTTTTTGCGGTTTTTTCTTGCGTTCCGCTTTTCCCTTGGCTATAGTGCCCTGCGGCACGCGTTCTGGGCACCGAATCCGGAAAAGACCGCGCCGCCTGCCCCGAGACTCTCGGGATCAATGGAACGAAAATCAGGAGGATAGGCAAACTACATGGCAGCCAAGCCGATGACCAAGAGCAAGATCGTGGCAACCATCGCCGACAAGTGCGGCACGCCGAAGAAGACTGCGGCCCAGTTCTTCGAAGAACTGTTCAAGCTGGCCGTGAAGGAATGCAAGGGCGGCGCGGGTAAGTTCGTGATTCCGAACATTGGCCGCGCAGTCAAGGCGCACCGCAAGGCGCGCATGGGCCGCAACCCGGCGACGGGCGAGGCCATCAAGATCAAGGCCAAGACCGTGGTTCGCCTGCGTCCGGCGAAGGCGTTCAAGGACGCCGTTCTCGGATAAGCGGCCTCCGCGCCAGCGGGACACCCAGCCCCATCCGGCGCGCAGCGCGCCGGCTGCGGGCGGCGCTAAAAGTGCAATCGCCCTTCGCGGGCTGGAGGTTTCTCCAGTCCGCGAAGGGTTTTTTTTTTCGCCGCGCGCCGCAGAAAAAACAGGACAGGCATTTCGCCTGTCCTGGAGCCGGCCCGCAAACCGGCCGCGGAAATTGCCGGAGAGAACTACAGGGTGCGCACGTAGCGCACCACGTCCTTGATCTCGTCGGCGCCGAGCACATCCTTGAAGGGCGGCATGAGGTTGTCGCCGTTCTCGATCCAAGTCTTCAGCGAGTCGTCGGTGATCTTGCCGCCGGTAACGCCGAAGACGCCGCGCTTGTTCAAGCCTTTCAATCCCGGCCCGATTTTTCGCTCCTCCGAGGTTGGGTAGTGGCACACCCCGCATTTCTTGTCGAAAAGGGCCTTGCCGCGCTGCACCGCTTCCGCCGAATTGGCGCGCGCCGGTTTTTTCGCGCCGCCTTGCGCCGCGGATGATTCCGCCAGGGCCGCGCTGGCCAGCGTCAGAGCCGCCACGGCCAGCCAAATGAGATCGCGTTTCACGAAGCCCCCTTTGTTCCGCTGGGAATGGACCCGGGATATTCTCCCTGTTTCGCGCGGCAAATTCCAGCCGGGAAATCCGCTGTGCGGAAGTACAGTTGCGTCCCGGACACACGCAAACTTTCGTACTTTTGACGCCGGAGAAACGCCGGTGTTAGCTGGAAGTGTGATGAACCAGGAAACCTTCTCCAACGCATGGGAACTCCTCCAGGACGCCTACCAGGCTCAGATGGAAGGCGATTACGACCAGGCCGTGGAACTCTATCGCGCTTCGCTGGATCTGCACCCCACGGCCGAAGCGCACACCTTCCTCGGCTGGGCCTACCATTTTCAGGGGCACTTCGAAGAAGCCATCGCCGAGTGCAAGCGGGCCATCGAAGTGGATCCGGAGTTCGGCAATCCGTATAACGACATCGGAGCGTACCTGATCGAGCTCGGGCGCTACGACGAGGCCATCCCCTGGCTGGAGAGCGCCATCGGAGCGCAGCGCTACGAGCCGCGGCATTTTCCGCACTTCAACCTGGGCCGCGCCTACCTGGCCAAGGAGATGTACGCGCGGGCGCGCGCCAGCTTCGAGAAGGCGCTGGAGATCGAGCCGCGCTACCGCCTGGCCCGCGAGGCGCTGGCCGCCGTGCGCCGCCTGGTCAACTGACGGTTGCAGGCCGTCATCCGGAACGAAGCATCGCAATCGGTCACGCTTTCTCTCCGGGCCGCACTACGCGGTCATAAATCCACAGCAGCAGCGTGGTCACCAGACCGACTCCGGCGAGCACCCACCAGATGCGTTCCGGCTGGTGCGTTACTTCGCCGAAGTGCTGCAGCAGGCGCCCGCCAAACCAGCCGCCTACCAGCGAGCCGATGCCGATGGGCATGAAGGCGAAGCCCATGTACGTGCCCTGCTGCCCCGCGGGAGCCAGCCGCGAAATGTATTCGTAGTAGCGCGGGGCCTGGGTGATCTCGCCGATGGCCAGGACGAAGATGGCGGCCACCGCGGTCCATAGCGCGGGGTGCGCCGCCAAGATCAGCCAAGAGAGCGAGGTGATCAGCGTGCCGATAATGATGGCGCGGAAGGCCGGAATCTTGCGCGTGAGATAGCTGGCCACCACTTGCAGGCTGATGACCGTCAGCGCATCGGTGATCAGGATCAGCTCCACGTCGGCGCGGGGGTCCACGTAGCTGTGCAGATAGACGGGCAGGGCGATGTATTGCTGCCAGAAGACGATCCAGTAGCCGGAGAAGATCAGCAGAAAAAGCATGAATTTGGGATTGCCCAGGACGGCGAAGAAGTTGCGCGCGACTTCGCCCAGGCTGGCGGTTTGCACCTCGCCGGAGCGGCGCGGCTCCTTGAAGAAGAGCAGCACGGCGAAGAACATCAGGAAGACGCTGGCCGCGGAGATGCGGAAGACGTTTTCCACGCCGAGGTGACGGTGCGCCCAGGAGGCCACGAAGGGCCCGGCCGTGCCGCCGATGTTCACCAGCGTGTAGTAGATGGAATAGCCGATGGAGCGCACGTTTTCGCTGGAGGCGCGCGCCGTGGTGCCCACCACGCAGGGCTTGACCAGGGCCACGCCCAGCGCCGGGAGCAGGAGCACGAAGCCCACCAGGGCCACCAGGGGCACCGCCGCGCGTATGGGGGCCATCCAGCCCGCGCCCAGCGAGCCCAGCAAGAAGTAGGCGGCGCTCAGAATCAGAAAGGCCAGCGAGAGCGCGCGGCGGAAGCCCAGGCGGTCGGCCAGCGCCCCGCCGAAGATCGCCAGGAACCAGACCATGCCGCCGAAGATGCCGGTGAGCGTGCCGGTCTGCGCCGCCGGGAATTTCAGGGTTTCGTGCAGATAATTGGCCAGCGAAGCGAAGGCGCCGTAATAGGAGAGGCGCTCGAAAATCTCGCTGATGTTGGCGACCCAGAACGCCGGCTGGAACCCTTCGCGTATCTCCTGCAGCCGCTGGCTAAGACTCATGGAGCCTCCGGGGATTGCGCGGCGGGATTGTATAGGAGGCCAGCGAAGGAAGGAAGTAATGAGGTAAGGAGGTAAGGAAAGAGCGTGCGTCCGGGTGGACGGCTCGGACGAGGATGAAAAGATAGGGGGGTACCCCCACCCCCGTTGTTTTTCGCAAAGAGTGCGCAAGGGATTGATTTGGGAAGAGTTAGGTTTTCGCTCTTCTGCAAGATTATGAATTGGCGAAAGTTTAAGTAGCTGTGTTTTGTGAGTGATGCGCACTCTTTGCAAAGAGTGTGTAACATGCAGATTTTGCATGGGTTATTGGCTGGCATGGAGTGCAAAAGAGCGCGGGATTCGTAAGAGCAGATTCTAAAGGACTTAGGGGTAGAAAAGGGGTGTGGGAGGGAGAGTGGGGCGGACACGGGGTGCGTCCTATCTCCTCCGCCAAAAAACAATTAACTATAACTGATTCGATACAGGTAGTCAATGGGAATCAGCGGTACCGGGCGCGAAACGTGCGGATAAGAATTTTTTCCGCCACTAAACCGAATTCGCCACGCTGTCATCCGCAATATAGCTCCAAATCTCGATTAGATCCGAGCTTGCGCGAGGGCTAATGCGGAGCTGGGGCACTTATTTCGCACTCTTCACCGAGTTCTTCTCCCGGGCAGCACGCTTGATTTCTTGCGGGTTAAATACAGTGGCTGGTCCGCTGTCCAAGCCTTCTCGAATGTCTTGGCGGAGCTTCTGTATTTTCAGGGCTCGGAACTGATCTTCTTGCTCCAAGAGGCGCAGCGCTTCCCGGACGACCTCGCTGGCGGAGTTATAAGAGCCCGAGGCGATCTTCGCACGGATCATCTTCTCAAGGTGGGGAGTAAGGCTGATGTTCATGGGCATGGAGGAAGACCTCGAAAATTCGGTAACTTTACGAATAGCACCGCTGGCAACAATTGTCAATCTTTGTCATGCGCTCCCTCGCGAGATGTGTTTTGCGCCGTTTGGAGCATGGCCCCGGGCCTGGGCTTGGAACCGCGTTTCTATTGTTTCCGCATCCAATACGGTCTAGCATGAAGGCATGTCGAAGGCCAAAGAATTCGAGTTCGAGAAACCGGCTCCGGTCATGGATGAGGAAGACGAGGCAACCCTCGCCGCCATCGATGAAGGCATCCGCGATGCCAAGGCTGGCCGGACCGTTCCAATGAAAGAAGTTCGGAAACTCCTGCCCCAGTGGATTACCGCCTCTTCTTCACGCAAAGGGCGCTAAACGATCTCGCCGAGATCATCGGCCGCATTGCCGAAGACGACGATGAGGCGGCTGCGCGTTTTGGCAACGCTTTGCTCGACCACGTGGACTTGCTGACTCGCTTTCCCCGCATGGGAAGCCCCATCCGAAAACGGTCGCGGGTGCACAAATTGCTGCATAGCCCGATTCTGGTGTACTACCAAATCCGCGAAGATAAGCGCCTCGTGGAGGTGCTTCACTTGCGGCATAGATCACGAAGGCCGCCGAGATTCTAGTACCGCAGGCTCCGCTGGGAGCAATTCCACGGATTGTAGAGGCCCGTTTAGGTGTCCGATTGCCGGACGGCGAGGCGGGTGGCGATCTCACCTGCGTTGTGCATGAAGTTGACTCTAAACCCGGACCCTTACAAAGCAAAGGGTCCGGCACCCAGTCGGTGCCCAGGGGTTAGGAGCCTGCCACCCGCCCCGTACGCATCGTGCAAGAGCACAACCGAAGAGCACAGGCTGAAGCCTGTGCTACTGGGAGTACAGGGCGCCGTGCGGTTGCTCCACGCAGACGGCGAAGCTGGAGGGGAAGGAAAGGCCGCAGGGCTCCCTGCGGTCGCCCTGCGCTACAGGAGACCTGCGCGCCAGCGCACATCAACACACAGAGGCGGCTACACCCGGCCAGCCGAAATCATCCTTGCGGATTATCTCTGCGTACTGCCTTCAGGCTATGCCTTCGCATCGTGCAAGAGCGGAACCGAAGAGCACAGGCTGAAGCCTGTGCTACTGCGCACCACACCCGGCCAGGCGGCACTGGTTTCAGGCTGTGCCTACGCGACGTGCAAGAGTACAACCCAAGAGCACAGACTGAAGTCTGTGCTACTGGGCGGCGCGCGGGTAGCAAGTTGTAGCCGATCCAGCGGAGGCAGGAGTTGCGCAAGCGAAGGAGCGATGGCGGTGGAATGCACCGGCGGGGTCTTGTACCCTTTTCCGGAAGGCTGGGGTTGGGGCGGGGATTGCGTGTTCTAAACTTGTCGAAGGTGCCGTCCGATTTGGAGGATTTCCCATGCGTCGCGTTGCCATTTTTGTATTCGTCCTGCTGGTGATTCCTTCGCTTGCTCCGGCGCAGAAGGCGCCGCTGCTGGCGGAAAAGGAGGTGGCGGCGCTGGCGCAGGAGCTTTCCGGGGAGACGGCCAAGCGCAATCTCGAGGGCATCGTGCGCAATCACCGGCAGCGGGGCTCGCGCGGATTTCACGCCGCGGCGGAGCTGGTGGCGGAGCGCGCCCGGGCTTATGGGCTTTCCGACGTGCAAATCCTGCAGTTTCCCGCGGACGGAAAAATCGTTTACGGGACGCAGCGCTCGCGGCCGGCGTGGGACGCCGAGTTTGCCGAATTGTGGGAGATGCAGAAGGACGGGAATAGCTGGAAGCCGGGCGTGCTGCTGGCCAGCTACGAGGCCCAACCCATCACGCTGGCGGAAGACAGCGAATCGGCGGAGGTGACCGCCGATCTCGTGGACGTGGGCAACGGCACGAGCGACACCGATTACACGGGCAAGGAGGTGCGCGGGAAGGTGGTCCTGGCCGCGGCGCAAGCCGGCGCGGTGCAGGAGCTGGCGGTGCGCGCAGGGTCGATCGGTCCGCTGGTCGGCTTGAATTCGTGGTTGGCGTTCTTGACCATCACGAGCGTCGCATCCACCTCCGCGGCTTTCAA
>JAIQEV010000016.1 GCA_020073585.1 Terriglobia bacterium
GATTCCGGGAAAGCGGTGGAGGCCATGAAACAACATATGCTGGAGGAGGAGAAGGCCCTCGTGGCCGCTCTGGAGAAAGGAAAGGCCTGAGACGGTTTTCTCCCCTTTCCGGGTAAAGGAGACCGCTTCAGAATTTTAATTCACCCAAAAGGAGGAAAGGATTATGGCAAGGGACCTATCATTTATTGGTCGACCCCATGAGTATGAACCCCGGAGGGTATTCTCTCTGACGGGCGCGGATTGGCAGGACCGGGTCAATTTTGACCGTCTCCGAAAGGAGCGTCTTGCCCGAGCCAAGGAACAAATGGAGATTCACGATCTGGGAGACGAGGGACATCGCAAGGGCTGGTGCCTGTACAAGATGGGTTGCAAGGGGCCAGTGGGCACCTTCAATTGCCCGAACGCGCGCTGGAACGACCAGACCAGCTGGCCGGTAAAGGCCGGGCACGGCTGCCTGGCGTGCGCTTCGCCGCGCTTCTGGGACACCAAGTCGCCGTTCTACGAGCGGCTGCCGAGCGTGCCGGGATTCGGCGTGGACGTCACCGCCGGGGAGATCGGGCTGGTGCTGACGGGGGCCGTGGCGGGGGCAACGATCGTGCACGGGATCGCCAGCGCTGTGCGCGACCGCAGACGGGGCTCCGCGGCTCCGCCGCCGGAAACACCTTCCAGCGAGAAAACCACCTCAGGCAAACCTTAGGAGGCGTACATGGCACGCATCGTAATTGACCCGGTGACGCGGATCGAGGGGCATCTGCGAATCGAGGCGCAGGTCGAGGGCGGCGCCGTGGCGGATGCCTGGAGCTCGGGAACGATGTTCCGCGGGATCGAGCTGATCCTGCAAGGGCGCGACCCGCGCGAGGCGTGGATCTGGACGCAGCGCATCTGCGGAGTGTGCACGACGGTGCACGCGCTGACCAGCGTGCGCGCGGTGGAGGACGCGCTGGGGATCGAGGTGCCGGACAATGCGCGGCTGATCCGCAACATCATCGGCTCGACGCAGACCATCCAGGACCACGTCATCCACTTCTACCACCTGCACGCGCTGGACTGGGTGGACGTGACGCTGGCGCTGAAGGCCGACCCGGGAAAGACGTCGCAGCTTGCGGAATCGATCTCGGCATGGCCAAAATCCAGCCGGGTGTACTTCAAGATGATCCAGGACCGGGTGAAGGCGCTGGTGGCCAGCAAACAGCTGAGCCTGTTTTCGAGCGGCTACTGGGGCCATCCGGCCTACAAGCTGCCGCCGGAAGCGAACCTGCTGGCGGTGGCGCACTACATCGAGGCGCTGGAGTTTCAGCGGGAGTTCATCCGCATCCATGCGGTGCTGGGCGGGAAGAACCCGCACCTGCAGACCTACCTGGTGGGCGGAATGTCCACGGCCATGGATCCCAACGAGCCACACGCGCCGATCAACCCGGAGCGGATCGAGTTCGTGCGCGAGGCGGCCAAGGCCGCGCAGGCGTTTGTGGAGCAGGTGTACATCCCGGACGTGCTGGCGGTGGCGGGGTTCTACCGCGAGTGGTTCCACTACGGAGAAGGACTGGGGAATTTCCTGGCGTACGGGGAGTATCCGATGCATGGGGTGAAGGACGACAAGAGCTTCTTCCTGCCGCGCGGGGTGATCCTGAACCGCGACCTGTCCACGGTGCATCCGATGGACCCGAAGAACGTCAGCGAGTACGTGACGCATTCCTGGTACGACTACACGGGCGGGAACGGCGCGGCGAAGAATCCCGCCGAGGGCGAGACGCGGCCGAACTACACGGGGCCGAAGCCGCCCTACGAGCAGTTGAACGTGGCGGAGAAATATTCCTGGCTGAAGGCGCCGCGCTACCAGGACCAGGCGATGGAGGTGGGGCCGCTGTCGCGGATGCTGGTGGCGTATGCGGCGGGGCACGCGCAGGTGCGCGAGCTGGTGAACGGGGTGCTGGCGAAGCTGAACGCGCCGGCCACGGCGCTCTTCTCGACGCTGGGGCGGATCGCGGCGCGGGCCATCGAGACGCAACTGCTGGCGCGCGAGCTGCCCAAGTGGATCGACGAGCTGGACCACAACCTGATGCACGGCAACCTGCGGGTACACAACGGCGAGCGCTGGGACCCGGCGACGTGGCCAAAGAACGCGCAGGGCTGGGGGTTCCACGAGGCGCCGCGGGGGGCGCTGGGCCACTGGGTGGAGATCGAGGACCGCAAGATCAAGAACTACCAGTGCGTGGTGCCGAGCACGTGGAACGCGGGGCCGCGCGACGCCAAGGGGCAGCGCGGAGCCTACGAGGCGGCGCTGCTGAAGACGCCGGTGGCCGACCCGGAGCGGCCGGTGGAGTTGCTGCGCACGATCCATTCGTTCGACCCGTGCCTGGCCTGCGCGGTGCACGTCACCGACGCGCGCGGGCACCGGCATGCCGAGGTTCTGGCCCGCTGAGGAACGGCAAAGAAGGAGGCCGACGATGAGTTACATCCCCGTTTACTCCTGGTCCGAGGCCCGGACGGTGGATCCGACGCGCCGGTCGGTGCGCCTCTACGTCTGGCAACTGCCGGTGCGCATCTCGCACTGGATCGCGGTGCTTTCCGTAGCCGTGCTCTCCTGCACCGGCTACTACATGCACAATCCGTTCATCATCAGCCGGGGGGCAAACGCGTATCTGATGGGCACGATGCGCTTCATCCACCTGACGGCGGCCTCGGTGTTCATCGGCGCGTTTCTCCTGCGCATGTACTGGTTCCTGGAGGGGAACAAATGGTCGCGCTGGAGCGCATTCCTGCCGCTGCAGAAGAAGCAGTGGCAAGGCATCGGCCAGATGGTGAGCTACTACAGCTTCCTGCGCCGGGACCTGATCCACGTCATCGGCCATAATGCCCTGGCCGCCGTCACCTACATGTACATGTTCCTGCTGATGTTCGTGGAAATCCTGACGGGGCTGGCGCTCTACAGCATGACGCGCAGCAGCCCCCTGCTGAGCGCGCTGATCGGGTGGCTGCCCCGGCTGATTGACATCCAATACCTGCGCCTCGCGCATTTCTGCATCATGTTCGGCTTCTTCATTTTTGTGATTCACCACGTATACAGCGCGGTGCTGGTTTCCTGGGAAGAGCGCAACGGGCTGATCGAGAGCATCTTCACCGGCTACAAATTCATGCCCGAGACGGAGCTGGAAGAATCCGAGCGAGACGAAGTGACGTGATGCGCGAGGCGATGCGCTTTCCGGAAGAAGACAGTGACCGCACGCTGGTGCTGGGGCTGGGCAGCCTGATCCAGTCCGACGACGGCGTGGGCGTCTACGCGCAGCAGCAGCTGGAAGCAAAGCTGCAGGGGAGCGCGCAGGTGGAGTTTCTGGAAGGCGGCACGAAGGGGCTGGAGCTGCTGCCGTATCTACTGGGAGTGCGGCGGCTGCTGGTGCTCGACGCCGTGGATGTGGGCGCGGTGGCGGGAGCGGTGATCCGCGTGGCCGGCGAGGAACTGTGCAGCCTGCCGGGCAGCGGCAGCGCGCACGAGATGGCGCTGCCGGATCTGCTGACGGCGCTGCGCATGCTTGGCCAGGAACCGCCGGAGGTGGTGCTGCTGGGGATCCAGCCAGCCACGACCGAACTGGGCGCGGAGCTCTCCCCGGTGGTGGCCCGGGCACTGCCGCTGCTGGTGGAAGCGGCGTGGATCGAACTGGCGCGCTGGGCGGCGGTGATTCCCATAACCCGGGGGAGAGGCACCGAAGCGGTACCCGCCCCGGACGACGTTCTTGGCGACCGCAGAGCGGACGACGTTTTCTGTGACCGCAAAGCGGACAACGTTTTCTGCGACCGCGAAGCGGTAGACGTTCTTGGTGACCGCAGAGCGGTCGACATGAATTAAGACTTCCCTGCCCCGCGGCCCGGTCTGCGGTGTAGAATCCGGGCAGGGGGCACGTTCTTATGTGTCTCGCCATACCCGGCAAGATCCTCGCAATTTCCCAAGACAATGGTGTGCGCGCGGGCCGCGTGGAATTTGGCGGCATCGTGCGCGCGGTGTGCCTGGACTACGTCCCGGAGGCGCAGTCCGGGGATTACGTGATGGTGCACGTGGGCTTCGCCATCAGCCAGGTGGACCGCGAAGAGGCCGAGCGCACCTACGCGCTGTTGCAGGAAATGGGCCTGCTCGAAGGAGAACTCCCGCCGGAAGAATCGCCCCGCGGGGCGTCATGAAATATCTCGACGAATACCGCGACGAGCGCATCGCGCTGGGCCTGGCGGAGCGCATCCGGGAGCGCGTGACGCAGCCCTGGGTGCTGATGGAGATCTGCGGCGGGCAGACGCACACGATCATGAAGTACGGCATCGAGGATCTGCTGCCGGAGGGCGTGGAGTACGTGCACGGGCCGGGCTGCCCGGTGTGCGTGACGCCGCTGGAGACGATCGACAAGGCCATCGAACTGGCGTCGCGGCCCGGGGTGACGCTGGTGTCCTACGGAGACATGCTGCGGGTGCCGGGCTCGCAGACCGACCTCTTCCATGTGAAGGCCCAGGGCGGCGACGTGCGCATCGTCTATTCGCCGCTGGAGGCGCTGAAGATCGCGCGGGGCAACCGCGAGCGCCAAGTGGTGTTCCTGGCGATCGGGTTCGAGACGACGGCGCCCCCCAACGCCATGACGGTGTGGCAGGCGCAGCGGGAGGGGCTGGAGAATTTTTCCGTGCTGGTGTCGCACGTGCTGGTGCCTCCGGCAGTGCGCTTGCTGCTGAATTCGCCGGAAAACCGCGTGCAGGGGTTCATCGCGCCGGGGCACGTGTGCACGGTGATGGGCTACCGGCAGTATGAGGAACTGGCGCGGGACTTCCGCGTACCCATCGTGGTGGGCGGGTTCGAACCGGTGGACCTGCTGGAGGCCACGCTGCTGGCGGTGACGCAACTGGAGCGGGGCGAGGCCCGGGTCGAGAATCAGTACGCGCGGTCGGTCACGCGCGCGGGGAACGTGCCGGCGCAGGAGATGGTCGAGCGGGTCTTCGAAGTGGGCGACCAGAAGTGGCGGGGCATCGGCACCATCCCGCAGAGCGGGCTGCGGCTGCGCGCGGAGTTTGCGACGTACGATGCGGACAAGCGCTTCGGCATCTCCGACGTGCACGTGGAAGAGCCGGCGGAATGCATCAGCGCGCTGGTGTTGCAAGGCATCCGCAAGCCGACCGACTGCCCGGCGTTCGGCACGCGGTGCACGCCGGAAAAGCCGCTGGGCGCGCCGATGGTTTCCGCGGAAGGCGCCTGCGCGGCCTACTATCACTACCGGCGGCACCGGGTGGCGAGCTGAACGGACCTCATGGCCGAGAAAAGCCCCACGCTGAACGGATTCTCCTGTCCCCTGCCGCTGGCGGCGGGCGAGCGCATCTTGCTGGGCCACGGCAGCGGGGGAAAACTGAGCGCGGACCTGCTGCGCGAGCTGATCCTGCCGGCCTTCGGAAACGAGACCCTGCTGCGGATGGACGATCAGGCGGTGGTGCGCGTGAACGGCTCGCGCCTGGCCTTCACCACCGATTCGTTCGTGGTGAAGCCGCTGTTTTTTCCCGGTGGGGACATCGGCACGCTGGCGGTGAACGGCACGGTGAACGACCTGGCGATGGGCGGGGCGCAGCCGCTGTGCCTGAGCATGGCGTTCATACTGGAGGAAGGGCTGCCGCTGGAGACGCTGCGGCGGGTGGTGTGGTCCTGCCGGGAAGCGGCGCGCGCCGCGGGCGTGGAGATCGTGACGGGCGACACGAAAGTGGTGGAAAAAGGAAGCTGCGACGGAATGTTCGTGAACAGCTCGGGTATCGGGGTGGTGCCGGAGGGCGTAAAGCTTTCCGCGGACCAGGCGCGGCCGGGCGATCGGGTGATCTTGAGCGGGCCGATCGGCGACCATGGCATCGCCATTCTGGCGCAGCGCGAGGGGATCGAGTTCGAGGGGGCGCTGGAGAGCGATAGCGCGCCGCTGCACGAACTGGTGGCGGCGATGCTGGCGTATGCGCCGGCGATCCGCTGCCTGCGCGACCCGACGCGCGGCGGGCTTTCCAGCACGTGCAACGAGATCGCGGGGCAGTCGCGCGCGGGAATGCTGCTGGAAGAGCGGGCCATCGGAGTGCGCGACGCGGTGCGCGGAGCCTGCGAGATGCTGGGGCTGGACCCGCTGTACGTGGCGAACGAAGGCAAGCTGGTGGCCGTAGTGGACGCGGGGGCGGCGGAGAACATTCTGAAGGCGATGCGCGGGCACGCGCTGGGGCACGAGGCGCAAATCATCGGCACGGTGACGGACGGGCCGCCCGGGCGGGTGCTATTGCGCTCGCGGCTGGGCACCACGCGCATCGTGGATATGCTTGCGGGAGATCAACTGCCGCGCATTTGTTGACGCCATGCACGAACTCGCGATAGCCAACTCGGTCCTGGAAGCCGCACGCACGGAGGCGGAAAAGCGCCCGGGGATGCGCCTGGCCAAGATCGTGGTGCGCATCGGGGACCTGGCCGGGGTGGACGCCGACTCGCTCTCCTTCTGCTACGAAGCGCTGGTGAAAGAGACCGACCTGGAGCGCTGCGCGCTGGAGATCGAGCGCATCCCGCAGAGCAACGAGTGCCCACGCTGCCGGCACAATTTCACGGTGGCCAATTTCGAGATCGCCTGCCCGGCGTGCGGCTCCGTGGAAACGCGCTTCGCGGGCGGCGACGAGCTGGAGCTGGCCTACCTGGAGATGGAGGACGCATGAACGTCGTACCCCTGGAAGGGAAAATCCTCAAGGAGAACGACCGCGTCGCCGCGGAGCTGCGCGCGCGCTTCCAGGAGCATGGGATTCTGTGCCTGAACCTGGTGAGCTCGCCGGGGGCAGGCAAGACCAGCCTGCTGGAGCGCACGCTGGAATCGTTCGCGCCGGGCGAGCGGGTGGCGGTGCTGACCGGCGACATCCAGACGGACAACGACGCGGTGCGCCTGGCGCGCGCGGGTTTTCCGGTGCAGCAGATCACCACCGGCGGCACCTGCCATCTCGATGCGCGGATGATCGAAAAGGCGCTGGCGGCGTGGAATCTCGAGGAGCTCGACCTGCTGCTGATCGAAAATGTGGGCAACCTGGTATGTCCTTCGAATTACGACCTGGGCGAAGCGGCCAAGGTGGTGGTGCTGAGCGTGGCGGAGGGCGAAGACAAGCCGCTGAAATATCCGGCGATGTTCTTCCGCTCGGAGCTGCTGATCCTGAACAAGGTGGACCTGCTGCCGCACGTGCCCTTCGACCTGCGCCAGGCGCGCGCGAACGCGCAGCGCGTGCATCCGGGGATCGAGATCCTGGAAGTTTCCTCGCTGACCGGAGAAGGGCTGCCGCGCTGGCGCGACTGGCTGCAGGCGCGGCGCGCGGCGCTGCGGCGCAGTCTGGCCGCGCCCTAAAAAGCTGCGCTTGCCACCCAGAGGAGCCCCGAGCAGCCCGGGGACCCCCAGGGATTTCCGCTGCCAGCGGCTGCAGGACTTTCCCATTTTCAGCAGGTGCTAGCCGTGGGAGCCGCCGCCGGCGAGTTCGCGGACGATGCTGCCGACGAAGGCTTTGGCGTCGCCGAAGAGCATCAGGGTGCGGTCGAGATAGTAGAGCGGGTTGTCGATGCCGGCGAAGCCCGGGCTCATGCTGCGCTTGATGACCATCACCGTGCGGGCCTTGTCCACGTCGAGGATGGGCATGCCGAAGATGGGGCTGGAGGCGTCGGTGCGCGCCGCGGGATTGGTGACGTCGTTCGCGCCGATCACCAGGGCCACGTCGGTCTGCGGAAAGTCGGAGTTGATCTCGTCCATATCCAGCAACTTGTCGTAGGGAATGTCCGCTTCGGCGAGCAGGACGTTCATGTGCCCGGGCATGCGGCCGGCCACGGGGTGAATGGCGAACTTCACGTCCACACCGCGCTTGGTGAGGGCGTCGTACAGCTCGCGAACCTTGTGCTGCGCCTGGGCCACGGCCATGCCGTATCCCGGCACGATCACGACCTTGTTGGCAGCGGCCAGAATCTGCGCGGCTTCCTCGGCGGTGGCGCTGCGCACGGTCTTCTCTTCCGCCCCGGCCGCGGCGGCCGGCTGCACCTGGCCGAAGGCTCCGAAGAGCACGTTGGTGAAGGAGCGGTTCATGGCCTTGGACATGATGACCGAGAGGATGAAGCCGGAAGAGCCGTCGAGCGCGCCGGCGATGATCAGCAGCTTGCTGTTGAGGACGAAGCCCATGGCCGCGGCGGAAAGCCCGGCGTAGGAGTTCAAGAGCGAGATGACCGTGGGCATGTCCGCGCCGCCGATGGGGATGACCATGAGCACACCGAAGACCAGGGGAATGCCGACCATGAACGGAAAGAACTGTTTTGCGCCGGGATGCAACACGAGATAGACGGCCAGGGCGATGGAGACGGCGAGAAAGGAAAGGTTGACGAGGTTCTGTCCCTTATAGGTGATGGGGCGCTGCGGCAGGATCTCCTGCAGCTTGCCGGCGGCCATCAGGCTGCCGGTAAAGGTGAGCGCGCCGAGAATCACTTCCAGGGAGAGCACGGACATCATGAAGCGCGGGACTTCGGGCGAGCGGAGATAGAATTCCGCGGTGCCGACCAAGGTGACGCAGAGCGAACCGAAGGCGTGGCTGAGCGCGGTCCGCTGCGGCACGGCGGTCATGTGCACCTTGCCGAGGGGGATGCCGATGACCGTGCCGAGCACGAGAGCGATGGCGATCCACTTGTAGTCCACGATGCCGTGGTGCAGGAGGGTGCCGGCGATGGCTAGGACCATGCCGATCTCGCCGGCGAGGATGCCGCGACGGGCGGTGGCCGGCGAGATCATCCACTTAAGGGCGAGGATGAAAAGGGCGCTGGCAATGAGATAGATGACTTCGATGACGTGCGTGGTTGCGGGAAGGTTGATCATGGTCGGTTCAGGGCTTGCCCGGGCGGCTGGTCTTGAACATGCGCAGCATGCGGTCGGTGATCAGGAAGCCGCCGACGATGTTGATGGTGGCGGCGACGATGGCGATGGTGCCGAGCACGGTGGAAAAAGTGGATTTGTGCTCGCCGGCGAGAACGATGGCGCCGACAACGGCGATGGCGTCCAGGGCATTGGTGAGCGACATCAGCGGGGTGTGCAGCAGCGGGGAGATGCGCCGGATGATTTCGAAACCGATGAAACCCGCAAGCATGAACACGAACAGTCCGTCAATGAGATTCGACGACATCCATCCTCCTGCGGAGCACGCTCCGCCACTTCGATTCCCAGGACCGGGCCGCGCTACGCGGCTCCCTGCGGAGCCAGCGCGGGCAGGGCATAGGATTCGCGCACGCGCGCGTTGACCACTTCTCCGCCGCGAGTCAGCAGCGTTTCGCGGACGATCTCATCCTGCAGGTTGAGCTGCAGCTTGCCGTCCTTAACCAGGTGCAGCAGGAAGGCGCTGACGTTGCGCGCGTACATCTGGCTGGCATGGTAGGGAACGCCGCTGGCCATGTTGATGCGGCCGATGATGGTGACGCCATGGCGCATGACGACCTCGCCGGGCACGGTCAGCTCGCAGTTGCCGCCGCGCTCCGCGGCCAGATCGAGAATCACCGAGCCGGGAGCCATGCCCTGGACCATCGCCGCGGTCACCAGCACGGGAGATTTCTTGCCGGGAATGACCGCGGCGGTGATGACCACATCGCTTTCGGCCACCACGCGGCCGAGTAGCTCGCGCTGGCGGTTGTAGAATGACTCGTCCTGGGCGCGCGCATAGCCGCGCGCATCCTGGGCATCCTTGGCTTCGATGGGCAGCTCGACGAAGCGTCCGCCGAGGCTCTGCACCTGCTCTTTGGCGGCGGGGCGCAGATCGTAGGCGGAGGCCACGGCGCCGAGGCGGCGCGCGGTGGCGATAGCCTGCAATCCGGCAACGCCAGCGCCGATGACCAGAACGCGGGCGGGGGTTATGGTGCCGGCGGCGGTGGTCAGCATGGGGAAGATGCGGGGCAAAGTGTCGGCGGCGAGGAGCACCGCCTTGTAGCCGCAAATGGTGGCCATGGAGGAGAGCGCGTCCATGCTCTGCGCGCGCGTGGTGCGTGGCATCAGCTCCACGGAGAAAGAGGTTACGCCGGTAGCGGCGATTTGCTGGACGATATCCAGCGAGCCGAGGGGCCGCAGGAAGCCGACGAGAAGCTGATCGCGGCGCAGCAGGGGCAGGTCGGCCTTGCCGGTGACGTCGTTGGAGCCGTAGCAGAGGACCTGCACAATGATGCCGGCTGCGGAAAAGACGGCCGCGCGGTCGGGGGCGATCTTCGCGCCCTTTTCCACGTAGTGGGCGTCCGGGTAACCGGCCTCCACGCCCGCACCCGCCTCGATGAGAACTTCAAAGCCCGCCTTGACCAGGCTGGGAATCACCATGGGAACCAGCGCCACGCGACGTTCCCCGGGATAACTCTCTCTTGGAACCCCGATAATCACTCGGTTATCTCCCTTTCTGCCTGTGTTGCCGACGCTGGCTGCGCCGCGGCTCCGAAACCGACCGCTAGCGCGAAAACTCGCGCCAGCAAAGCACTTCCTGGATCTTGCCACGGCAGAGCGCGACCGCCTGCCTCAAACGCAACGGCAGATGTGACGGCGGAATCTACTGGTGTTCCCAAGCCTCGAGGAGCATCCAGCGCGGTGTTCCGAATGTGGACCGCTTGTGGTCGCGCCATACAAGGACGCCGCTCTCCCGGATGGACTGCCAAACGCCCTCCATTTTATCCACAATCCCAGGAAAATCCAGCGGCGCACTGGCAAAGAGTTCCCGCCGGGAGGGAATCAGTATTGTGCAGGAAAGAGCAACAGGCAGCGATGTGATGGCAGTCACAGCGCAGCGCGATTTTTGCGCGTTAGAATAACTGTGCTGAACACGGTGCGCTGTTTATGGCCCGGGACACTCAAGACCTGTTGCAGATTCTTCGCACAGAACTGGACTTCCTCGAACGAGGCGGCTACCGGACACCGCGCAGCCACTGGAGACCGCAGTTTATCTTCGAAGATTCCCCGACATGCCTCAATTTCGGGGACCTCACGCGTTCGAAACCGTGCAAGGACTGCGCGCTGATGCAGTTAGTGCCGTCCGACCGGCAGCAGATGGAATTTCCCTGCCGCTTTATCCCGCTAAGCGACAAGGACGAAACAGTGGATTCGCTGTACCGTTATGCGACGCAGCAGGAACTCGAGGAAGCCCTCGGCAAGTGGTTGCGGGCCACGATCCAGAATCTGGAAGCCGAGCGGACAGCCGGGAAAACCCCCTTCCCGGAAAGCAGCAAACAAGCAGCTTCAGGGCGTGCCTGAAGGGCATGCACCGCGGATCCAAGGACATCTATGTTTTCCAATTGCGCGAATCCGAAATGCTCTGTCCCGTTTGAGTACCACCTGGGCGGAGAGTTCTTTCGCTTTCCTCACGATCATCCCGATGCCGACACGGCCGAGCACACGCATGGAGTGATCCATTTCTGGCTGTGCCGCCATTGCTGCCAATTCTTCACGTTGGAATATAGAGACGGCCGGAGCCTGCTGCAAGCGCGCGAAGCGCAAGAGGCTTCCGCCCAGGCCGGGAAAATAGCCGGGGCCATTCTGATCCCGTGAAGAGAGCGGATGGGAATGAACTGCGTGGAAGCGCAGCAGTTAAAGCCGCATGAAAAGCGCTGCGTTTAGGGCCCGACGGAACTCCTGGCTTACCGAAAACGTGGCATTGCAAACCGATTAAGATGCCGGTCCGGCGTCGCGGACCAGAGCGGGGGCGGCGCCCCGTACCATGCCGGGAATGTAGGCGTCGCGAATGTACTGGGAAATCATGCGCTGGGTGTTGAAAAAAGAACCGTTGAGGGCGATGCAGGAGCGCATCACTTCGGCGTAGGCCTTGGGCCGCGCATAGAACATGGGCAGGATGACGCGCTCGAGCTTGTCGTAGAGCGAGGCGATCTCCACAGCATGGTCTTCCGGGTCCTGGTCGTAGCCGATGGCCCAGCCGGTCACACCTTCAAAATGGCCTTCGATCCACCAGCCGTCGCGGACGCTGAGGCTGGGTACGCCGTTGAGAGCCGCCTTCATCCCGCTGGTTCCGGAAGCTTCGTAGGGGCGATGCGGGGTGTTGAGCCAGAGGTCCACGCCACTGGTGAACAGGCGCGCCCAGCGCATGTCGTAATTTTCAACATAGACCACGGGAATCGTATCGCGCAGCGCCGCCGCGGCCTGGAAGACCTTGCGAATCACGGCCTTGCCTTCCTCATCGCGGGGATGGGCCTTGCCGCCGTAGATGAGTTGCAAGGGGCCGGCGCGCCGGCGGATGGCGCGGAGCTTTTCGAGATCGGCAAAGAGCAGATCGGCGCGTTTGTAGACGGCGGCGCGCCGCGCGAAGCCCAGCGTAAGGGCCTGGGACTCGAGCTGCACGCCAGTGGCTTTGGCGACCTCTTCGAGCAGGATCTGCTTGGCGCGCGCGTGCGCATCCTCGATGGCCTCCAGGTCAATGCCCACAGCGTAGCGGAGATAGAGATTATCCTGGCGCCACTCAGGGATGTGCCGGTCGAAAAGCTCCTGGAAGGCCGGGGCAGTCCAGGTGACGGCGTGCACGCCGTTGGTAATGGCGTGGATTGGGTAATTTGGAAACAGGCCCCGGGAGATCTCCCCGTGATGCATGGCTACGCCGTTGATGTAGCGTGAGAAACGCAGTCCCAGGTAGGTCATATTCAGCATACCGCCCAGGCAGCATTGCGTGGCCTCGAGCAGCGCGGTGCGCTCCGGCCCGAGCACTTGGTGCGCGAGATCGGTGGAAAACTGGTCATAGCCGGCGGGGATGGGGGTGTGCGTGGTAAAGATGCAATTCTGGCGCACGGCCTCGATGTCTTCCTCGGTCACCGCGGTGTGATTGGGTTTCCCGATGCGCTCTTCGAGCAGCGCCAGGGTCAGCAGCGCAGAGTGCCCCTCGTTCATGTGGAAGCGCCGGATATTGTGGTGGCCCAGGGCGCGCAGCAGGTAGACTCCACCGATTCCCAGCACCACCTCCTGGCACAGCCGGTAGTGCTCGTCCCCGCCGTAGAGGAAGTCGGAGAGGGCGCGGCACCAGTCCGGGTTTTCCGGGAGGTCGGTGTCGAGGAAATAGATGGGAACGCGGTGGCCGGCGAGACCCTGCATGACATGGCGCCAGGCGCGGAGGCGCACAGTTGCGCTGTCAAAGCGCAGGGTACAATCGGCGCCGACAGGTTCCAAGAACTTTTCCGCCTGGCAGTCGTCGGGTAGTTCCGTCTGTTGCCCCTGGGCGTCGAGGCGCTGCCGGAAGTAGCCCTTGCGGGGGAGCAGCGTAACACCCACGATTGGAACACCCAGATCGGCCGCGCCGCGCAGCATGTCTCCGGCCAGGATCCCCAGCCCGCCGGCATAGGTCGGGCAATGGGGATCCACGGCAATCTCCATGGAAAAATAGGCAATCCGCGGGGTGAATTCCTCGGGCATGCGTATTCCTTTGCCTCCCAAATCAGTCTGCCCGGCCGTCTGGAGCGGTAAATTCCGCACAAAAAGAGGAATATCCCCCAGAAATCCCGTGCTACGGGGTGTCCAGCGTGCGGTGCTTGGGTGTAAGTCCTCTCTTCTCAAGGAGAAAGAAAATCACCGGAAAAATCTCCACTATGGAACGTGCAGTGCAATTGCCAAGATCAGTAGTTTTTGCCAACAGGAAGAATCCTGGTGACGAAACCGTTCGTCGCAGGACGCATCGGTTGCCCGGCGTCTCTGTGCAGAAGTAAGACTCCCGTGCATCCGAAATCTATTCGAGAACGAGGGACAGGTATGTCGCGCCATCTCCCGCAACCGCAACCACAACCTCTGCCGCGGGCCAAGCCTGTAACCCAGTGGACCACCCGCGGGGTGATACTTCTGGCGCTATTCGCTTTCATGGCTGGCCTGGCCATCGGCTCATTGACCCGCGACGCCTCGCCACCCGCGCTTACCACGGCAGCTTCCGCGAACCTGCCAGCAGGCGCTGAGCCCCCGGGCGGAACCCCGCAGGCGGTCTCTCCGGAAGCGCTGCAGAAGATGGCGGCGCCGTTGCTTGCAGCGGTAAAGGCCGATCCGAAGAACCGCGTGGCGCTGATCCAGCTGGGCAATTTCTACTACGATCACAAACAGTTCCAGGAAGCGATTGAAAGCTACCGCCGCGTGCTGGAGATCGATCCGAAGAACATGGATGTGCGCACGGATCTGGGCACGGCCTATTGGTACCTGGGTTCGGCGGAAAAGGCCATCGCCGAGTACGACAAGGCCCTGGCGATTCAGCCGAACTACGCGCCGACGATGATGAACCTGGGGATTATCCGCCAGGAAGGCTTAAAGGACGTCGCGGGAGCGCTGCTGATCTGGAAAAAGCTGCTGGAGACAAATCCGAATTTTGCGCAGAGGCAGCGCGTGCTTGATCTAATCGTGCAGGCGGAAAACGGGCAAAAGCAGTAAAACGGATCCGCCGAAAATTCTGCAAATTTATGACGCCCGCTCGACCGTGAGCGGAGGGAAAAATATTGCATAACTTCTGCCCTGTCAATCATCTGCGGTTTTTACCCCGAAACTGAGTGAAAACACCCATCACGCAACCGTTATGGAACAGAGTTGCCGTCTACCTCAGCGCAAGTTGTTTATAGAAAAGATGTTAGGAAGCGAAAAAAGTGCTGATGAGCGGCATGCGAATTGCGTAAGTAAAAGTTAGATCAAGTTGGAGCCTTACCCGAATGATCTGCTTTTTCTTCTATGCGCTATGGGTGTGGGCGCTCCCCCCACAGCAGGCGGCCGAGCATCCGGTAGCGCTGGCGGCGGACTTCGACGCCGCGCAGTGCAGCGAATGCCACGCGGAAAAGCAGCAAGGCAAGCATGTGCATTCGGCAATCGCCATGGGCTGCACGGCCTGCCACACCGTGGAGACCAAAGGGGAAACCACGCGGATCGGGCTGACGATGCCTGCCGGGGAGATCTGCCTCACCTGCCATGAGCAGGCCAAAGCCGAAAAAGACGGCATGCTGCATCGCCCCTACGAACAGAAGCGCTGCGTCGTGTGCCACGACCCGCACAGCTCGGAGTTCACCGCGCAGACGCGCGCGCCGATGAACGCGCTATGCCTGGCCTGCCACAAGGAACGCGCCGAGGTGGGCGAGAGCGTGGAGCTGTTTGCGGGGCAGAAGCTCAGCGGCGAAGAGTTCAACCAGATTCCCAAGATCGGGCTGGATGCGACGCTGAAGTTTGGCCATCCGATGGGAAGCCACAAAGTAGCGGATGCGCCCAACCCGCTGCAAGCGGGGGAGAAGATTTCCTGCTTGACGTGTCATGAAAACCACGCCGCCGCGCGGGAGAAGTTGATCCGCACGACGGAGTACAAAGGCAAAAAGATGGACGTATGCGATGCGTGCCATCTGGCCAATGACGAAGCCAATATGGCAGAAGCGCAGAAACGGGCGGACGAACTCGAAGCGCAGCGGCAGAAGGAAGAGCAAATGCGCTCCAAGCAGCCGTCGACCATGCCGCAAAAGCCGCCCAGGCCCAAAGACAAGAAACCGTGAGATGAGGCAATCATGAACCAGAACAGAAAAGCAATCCGCCTCCTGCAATTAGCTCTTGTGGTTTTGGGCCTGCCCCTGATCTTAGCAGGGACCGACAAGGGAAAGCCCCAGGCGCCCAAGGCCGACACGTCGCAACTGCTCTGGCCGCTTCCCCCGGAAAAGCCGCGCGTCAAGTTTCTGCAGCAGTTGTCGAACAACTTCGACGTAGAGCCGAGGAAGAAAAAGTCCTGGATGGACAAGCTGGTTGGCAATCCCGACCCCAACGCGACGGAGCTGTTCGAGAAGCCCGCGGGAATTGCCACCGACTCGCGCGGGCGGATCATCTTCGCCTCCACGCAGCGATCCGCAGTGTTCATCGTGGACCAGGCCCAAAAAACAGTCACCCGCTTGCAGGGTGACCGGGGCATTGTGCTGCAGACACCGCTGGGCGTGGTGGTGGACGCCCATGACAACATCTACGTATCCGATCCGCTGCAACACATGGTCTTGAAGTTCAACTCCAACGGGCAACTGCTGGCCACCGTGGGCGGCAAAGACGGCGAAAAGAATCCTACCTTCATGGCCCTGGACGAAGGCCGCCGGCGTCTTTATGTGGTGGACTCGCACCTGCATCAGGTGCTGGTGTTCGATCCGGACACTCTGGAACTGAAGAATAGGGTAGGCAAGCGCGGCGAGAAGAACGGCGAGTTCAATTTCCCCGTGGGTATTGCCGTGGGGCCCGACGGCAGTTTTGCAGTCACGGATACGGGAAGCTGCTCGGTGCAGGTGTTTACTCCCGATTTCAAGTTTGTGCGGCGCTTCGGCAGCCGGGGGGACCGGCCGGGTGAGTTCACCCGTCCGAAGGGCATTGCCATCGATAAAGAAGGCAACTACTGGGTGGTGGACGCCGCCTTCAATAATTTTCAGATTTTCAGCCCCAAGGGCGTGCTGCTGATGTGGATTGGGCAGTTCGGCAACGTACCTGGGGCCTTTAATCTTCCCCTGGGAATTTACATCGATCAGAGCCAGAAGGTCTTCGTGAGCGATCAGCTGAATCATCGTTTGCAGATCTTTCAATTCCTGGGGGGCGGAGACTAAGAGTTTCTGTTCCGGCGATGAGCCGGACAGGGGCCGCGGCAGCCGTGGTTGCTGCAGCGGAGAACGTGCACCAGATAAGCAGTCGTTGTTCAAGGAGGCCGTATGAAACCAGTCGTAAGGGCCGCTCTGTTGGCCTTGGCGGTATGCATCGCGTTACCAGCGTATGCCGCAAGGGCCCCCAAATCGGCCGTGTATGGTTCCGCTCACGATTTCAAGACGCAATTGGGCGGCGCCAGCTACACACTTTGTAACTTCTGTCACATTGCCCATAAGTTTGGCAGCGCCCCGACGGGTCCCGGCTATTTGCTGTGGAACCACACCCTGTCGAGCGTTGCCAGCTATGGCGTTTACACCAGCGATAGCATGCGTTCCACTCCGACTGACCTTGGCGGCCAGTTGGTGGTGAGCAACCTGTGCTTGAGCTGCCATGACGGTACGGTTGCCATCAACTCTTGGTACGAGGCGCAATCGGCAGCAGACTACTCGCTGCTTCCTCAGGGCACTCTCTTCATGCCCGACGACACCACCGTAAGAGACTTGACCAAGCAGCACCCGGTCAATTTCGCTTACCCCGATCCCACCACGGCAGCAGCCATCGGCATATTGCCAGCCGCCGACCAGTTCTCGGTTGACGGCAACGGCAATGTTCCGCTCTTCGCCGGCAGAATGCAGTGCGCAACCTGCCACGATCCCCATGCAGGCCCCAGCTCGGGAGCGCACCTGTTCTTCCGGTCGTTCCCCAGCACACCGGCCCAGACTCTGACTGGGACGTCGTGCGTGTATTGCCACCTGTAGGAGCAAGAGGGAGGGGGAGCGCTTAACCTCGCTGCCCCCTCCCAAATCTTCCATGAGCAGCGCCAAGCCAATTCGGACGATCCTGCTGAGCGCAACCCTGGCGCTGCTGGGGAGCGCACCGGCGCACGCCCAATATTCCGGCTACGAGCCTCCGCGCTGGCATGTCACCGGATTTGCCGGGATCAGCATCACCCATACCACGCAGAGCATGGTGGGGCAAAAGACAGAGACCGGCCAGCTTTTCCCGGTGGGCGACTTTCGCTTGAATAGCGACGGCTTTCTGTTCGATCCCAGGTTCCTGCACCTCAATGCCGGCGTCGACTTTCAAAAAGGGGCCAACACCTCCGACCGCGGGGACTTGAGCACCGGAGGTATTAACCTGGCCCTAGGCGGGATTTTTTTGCCCAAGAGCCACGTGCCGCTGCGGGCGAATTACACCAAGAGCAACCACGGGGTCAGCGGGCTCGGCCTGGACCAGACCGATGACAATTCCCGGCTCGACGTACAGTGGGACGTGCTGTTCCCCAACCTGCCCCGCATGACCGCATCGTTCCAGGAATATGGCAGCACGGTGCACGTGCCCACGTCGTTCGCCGACCGCACCTACAATGAGAAGGCCTTCAACCTGGGCATTTCCGACTTCTGGAAGGACTGGCACTGGGCGGGAAATTTTTCCATTGGCGGGGGCAATTCGGCCGGCGTTTCCCAGATCAGCCAAAATAGTCTATTTGATAATTCCACCCGCGCTGCGGGCTTCAATCTCAATCGCACGTTCTGGGAGAACAAGGCACGCCTGCAGTTCGATAACCGCGAGGTATGGCGGCATGACCGTCTTGGGGGTGACGGCACAAGCGACAACAGTGAGTTCACCAACAACGTGACCTTTAACGTGCAGCTTAGCCCGCGGGTATCGCTGGATGCCGGCTACGCGTTTACTCAGGTGGACTTCGAGGGCGCGGGGTTCGGCAACGTGTTGGTCCCCGGAGGAGGCCCCATCCAGGTGATTTCCCTTGTTTCCAGCACCTCGCACGCGGTCAGCGGGCGGGTGGGTTACCGTCCATTCGAAGGGCTGCGCTTGACGCAGGAAGTCCGAACCATACACTCAACTCCCGCCACTGGAGTGCTCGAGAGCCGGACCTCCTTCACGGAAACCGCCTCCACCGTCTCCGCGGAGCGCCGCTGGTACCATCTTGACCTGATGGGAACCTACATCGGCCGCTTTCAGCTGGCGGGCACGACTCTCGATCGTTCGCCAAATTCCTGGTCGAACAGCTTCCTGGGGCGTGCAGGCTGGGGCAACGTGCGCTATCTGCGCCTCACCGGATCCGCTCAGGATATCCGGCTCAATCTGGTGGAGCAGATCGGCGGGTACACCGCGGAGAAGCGCGTGGGAGTAGAGGCGGAGACTCACATCGTGAAATACTTCCGGCTGCGGGGCGGTGCGGAACACTCACAGGTGGATTTGCTGAACGTCAGCGGGAACACCCACAGCAAGATCACCACGTATTCCGTCCAGGCCGAGCAGCGCCTGTTCACAGTTACTTTCACCAACTCTTTGATGGATGGCGCTGGCGCCCTCTTCCCTCTTGGCCTGATCGACCGTCAGTTCCTGGTGATTCCGCTGCCCATCAGTCAGCTGCTGGCTACTCCTCTGCTGAACCGCACAACCCATAGCCAGGGTCTGAGCATTATCGGAAGGCCGGGGCGCCGGCTGGACGTCTTATTCGCGTGGCGCAAGGAAGATACACGACTGGTTGCCTCAGACCAGACCTTCAACTATCTGCAGGCCGCTGCGCGCTACCGCCTCGGCCGGTTTTCGCTGGAGGGGGGCTACTCCCGCAATATAAACGAGGTGACCGTGATTACGGGCCTGACAGGTAATCGTTTGGCGATGTGGTACCTGCGAATTGGGAGGGATTTCAGGATTTTCTGAATTGGAAAGGATGAAGCGGTAGCGATCATGAGCCGCAAGACAAAAGTCGCGCTGCCCGCAGTAGTGAGCGCTGCCGCGGGCGTGCTCGTGCTGGCCATCGCCGTCACCGCTTCTTCTTCCACCGCGCCAACCGCGCCGGTCTCCTTGGGGACTGTGGATTACCTGGGCTCCCTGCGCAGTCCCGCGGACGTAAAGGGCCGGCCGTCAGGTTTCAAGCGCTTCCTGAAAAAGGTGCTTGGGCTGGAAGACGACCACCGCCGCATGATATTGCCCCATGGAATTGCAGTGGACGCCAGCGGGCGCGTGCTGGTGGCCGACACGAAGGGCCGGGTCGTGCACCTGTTCGACAGCGCCGGACACCAGTACAAACAGCTTCACCCTCCGGCTTCCGACCCCTTCCTTTCTCCGATTGCCATCGCCCTCGACAGCCAGGGACGCATCTATGTCACGGATTCCGGCCGCTCCCGCATCTTCGTTTTCCGGCCGGACGGCAAGTTCCTGAGGACGCTCGGCGGACTGGGAAAGGACGAGAGCATCTTCAAGCGCTGCACGGGACTGGCCATCGACCGGCAACGCGACGTCTTGTACGTGGTGGATACCGTGTCCATGCGCGTGGTGGTGCTCGACGCGGACGGCAAAGTGCTGGAGCGCTTCGGCAAGCCAGGAAAGGGCCCGGCGGAGTTCAATTATCCGACGCACATAACGGTCGCCGCCGATGGGACTCTGTGGATCGTGGATTCCCTCAACTTTCGCGTGCAGCACTTGGATGCCTCCGGCAAGTTTCTCTCCGCCTTCGGACAATTGGGCGAGCATTCCGGGGAATTCGACAAGCCCAAGGGCATTGTCGTAGACAGCCAGGGCCGCATTCTTGTCGTGGAAGGAAGAAACGACCGCGTGCAGGCTTACGACCCGGACGGACAGATGATCTTTGCTTTCGGCAATACGGGAAGCGCCCCGGGAGAGTTCTTTCTGCCAACCGGCATCGCCCTGGACAAAGAAGGCAAGATCTACGTCGCGGATGGCCAGAACGGCCGCGTCGAGATCTTTCGCCCCAGGGCCGGCGGGGAAGGAGGCCGCTGAGTGCGCGGCGCAAGACACCTCGCGCTGTTGTTGCTGGCGGGCATCGCGCCTGTGGCGAACGCGCAAACCAGCAGCAAGCCGGCGATCCTGAACAGCAAGCACGATTTCCGCGCTGGTTCTTCTGCTCAGGTGCGCTCTGTTTCGACGGATGACGCCTGCGTCTTCTGCCACACGCCTCACAATGCCTCGCCGGGCAGTTATCTTTGGAACCACCGGCTGTCCACACGGGATTTTCCCGTTTACAGCAGCAGCACGCTGCAATCCACGGTTACCGCCATCCAGCCGCAAGACGTTTCCAAGCTATGCCTCAGTTGCCACGATGGGACCATTGCCCTGGGTGACACGGTCAATGACGGCGCCATCGCGTTCGTTCAGGGCAACGGCTACACATTGCCGGCGAGTTCCGCGTCCAATCTCGCCGGCGATCAAACCTTCGCCAATGATCATCCGTTCGGTTTTGTGCCGCAACTGGGCCCGGAAACCGTGAACCCCGCGGCGTCCGATTCCGTCCGCCTCGACCGAAGCGGCAAACTGCAATGTACGAGCTGCCACGATCCGCATCGGGAAGACGCCGATCCGACAACGCGCAAATTCCTGGTGAAGTCCAACCAGGCATCCAGCCTGTGCCTGACCTGCCACCAGAAAATCGGCTGGGATAGTTCGGTGCACAGCCGGCCGCCCGATCCGGTGGAAGACCTTCGCTACACGCAAAGCCAGGGAGCGCACACCGGGTACACGGGAGTGAGAAATAACGGGTGCGAGAGCTGCCACCGTCCGCACGCGCCTCAGGTTTCGCAGCGCCTGGTGAAGCAAGCGGAAGAAAACGTCTGCTTCCAGTGCCACGACGGCACGGTGACCAGCCGCAATATCAAAGCGGAGTTTCTGGGCAAAACTTACAAGCACCCGGTGCTGCTGACGCCTTCCACGCATGATGCCGCCGAAGATCCCAATTCCGCGCTGCATCCGCTCCCGGAAACCAGCGTGGGGCTGCCGCGTCATACAGAATGCATGGATTGCCACAACCCGCACATCGCCAGCAGCGCCACGGGGCAGCCGCCGCTGGTGAGCGGGGCCCTGCTGGGCGTAAAAGGCCAGACAGCGGGCAATTCATTCCTGCCGCAAGCCGTCAACGAATATGAAATTTGCTTTAAGTGCCACGGCGATAGCGCCAATAAGCCGCAGCCTCTCGATTACGGCACGGCAGGCATCGGCTACGGACGCAATCCGCAGCGGCAATTCGACGCCGGGAGCCTAAACGCATATAACACGCGCATTGAGTTCACGCTGAGCTCCTCATTTCATCCAGTAACCCGGGCGCGCAACCTGTCGCTGGCCGAAGTGCCGAGTCTGCGGACGAACGTGACGAATTACAGTGGCGCGCCGATCACCAGCCGGCCGCTTTCCGGGGGCAGCCAGATCTACTGCACCGACTGCCACAACAGCGATACGGGGCGGAACCTGGGCATTTCCGGCAACCTCCCCAGCGGGCCCCATGGGTCCGATCTGCCGCACATTCTGGAGCGCGGCAACACGCTGGAAGCTCCTCCGGCCACGCCGGGGAGCAATGGCTCGGGAGTGACCTACACACTATCCAATTATGCGTTGTGCGATAAGTGCCACGACGTTCAGAACAGCGTGCTGGCCGACCGCAGTTTCGGAAAGCATAGCCTGCACGTTGTGGAACAACGTGCCGCTTGTTCCACGTGTCATGATCCCCACGCTTCGTCCGCCGCCATGCTGGTGAATTTTGATCGCAGCGTCGTTGCGCCCAACAGCCAGGGCGTGCTGCAGTTTACCCGCAGCAGTCCCGGACACGGTTCCTGTTCTCTGCGCTGTCATGGCCAGGACCATACGAATGAGTCCTACTGAAGAGACGGGCGGGAACGAAGAAAGGAAACCATGAAGAAAGTCATCTTAATAGCCACTGGAGTGATCGCGCTTACAGCCGTAGCCTTTGCGCTCATCCGCGCTTCCGCAACACGCCCTTCAATCATGGGCGGCGTTGCCGTCACAGAGCCTAGTTACACGCAGAAGCTGCTGGCCGGCGTGAAGGCGAACTTCACAACCGGCAAAGCCGAAATTCAGCGTTCCTTCGAGGCCAAGAAAAATGCGCAGAGCTACCGCATGAAGACCGTGTTGCGGCTGCATCCGGGCCATCCTCTCGAGACCGTAATCGAGGTTTCCTGTCCGGACCGTGAGCGCTTCACCACGACCATTGGCGACCGCGCCTTCCATGCTGTGCGCATCGCCAACAAGGCGTACGTCGAGCAGCAGGACGGCACCTGGACGGTGCAGGACACCCCGCCGAGCGGATGGTCGCCTTGCGGAGAGAACCCGGGCGAGCCCGCCCCCTGGGCGGTGATGAATGAAGGCCGGGAGCTGGTCACCGTTCTGGCGAAAATGTCGGAAAATGCCGAGATCGCCCGCGGAGCCTTCGTCGGAACCAGCAGCGGCAATTGCCAGCAGTGGGTGGTGAATCTCAAGGTGCCCGGAAGCGCCGGGCAGGGGCATGGCAATAATGGCTTGCGCTACACCGTGTGCATCGATCCGAATCAGCATCTGCCCGTGACCGTGAGCATGGGCAGCGGCGGCATGGTCGCCAGTTACTCCGATTGGAACCATCCCATTCCGATCGAAGCCCCGCCCATGTGAGCCTCCAGTATTCTCGATGGCTCTTTTGACGGCGAAAGACTAAGGGCAACGCAGGAAGGGCAATTCGCGCGCGCCGCGAGCCGTTGCAACTGGCAACAGTCCGCGGGCTACTGCTCCGTCGCGTTACCCGCGCGAACGATGGCGGCATTAGGATAGTAATGCTCGAGAATCTGGCGAAAGCCGGCGCCCGCTTCCGCCATGGCCTGCGCACCGCGCTGGCAGAGGCCGATGCCGTGGCCCTGCCCGGTCCCTTCCAGGAGCACCCGCCCGCCGTCCGTCCGCGCCGTGAAGTCATTGCTGGGCACGGCGTTCCAGCCGAGCCGCCGGTCCACCGCCAGGCGGCCGGCTTCGCCCTTGCCGAGCAGGTGCGCGGCATCCTCTGCTGAAACCCGGCGGCTCCAGCGCGCGGGATTCTTCCGGCAGAATTCGCACTCGACGGCAAAATAGGGATAGTCGCGGATGGGCATGCCGAGTTCCGCGGGAGTGCGCGTGCGGCCCGCGCAACTGCGCGTGAACATGGCGGCAAAGGGCGCTTCTCTCCACGCGAGCAGCAGACCGCGCGTGGCCCGCGTCGCGATCGCCGCGGGGCTCTCCGGAGGAGGCGGCTCGCGCAGAAACTGGCAGTGCGTAAGGTCGCAGAAATCGAAATTGCGGTGGCGTCCGCGGCCCGCAATGAAATACGAACGCGCCGCTACCGCCTGCGCCTTCAGCGCTTCGAGCGAAGTCCCCGGCGCGGTCTCGGCCTGCACCACGGAAGCCACCGCTGTTTCCAACTCCATGGTGACCACGGGTTCGAGAACGCCGCCGGCGGCCCTCACGACGAGCGTGCCGCGATACGCACGACGGATCTTGTCCCTGCCCGCCGGTCCGGGCACCGCCAGGATGAAGCCGGCTGCGTCATGGCTGCGGCTGGCGGCGTGAATCTCCGCGGTGCGCACAACCTCTCCGCCAATTTCCAGGAGCAGTGCATCGCCGGAAATGCGAATCTCCGCGGCGTTGGCGCGCGCCTGCGGCTCCAGCACGAAGGTTTTTTCTCCGGCGCGGACGGCCACGGCTTCGCCCGGGGCGGTGCGCAGCGTGATTTTGCGAGGGTGGAAGAGCCCGAGCACACCGATGCGGACATCCTGGGCGCCGGCGGACGGATTCGCCAGCAGCAGGAAGAAGAGAAGCGCCGAAGCCCGGTGCGGCATGCGGGGCTTACTCCTCAAGGCGGTGCACCATACGCCCGGCGGTGACCGCGGCGGTGGCGCCCGGAACGCCATGCACGCACACCAGGAGCAGCAGTTCGGGCTGCGCGGCGGGCACGAGCACGATGACAAAGCCGTCGCCCGACGCGGGATGCGCGTGGGTGCAGGGCGCGGTGCCGGTCTTGACCAGCGCGTCACTGTGCAGCAAGGCGCGGCCGACTCCCGCGCCAGTGCCCTGCCGCGCCGACAGCCCCATACCGGCAAGCAGTTCGCGCACGCCGGGCTGCTCACGCCGGCGAACCAGCTCCAGATACGCGCGGGCCATGTGCAGTGGCGCGATCCGCCAGCCCTCGCCCAGACCCATGAGCGGCGCTCCGCTGATCTCCGCGTCCGGCTCTTCCAGGCCAAAACGCCGAGCGACGGGCTGCATCGCCCCGGCGCCGAGGGCCGCGGCCAACACGCGGAAATAGGAGTTGCACGAATGCGCGATCGCGGAAACGATGTCCAGCTTTCCGTGCCCGCGGATCTGCCAGCAGCCGCTGGCTTCCCCCCGGCACAGATGCACCGGGTACTGAAAAGCGTGGGACTCGGCGTAGGCCAGCGCGGTGAACGGCTTGACCAGCGAGCCGAACGGGATGGGCTTCTCGGGCTCTTCCCAGCGCGAGGAGAGCAGGACGCCGGAGCGCGCATCGAGCAACAGAAATGAGATCTCGCTGGAGGTGAACTCGCGCTCGAGCACCTGGACCGCGGATTGCGCGAAGAGCGACTTCGTCTGCGCCGCGGGCTCGCGGGGGAGAACGGACTGCGTTTGCGCGGGAGCGCAGACCTGCGGCACCAGCAAGAAAACGCCAGCGAGAAAAGCCGCAAGCCTTCTCAGCGCGCCCATTCGTAGGTGACCGTCTGCAGTACCTTCTCTCCCGCTTCGCGCACCACAATTTTTTCCGTAGCCACGCCGGAAAGCGTGGAGCTCAGGCTGGCGATATTCCCGGAGAAAAACTGCGGGACGCGCTCCGTTCCCGCACCCGCGTTCTGCCGGTCAAGCAAGGACGTGAGGCGCACGAAGTTTTTCTGTTCCCGCGCGTGATTGAACCCGGCGACAAACACCGCAGGTTGGCCGCCGGCCACGCGGCTCAGATTGACCAGCAGGCCGTTCAGCAACGCGGGCTCGTCGGAGAGCAGCAGGTATTTTCCGTGCACCGCGGCGGCGAATGTCCATAGACCGTCCAGTTCCTGATAGCCGGATTTCGGCTGCCAGGCGACGCCCAGCGGACCGGCGGTCAGCCCGGGCCGCACAAAGTCCACGAGGGCGGAGTGCACCGCGGCTTCATTCCACTCCGCACTGCCTGCGAGAGCCACCGCGGAATGGATACGCACGAAGACGCCGTCCTTGTCCCGCTCCGTGGCCTGCACCTGCAGGACGGCGCGAACCGGATTTTTCGCGAGCAGCTCCTTCAGCGGAGCCGCACCATCCGCGGAAATCGCGTGCTGCACGGGCGCCTGATCGATGCGCGTCTCCAGGTCGGAACTGCTTCCCGTTTCGCCTCCCGTGAGCTGCACCTGCGGCGCGAGCTGTTCGGCGGCCGCCGGACCGAGGTGCGGCGCAAGGAGCTTGGTCTCCAGCAGAGTGAAACTCGCCTCGGCGGAAGGCGCGGCTTTTGCCTCGTAGAGGCCGGCTTCGGCGGGAACGAGGCGCAGCAGATCGGCGACGGCGGCTGCACCGTCTCCGGCTGTAGCTTCACCTGCCGTCGCCGCTTTTTTCAGCAGGACCCGCTCCTCGCGATACTCCGTGCCGGAGCGGAAGAGATCGGACACCGCGGCGCTGTACTGCTTCATGTCCGTGATGTTCTGCTGCACCCAGTAGGAGCGGAAATAGGGGCTGGGCACGAGCTTTTCAAGATTCAGGACCATGCGCAGATCGCCCGCCGGTCCCGCAGCCGCCACTGCCTGCGTCCACCACTGCTCGCTCTCGACGGTGCGGTCCTTGCTCCCCGCGAGGAGCTGCAGGGCGCCGGCCATCAGGTCTTCGCGCGTGGCCAGCAGGAGATAGTCGCCGCTGACGGCGAAGGCTACTTCCCTCTCGGATTCGGGGTCGCGGCGCAGGTAAAAGATCACACCGCCGGCGTTGCGCGTTTCGAATGTCGCGCGCGTCTGCCACAGCGCGGATTGCATGGCGCTGGCCGAAGCCAGGCGCGTGATGTAGAGAAACTGCAGCTTGCCGATGTCGTAGAGCGCCAGCGCGCTCTGCCGCCCCGCCACTTGCGTGAGCAGGTTCATATCCGGCGGCAGGCCGGCGGCGGCGTTGAATTGATCGCTTGCGTCTTTCAAGCGGAGAAACAGCCGCGAGCGTGAATAGACCTGGTAGTTGCCGCTCTGCAACCACTGCTGCTTCTGCGGCGAGGCATTCCAGTCCGCCAGCAGCGCGGAAAAATCCTGG
This sequence comes from Terriglobia bacterium, assembly GCA_020073585.1. Lineage (GTDB taxonomy): Bacteria > Acidobacteriota > Terriglobia > Acidiferrales > UBA7541 > Acidiferrum. The sequence continues at coordinate 26,658 of JAIQEV010000016.1, forward strand.
GTCTGCAGATAGAGCAGCGCGCCGGAGGGACAGTAGCCGGAAAGCGCCGGCGGTTCGGGCGCCACGGCCTGATACGCCGCCCAGCCCGCGCCCAGGCAGATCGCACCCAGCAGAAGAAACACGAGTACGCGTTTCATGGCCGCTCACCGCCTTTCGCAGAGTCCTTGGCAGGCGGCACGGCGCGCGCCACCAGACGCGGGCGAACCAGGCGATCCTGCTCGAGCTCGGGATGCAGGATCGGCTGCCGCGCCGCATTGAGTTGCTGCAGCCGCAGACTGCTCTTCACCGCCGCGATTCTCCCGACGATCTCCTTGCGGCGCGCGGCCGTTTTCTCCAGCCGGCGCGCCAGATCCAAATACGGCAGAGCTTCGTTGAGACGATCGAGCCGGGCCATGGCGTCTCCCACCAGCCATGCGAGTTGCGCCTGCTGCGCGGGCGGGAGCTTGCTCGCGGAGTAGTCCAGCGCCGGAGATCCTTCCTGCGCGCTCTCGGCTTCGTCGGAGCTCAGGATCTCTTCTTCCACGCGATTCACCCGGGCCGCGGTGGTACGCAGAAAGCGCTGGCGCAAGAGGGGCTCGAGCGCCGCGAGGGCATATTCATCCGCGTGCAGACTCACCGCGGCCTCGAACAACGGAATGCGCGCATCGTCGCGGAGCGGAGTGTCCGCGAGCGCGTTCGCGAGGAGCTGGCGCTTCATGCGCGCATCGCCGGCGTTCTGCGCGGCGCGCAGGCGCGCCTCGTAGAAGAACGGCTGGTCTGCCGCCGCGCTGGAAATCCCGTGCGCATTGCCGGCCAGAAGTTTCAGCTCGCCGCTTCCGAATTCCGCCTGCGGGCGCGCGCTGGCCAGAGCCGCCGCGGCTTCGACCCGCAGGGCGTACGAAACATCGGCGCTGGAGGCAATCTTCACGAGCGTGTCCTGCGCGGCGCCGGTGTCCTGTCCGGCGGCGATGCGGGCTTTCGCCAGGCGGAGGCGGAAGGAAGCCTCCCAGGGCGTGGCTTTGACCAGCTGTGCGAGGAACTCCACGGCCTCCGCGGAATGGCCCGTTTTTTCCAGCAGCGCCGCGGCCGGATCCAGATTCTCGAACGGGGCTCCGACGACGACCACCAGGCGGCGCAGCAACTCCAGCGCGCCGGGCGTGTCGCCGGCGGCAATGCGAATTTCTGCCAGGCCCAGGAAGTTAGCGGCGGCCAGTTTGTGCTCGTCGATTTCGCGCGCGAAGACATACTCGAGCACTTTGCGCGCGGCTTGCTTGTCGCCCGCGGCGAAGAGCTGCTGCGCCGCAGACCGCAGGATCTCCGAAGCCGGCGCACTCTGCGGATCGGCGCGGTAGCCGGCGATCCTGGCATCCAGCGTGTTGAGCTGCGCGGCTACCTGCAGGTCCAGGGGAACCAGCGCGGCGGCCTCCGCCGTGCGCGTCTCCGGCGGCAGAGAAGCGATCAGCTCGGCCACTTCGGAGAACTGTTTCGTCCGCAGCAGATGGCTGGCCCAGCGCACTTGCCACGAACGCAGCTCCTGCAGGGCGTACTCCTTCTCGTAACCCTCGGTCTTGGCAATCCGATTCTGCTTGGCTTCCAGAATGCGTTGGTAGAGCGGCGTGCGCTGTTCCAGGGGAATCCACGGCGTTTCCACCACGTCCGCCAGAATGATGGTGGGATCCTGGGCCACGGAAACCAGATCGAGCAGCCATGCGGTCGCCGCCGCCGGATCACCGGCGGCCGTATACGCGGCGCGCAGCACCGCGTTGGAGCGGTAGTTGCCGTTGCGGCGCAGATAAGCGCGCAGCAGCGCATCCACATCGGGCTTCCGCTCGGCGAACAGATGCCGCGTGCGCAGGTGCTCGCAGGCGCGCGCGAAGTCCGTCCAGAAGCTTTCCGGCACGCGCGCGGTATTCACCTGCTGCAACAGCGCTGCAAAGACCAGCTTCCACTCCGCGAGCGCTTCCGCGCGCTGGCCCTGCGCAAAGTAGGCGATGGCCAGCCGGTCATGCACGTCGGCGCGTCCCGGCGCTAGTTCTAGCGTGTGATTGTAATCGGCGATGGCGGCGCGTGTGTCACCGCTGTCCGCGTAGTAATCGGCCAGCTCCAGGTAGCCGGAGGCGGATGCCGGACTTTGCTCCAGGACGGCGGGGAGAAACGCTTCCGAATTTCCCTGCCGGGTGGCGCCAAGATATTCGCCGTAGCGTGAGCCGTAGTAAAACCAGATGCCGCCCGCCAGCCGGTCGTTGCGATTCACCGGCTTGCCCAGACGCTCGCCGATGGTGCCGTTCCCGAGCGCGCCCAGGAAGGCATTGTTCACTTCCGGCGTCGGCTCGGCAAAATACAATCCCACCAGCGCGCCGTACGCCTTGTTCCACACGGCGGCGCGGGACCGGCCGCGCGCGGCCACAACCGCGTGCGCCAGTGCCGCGTCGCCATTGGCAACGGCGAAATCGGCAGCTTGCTGGCCCCAAGGGGACCAAGCCGATGCGAGTTGCACCAGCTCTTGCGGCCGGCGCTGCAAGAGCAGCTCCAGAAAGCGTTTCTGCCCGTCGCGGCCCAGGTATGTATAGAAAACCATCGAAAGGACGCGCAGCTCGTTCTCCGCATCCCCCGCGGAACGATAGGCCCTCGCTGCGGCGAGCAGCGTGGAAGCCTGCTGGTACTGTTGCAGCCGGGGCGCAAGCCGCTCCAACTGCGGGCCCAGCTCGGCGAATTTCAGCCGCCGCCGCTGCAGTTCCGCAAATTCATTCATCTGCCCGAAAAGGACTCCCGGCTGCGTCGCGGGATCCAGCAGCAGCTCGTACCGCCAGCGCGCTTCCAGATCCGCGAGGCCGGCGCTTTTCACCAGCGGCACCGCGAACTCTTGTGCATCCGCCGGGCGCATCGCGGCGCGCTGCGCCTGCGCGAATTGCGCGAACGCCGCCTTTTCCTCGGGAGTGAACTGGCGCGCCACCGCGCCGCCCATTTCGACAAGCGCGGCGCGCAGTCCTTCCCGGGCATTCTGGACGCGCGTTTCCTGCGTGCGCTTGCGCCACTCGCTGTCGGTCACGGCAGCAATGCCTTCCCGGGCCACCTGCTCCTTGAGCACCGGCAACAGTGAAGACGCGGATGCCGCCGCGCTCTGCAGCGTGGTCCAGGCCTTCTCCTGCTGGCGCAGGCGGGTCATGATGCGCGCGTAGAGCTTTGCTCCGGCGTGGTGCTCCGTAGCCACCAGCAGATCGCCGCCGGCTACGCTGATTCCCTGCTCCGCAAAGCCGCGCGCCGGCACCAGCATGCCCCACGCTTCCAGGTGCCCGGCCACTTCGAAGTAGTTCTCCGCCTTTTCCGGGCGCACATCGATCAGCGCCATTTTCAGGGCCACCACCACATCCTCGGTCCGGCCCTGGCGCGCGCGCACCTCGGCGATCTTCTCCATCCACTTCGGATCTTTGTACGCCAACTGATAAACGCGCTCGTAATCGGCGACCGCATCATCGAAACGCATCAGCCGCTCGTCGAGCGCTGCGCGCGCCACGCGCAGGTCCACGCGGTCCGGCCGGATGGTGATGGACTTGCCGTAGGCGTCGATGGCCGCGGGGAAATTCTCGAGGCTGGCGTAAATGCGCGCCAGCACCATGGACCAGCGATAGTCCCGCGGTGACTGCAGTACCGTCTTGGCGTAAAAATCGATGAGCTGCTGCTGGCGCTTGTAGCGCAGCGTGTAGAGCGCGGCCTCGGTCGCCAGCCCCTCGTCTTCCGGGAAGCCGTTGAGTAACTCGATGTACTGGTCCACCGCGCCGGCAAAGTCCTCCAGGTGGGTGAGCGCGGGGATCAGGCCGCGGCGCAGCGCCGCGGTGCGCGCCTTGCGCTCGTCCGCCGGGAACGGGGCGGTGCGAAACAGCGTGATCTTCTCCAGATAGAACTGCTTCAGGCCCTGCTGATCGCCGGCTTGCGCATAGGTGTCCGCCATGGCTGCCAGGTACTGCCCGTCATACGGAGCGTCCTTCAGAAGCTGCGCCAGCAGCGCGCGCGCCTGCTCGAACTCCCGCGCCTCCGTGGATTTGCGCGCGGCTTCGAACGTGAATTGCGCGCTCAGCGCGGGATAGGCGTCCTTGGCGGCGCGCTGGAGCACCGCGAGGCCCTGCGGATAGAGCTTCCGCCGCCAGTAGAAGTCCACCGTCGAGCGCACCACGCCGAGAATCGCGGGATTCTCCCGGTAGAGGACCTCAACGTTGCGCTGCGCGGAGGCGAAGTCCTTCCGGCTCTCGTACAGGCGCACCAGCGCATAGCGCAGCTGAAGGCGCGCCACGGGATCGCTCGTGAGCGAGGCCTGCCTTTCCAGGGCGTGCTGCCGCACAGCTTCCAGCGATTTCTGCTGCGCCAGCGTTTCGATCTCCGCGGCCTGTTCGATCGCAGTCGTGCCGTTGAGCACCCCGTCGAGGAAGCTGACCAGCTCCGGCTTACGGTCCTGCGCTTCCAGCACGCGCACGCGCAAATGCACCGTCGGCGCCGGCGGATTGGACGCCGCCGTAAGTTTCTGCGTCTCGCGGTCCACCAGCTCGCGGAATTTCGGCCGCCGGGCCAGTTCGAGTAAGCGGTTTTGCGCCGGCGATTCCCCGCCCGCAGCCAGCGCACCGCGCACGTATTCCTGAACAGCGCGCGCATAGTCGTGCTTGTTTTCGCAGATGGCGCCGGCTTCGTAGCCATAGAGCTCTTCGTTGCCCAGCTTCTTGCGGCCTTCGTCCAGCAGGCGCAACGCATTGTCGAAGTCGTAGTAATCCCAGTAGATCGTCGCGGCTTCCAGATAGCCGCCGGCTTCTCCCGGCGCGGTCCGCGGAATGCGCTCCCAGTAGGGCGCGGCGCGGGCGAAGAGTTCGCGGTCGGCGTAGATGTCGCCGATGCGCGCCAGAATCTCCGTGCTGCCGGGATTGGCCGCGAGCAGGTTGTCTTCGATCTTCACGGCCACGCCGGTTTTCGCGGGATCAAAACCCGCCAGCGAACGGAACACCGAAGAGGCCGTGCGCCCGAGTTCCGCCTCCGCGGGATATTCCCCCGCCAGAGCCTGCAGCACCGGCGCGCTCTCTTCGAAGTGCGCGCGCCACAATTGCGCCTGGGCCAGAAATTGCCCCGCGGCGGGATTGCCGCGCACAAACTCGTCCCACGAACCCTTCCCCGCCGCGGGAGCGTTCTGCTGCACGGCGCGTAGCTCCGCTTCCAGCTTTCCGCTGCTCGTCAGGTACTCGAAAAACTGATCGCGCAGATCCGGCTCCTCGAACCAGTGCTGGCGCAATAGCGCCTCCCACGCGGCCGGGTCCCAGGTTTCCTTGCGTCTATAGGCGCCCAGCAGATTGCGCACAAAGGCTGGATTGTGCGGAAAGCGCGCGTGGGCGTACTGGTTCAGGCGCACGTACATCGCCGGCGTGCCCTCGCCGGCGGACTGAAAATATCCTTCCAGGTCGCTGCCGATGAAGCTCTTGACCGCCTCCTGGGTCAGCCGCTCGAATTCCGCGTTCTTCCGCTGCCGCAGGTAAAACCGCGCGAGCTTGTGATACCAGGAACGGTCCGGGAAGCGCGCCATCGCCCGCCGGTACACCTCTTCCTGCTCTGCGCCCAGCCGATTCTGTTCCAGAAATACCGCGAGCCGCTCGTACAGCCCGGGATCGTCGTGGTTGTGATCGATCTCGCGGCGCAGCACGCCCAGCGCCTGCGGGATCTCTTTGCGCTCCACCAGCCGCGCCAGATAGCGCTCCAGCACGCGCGCGTATTCCGGGGAGCGCGCGCCGACCTGCGTGGGCGTGGCAGCCGCATTCACTTCAAACGCCGCGTTACGGGCTCGATGCGGCACGCGCTGCAGGGCATCCCCCTCGGTGTCCGCGCTCTCCGGCTCTTCTTCTGAAGGCTCCGTTTCCGCTTGTGCTTCGGAGGTGTACGCACCGGCAGCGGATCCACCGGGGCCCGCGGCGTCCGGCCCCAGCGGCACCTGCTCGGCCTTCGCCGCCAGTTCCTGCAGGACGGAATCGTAGATCGCGAACTCTTCCTGGGTCTTCCCGGTGCGCGCGTAGGCATCGGCCATGAGCAGCGCAACCTGCGTGCGCTGGCCCGCGCCGGTGAACTCCGCAAGGAATTTGCTCCCGCCCTTGAGCACCGCCTCGCTCTCGCCGGATGCGGCGTAGAACTCCAGCAGCCTGGCGTGCAGCGCCGGGCGTTCGGAGTAGTCCGGATATTTCGTGTCCAGCAGCGTCAAAAGCTCGGTGGCGCGCGAACGATGGAAATAAGGCACCGCGCGCTGCTCTTCCTGAAAGTATTCGCCGCCCGGCCCGGTCGTATTCAGAAGCAGCGAGAGGATGCCGTTAAGGTAGCCCGGCCCCTGATCCATCGTGGCGATGTCGCGGTACATGGAAAGCTCGCCGGCGCCCAGGCGAATGGGAGTTTCCGGAGCGGTGAGCAGCAGATTGGCGAGCCCGCCGAGAGCGCGCGCCTGGGCATCGGCCATGCCCGAGCTGTTGTAGAGCGCGAAATAGTAGCGCGCCGCTTCCGAATAGGCATGAATGCCGTCGAGCAGGCGCGCGCAAACGTACAATTCCTGCGCGCTCCAGGCGGATTTGGCCGCCTCTTTGCGCAGCCGGAAGTGCGTGATCGCCTGCAGCGCGGCGTCGCGCTGGCCCTGCTGCTGGTAGTAGTAGAACAGGCGCGCCGTGGCGTTCAGATCCTCGGGATTGGCATTCAGCGCGGCGCGCGCTTCGTCCTGAAACCTGCGCAGGCTGTGCGTCTCGCTCAACAGATCGAAATAGCTCTTGATCAGCTCGGGAGCCCACAGCGGCTGAAAGCTTTTTTCGTATACCGCCAGACCCTGCTGCAGCGAACCCTGCCGGTACTCCACCAGCGCCTTCGCTTTCACCGGAAAGATCTCCTCGCCGGGAAACTGCTTGCGGTAGCCGGCGATGAGCGCTCCCGCGCTCTCGTACTCCTTCTGCGCGATCAGAAACTCCAGAAACCGCGCATACAACGCCTGCTCGCCGGGATAGCGGGTAAGCCACGCGCGGTACTGCGCCTCCGATACTTCCTTCGGCAGGCCCTGCGCGCGGATGATGCCGAAGATGCGTTCGAACGCCCGCCAGGAGTGCTGCCCCGCGGGAGGCGTGAATTTCTCTGCGGCATTGGCCGGTGCGCTGCCGACCGCAGCCAGCGCCTTGATCTCCTCGAGCGGACGCACGCGGCGGTGATAGAAATCCGCCAGGGCCAGCTGCGCGGTTCCCTTGTCCGCGGCATTCTCTGCGGAAAGCTTCCAGTCCGCTTCGGCAGCCGCAAAATCGAGCTGCTGCTCGTCCTCCCGCGCGCGCAACGCGTAGAGTTCTGCGTCTTTCGGCTGCTTCTTCAGCAATTCGCTCAGCGCGGCGCGCGTCTCGCGCGGCGGCCGGCGAAAGAGCACTTCGCCACCAGGTAACGCCATCAACCGGAAAAACGCCGCTTCAATTTCCGTACCCATTTCGATGTTGCGCATCCAGGAAGGCAGCGCCCCGCTGGCCGTGGCCATCCACCCGGCCGCCACGATCGCCAGCGCCGCCGCGCCGAAGCCCAGCAGAAGTTTCCGCGAGGTGTTATGGAAGGATCTCAATGTCCACCCCCTGCGTCGCGATGTTGTGGGCGATATCCTCGGCAGTGACCGTGAGCTTGTACGTACCCGGTATCGCCTGCTCGGGAATCGCCAACTGCCCGGTATTCGCCCCCGCGCGCGCGTCCCATTTCAATCCCACGGGAGCGGCGCCTTCCAGCCGCGCTACCAGCGTGTGCGTGCTCTGCGAAGCCGCCACTTTCAGATCCAGCATCTGCCCGCGACGAAAGCGTTTGCGGTCCAGCTTGATCTGCACTACCGGCGGCTTGCTGGCGATCACAAAGGTCTTCGCTTCCCGGTAGGTATGCCCGGCGCGGTCGCGCAGCACCAGACGGACCGTGTAGGTGCCATCCTGCATGTCGCTGGGCGCGTAGAACCGCGTCTGCCACACATCTTCCGCCGCGAGATGCCGCAACCTCTGCACCAGCCCGAAGGGAAACAGCGCGACCACGGAGACGATGGCTTCGTCGGTCTTCACCCGCAGCACCGGATCTCCCGGACGGATCACCCGCGGTCGCAGCAGCGCGCGCGGCACCGCCAGAAACGACGTATACGGCGTGACGAACTTGTACTGCCGTGCCAGGCGCATGATCTCCTCGATCGTGGCCGTGTCTTCCCCTTCGCGCTGGATCTTTTCCAGCAGCGCATCCACGCGCGCGCGCGCCCACAGCCGCGGCAACTGCGCGTGCTCGAAGGATTCCTTCGGGAGACTGGCCTTGCTGGTCATCTCCAGAGGCGTTGCGTCGCGCACGCCGCGCACCGCGAAGCTCACGTCCGCCCGCGGCTGCGCGTACCGCCCGACCCACGCCGCCAGCGATCCCGAAAAAGCCGCATCCTGCAGCGCATAGACGCTGTCCACTCCGGCGTCCTGAGATACATCCAGACGCAATTGCCCGACGGGACTGCGCCCGATCTTGGAGAGAAAAGAAGCGAGCTTGAAGTCCATGGGCTCGGTGGAAAGCACATTTTCGAGCAAGCCATCCTGGCGCGCGAGCAGGCGCAGCAGCGGCAGGTTGGCGTCGTCGCCCACGCCGAAAATATAGGTTTTCGGGCGCTGCGCTTCCGGCAAGCGCTTCCAGCTCGCCGCGTAGCTCGCGGCGAGCTTGCCGTTCTGGATCGGCCCGCGCGTCGCGCCGCCGTCGCTGAGCAGGAGAAGGTAGAGGTTGCCGCTGCCCGCGGAGGCGCACTGCTGCAGCGCGCTCTCCAACGCCGCTTGCATGTCCGTGCCGCCGCGCAATCGGCTGGCGCGCACGAAATCCAGCGCGCGCTGAATGCCTCCGCTGTCCGCGGCCACCGGCGCGGGCTGGAACGTAAACGTCTGGCTGTTGAACAGCACCAGATTGAAGCGGTCCGCGGGCCGCAACGTCCGCAGCAGCGTCTCCAGCGCCCGGTAGCTGCGCTCCAGCTTCTCCCACTGCATGGACAGTGAAGTATCGAACAGAATGATCAGCGTTTTGGCCGGGCCGCCGTTCGCCGCGCCACCCGCCGCGGGCGCGGGAGCCTGCGGCCCATAGCCCAGCAGCGCCTCCGCCGCGAAGAACCCGGGCTCGTTGGTGCTGCGCACCGGCGCCGTTTCCGTGGGCGAGGGCTGCCCGCTAACCGGATTGCGGTAGGTCAGCACCTGCAGGGTGTCGCTCCCTGCGCGGTCCAGATCGTAGGTGGTCACGAAGTCTTCCGTGAGGTTTACGTTCTGCCCTTCGAAGCGCCCTTTGACGAGGTGCGGGGTGTTCTGCTCGAGCTGCAGCGGATAGCTCTTCGCCGCGGCCTGGAAGTTGGCGATGGCGTGCGCCGAGCGTAATTCGAAGTTGATCCACAGATGCCGCGCGGCCTGCGCCTGGTAGGCGTCCGGGCGCAGCGCGATGGCGAAGTAGGACTTCAGATTCTCGACGGGGATGGACTCATGGTATTCGAATTCCAGGCGCTTGGTGCCGTAGGGCGGGATGGGCACGATGCGCGCGCTGAAAACCGCGCTGCGCTTGGCCTCTTCCGCGCCGCGCTCCCCCATCTGCAGCAGACCGGGGTCGATGGCCTGCTGCTTGAGCTGCGTATAGATCTCTTCGGCGCGCTTGCGCTCCAGGATCACCGCGGGAATGCGCGTCGGCCCGTCCCACACCGCGAAATCGGAGACCGTAGCGCGGCTGGGCAGGGCGAAGACGTAGTTGCCCTCCTCGATATGGTTGGTGTGATTGGCGAAGACCTGGCGCACGAAGACGCGGGCATCGCCGTTGTCGATGCGGATGGTGATCTCCATCTCTTCGAGCGAGAGGATCGCCGGGTCGGGTTGCGCCTTGTCGCGCGGGATCAGCACGCCGCCATCGGCAAAAACCAGAGCGGGCGTGCACAGCAGCAGGACCATCGCGATCAGTGGTGTTTTCATGGATGCAGCTTCTGCTCCGGAATGCGTACCAGCCCGTTGTCCGTTCCCACGTAGAGATAGCCGTTGCTCTCGGCCAGCGCGGTCACATTCGCCGACGGCAGGCCCTGCGTCAGCGCCGACCAGCGCCCCGACTCGCGCTCATAGACATACAGGCCCTGGCCCAGCGTGCCTGCGAAGACATGCCGCGGCGTCACCAGCATCGCGTTGGGATTCACTTCGAACGCGCCGCTGCCCTTCTCGAAGGGATGGAAGCGCCCCGCGCGATCCAGCCCGGCGATCCCCGCGCCGTAGGTGCCGACCATCCACTCCTCGCCCACGGGAACCACGGCGGTGATCCAGTTGTGCTGGAGCCCCGAGGTCGCGGTCGTGTAACTCGCCTGCACATCACCCTTGCCGATCATCGAAAGCCCGCCCAGCGTGCCCACCAGCAGCTCGTCGCCCGCAACCCCCAGCGCATAGATGTGGTTGTTCACCAGCCCATGAAAGGCGTAGAGGCTGCGCGCCCCGCCGGCGTCCAGAAACGTCAGCCCCGCGGGCGTGGCCACCGCCAGGCCGTCGCGATAGGCCACCACGTCGGTCACGTGATCGGCGATCAGTCCGTCGGCGCGCGTCAGCACCTGCTCCTGGCTTCCCGCGGCGTCGAAGCGCACCAGGCCGTTGGCGGTGGCCACCGCCACGCTTCCCGTGCGCGCATCCGGCAGGATGCGGTTGATGCAGAAGACGTGCTCGTTCTCGATGTGCGTGGCCCGCCCGCGATCCGCCGGCAATTCATCCAGGCCGCGATCGAAATAGCCGATCCACAGCCGCCCGCTCTTGTCCGCCGCCAGCGCCGAGATGTTGCGGTCGCTGAGCACCGCGGGGCCCGGCTGCAGCACCTGCTGCCAGCCAAACCCGCGCCCGCTCATGCGATACAAGGCATTGCGCGTCAGCGCATAGATCGCTTCGCCGGACTCGAAGAACTGCCGCACCTCCGTCAATTCCGCGGATGTTCCCGCGCTGGCGTTGGGCCGCCGCCCCTCGAGCGGAATGGCCAGCACGCCCTGATCCTCGGAGCCCACAAAGAGCTCGCCCCGCGTGGCCAGCACCGCGCTGGTGAGCACGCCCGGCACCAGCACCCGCGAGAAACGCCCGCGCTCGAAGACCGCCACACCCAGCACCGTGCCGGCGTAAGTCTTTTCCCCGGCAATGGCGATGGCTTGCACCTGGCGGTCCGGCAGCCCCTGCTCTTCTCCAAAGGTTTCCGTGGCCCCGGCGTGCCAGTGCAGCACGCCTTGATCCAGCGTGCCCACCCACAGATCCGATTCCGTGCCGGCGAGCGCCGTCACGTAGAGATTGCTCAAAGTGGAATGCAGCGGCGTGATCTGCTTTCCGTCGTAGAGCAGCACGCCGCGCTTCTTTGTCCCGATCAGGAGATGCCCGGCGGCCACCGGCAAAATGGAAGTGATGGTGCGCACGCCGGGGTCCTGCGGAAATATCTGCCGGAAGCCGCGCCCATCGAACGCCAGCAAGCCTTCCTGCGCCGTCGCCACCACAAGTTCCGGCTCGCGCGCATCCGCCAGCACTGCCGGCGCCAGCGCCACCAGCGGCGAGGACGGAAGATCCCGCCCCACGGCAAACTGCCGCAGCGGTGTGCCGTTGGGATCGTATTCCAGAAGTCCCGCAGGCCCGGCGATATATAGATGTTCCTGAAAGCGCGCCGCCTGGAGGAACACCGCCGGCGCGCTGACCAACTCGAAATTCTGTTCCGCCGGTGTGGCGAAGGGCTGCACGGAAAAGCGGATCTCGCGCTCGGAGCGGACTTCTTCCCGGGAGAGGCGCAGCGCCCGGGAGGCGCGCCAGCCCGCAAAACCCACGGCCAAAAGAAAAAGTGCCAGACCCGCTGCCGCAACCGCCCGCCCTGACACTCTTCCGGCCTGGAGCATGGCACCTCTCCGACGAAGCTGCACTATACCCTCAAAACGAAGCCCGTAAAATAGTACGCACCCAAAATGCCACGCCTGACCGGATTGAAAAGAAAGGCGTTGTGGCGGAAGGCCCCGGAGCGGGCGCGTGTATCGCCATACACGCTGTGTCGCCCACACCATACCCGCCTTTCTGGAATGCCTGCTCGCGCACAAAATCCCGGGCGGATCCGGTGCGAACGCTGCATTTTCGAAATCTTCCATCAAAACTTCGCATTGACAGACCCGAAAAGATTCTTTACTCTTCTCCTTCGCAATGTTCAGCACACCCAACCGCCGGGCGCATCATCATCACGGTCACAGGCCGCGCCCGATAAGGTGTGCATAGCGATTCGCTAAACAAAGCACTCATCGGCCCGCTGGCGCAAAAAGCCCCAGCGGGTTTTTTGTTTTAGGGCGATGGTTTCGGGAGGAAAGCACCATGGAAATCGCATTCGAAAAAAGCGGCGGTCTGGTTTCGGCCATCGTTCAGGACCATGACACCGGCGAAGTGCTGATGCTCGGCTTCATGAACGCAGAGGCTCTGGCCGAGACGCAGCGGACCCGCGAGGTCGTGTTCTTCAGCCGTTCCAGAAATCGCCTCTGGAAGAAGGGCGAATCCAGCGGGCATGTGCTGAAAGTACGCGAGCTGCTCGTGGATTGCGACGCCGATGCGCTGCTCGTGCGCGTCGAGGCCGTCGGGCCCGGGGTTTGCCACGAAGGCTACCGCACCTGCTTCTTCCGCAGAATGGACGGCGATGGAAGCGTCGCCGTGACCGCCGAGCGGACCTTTTCGCCGGAAAAAGTGTACGGACAGGAGAACAAACGATGAGTCGGCTGAAGCTGGGAATCCCCAAGGGCAGTCTGCAGGAAGCGACGATCGACCTCTTGACGCGCGGGGGCTGGAAGGTCACGCTGAGTTCGCGCAGCTATGTGCCGGCGATTGACGACGTGGAGATCGAATGCCTGCTGGTACGCGCGCAGGAGATGGCGCGTTACGTCGAGACCGGGGCTCTCGACGCCGGCATCACCGGACACGACTGGGTCGTCGAAACCGGTGCGACCGTCGAGGAACTGGCCGAGCTGGTTTACGCCAAGCAGAGGCTGGCGCGGGTGCGCTGGGTGCTCGCGGTGCCGGAGGATTCGCCCATCCGCTCGCCAAAGGATCTGGAAGGCAAAGTCATCGCGACCGAGGTGGTACAAATCACCGAGAAGTATCTGGCGCGGCATGGCGTGCAAGCGCGCGTGGAATTCTCCTGGGGCGCTACGGAAGTGAAGGTGCCGCGGCTCGCCGATGCCATCGTGGAAGTCACCGAGACCGGCTCCTCGCTGCGCGCCAACCGCCTGCGCATCGTGGATACCATTCTCGAATCGGCGACGGTGTTCATCATGAACCGCGGAGCGGCTGCGGACCCCTGGAAGCGCGAGAAGGCGGAGAGCCTGATCCTCATGCTGCAGGGGGCCATCGCCGCGGCCAGCAAGGTGGGGCTGATGCTCAACGTGCGGCGCGAGGATCTGGCGGCCGTACTGGGCGTGCTGCCGGCGCTGAAGAATCCCACGATATCGCCGCTGAGCGATTCCGATTGGGTGGCGGTGAACACCATCATCGAGGAAGCGGTGGTGCGACAGATTCTGCCCAGGCTCAAAGCTGCGAACGCGCAGGGGATTGTCGAGTATCCCTTGAACAAGATTGTGCTCTAATGCGCATCCTGAAACTCACACCGGCGCTCGAGAAACAGCTTCTGCGGGCGCGCCAGCAGCGCGACGTCGAGGCGGAACGGATTGCGTCGCGGATTATTGCCGACGTGCGCAGGCGCGGCGATGTGGCCCTTGCGGCATGGGCCAGGAAACTGGATGGAGTGGATTTGCGGCGTCAGGGCGTGTGGATTACGCGCCGCGAGATGCGAGCCACGGGCCGCGGCGTGAGCGCTGAATTCCTACGCGCACTGCGCCATTCCGTCAAGAATGTGCGACGGGTTGCAGAGAAGCAGTTGCCTCGCCCGTGGACGCTCGAGATCGAGCCGGGCGTGAAGATCGGCCAGATGATTCGGCCCATCGAGTCCATCGGCTGCTATATCCCCGGCGGACGATTTGCCCTGGTCTCGACGCTGGTCATGACGGTGGTTCCAGCGCTGGCCGCCGGAGTGCCGCGCATTGTGGTGGTCTGCCCCAAGCCGAATGCGGAGTTGCTGGCCGCGGCCAAGCTCCTCGGTGTCGTCGAAGTCGCCAGGATTGGCGGCGCGCAGGCCATCGCGGCGCTGGCTTATGGAACGCGCGAGATCCGGCGTGTGGACAAGATTTTTGGACCCGGCAACCGCTACGTCACCGCCGCAAAACAACTGGTCAGCAGCGATTGTGCGATCGATCTGCCGGCGGGCCCCACGGAAGCCATCGTCCTGGCGACGAAGGGCAATCCGCGCTGGATTGCGGCGGACCTACTGGCCCAGGCGGAGCATGCGCCGGATGCGGGCAGCTTTCTGGTGACCACATCGGCGGAGCTCGCGCGAGCTGTCGCTGTGGAAGTAGAAACGCAACTAAAGAGTTTTCCGCCGGCCAATCCAGCTCACCTGTCCATGCGCCGCACGGGAGCTATCGTGCTCGCCGCTTCGCTCGGCGCCGCATGCGATTTCGTCAATCGATTTGCCCCGGAGCACCTCAGTCTTCCGGACAATTCACAGGGGCTGCTGCAGAAGATCCGCGCGGCGGGAACCGTGTTTCTGGGGCCCTGGGGCGCGCAGCCCTTGGGCGATTACATGAGCGGCAGCAACCACGTCCTGCCGACAGGAGGCTGGGCGCGCATGCGCGGCGGGCTCTCCGCAGCGGATTTCGTGAAGTGCATCAGCGTCCAGTCCATCGGCCCCCGCGGATTCGCCCGTCTGGCGTACGATGTCCGGACGCTGGCCGGAGCGGAAGGATTGCTGGCACACGCGAATGCCGTGGAGGTACGCCAATGAAAGTCCAGTTGCCGGTCCGCAGAGCCATCCTCGAGCGGCGCACGTATGAGCCGCTCGCGGAGGGCCGGCGAAACAAGCTGCGCCTCGATTTCAACGAAAACACCGCGGGCTGCTCGCCGGCGGTGCCGCGCGCCCTCGCGAAGCTCAGCACGAAACAGCTCGCCATGTATCCCGAGTACGAAGCGTCCACGCAGCGCTTGGCGCGTCATTTCGGCGTGCACCCGCAAGAACTGCTGCTCGCCAATGGCGGAGACGATGCCCTGCGCGTCTTCTTCGACGCATTCGTGGATGCCGGAAGTCGCATTCTGATCTGCGAGCCGACATTTCCGATGTACCGCTACTACGCGGAGATCTTTGCCGCGCGCATCGACGCAATACATTACAGCGCCGAGATGCAGTTTCCGCTCGAGGACGCGTTCCTGGCATTGCGCAAGAAGCCGCGCGTCCTGTTCCTCGCCAATCCCAATAATCCCACGGGCACGCTGCTCCAGAAGGCGCAGTTGCAGGCGATTCTGAAGGCCGCGACGCATACCGCCGTGGTGATTGACGAAGCCTATGCGGACTTTTCCGGCCTGACGCTCATCCCGTGGATACGCCGGTATCCACAGCTGTTTGTGGCCCGGACATTTTCGAAGGCTGCGGGACTTGCCTCCTTGCGCCTGGGCGCGGTGATCGCCTGCGCCGAGTCGCTCGCGCTCTTGCGGCGCGCCATGCCTCCCTACCCCGTCAACCTGGCAGCCCTCGTTGCCGCCGATGCCGCGGTGCGCGACCGGGCGGCGATGCGCAGGTATGTGAAGGATGTGAAACGCGTGCGTACTTGGTTTGCGGCGGAGCTCAAGCGCTTGGGCGTGACGACGTATCCAAGCGCGGGAAATTTCTTGCTTGCGGATTTCGGGCCGGGCGGACCGGCATTATTCGAAAAGTTCGCTCGCCGGGGGATTCTGGTGCGCGAACGAAGCAAAGAAATCGGGCCGGGGTTTGTGCGCATTACGATTGGCACGGCAGCAGAGATGCAGCGGCTATCAAAAGCAATCCAGACGAGTGGATTCTCGCCCGCCAGCTCGGAACGACGGTGGCGCAGGCGTACCGGAACAATTTGAGGTGAGCATGCCACGAAGGGCCACGATTCATCGCAAAACGAACGAGACTGACATCCATCTGCGCTTGAATCTGGACGGACGCGGAAGGGCGAGCGTGACGACCGGCATCGCTTTCTTCGACCACATGCTGGATCTGGTGGCCCGGCACGGCGCCTTCGATCTGGATTTGCGTGTGCAAGGCGATCTGGCCGTGGACCAGCACCATACCGTGGAAGACACTGGCATCGCCCTTGGCGAAGCGGTGCTGCAGGCGTTGCGCACAAAGCGCGGCATTCTGCGCGCCGGCTATTTCCTGATGCCCATGGACGAGACCCTCGCGGCAGCCGCGGTGGACCTCGGCGGGCGGCCCTACTGCGTGGTCAAGGGCCGGATCGCAGCGGCACGAGTCGGGGATTTTCAAACCGAGCTGGTGGAGGATTTTTTCCAGGGCTTCGCCCAGGCCGCGCGGGCCAACGTCCATCTCCGGGCGCTTTACGGACGATCGTCGCACCACCAGGTCGAGGCCATCTTCAAGGCCTTCGCGCGGGCGCTGCGCTTCGCGGTCTCTCGGGACAGGCGCCTGCGCCGGGTGCTGCCCAGCACGAAGGGATTGCTCTGACATGAAAGTGACACTCGTGGATTACGGCGCGGGAAATGTTCCGTCCGTCGAACGCGCCTTGCAGCGCCTGGAGGCCGTTTCGGAGCGCGCTAGCTCGCCGGACGGCATTTCGAAAGCCGCGGCGCTGTTGTTGCCCGGCGTCGGGCATTATGCGGCGCTGATCCGCGCCCTGGATGAGCGGGGACTGCGCGGCCCGCTAACCGAAGCGATCGGCCGCGGCGTGCCGTTTCTGGGGATTTGCCTCGGACTTCAGGCGCTCTACGAATCCAGCGAGGAAGCACCCGAATTGGCCGGCCTGCAATTGCTGCCCGGGCACGTGCGCTCCCTGCCGGACACCGTCAAGCTGCCGCACATGGGCTGGAACCAGTTGCAGCCACGCCGTGAATCCCGGCTGCTCGAAGGGATCGGCCGGGGCTCCTACTTTTATTTTGCGCATTCCTATGCCGCAGCGAGCGCGGACGCGGATGTGGTGGCGACCTGCACGCACGGAACGGACTTTGTGGCGGCTTTGGAAAAGGAAAATCTTTGCGCCGTGCAGTTTCACCCGGAAAAGAGCGGCGAGGCCGGCGCACGCGTTCTGCAGAACTTCCTGAGGATGGCGGCATGAGCCTGGCACGCAGAATCCTTCCCTGCCTCGATACCGACGGCGCACGCGTGGTCAAAGGCGTCAATTTTGCCGGCCTCCGCGATGCCGGCGACCCCGTCGAGCTGGCCGCACGCTACAACGCGGAAGGCGCCGATGAACTGGTGGTGCTGGACATTGCGGCGTCGCGTGACCGCCGCCCCACCTTCCTCGATACCATCCGCCGTGTGGCGGCAGAGATGGCCATTCCTCTGACCGCAGGCGGCGGCATCCGCACCCTCGAGGACGCTCGCGCGGTCGTGCGCGCGGGCGCGGACAAGGTCACCGTCAACACCGCCGCCGTGCAGCGCCCGGAGCTGATCTCCGAGCTCTCGCGTGAATTCGGAGCGCAGGCAGTGGTCCTGGCCATCGATGCCAAGCGCAAAGCCGCTTCCTGGGAGGTCATGGTGCGCGGGGCGCGGGAATCTTCCGGGCGCGACGCCATCGTCTGGGCTCAGGAAGGCGTTGCGCGGGGCGCGGGGGAAATTCTGCTGACGTCGGTGGATCGCGACGGCACACAAAGCGGTTTCGACATCACCCTCACCGCCACGATCTCGCGAGCGGTCTCCGTGCCGGTCATTGCCTCGGGCGGCGCGAAATTGCCGGAACATTTCGTGGAAATCTTTACCGAAGGCGCGGCCGATGCGGCGCTGGCCGCCTCGATTTTTCATGACCAGTTGCAGCCCATTCGCGAATTAAAACAGTTTCTCGCGGCGCGCGGCGTCGAGGTACGTCTGCCATGCTGATTCCCTGCATCGATCTGCAGAACGGACAAGCGGTGCAGCTTGTGCACGGACGAAAGCGCGAGCTGGCCGTGGCGGATGTGTTTGGCCTGCTCGACAAATTCCAGAACTACCCCTGGCTGCACATCATCGATCTGGATGCCGCGATGGGCAAAGGCGCCAATGACCGCCTCGTGCACGACCTCTGCTCGCAAGCGAAAAAAAAGTACGGAATGCAGGTGCGGGTCGGCGGCGGAATTCGCACGGTTGCCAGGGCCGCGGAAGTGATTGACTGGGGCGCGGAGCAGGTGATCATCGGCAGCGCGGCATTCGCGCGTGGCACGGTCAACGCACCCTTCTTCCGGCAGCTTGTAAAGAAAGTGGATCGCAAGCGCATCCTCGTGGCGCTGGATACAAAAAGAGGACACATCACGATTCACGGATGGCGCAAAGGCTTGGCTCTGCGCGCGGAGAGCCTCATGCCGGAACTGGAACCGTTCTGCGGCGGATTTCTTTGCACGGATGTGGACCGCGAAGGCACGATGAGCGGAGTGAATCTCGAGTGGTTTCGCAAGCTGCGCGGCGTTACCACGCATCCCATCATCGCCGCGGGGGGAATCAAGACGCGCCACGAAATCGCCGCCCTCGCGAAGATAGGCATGGATGCTGCCGTGGGCATGGCCGTCTACAAAAATCGCCTGCGCTAAATCGCCGGAGACGGTTCGCTGCGGTGCCCGGCGCTATCCGGACGAGCTGGCCCTCCTGGTGATTACTAGGCCGGGGCTTGGGTTCTTCTGCCGCAGGAATTCATCAGAATAGAACGTCAAAATCGAGCAAAACCCTGCGGTGGATATTTCCGAAGAAGATGCCGTATCGCGGGTCTGCCGCATTCGCATGTACTTCCAGAGGATTGAAGTGATTCGTCAGATTCTGAACGGTTGCGGATAACCGGACTGCATATTTGGGCATGACCTGGAAATCCTTGGACCCTCGCAGGTCAAAGGAAAAGTAATACGGAAATCGCTTCTGCGTGCCAGAGCCTTGCAGGACGTACTGCTGGTACACATCCGTCGGCTGGTAAGGAAAGCCATTCCGCAGTTCGATGTGCGGGGTTATCCGCACCTTCCGTGGCAGGGCGTACGTTCCCCAGAAAAGAAACCGATTGGGAATTTCACTGGGCAAGCTCGCGATCAAATTCTGCCGCACGATCGGGAATGGAAGATCTCCCAGATATTCGTTCGCATCGCCAATGTTTCCGCGCGCAAATTGCCGGACGTACGATGCG
Organism: Terriglobia bacterium; assembly: GCA_020073585.1. Lineage (GTDB taxonomy): Bacteria > Acidobacteriota > Terriglobia > Acidiferrales > UBA7541 > Acidiferrum. The sequence continues at coordinate 45,826 of JAIQEV010000016.1, forward strand.
AAGAACTGCCGCCGTCCTTCGCCGCCTATCCTGGCGGTGAACTCATATTGGCGCGTCCGCGCAACCCCCGTCGAGCCCAGCACGAGAGCGTTCTGGTTCTGAATGATTTTGGGCTGGATCGAGATCAAATCTTGGGCCACGCTCTGCAGGTACTTCACCCGCAGGGTCACCAGACGCGTTACCGGCCGCTCGACCTCGACATTCCATGCCAGGCTATACGGAGCAAAGTTCCCGCTGGTCTGCGATCGATCCACGAACGGGAACTTCGATTGCGCCTTCTGCTCCGTAATGTTGAGGTACTGGATCGGATTCCCGAGAATCCCGCCGGAAGGGCCGTACCAAGTGACGGTCTGCAGGGGATAGCTGCCGAATGCATAGACATTCAGCGGCACGGAATCGTAGAACACGCCAGCCCCGCCGCGCACCACCGTCTTTCCGTCCCGGAACGGCGTCCACACGAATCCCAAGCGCGGCGCGGTGCGCGTGGTATGGCTGATGGTCTGCCCTTCGACGCGAATCCCGGCCTCCAAGGCCAGGCGCGGATTCAAAACCCAATGATCCTGCGCGTAAAGCGCCGGTTCCGTGTCGGAAAGTGCGAACCTGCCGCTGCCGCTGAAGACAATCCGCTGCAACAGGTGTCCGCTGGCATCCTGAATCTGCACCGGGCTGCCCGAGAACTGGCCTTCGTTTTCACTGTGTCCCAACAGCGAACCGATTTGCAGCGTGTGTTCCCCGCTAAAATGCAGCTTCGGCAGCGTCCAGTTTTCTATCCATGCAAATCGTGTGGCGTCTCGATTTTGCCGGCTGAAGTAATTCCCCTGATTCCCGGCCGGATTCAGAATCATGTCTGCCGGGCCCTGCGGTTGCTCCCCGCTCCCGATGCGCGTAACGGCGAATGTGCTTTGCAGTACACCGCCGGCAATCGACAGCCGGTCCAGAATCGCGCTGGTGGACTCATGAACATTGGCGTTGGGCGTGACGGGCTGCGGATTGAAGTAATCCAGCCCCGCATACCGCACGGAATGCGGCGCGAGATGGTAGCTAAAGGTAAGCACCTGGGTGGAGGAAACGATCCAATCCGCCTGCGTGAAGGAATTGATCGCCGTGGATCGTGTTTCATTCACGGGGAATGGCAGCGTGCGCACCTCCTCCTTGTTGAGCAGGTATTCCGCACCTTCCAGGAAATAGAGCCGGTTGGCGATCAAGGGACCGCTGAAGTTCAGCCGCGGAGTCGCCGTCTTCAGCCCCACCAGGTGTCCGCTCCGAATTCGAAATTCCGGCAGCGGGTCATTCAGGCTGAACTCCCACTTGTCCCCTCCCCGGCGCGTCTCTGCGGTGACCACCCCGGCCGTGAATCTTCCGTATTGCGCCAGGTACGGCATCTCCGAAACGGAGATCGTTTCCACGCTATCGATGGGCACGCTCAGTCCGAAGCTTCCCGTGGCGGGATCGGTCACATCCACGGAATTGACGAGCAGCGCGCTGTGGTTTTCGCCATAGCCGGCGATTCTCACAGTGCCGTCTTTGCCGCGCACGATTCCCGGAATGAGCGGCAGCGCGTCCGCCAGCGTTGCGGGTCGCGAGGGCGTTTCCTTGGCTTCTGCTGGCGCCAGGGTCGTCTGGCTACTGGAGCTTTCCGCGACCGGATCTGTGACCATTCCTTGTACCGTGATGCTCTGCTGGTTCAAAATCTGCTTAGCCAGGACGATGTCAATCTCCGGAGTATCACGATTGGCCTGGATTTCTACCGTAATTTGATTGCTGACGTAACCCTCTTTACTGATCGTGATGAGATAGCTTCCAGGACCCGGAACGCTGAGACTCACCTTTCCGTTTGCGTCTGCCGGCAGGCTCGCCACGAGCTTTCCTTCGCGGCGGATCTCCCCCAGCGCGCCCTCTACCTGCTGATTCTTCTCATCAATTACATTGATGTGGATGTTGACCGCTTCGCGGTCGCTCGCCGGTCCGAGATCTCGATTCGTCGCCCGTACCGGGACGCTGAAAACCACATGCAACGCAAGGCAGACGGCCAGTAGCCGCACCATTGCCGGAGCAGTTACGTTGTCAATTTTTGTCGGGCGCAACAAAGGCAGAGCCATTTCAAAAATCCATTTCAGACCGCACAACTTTCGCACTCATCCGGCTTCAGGATGTCCGGGGCTTTCCCGTCTAAGATGTCCACCACTATTGGAGAGTTGCTTCCCCGAACCAGGAGACTGTTGCCTTGAGTCAGTCTACCTCACACAGCCGCAGACCGTGCAATTGGATTTAGCTCGCATTTCGATGGCGTTTGTGCGGACGATGGGAGACGTGAACCGCTTCCGGCGCGGGAAGCAGGTAGCGAGTTACCCGGGACTGATTCCGCAGGGGGATAGATCGCTAGATGCCGCCCTGGTTGACCGCTTCGTGGTCACGTCAGAAACGGGCGACTCTGTTCTCTTTCCCGAGAAAAGGTGTGGAAAAAGGATGCCGGGTTATGGCTCTGCTCAAGCTGGCGCGGACATGGAGCCGAGGAACTCGCCGTTGGACTTAGTCTTGGTCAGGCGGCTGAGGAGCAGTTCCATGGCTTCCACGGTCGAAAGCGGGCTCAGCACCTTGCGCAGCACCCAGATGCGGCTCAGCTCGTCGGGCGGCAGCAGGATCTCGTCCTTACGCGTGCCGGAGCGCTGGATGTCGATGGCCGGAAAGACGCGCTTGTCGGAAAGGCGCCGGTCCAGGTTGATTTCCATGTTGCCGGTGCCCTTGAACTCCTCGAAGATCACGTCGTCCATGCGGCTGCCGGTGTCGATCAGCGCCGTGGCGATGATGGTCAGCGAGCCGCCTTCTTCGATGTTGCGCGCGGCGGCGAAGAAGCGCCGCGGGCGCTGCAGGGCGTTGGCGTCAATACCGCCGGAAAGGACTTTTCCGGAAGGCGGGGTGACCGAGTTATAGGCGCGCGCCAGGCGGGTGACCGAGTCCAGCAGGATCACCACGTCGCGCTTGTGCTCGACCAGGCGCTTGGCCTTTTCCAGCACCATTTCCGCGACTTGCACGTGGCGCTGCGGCGCCTCGTCGAACGTCGAGCTGATGACCTCGCCCTTCACCGTGCGCTGCATGTCCGTGACTTCCTCGGGCCGCTCGTCAATCAGCAGCACGATCAGCGCGACTTCCGGATGATTGGTGGTGATCGAATTCGCAATGGACTGCAGCATCATGGTCTTGCCGGTACGCGGCGGCGCCACGATCAGCCCGCGCTGCCCCTTGCCCACCGGGCACAGCAGGTCCAGCACCCGCCCCGTCAGGTTTTCCTTGGTCGTCTCCATTTTCAGGCGGCCCTGGGGATAGAGCGGCGTCAGGTTGTCGAAGAAAATCTTGCTGCGCGCCACTTCCGGATCTTCGAAATTGACCGCTTCCACCTTGATCAGCGCGAAGTATCGCTCGCCGTCCTTCGGCGGGCGCACTTGGCCGGAAACCGTGTCCCCGGTGCGCAGGTCGAACTTGCGGATCTGCGACGGCGAGACGTAGATGTCGTCCGGCCCGGGGAGATAGTTGTATTCCGGCGCGCGGAGAAACCCGAAGCCGTCCGGCAGGCATTCCAGCACGCCCTCGGAGAAGATCAGCCCGTTCTTCTCGGTCTGCGCGCGGAGGATCTGGAAGATCAGCTCCTGCTTGCGCATGCCCGAGGCGCCCGGGATGTTCAGTTCCTTGGCGATTTTCGCCAGGTCCGTGATGTTCTGTTCTTTCAGTTCCGCAAGACTAATGCTCATGTACGTGTTTCCTTCGTGAGTTTCTGATAACCGGGATTACCGATGAAAGCCTAGAAATACCGGATTGTTTCTATGGCGGCGCACCGCACTGGCGGATGAAAGCTTCTTACCCTGCCAGGATGGGCAAACCAAATTCATTGCCACTGGTCGCAGCGCCAGACTTCGCAAACCCCTGCGGCCCGCGAAGCGGACCGGTCTGAACCGGGCGCTGCTTAGTTCGTCAAACTCGTGTCTTTGTCGGCGACGGCGGTAAACGTCTCCGCTACGGGCGCGACGGCGGCATGTTCCGGAAGCACGATGGGCCGCTCGAGCGCAATCTGCAGCACTTCATCCATGGTCTCGACAAGATGTATCGTGAGACTGGAGAGGATCTCCTGCGGGATGTCCGCCAAGTCCTTCTCATTGTCCTTCGGAAGCACGATGGTACGCAAGCCCATTCGGTGGGCGGCCAGGAGTTTCTCCTTGACCCCTCCGATGGGCAGGACCTTGCCGCGCAGGGTGATTTCCCCGGTCATGGCCAGGTCGCAGCGCACCGGAATTTTCGTGAGCGCGCTGACCATCGAGGTGCAGATGGTGATGCCTGCCGAGGGGCCGTCCTTGGGGATGGCCCCTTCCGGGACGTGCACGTGAATCTCGATATTGCGGTAAAAATCCTTGGGCAGGCCGAACTGCGCGGTGCGCGAGCGGATGTAGCTCATGGCCGCCTGCGCCGATTCCTGCATCACGTCGCCCAGCTTCCCGGTGAGCGTCAGCCGCCCCTTGCCTTCCATCAGCGTCGTTTCCGTGGACAGCACGCAGCCGCCGATTTCCGTCCAGGCCAGGCCGGTCGTCAAGCCGACCTCGTTTTCCTTGCCCGCCCAGATTTCGCGGAACTTCAGGATGCCCAGGAATTCCCCGGCGTTCTCCGCGGTGATCTCGACGCTGACCGCGGCGCCGCTGGCGACCACCTTGCGCGCCACCTTGCGCGTGATGTTGTGGATCTCGCGTTCCAGGTTGCGCACCCCGGCTTCATGGGTGTAATGCCGGATGATGTGCAGCAGTCCCTCGTCGGTGTACTTCAGGTTCTTTTCGCCCACGCCGCAGGCCTTGCGCGCCTTGCGCACCAGGTAGCGCTTGGCGATTTCCAGCTTTTCCTGCTCGGTGTAGCCCGGGATCCGCAGGATCTCCATGCGGTCCTGCAGCGGCTGCGGGATGGTGTGCAGCACGTTGGCCGTGCACACGAACATCACTTTCGATAGGTCGTATTCCACGTCCAGGTAGTGATCCACGAAGGCGTGGTTCAGCTCCGGATCCAGCACTTCCATCAGCGCCGACGAGGGGTCCCCGCGGAAGTCCGTGGACATCTTGTCCACTTCGTCCAGCACGAAGATGGGATTCGTGGTGCCGGCCTTCTTCATCATCTGGATGATCTGGCCGGGCAGGGCCCCGATGTAGGTGCGCCGGTGCCCGCGAATTTCCGCTTCGTCGCGCACTCCGCCGAGGGAAACGCGCACGAATTTGCGCCCCGTGGCGTGCCCGATGGAGGTCGCCAGCGACGTCTTGCCCACGCCTGGAGGCCCCACAAAGCACAGAATCGAGCCCTTGGGATTCTTCACCAGCTGGCGCACCGCCAGAAATTCCAGGATGCGTTCTTTGACCTTGTCCAGCCCGTAGTGCTCTTCGTTGAGGATCTTTTCCGCCGCGGCGATGTCGCGGATCTCCTTGGAGCGCTTTTTCCAGGGCACCGCCAGCAGCCAGTCCAGATAGTTGCGGCTGACCGTGGATTCCGCGGACATCGGAGGCATCAGTTCCAGGCGCTTCAGCTCCTGCACGGCCTTTTCGTGGGCGTCCTTGGGCATGCCCGCGGCGTCGATCTTCTTCTTCAGCTCGTCGGTCTCGTTTTTCTCGCCGCGCCCGAGCTCCTTCTGGATGGCCTTGAGCTTTTCGTTGAGGTAGTACTCTTTCTGGGCCCGCTCCATCTGCCGCTTCACGCGCGTGTTGATGTTGCGGTCCACGTTCAGCTTCTCGATTTCGATCTCCAGGATGTCCGTGAGGCGGTTCAGCCGCTCGATGGGGTCCACGGTTTCCAGCAGATCCTGCTTCTCGTCCACCGGGAGCAGCAGGTTCGCGGCGATGGTGTCGGCCAGGCGCGCGGGGTCTTCCACGCGGGCCGCGGCGATCATCGTCTCGTAATTCATGCTCTGCGAGAGCTTGACGAACTGTTCGTACAGCGCGGTGATCTTCTGCACCGTCTGTTCGGTCTGCGGGGTTGCCTCGGCACGCGCCGTCAGCAGCCGCAGATTGGCGCGGAAGAAGCCCTCTTCGCCGGTGACCGAAAGCGCCCGGGCGCGCTCCACGCCCTCGACCAGCACCTTGATGTTGCCGTCGGGCAGCTTTACGCTCTGCACGATATTGGCCAGCGTGCCCACAGCGTAGATTTCGTCCGGCTTCGGGTCGTCCACTGAGGCGTCGTGCTGCGTGGCCAGGAATATCTTCTTGTCCCCGACCAGCGCTTCTTCCAGCGCGCGCACCGAGGCTTCCCGCCCCACGATGAACGGCGTCATCTGCTGCGGGAAGATCACCATATCGCGCACCGGCATCATCGGCACGCGCTTCATATCTTTTTCGCGGTTGAACATTAGGGCCCCTGAACTTCTCCCAGCGGCTCGGCGAGCGGCCTTAGCCGGCCTTTTCCAGCAAGCTCCAGTTGATCTCGTGGCCGCGCACCATCTCCGCGGTCACCACGAAGTCCCGCAACTTGCGCTGCATCGGCAGGTGATACATCAATTCCAGCATCAGGTCTTCCAGGATCATGCGCAGCCCGCGCGCCCCGACCTTGCGCTGCAGCGCCATGTCCGCCACCGTCTCCAGGGCGTCGTCGGTGAAGCGCAGCCGCACGTTTTCGAATTCGAACAGCCGCTGGTACTGTTTCAGCAGCGCGTTCTTCGGCTCGGTCAGGATGCGCACCAGCGCATTCTTGTCCAGATCGTTCATCACCCCCACCACCGGGAGGCGCCCCACGAATTCCGGGATCAGCCCGTAGCGAATCAGGTCCACTGGCTGCACGTGCTCGAGAATCTCGGTGTTGCGGCGCTGCGGCGTCGACGGCGTGGCGTCGGTGTGGAAGCCCAGCGAGCGCCGCCCGGAGCGCTTCTCGATCACCTTCTCCAGCCCCACAAACGCGCCCCCGCAGATGAACAGGATATTCGTCGTATCCACCGGCGTGAATTCCTGGTGCGGGTGCTTGCGCCCGCCCTGCGGCGGCACGTTGGCGACTGTCCCTTCCAAAATCTTCAGCAGCGCCTGCTGCACGCCCTCGCCGGAAACGTCCCGGGTGATCGACGGGTTCTCGTCCTTCTTGGCGATCTTGTCGATCTCGTCGATATAGATGATGCCCTGCTGCGCCTTCTGCACGTCGCCGTCGGCGTTCTGCAGCAGCTTCAAAATGATATTTTCCACGTCCTCGCCGACGTAGCCCGCTTCCGTCAGCGTCGTGGCGTCCACGATGGCGAAGGGCACGTCCAGCATGCGCGACAGCGTCTGCGCCAGCAGCGTCTTGCCCGTCCCCGTGGGCCCGATCAGCAAAATGTTGGACTTCGTCAGCTCGATCTCGCCCGGCTGCTTGTTCAGGAAGATCCGCTTGTAGTGGTTGTACACCGCCACCGCCAGCTTCTTCTTCGAGCGGTCCTGCCCGATCACGTAGCCGTCCAGAAACTGCTTGATCTCCGGCGGCCGGGGCAGGCGCTTGGCCGGCGCCGCCGCGCTCTGCTCCTTCTTCTCGTCCTCCAGGATGGTCTGGCAGACGTTCACGCACTCGTTGCAAATGTACGCCCGCGGATAGTCGGACGGCGAGCTGATCAGCTTTTCCACCTGCTCCTGCGTCTTATGGCAGAAGGAACAGCGCAACGGCTCGTCTGGATTGAATTTTTTCACCGGTGTAATGGCCTCACGAAAACTTCGCCGTGGCGAAGCTTTACTTCCCTTAGTCTAGGCCGAATTTTCTCCGGGCGCGCACGAGAAACCCCGGAACGCTACTAACTGATTGAACATCGCGCGGGGACGGCGGCGCGCCCGGCAGGCGCTTAGCGCTGCTTGTAAATGATGTCGTCAATGAGCCCGTATTCCTTGGCCTGCGCCGAGGTCATGATAAAGTCGCGCTCCACGTCCTTCTCGATGCGCTCCAGGGGCTGCCCGCTGTGGTGCGCCAGCAGCTTGTTCAGCGTATCGCGCATGCGCACGATCTCTTTGGCGTGAATGTCGATGTCCGTGGCCTGCCCGCCCAGCCCGGAGATCCACGGCTGGTGAATCAGGATGCGCGCGTTGGGCAGCGCGAATCGCTTCTTCGGCGCGCCCCCGGCCAGCAGCACCGCCGCGATGGAGGCCGCCTGGCCCACGCAGGTGGTCACCACGTCCGGCTTCACGAACTGCATGGTGTCGTAAATCGCCAGCCCCGCCGTGATCGACCCGCCCGGGGAATTGATGTACAGCTGAATGTCCTTCTCCGGATCTTCGGCCTGCAGGAAGAGCATCTGCGCCGCCGCCAGGTTGGCCACGTGGTCGTCAATCGGAGTCCCGATGAAGATGATGTGTTCCTTCAGCAGGCGCGAAAAAATGTCGTAGGCGCGCTCGCCCCGGCTGGTCTGCTCGACCACCATGGGTACCAAGGTCGTGGCGTGATAGGAAGGTCCGTCGTAATTTTTCATGGTTTGGAAAGTTGCGCTCGCAGGATCCGGTTTCGCACTGCTTCCTTATTATTTGGCTTCGGTTGCGGCTGCGGCGACCGTCCGAATGCGGGCATTCTGCGCAAGCCAGTCGAGAGTTTTGTCACTTCGCAGCTTGGCTTTCATCCTATCGAGCGACCCCTGCTTTGTCAACCGAGCCCGGATGGCTTCCGCCGATTCTCCGCTGTGTCCCGCGAGGTGTTCGATCTCCGCGTCCACATCCGCTTCGCTCACGTCGATCTTTTCCTCCGACGCGATGCGGTCCACGATCAGCTCCGCCTTCACGTCGTCGCTGGCGCGCTCCTGCTGGCGCTTGCGCAGCGACACCCAGTCCAGGTTGACCGCCCGCGGATCCACGCCCTGCGAAGCCAGCGAGCGCACCACCCGCTCCAGCCGCACGTCCATCTGGTGTTCCACCAGCGCTTCCGGCACCGGGAACTCGTGCAGCTTGACCAGCGCTGCCAGCAGCTTCTCGTGCACCTGCTCCTTCTTGCGGTGGTCGCGCGCCTCTTCCATGCGCTTGCGGATGTCCGCGCGCAGCTCCTCCAGCGTCTTCAGGTCGCTCACGTCCTTGGCGAATTCGTCGTTCAGCTCCGGCAGCTTCTTGGTCTTCAGCCCCTGCACGTCCACCGCGTACTGATAGGTCTTGCTCGCCAGCTTGGCGTCCGGGTAGTCCGCCGGATAGACCACCTCGAATTCCTTGTGGTCTCCGGCCTGCACGCCCTTCAGGTTTTCGTTGAACGCTTCCAGCGTCTCTTCCGCGCCCAGGTGGCACAGCACGCGCTCCGCCGCGATCGGCTCGCCCTCGCCCGCCGGCGTGCCGTGCAGCTTCATCTCCACGAAATCGTCCTTCTCCGCCGCGCGCCCCTCCACCGGAGCGAACGTCGAGGCCCGCTCGCGCATCTCCTCCAGCGTCTTGGCCACGTTCTCGTCCGTGACGTGCATCTCCTCGACTTCGATCTCCAGGCCCTTATATTCCCCCAACGCGAACTCCGGCATCACTTCGAAGCTCGCGCGGAACTTCAGCGGGCCCCCCTCGGCGTAATCCAGCTTGTCCACCTGCGGCTGCGAGACCGGCGTCAGCTTCTGCTCCGCCACCGCGCGTTCCACGTGTTCCGGCACCAGCGACTGCAGCACTTCGCCCTTGATGTCCTCCGCGAAGCGCCGACGGATCAGCGACAGCGGGGCCTTTCCAGGCCGGAAGCCCGGCACGCGCGCCACCCGCGCCAGTTCGCGGGCCACCTTCTCGGTCGCCTTCTGCACCTCTTCGGCGGGTACTTCCAGTTCCAATTCGCGGCGGCAGCTTGCTTCACTCATTCGTCTTCCTTGTCTGGTGTGGCGCCGGGCTGGCCCGGCCGCCCTTCACGCTGGAAATAGATCCTCGCACTGACTTGGGTCGTACACTGCGTCGCGCCTTCACTGCTTGGGACGCTTCCGAAAGTGGCAGGAAAAGGCCAACCGGCGAGAAAGCAACGCGAAGTTCAAGTATAGGGCACCCCTCGCGGACCGTCAACGGCGCCGGAGTTCCGGACGGAGTGCCTGCGGGGCGCCGGTTTCAGGTACAATCAGGACTTTTGCGGGAGACCCCGGTGAAAAATAGCGCCATTCTTCTCGTGCAGTGCCCGGACCGCAAAGGCCTCGATGCCACCCTCGCCGATTTCGTTTACCGCCATGACGGCAACGTCCTCCATTTCGAGCAGCACGTGGCCGCCGAGCTGGGCCTCTTCCTGGCGCGCATCGAATGGGACCTCGCCGGCTTCCAGATGGACCTGAAGGACTTCCCGCGCCTCTTTGCCCCGGTCGCCGAGCGCTTCCAGATCAAGTGGGAGCTGGCGCTTTCCGCGCACCGCCCGCGCGTCGCCCTTTTCGTCTCCAAGTACGACCACTGCCTCGTCGATCTCCTCTACCGCTGGCACAGCGGCGAGCTGCGCTGCGAGATCCCGCTGATCATCAGCAACCATCCCGACGCTCAGCGTCACGCCGATTTCTACAATATTCCCTATCACGTCATCCCCGTGAGCAAAGAGAACAAGCCCGAAGCCGAGCGCCGTCAGCGCGAACTCCTCGCCGAGCACGGCGTCGAACTCGTCGTGCTGGCCCGCTACATGCAAGTCCTCTCCCCGGATTTCATCCGCCACTATGCCCAGCGCATCATCAATATCCACCACTCTTTCCTCCCGGCCTTCATCGGCGCCCGGCCCCACCAGCAGGCCTTCGAGCGCGGCGTCAAGCTCATCGGCGCCACCGCCCACTATGTCACCGAAGTCCTCGACGACGGCCCGATCATCGAGCAGGGCGTCACGCGCATCTCCCACCGCGACACCCTCGAAGACCTGGTCCAGAAAGGCCGCGACCTCGAAAAAGTGGTCCTCTCCAGCGCCGTCGCCTGGCACCTCGAAAACCGCATCCTCCTCTACGGCAACAAAACGGTAATCTTTGATTAGAAAAAAGTTCAAAGAGTAAAAAAACGAAAAGTTTAAGAGTTGAAGCGCGGAAGGATAGCCTGTTTCGACGGCAGCTCCTCTCTGACTCTTTTACTCCTGCACATTCCCCTTCAGTAGATCCGCATGCAGCAGCCGGTGGAAGAGATGTTCGCCCGCTTCCCGCCGCACCGACAGCCGCCCCGCGACGTAGGCCCGCGAGCCCAGCCCGCGCTGCACCGCGTCGCAGATGGCCATGTCCTCGTCCTGCACCTGCTCGCTCACCGCGATGCTCTCGCGGTTGTGCTCCTCTGCCGCCATGCTGGTGTCCGCGAAGTAATAGTCGAAGACCACCGCGCAGCGGTCCACCCCCAGCGGCAGCACCAGGTTGGTGTCCATCACTCCCACGTAGGCGTTGATCATGAAGTTCGGATACACCCACAGATAAAAGGCCCGGCCCTGCCGCGTCGCGGAAACCGCCGCTTCCGACCCCGCGTCCGCGGAAAGCGGGCTGGACTGCAGGCAGCAGCGCTCGTAATTCTCAATGGTGTACTGCGGGTAATCGATCACGCTGCTCAGCCCCTTGTGCGCGTGCGGCACGTGGTAGCCACCGTCCAGGTAATTGTCCACGTACACTTTCCAGTTGCAGTTCAGGGTGTAAACGCGGCGGTCGAAGAAGTACAACCTCTTGGCCAGCTCCAGCGGCGCGGTCAAGGCCACGGCCTGGCCCAGAAACTCCGCCAGCGGCGCTGCATCTCCGCCGAGGTTCACGAAGACGAAGCCCTCCCAAGTGTCCACGCGCGCTGCCACCAGCCCGTTCTGCGCCCGGTCGAAATCGCACACTCCCTCGAACTCCACCATCCCCTTCAGCGCCCCGTCATTCCCGTAGGTCCACCCGTGATACGGGCAGCGGAACTGCTTCGCGCAGCCCTGCGCCTCGGTCACCACCGCCGCCGCGTGGTGCCGGCACACGTTGTAGAACGCGCGCAGTTGTCCGTCCTCCCCGCGCGCCACCACCAGCGGCTCCCCGGCCACATCCGCGGTGAAAAACTGCCCCTTCTCGCGCACCTGCTCCGCTCGCCCGGCCACCTGCCAACTCGCGCCGAAGACGCTTTGCCGCTCCAGCTCCGCGATCCGCGCATCGAAGTACCACGGCGCGGGAATCGTCCACGCCCGCTCCAGCGGAGCGCCCGGATTGTACAGATTGAGTATCTCGCGAACGCTGCGCCCCATGAACCGCACCTCTCCTCGCACATTGGACGAGCCCGCTTGAGCGGGCTGCAGGGCAGTTCATACCCCGAAACGCTAATTCTGCAAAGGAAAAATCGAGGAGGGCAGGACTCGGAAAGCCCCGCAGGAAACTCTTCTCTTGCTTTTTCAACTCTTCAACATCTTCTCGCTCAGCGTCCGCCCGCCAGCCGCACGACCTGCACCGAACACGGCGCATGCCGCACCACGAATTCCGCCACGCTCCCCAGCAGGAATCGCTGCACTCCGCGCCGCCCGTGCGAGCCGATCACAATCAGCCCGGCGGGCCAGGCCGCCGCCGTATCAATGATCTTCTCCCGGACGTCGCCTTTCTCCACCGCCGCTTCCACCTTGAACCCCGCCCCGCGCAGCGTCTGTGCCGTCCGCTCCACCAGCTCCCGCGCCTGCTTCTCTTGCGCTTCCAGCTCCGGGGCATACCCCGCCGCCATTTGCGGCGGCGCCGAGAGTGCGATGGGCTGCAGCACGTGCAGCACCCGCACCTCCGTGCCCTGCGGCGGAAACTGCCCGGCCACCGTCTTCACCGCTGCTTCGGAAAACTTGGACTCGTCCACCGCCAAAAGGATTTTCATGAGTGCCTCCAGGTCCGGGAATCTACTGCCTGGCCGACGCCTCGCGCGAAGAGGGGGATTGCGCAAGGCCCGCGTGGCGGCGCGCTTGCCGTCTGCCTGTGGCATACACCGCACCCGCCCCGCAGCAACCTGCCGGAGTGCTCCGGCCCTTCCTTTGTAATCCGGGCCGCCGGAAAATTGCTGTGATTGGCATCACAGTGTGCTGGTGAGCAGGGCAACCGCCCCGCCTGCCCCCCTCCGGTGACCCCCGTCACTCTCCTCGGTAATCCCGCGCACATCGCCCTGCCCCCCGCTCCCCGACCATGGCCCGTGTGGGGCCCTCGCGGGGCTTTCGCCGGAGCCCAAAAAGAGCGAAAATGAACAGGCAAGAGCCGGCGGCACGGCGGTTCTGTGCTGTCCCCCTCCACGCAGGAACTCACCGTTAGCCATGTCCGGCGCAGTGCTCCGCAGACGCGATCGGCCCACCGAGGCGGACGCGGAAGATCTTCCAGCCGCACCAGGAGAGACCACCATGCTCATCCCCGCTCGCGTCCAGTTTCTCTTGCAGTTGCCCGCTCCCCTGCTGACCGCCTACGTCAGCACCAAGCCCACAGGGCGCTTTCAGCACCGCCTCACCCCCGAATATCTCATCTGGCTCGACAAAGAAGCCAAGGCCATTGCCCTGACCCTGGCGGGCTCCGAGCAAGAACTCTTCCAGGAGCAGCTCGGCCGCACCAAGAACTTTCTGCGCACCTGGAAGCCGGAAGAGAAGGGCCTGGTCGTCTTTGCCGGAGCCGCCGCCTGGAATCTCGTGCCCTTGCGTCTGGACGTGGAAAACGAGCTGCGCTGGGGCCGCCCCGCGCTTACGCAATACCTGCGCCTTCTCAGCGAGAACAAACCCTGCGGCATCGTCCTCGTGGACCGCACCGGCGCGCGCTTTCTGCGCTATCGCCTCGGCGAATTGACCGAGTCCGCCGAGAAGCAGTTCGTCGTGGACATCTCGCAATGGAAGAAGTCGGAAGTGGGCCACTTCTCGCGCGCCGGCGGCACCAAGCGGACCCGCGGCTCGCAGCGCGATGTCTTCGAACACCGCATGGACGCCCGCTACGCCCGCTTGTTCAGCGCCACCGCCAAACAGGCCGTGAATCTCTGCGCCAGGGAGGGCCTCACCGCGCTCTTCCTGGTCGGCTCCGAGCGCCTGCTCGAGCCCATCAAGGAATCCTTTCCCCAGGAGTTCCGCGCCCGCGTCGTCTCCATCCCCGAAGACCTTTCCGGCCTTTCCGCGCCCGAGCTGCAGCAGCGCCTTGAGCCGCGCCTCGTGGCCTGGTCCCTCGAACAGGGCGCCGCGCTGGTCGCCTCCCTCCTCGCTGACGAAGCCGCCACGGTTGTCGGCTTCGACAAGACTCTCGTCCATCTCCAGAAGGACAAGATCCGCACCATCGTGCTCACCCGCGACCTCGACGCCATCCTCCGCCAATGCCTCTCCTGCAACTGGATGGACCGCTCCGCCGATCCCCGCTGTCCGGCCTGCGGCGGCAAGCGCAGCGCGGTCACTTTGCGCGATGTTCTGCCCGGTCTGGCGCACGCCCACAAAGTCGAGGTCGAGGTCGTCAGCGGCGCAGCCGCGGACCGCTTGCAAGCGGAAGGCGGCATGGGCGCCTGGCTCCGCCAGCCCAAGCAGGCACGCCTCCGCCGCGCCATCAAACGCGCCAGCTAGCGCGGCGCCGCCAAAGGTTTTGCAGCGGTTTTCAAGCGGGCTCCCGCGAGTTCGTGCGCTCCTGGAGAACCACATGCCCTGGGAAACCATCGTCAAATCCCCCCGCGACTGGGCCGTCGCTCCCAACCTGCGCGACTACCAGCAGGCCCGCCGCGCCTTTTCCTGGGAAGACGCCCGCCGCGATCTCGACGGCCTGCCCGGCGGCCGCGGCCTGAACATCGCCCACGAAGCCGTCGACCGCCACGCCAGCGGCCCACGGGCCAATCATCTCGCCCTCCGCTGGCTCGGCAAAGACGGCGATACCCGCGACTTCACCTACCGCGATCTGCACGCTCTCAGCAACCGCTTCGCCAACGTTCTGCACACCCTTGGCGTCAGCAAGGGCGACCGCGTCTACGTTCTCGCCGGCCGCATCCCCGAACTCTACATCGCCGCTCTCGGCGCCTGGAAACTCCGCGCCGTTTTCTGCCCCCTCTTCTCCGCCTTCGGCCCCGAACCCATCCGCGCCCGCTTGGCCATCGGCCGCGCCAAACTCCTCCTCACCACCCAATCTCTCTACGAGCGCAAAATCAAAGCCCTGCGTCCCGCGCTCCCCTTCCTCGAGCACATTCTCCTCGCCGGCGACGATCACCAGCCTACCAGCGTTCCGGATACCGCCGACTATCACCGCCTCATGGAAAATGCCGCAACGTCCTACGCCATCCAGCCCACCGCCCCCGAGGATCCCGCGCTGCTCCATTTCACTAGCGGCACCACCGGCACGCCCAAGGGCGCGGTCCACGTCCACGGCGCCGTCATCGCCCACCACATCACCGGCAAGCTCGCTCTGGACTTCCATCCCGAGGACATCTTCTGGTGCACCGCCGATCCCGGCTGGGTCACCGGCACCTCCTACGGCATCATCGCCCCGCTCACCAGCGCCATCACCAGCGTCATTGACGAAGGCGACTTCGACGCCGAACGCTGGTATTCCATCCTGCAGTCCCAGAAAGTCACCGTCTGGTATTCCGCTCCCACCGCCATCCGCATGCTCATGAAGACCGGCGCCGCCATCGCCCGCCAGTACGATCTGCGCTCCCTGCGCTTCCTCGCCAGCGTCGGCGAGCCCCTCAATCCCGAAGCCGTCGTCTGGAGCAAGGAAGCCTTAGGCCTGCCTTTCCACGACAACTGGTGGCAAACCGAAACCGGCGGCATCATGATCGCCAACTTTGCCGCCATGGACATCCGCCCGGGCTCCATGGGCCGTCCCCTGCCCGGCATTGACGCCGCCATCGTCCGCAGGACCGACGTCGGCGCGGTCGAGGAGATCCGCGAGCCCGGAGTGCAGGGCGAACTGGCGCTGCGCCCCGGCTGGCCCTCGATGTTCCGCGCCTACTGGGACGAGCCCGAGCGCTACCAGAAATGCTTCGCCGGCGGCTTCTATCTCACCGGCGACCTCGCCAAGCGCGACACCGACGGCTACTTCTGGTTCATCGGCCGCAAGGACGACGTCATCAAAACTTCCGGCCATCTCATCGGCCCCTTCGAAGTCGAAAGCGTTTTGCTCGAGCACCAGGCCGTCGCCGAATCCGGCGTCATCGGCAAGCCCGATCCAGTCGCCTTCGAAGTCGTGAAGGCCTTCGTCGTCCTCCACGAAGGCTACGAGCCTACCGAAGCCCTCCAGCGCGAACTCCTCGGCTTCGCCCGCTCCCGCCTCGGCGCCGCCGTGGCTCCCAAAGAGATCGCATTCCTCGCGGCGCTCCCGCGCACCCGCAGCGGCAAGATCATGCGCCGCCTGCTCAAGGCCCGCGAGCTCGGCCTTCCCGAAGGCGACATTTCCACGTTAGAGGCCGGCTGAATGTGCCCCGCTTCCAACTCCGATGGCCCCATGCCGGACCGCGAGCATGCCCTCTTCCTGCTGCGCGAAATGCTGCGCATCCGCCGCTTCGAGGAAAAAGCCGCGGAGATGTACAGCCTGCAGAAGATCCACGGCTTCCTGCATCTCTATATCGGCGAAGAGGCCACCGGCGTCGGCGCCATGCAGGCCTTCACCCCGGACGACGCCATCGTGGCCACCTACCGCGAACACGGCCACGCCCTCGCCCGCGGCCTTCCCGCCGGCCCGCTGATGGCCGAGATGTTCGGCAAGGCCACCGGCTGCAGCCGCGGCCACGGCGGCTCGATGCACTTTTTCGACAAGGCCCGCCGCTTCTACGGCGGCTACGCCATCGTCGGCGGCGGCCTGCCCATCGCCGTCGGCCTGGCCCTCGCCGAAAAGCTCCAGAAACGCCCCGGCGTCGCGGCCTGCTTCTTCGGCGACGGCGCGGTCGCCGAAGGCGAGTTCCACGAAGCGCTGAATCTCGCCGCGCTCTGGAAGCTCCCCGTGATCTTCCTCTGTGAGAACAATCTCTACGCCATGGGCACGGCGCTCGCCCGCCATCAGGCCCAGACCGACATCAGCGCCAAGGCCGCGCCCTACGGCCTGCCCTCCAGCGCTGTGGACGGCATGGACGTTCTCGCCGTGAAAGCCGCGGCGCAGCAGGCCGCCGCTTTCGTGCGCGCCGGAAACGGCCCGTATCTCCTCGAACTGCGCACCTACCGCTTCCGCGCCCACTCCATGGCCGATCCCGACCTCTACCGCACCAAGGAGGAAATCGAAGAGTGGAAGAAGCGCGACCCCCTCGCGCTCTTCGAAGCGCGCCTGCGCGCCTGGGGCTTGCTCGACGACGCCGCGCGCGCCCGCCTGGAAGCCGAAGTCGCCGCGGAGATCGAGGAAGCCGTGCGCTTTGCCGAGGCCGGCCCGTGGGAGCCCGCCGAAAATCTTCTCGCCGATGTCCAGGGGCCGCCGCCGTCATGACCAAGATGACCTATCGCGAAGCCGTCCGCGCCGCCCTGCGCAAAGCCCTGCGCAGCGATCCCCGCGTCTTTCTCATGGGCGAGGACGTCGGACGTTACGGCGGCGCCTTCGCCGTCAGCCACGGCCTTCTCGAAGAGTTCGGCCCCGAGCGCATCCGCGACACCCCGCTCTCCGAATCCACCTTCCTCGGCGCCGGCATCGGCGCCGCCCTCGGCGGCCTGCGCCCCATCGTCGAGATCATGACCGTCAACTTCAGCCTCCTGGCCATGGATCAGATCCTCAACAACGCCGCCACGCTCCGGCACATGTCCGGCGGCCAGCTCAACGTTCCGCTGGTCGTGCGCATGGCCACCGGCGGCGGACGCCAGATGGCCGCGCAGCATTCCAACAGCCTGGAAGGCTGGTACGCGCACATTCCCGGCATCCGGGTCCTCGCGTCCGCCACCGTGGCCGATGCTTACGGCATGCTCCTCGGCGCGCTGCGCCAGCCCGATCCCGTCTTTATCTTCGAGCACGCCACCCTCTATCCTCTTGAAGGCGAAGTGGACGAATCCGCCGAGCCGCTGGAGATCACTCGCGCCGCCGTGCGCCGCTCCGGCGGCGATGTCACCCTCATCACCTACTGCGGCTCGCTTGGCAAAACCCTGCAGGCCGCCGAGATCCTCGCCCAGGCCGGCATCGCAGCCGAGGTCCTCGATCTGCGCTCGCTCCGCCCGCTCGACACTCCGGCGATCCTGGCCTCCGTCGCCAAAACCCACCGCGCCGTCGTCGTCGACGAGGCCTGGCGCACCGGCAGCCTGGCCGCCGAGATCAGCGCGCGGATCATGGAGCAGGCCTTCGACGATCTTGACGCCCCCGTGGCCCGCGTCTGCAGCGCCGAGGTTCCCATGCCCTACGCCAAACATCTCGAAACGGCGGCCCTGCCCAAGGTCGAAGAGATCGTCCGCGCCGCCCAGGAGCTGGTTCCCCGCCATGGCTGAATTCCGCATGCCGCAGCTCGGCGCCGACATGAGCGCCGGAAAACTCTTGCGCTGGCGCAAGCAGCCCGGTGATCCCGTGCGCCGCGGCGACATCATCGCCGACGTCGAAACTGACAAAGCCGATATCGAGGTCGAAGTCTTCGCCACCGGCGTGATCGAAAAACTCCTCGTGCCGCCCGGAGCAAAGGTCCCCGTCGGCACCGTCCTGGCCTTCATCCGCGAAGAGGGCCAACCCGCCGCAGTGGAAGCGCCGCCCGTTTTCCCCGTCGTGCCCGCGCCCCCCGCCGCAGTTCCCTCTGCAATATTTCCTCCTGCCGCAGCTCCCGCCGCGCCCGCGATTCCCCCGGCAGCTCCCATCGGGCCCGGCCGCCTGCACATCTCTCCCGTGGCGCGCAAAGCCGCGGCGGACCTCGGCATCGACCCCGCCACCGTGCAAGGCACCGGCCCCGCCGGCCGCATCACTCTGGAGGATGTTCAGCGCGCCGCGCAGGCCCGTGCCGCCCAGCCGCCTCCCGAAGCCGCGCCCGACCGCCAGACGCGCCTGCGCCAGGTCATCGCCGCCGCCATGGCCCGCTCCAAGCGCGAGATCCCCCACTATTATCTGAGCGCCACCATGGACGTGAGCCGCGCCCTGGCCTGGCTCGCTCGGGAAAATCTCCAACGCTCGGTCGAGGACCGCCTGGTCTACGGCGTGCTCCTCCTCAAGGCCACGGCGCTGGCCTTGCGTCAGGTTCCCGAGCTGAACGGCTTCTGGCGTGAAGGCCGCGCGGTCCCCTGCGCCGATGTGCATATCGGTGTCGCCATCTCCCTGCGCGGCGGCGGCCTGGTGGCCCCGGCGCTGCACCACACCGACCGCCAGAGCCTGGGCGAGTTGATGAAAAACTTCCGCGATCTCGTGCAGCGCGCGCGCGCCGGCTCC
>JAIQEV010000017.1 GCA_020073585.1 Terriglobia bacterium
CATGCGCGCCACGAAGCGGTTGCGCGGGCTGTGCCGGCTGCTGCCGCTGCCGTGGGCAAAGAGCACGATACCGGTAGTCTGCTCGGGAATTGCCAGGTCGCCGGGAAGCGCCAGGGCGCCGAGGCGCACCTCAATGCTGGTTTCCGTAACCTTGTGTTTCACTTGTATCGCCGGACTCATGGCCTCCCCCTTCCTTGCTCAGACCGCGCTGCGCGCGATTGCAGCGCTAGCCTCTTCCACCAGCGCGCAGACCTCCGCATCGCTGGTGGGCAGGAAATTCTCATAGAACTGGCCGATGGCGAAAAACGAAACGGGCATGGTGACACATACCAGGTCATCGGCCTTCTTGCGCAGACGCGCGCAGGTCGTTGGCGGGGCTACGGGGGTAGCCACGACGATCTGCGCCGGCTCGAGTTGGCGCAGCGCCGTGATCCCCGCGAGCATGCTCGAGCCGGTGGCGATGCCGTCGTCCACCAGAAGCACGGCCTTGCCTTTCACCGCGAGGGGCGGCCGTTTGCCGCGGTATACGCGCTCGCGGCGTTCCAGTTCTTTGTTTTCCCTCTCGGTGACGCTTTCGATCTGCTCCGGGGTGAGATGCAAAGATTCCACGATCTGCTCATCCAGGACGCGAATACCGCCGGTGGCCACCGCGCCAAAGGCCAGCTCTTCCTGCCAAGGCACGCCCAGCTTGCGCACGATGAAGACGTCCAGCGGCAGATGCAGCGCCCGGGCCACCTCAAAACCGACCGGCACCCCGCCACGAGGGATCGCCAGGACCACGACATCCTCCCGTTTGGCGTACTTGGTGAGCTTGCGGGCGAGGAGCTCGCCGGCCTGCTTCCGGTCCCGGAAAATCAGCGGATCCATGTTTCCCCCTCATGCGGGAGGTGGAACATTCCCATGTACACGTCTCCCCAGGGCCCTGCCACCCAAGAGGAGCAATTCCGTGCCCGTCCTATCGTGTTGAAAAGCCGTCGCAAACACATGCCTTAGGGGACCCGGGTTAGAAGCCAGCCGCGGTCTTGGTTGAAATAACCCATGTAGTGTGAAAAACGGCACACCCACCGGTCAGGGTTCCCCCCGGAAGCCTCCCAGGAAACGTATCCTCGCGAAAAGAGAGAGCTTACTGAGCATATCGGAGGTACAGACTGGCAGCGGGCGTGCACCTTCTTATTTGTTCTTAAAGGGGGGAGGACCCGGCTCATCCATTCATTCCAAAATGGGCCTTCCCCACCCCCCGGGGACTGCTTCCCCCAAGAGGAGCGCACACCATGAAGCTGCCTATCGATATCCGATTTCGCAATGTAGATCGTCCTGCCCATGTCGAGGATTGGGTCCGGGAGATGACCAGCGGACTCGATAAATTTTATGGCGCTATCATGCGCTGCCGCGTGATGGTGGAATTGCCGCACCGCCACCGCCTGCAAGGCAACCCTTATCACGTGCGCATCGATCTGACCGTGCCGGGCGAGGAGATCGTCGTCAAGCATCAGCCCAGCCTGTACACCACCATGCGCCAGACCGACCGGCTGCAGGAACGCAAGCAACTGGAAGTGGAAACGGCCTACAAGGATATCTACCTGGCGCTCAACGACGCCTTCAAGATCGCCAGCCGGCGCCTGCAGGACTACGTGCGCCGCCGCCGCGGGCAGACCAAAATCCACGAGCCGCTGCCGCAGGCCCGCGTCAGCAAGATCTTTCCCGCGCGCGGCTTCGGCTTTCTGGAAACCAGCGACGGGCGGGAGATCTACTTCCACAAGCAGAGCGTGCTGCACGAAGGCTTTGACGATTTGGAAGTCGGGTCCAAGGTGACCTTTGCCGAAGAAGCCGGGGAGAACGGCCCGCAAGCCAGCACCGTGCGCCTCGCCCGGAAGCGCCGCGCCGCCGTGGCGAAGAAGGCGCCGGTGACCGTGCGCGCCTGAGGCCGGCGGGACGCCGGCGCTACCGCTTCTCGCGTGCAAAGCGCAGCGGACAATTCAACGCAAAACAGTGGGAAACAATAGGGCCGGGCGCTGCCCTGCCCGCTCCGCGGGCTTCTTCAGCGCGGATCACCGCAACGATGTTCCACTTCCAGGCGCAGGGCTTCGTCCATCTGCGCCGCGCGCCAGTTGGCAGCGGAACACACCTGGGCCGCGGTCAGGCCCAACGCCCCGCGCAGGTCCGCGCCGTCCAGGTTGGCGCCGTCCAGCAGGGCCTCGCGCAGAACCGTCTCCGGCAACACCGCGCCGTGCAGATCGGCGTGGCGCAGATCGGCTTCCAGGAGCATGGCGCCCTTCAGGTGCGCGCCGGTCAGGCGCGCGCCGGCGAGTTTGGCCTGCGAGAGATCGGCGTCGTGCAGATCGGCCAGGGTGAGCACGGCATTTTCCAGGTTGGCGTCGCGCAGGTCCGCCTTGTCCAGTTCGGCGCGCACCAGCCGGGCCCGCTGCAGGCCGGCGCCATAGAGGGTGGCGCCGCCGAGCTTGGCCTGCGCCAGGATGGCATCCTCGAGTTCGGCGTAGGACAGATCGGCGCTGCGCAGGTCGGCGACGGCGAAATTCGCGCCGCGGGCGTCCGCGCCCACCAGCGTCGCGCGCTCGGCGCGCGCGCGGTCCAGCGAAGCCCGGACCAGGCGGGCCTCGCGCAGATTCGCGGAGCGCAGATCGCTCTCGGAAAGGCGCGCGCCCTCGAGGTCGGCGCGCCACAGCCGCGCGTTCACCAGAAAGGCGCGGTAGCCGTCGGCATAGCGCAGACTCATCTGATTGAGATGCGCGCCCTGGGCCTGCGCCACGGTCTCCTCATCGGAAGCCGCGCCGGGAGGCCGCGAGGAAATCTCGGCTTCGTTCAGATCCGCATACGGAGTGTAGCCCGCGAACCACAGCGCCTGGGCCGCCAGCCGGCGGATCTCCGTGGAAGAGGCATCGCCGCTCCGGCTGTCCGGCGCCGCACCCCGCAGGATTCCAAACGAGACGAGCACCAGGAGGCATCCCAGGGCCGCCGCGGCGCCCAGCGAAAAAAAGATCGATCGATAAACACCCGGGCGTCCCCGCGGCGGAAACTCTCCCGTCTCCAGGATGCGCGCCACCATGCCCGGAAGAGCGAGCGCTACGAACACCGCGGCCGTCAGCAGCGCCGCGTGCAGCAGCGTCCCGCGCAGGTCCTGGCGCGTCAGATAGCGCACCCAGAACAGGAAGAGCACCGCCGGCACTATCCAGTAGGCCAGCAAGGCGCACACCGCCGTCTCCAGGCGCGAAAAGGCCGTACGGCTCTCCCGCTGCCAGGGGAAATGGCCCCGCGCCAGGCCCAGCAGAAACCACGAGCCGCTGCGCTCCATCGTCCGCCCGTTGGGGTAAACCGCCGGCAGCGCCGCCAGGCTTCCCCACAAGCGCAGCACCAGAAAATGAAGGCGCAGGTACAGGCCGAAGAGCAGCAGCGGACCGCCCAGATAGAAACCGCTCATCGGCAGGACATTGCCGAGGGCCGGCAAGGGAATGGTGGAAGCATTCTGCAGGAGGCGCAAATCGCTGGTGGTGAAGATGCCCAAGCCGGCGAGCAGGGCGCAAGCAAAAAGCGCGGCGTAGAACCAGCGGGCGCGGTTGGTGGCCTGGTCCGCGGCCTTGGTACCGTCCAGATCGAAGGCGGAATCCGGGAGCACCGCGCCGAAGAGATTGCTGCGGCCCAGGCGCCCGAGCCACAGTCCCGCCGCGCCCAGCAGATTCGCGCCCATGAGATTGGCGCCGCGCAGCTCCGTGCCCAGCAGGCTGGTCTCCTGCAGATCGGCCTGCACCAGCGAGGCGCCCTGCAGGTTGGCCATGGACAGGTCGGCGCCGCGCAGTTTGGCCTTGTGCAGATCGGCGCCCTGCAGATTCACGCCGGCGAGTTCCGCGCCCTCCAAATCGACGTGGCGCAAATCCGCTTTTTTACCGCGCTGGCCCGCGGATTCCACCCACTCACGGTGCTGGTCGAGAAGCTCGGCGAGTTCCAGAAGCGGGAGGCCTTCCGGAACGGGTTCCCGGACCGGCGCATTTCCCTCTTCGCCGCTTTCCTGAGAGGCGCTTTCCAGTATGACGCTTTCCCGCTCCTCGGCCGCGCAAGGGGATGCGGGCGCGTCACTGGCTTGGGAGATCAGTTGGTTGAAGATGGCCATGATGGCAGCCGGCGGGCCTGGTGCAACGGCGCAGAGCAAGCCACGAAGCGAGTGGGCTCCTTTGTCAGGATGGCGGGCTGTCGCAATGATCCCCGAATCAGGCTGTGGAAATCGCCTGCCCCGAAGGGCAGGCGGCGCAAAGATAACCCCTCGAGCGGAATGCGCTGCGTGGCGGGCGCCCGTTTCACGATGCGGCGCGCTTCCAGCGCAGAATCTTCCCGGCGATCTCCTGCAGTGGCGCCACGTCATCCACGGCGCCCGTGCTCATCGCTTCTCTCGGCATCCCAAAGACCACGCAAGTGGCTTCGTCTTGCGCGATGTTGTAGGCGCCAGCGCGCTTCATCGCCACCATGCCCTGCGCACCGTCGTTGCCCATGCCTGTCAGAATCACTCCCGCGGCATTGGAACCCGCCGCCTCGGCCACGGAACGGAAGAGCACGTCCACGCTGGGCCGGTGCCGCGAGACCAGCGGGCCCTCGCGCACTCCAATCCGGTATTGCGCGCCCTGACGGAACACCGTGGCGTGGTAGTTGCCCGGGGCGATGAAGGCCCGCCCGCTGGTGATCAGGTCCCCGCCTTCCGCCTCTTTCACTTCGATCTGGCACAGTTCGTTGAGATGGTTGGCGAACGCTGCGGTGAACAGTTCCGGCATGTGCTGCACAATCACGATTCCGGGTGCGTCCGCCGGCATCGCGGTGAGAATTTCCGTCAGCGCCTCGGCGCCTCCGGTCGAAGCCCCGATGGCCACAATGCGTTCGGTCGCCGGGCGCGGGGGGCCCGCAGGTATGCGGGTTGCCGGCGCTTTGCGTTTGGGCGGAACGGGCAGGGCCGGGAGCGGCGCCCGGCGGCGCACGCGCGCCTGCGCGGCCGAGCGGACCATGTCCACCAGCAGCAGCGCCGATTCCTGGAGAAACTCTTTCACGCCTAGGCTGGGCTTGGTGACGATGCCCACCGCGCCCGCTTCCAGCGCCCGCATGGCGGCTTCGGTGCCGCGCGCCGCGACGCCCGAGCAGACCACGGTGGGCACGGGATCTTCGGCCATGATCTTGCGCAGGAACGTCAGCCCGTCCATGCGCGGCATCTCCAGATCGAGCAGAATCACGTGCGGGCGCAGCTGCTTCATCTTCTCGATAGCGATGAGCGGATCAGCGGCGACGGTGACGGCCATGTCCGTTTCGCCCGCAAGCACGGCCTGCATGACCTGGCGCACCACCGCCGAATCGTCCACCACCAGCACCTGAATTGGGCCGTGCGCGCTATTTTCGGTCATTTATTGCTGCGCTTGCCGGGCCTTCCACGAAGGTCTCTTTTGTCCGTCCCCGGTCGCTTTCGAGCTGGGCGCAAATCTTCCCGAGGACGTCCTTGGCGCGCTCGCTCAGCGTGTCCGTGTCCGCCCCCGCCGGAGAGGTCATTTCGCGCAGCACCTCCAGCGAGGCCCGCAGCAGCGCGACCCTCTCCGGGGTCATCGTGAGATTCCGCTTGCGGACCTCGTCGAGCAGTTTTTCCAGGCTGTGCGCAAAGGTCAGCAGGTTTGGCAGCCGCAGAATCCCGGCATTGCCCTTGGCCGTGTGCACCACGCGGAAGATGCCCTGCAGGAGTTCCATATCTTCCGGACGTGTTTCCAGCTCCCGGATGGCCTGCTCCATCTGCGTCAGGCCCTCGCTGGATTCCACGAAGAAGCTCTCGAGGATGAGAGCGCGCTGCAGTTCCATTCTACTTCCTCACGAACTTCAGGAATGTGCCGCCCGTGTCGCTGCGCATTTTGCATTTGCGGCCGGTTTCGCCGCCGAGCTTCCAAGTGTACGCGGCTTGCATGCCAAAGACACCTGCGGCTGGACAATTCACTGGAGGAGAGGGCTGTTTCCGTGGGGGTGGAGCGCGACGCCGGCCGGGGCAAGCCGTCAAAGCAAAAAACCGGGGCGCCTCGCTGAGGGGTCGAGGCGCCCCGGCTGGTCCTGCCCGCCTCCGCAGGTAGCGGACAAGAAATCCGTTACTTTTCGCCCTCGTCGCCGCGCAGAAATTCGTAACGCTCGATGGCGGCGACCACGCCCACGGCGCCTTCCGCGCGCTCTTCCGTGCGCTGGACGCGGCCCAGGCAACGCACTTTGACCGGACCGGCCATCGTGATCTCGTTGGGCAGGGTCAGGATGATCTCCACCGCCGAACCTTCCTTGACGTCCTTGGAGAGGTAGAAATAGACTCCGCGAGAGCTGACATCGCGGGATTCGGTGCTTGTTTCCGCTACAGCTGCGCCGGTCGTCCAGCGGACGGTAAGCGGCAAGCGCATCTGGAAACGCTGAGAATTGCGACGTTCGGCGTCGGTCAAGGCAGGGCCTCCTAACACAAATACAGATTCTAGTGGGGAGAGTCCCACCCGACAATAGAACTGCAGTACAAAAGCGCTGCCCGGGAAAAAGGTACCAGCGTACTAGAACGAGGTCCGGGCGATTCAGCGCCTCTCCTCACTTGTACGAGACTACTATTTCCCCATTTTCCACGCGAATATCGGCCAAACTGGCCGGCAACTTTAATTTCTCGCGGTTATCCGGCGACTCCATCACCCGGCGCATGGCGCTCTCCAGGGCGGATTGCGGTATGGGCAGCGATCCGATGGCGCCCTCCGTGGGGACAAATTGCAGATAACCGTTCACGTTTTGGAGCCGGCCCTCGATCTGCAGGGTCATCTCCTTGCCGTGCACATCAAAGACGACGTAGGCGCGGAGGCGGTCTGCAATGAGCTGCACCTTGACATCCCGGACCGAAGAGCGCACCTGCGCCTCCGTGGGCTCGGCAGCGGGCGGGCTGGCGGGTGTGGCGTTAGGCGCAAGATCGAGGTGGGTTGCGAGGAAGGAGTTGAGTTCGGATTCGTCCAGGCGCAGCGTGGCGGGTGTGCCGGAAGCCAGCGTCTCGTCGAGTTGGCGGATTTTCTGCTCGGCGCGCTCGGCGGCCAGCGGGCTGGCCTGGATCGGCGGAGGCGCACTCTTGTGCAGAGCGAGCGCCAGGGTGACGAGCGCCGCGGCGTAGGTGCTCCAGCGCAGGACGCGGAAGATCCACGTCCACAGGC
The DNA here is from genome assembly GCA_020073585.1 of Terriglobia bacterium. Taxonomy (GTDB): domain Bacteria; phylum Acidobacteriota; class Terriglobia; order Acidiferrales; family UBA7541; genus Acidiferrum. The sequence continues at coordinate 7,188 of JAIQEV010000017.1, forward strand.
TCGCGCGAGGTTTCTCCGCCGCGGCCGGAAGCGTTTCGCTCATCGTTGATTCTCCCTTGTTCCTGGCGGCGTGCGCACGGCAACCAGCGGCAGGTCGCGTTCGGCGGCCCAGCGCTGCCACTCCGCCGCGCTGCGCTCCGCGAAGAAGGCGGAGAACTTCTCGTACCCCGCGGATTCCAGATGCAACTCGGCGAGCAGGCGCTGCTGAAAATGCGGCTCCAGCGCGGCCACCGCCACCCAGCCATCCCGCGCGCGGTACAGGTTGTAGAAGGGCGAGCCCCCGCCCAGGAACCCGCCCGGCGCGGTCATCCCCTGCGCGAGCGGCAGCGCAAAATCTTCGGTCACCGCCGTCATCACCACCTGGGCGTAGCCGCCCTGCTGGGAGCGCGCCCGCGCCAGCAGCAGGGCCAGCGTCGTGCTCACCATGCACTCGGCGCTGGCCATGTCCGTGTGCAGAGTCAGCGGCATCGCGGGAGGCGAGAGCAAGCCGCACGCCGCCTGGTAGGTGAGGTCGTGCCCCGGCACGTTTTCCGCGCCCGCGGCATCGCCCACCAGCGCCACCTGGCACAGCCGCGGATGCCGCGCGTGCAGCGCGCTCCAGCCCAGCGCAAGCCGCTCGAGCGCTGCGGGGCGGAAGGCCGTGAGCAGCACGTCCGTCGTGGCGAGAATGGCTTCGAACTTTTCGCGGTCACCGGAATTCTTCAGATCGAGGCGGAGGATCTCCTGGCCGGCATGCAGGGAACGGTAGAAATCGGGATGGTAGCTCTCCATGGGATCGCCCGCGGGCGGCACGATCTGAATGATCCTGGCTCCCATCCCCGCCAGTCGCGTCGCGGCCACCGGCCCGGGTAGATTCAGCGCCAGGTTCGTGACACGCACATTTTCGAGAGGCCGCAGCGCTTCCAGGGCGTCTCTTGCTTCGGTAATCGTCATGTTGTCGGGCCACCCGCTCGTGGAAAAGACCGCGCGAGGATTCTAGTACACCTGCGGCCGCCCGCGCCGCGCATCCCCGAAAAATTCCCGCACCGTCCAGATTGGCCGGGGGCGGCCGGCGCCCCGCGCTGCGGCGCGCCGGCCGCGTGTGCCATACTGTGGACCATTCGCATGGCCGCGCATGACAATCCGAACGGTGCGCCGCACTCCAGCGGCTCCCTGCCCTTCCTGGCGCTGATCGCGGGAATGGTGTGCATCGCGTGGTCCGCGCTGTTCGTGCGCTGGACGGACATCCCCGGACCGGCCTCGGCGTTCTACCGCATGCTCATCGCCACCGTTTTCCTGCTGCCCACGTGGTTCGTACCCGCGCGCTTTCTGAAAACTCCCGCGAAGCGCCTCTCCGGCGCGACGCTGGCGGTCATCGCGCTGGGCGGAATTTTCTTCGGCATTGACCTCGCCCTTTACAACACTTCGATCCTGCAGACCTCGGCGGCCAACGCCACGCTGCTGGGCAACAACACCCCGGTGTTTGTCGGGCTGCTCACCTGGCTGGTCTTCCGGCGGCGCCCGGCGGCGGCCTTCTGGATCGGGCTGACCATGGCTCTGGCGGGGACCCTGGTGATTCTCTGGGGCGACCTGGCGCGGCTGGCGCGCATGGGCATCGGCGACGCCATGGCCCTGGGCGCCGCCGGCTGCTTCGCCGTCTATCTGATGGTCACCGAGCGGGTGCGCTCTTCGACCAGCACGCTGGCGTTTCTGCGCGTGGCCAGCGCCGCCAGCACGATTTTCCTGTTCGCGGTAAATCTGGCCTTGGGCGTTTCCCTGGCCATCCCGCACGGGCGGGCGCTGGCCGCGCTCTTGGGCTTGGGGCTGATTTCGCAGGTGGGCGGCTATCTGGGGCTGACCTACGCGCTGGGCCATCTGCCCGCTACGGCGACTTCGGTGAGCCTACTGGCGCAGGCGCCGCTGACCGCGGTCCTGGCCGCGCTGCTGCTGGGCGAGCCGCTGGCCGCCACGCAGATCTTCGGCGGCGCGCTGGTCCTCGGCGGCATCGGCCTGGCCAACCGCAAGACGCGCCCGGCCGAGCCGCCCGAGTACGAAGCCAATTCGGAAGCCAGCGCGGCAATTGCCGCGGCCGAAGCCGACATCGCCGAAGGCGCCTGAGGCGCCCCGGCTGTCGCGCTAATCCTGAAAAATCCGCAAAAAAAAGAAGACCGAATGCTCCGCTGTGTTTCCCTGCCGCGGAGGGTTGTGCGCTGCCGGGAACGGGACTGATGTTAAACTGAAGCTCTGCGAGAATGCGGAGTACGGCACCTCGACGACGCAATCATCCAGTCAATTCCTTGCAGGCGCACCATCTCGTACCTTGGGAGCAACCATGAGTGAGAGCACCATTCCGCAGAGCCGGCCGTGGCAGCAACCCTTCTGGAAACCGGCGCCGGGCGGCGCTAAAGTTCTTCTTTATCTCGTCCTGATCCATCTCCTGGCCATCACCGGTCTGATCCTCTTCCCGCTGCCAAGCCTGAAAGTTCTCGGGGCCTCGCTGCTGATCATGGCCCTCGGCGGGCTGGGCACCACGGTCATTTATCATCGCGTGCTGGCGCACAAGACGCTCAAGATCAATCCGCTCATCGAGCAGCTGCTGATCTTCTTCGCGGTGTTCAACGGCTCGGGGCATCCGGTGAGCTGGGTGGCCTACCACCGGCACCATCATGCCCATGCCGACGGCCCGGAGGACATCTCCAGCCCCAAGCACGGCGGCTTCTGGTGGGCGCATCTGCGCTGGCTCTACCAATCCGCCCCGGCCGACCGGCAGCGCTGGTGCCCGGAACTGAACCGCGGCGCGTACAAGATCTGGGACTACGCGGAAACGCCGACGATCCTGCTTTCCCTGTTCTGCGGGCCGCTGCTGGGCTTCAGCTGGCAGGGTTTCTTCTGGATGGGCGCGATGCGCTTGGTCTACTCCCTGCACATGCAGTGCTTCGTCAACAGCCTCACGCACCTCGGCCGCGCCGCGGATGGCGACACCAGCCAGAACGTCTGGTGGCTGGGCCCGCTGCAAATCGGGGCCTGGGGCGAAAACTGGCACAAGAATCACCACACCTACGCCGCCTCGGCGCGCCTGGGCTTGCGCTGGTGGCAGCCGGATGTCGGCTGGTACTTCATCTGGACCCTGGAAACCCTTGGCTTGGCCAGCGGCGTAAAGCGTCCGCGCCTGCAGTAAGACAGGAAAAAGGGCGGACCAGAGGTTTCGAGTTTCACCTCCGTTGGTGCCCGCGACACCCGCCCGGGACACCCGCACCACCCAGGATCGGCGCCTCGCGCTACACTGCTCCCTAAGGTTTGCACGCAACAAGGAGCACCCAGATGCGCCGAAGTCTGGTCGTCTTTCTCTTACTCGCGGTTCCCTGCGCGCTGCGCGCACAGCAACCCGCTCCGCAACCCGCACAGGAAGCCGCCAAGCCAGCGGCGCGGCCGAAGATCGGCATCGCCCTGGAAGGCGGCGGCGCGCTGGGCCTCGCGCACATCGGGGTCCTCGAATGGCTGGAGCAGCACCACATCCCGGTGGATTACGTCGCGGGCACGAGCATGGGCGGGCTGGTGGGCGGCTTCTATGCCAGCGGCAAGAGCCCCGCGGAACTCCGCAAGCTGGTCGCGGAGCTGGACTGGGACGCCACCTTCGGCGGCGATATCCCCTACAGCGAAATCTCCTTCCGCCGCAAGGAAGATCAGCGCGCCTACCCCAATGCGCTGCTCCTGCGCCTGCGCAGCGGCGTGACCCTCCCGGCCGGGCTGAACACCGGGCAGCAGATCGGCCTGCTGATCGAAAAAGAGACGCTGCCCTATTCCAACGTGAAGGACTTCGACGCCCTGCCCATCCCCTTCCGCTGCGTGGCCACCGACCTGGTGAGCGGGAAGCAGGTGACCTTCCGCGACGGCCCGCTGGCGGAGGCCCTGCGCGCGACCATCTCCCTGCCTGGGGTCTTCAACCCGGTGCGCCTCGGCGAGCACGTCTACGTGGACGGCGGCCTGCTGGACAATCTGCCGACCGACGCCGTGCGCCAGATGGGCGCGGACATCGTCATCGCCGTGCACCTGCAGAAGAAAAAACCGGATGCGGAGAGCATCCCGTCGCTGATCGAGGTGCTGGACCGCTCGATTGACGTGGTGCTCAGCGAAAACGAACTGCGCGGGCTGGCGAACGCGGACCTGGTCATCCGCGTGGACCTCGCCGGCTACACCTCCTCGGAATACAAGCGCCACGAAGGCATCATCGCCCAGGGACTGGAGGCGGCGCAGGAGAAGTCGCGCCTGCTGGCGCCCTATGCGCTGGACGACGCGGCCTGGGCCGAATACCTCCGCGAACGCGCGACCCGCGAGCGGCACACCGTGCCCGTGCCGCAGTTCGTGGAAGTGCGCGGCGCCGACCCGGACACCCAGAAAAATATCGAGAGCCTGCTCGCTAAATATCAGGGCCGTCCGCTGGACATCAGGAAGCTGGAGGCCGATCTGACCCAGCTGACCGGCATGGGCCGCTTCGACCAGGCTGGCTACCGCATGACCGCCAGCGAAGGCCGCGACGGCCTGCTCATTGATGTGCACCAGAAGGGCTTCACGCCGCGCACGCTGCAGCCCGGCTTCGAACTGGAAGGCTCGGAGACCGGGGAGGCCAACTTCACGCTGGGGGCGCGCCTGACGTTTCTCGACGTGGGCGGCTACCGCTCGGAATGGCGCACCGATTTCCTCTTCGGCTCGCAGTACAGCGTGCACACCGAATATTTCCATCCCTTTACCGCGGCCAGCCAGTGGTTCCTCGCGCCGGAGATCGGCGTGGGCAACTCGGCGTACAAAATTTACGAGAAGAACGACCCGCTCGCCGAATACCGCGTGAACCGCGCGGCGCTAGGCGCGGACCTGGGCTACGCCTTCGGCCGCTTCAGCGAGCTGCGCGTGGGCTACGAAGCCGGCTACTACAGCAACAAGCTGCGCATCGGCGCGCCCCTGCTCCCCACGCTCAATGGCGCCTGGAGCGCCGCGCGCCTGCGCTACCGCACCGACTGGACCGACGACCCGGAGATTCCCCGCCGCGGCCTACGCATCGAATCCAATTTCCACTGGTACGCCAAGAGCCCCGGCGCCAGCGAGTCCTTCCCCGTCCTGGAGCTGCGCACCGGCTATTTCCAGCCGGTCTCCCGCGCCAATTCCTTCTTCCTGCTCTCCTCGGGCGGCACGACCTTCGGCCTGCAGCAGACCGGCTTGCCGCAGTTCACCCTCGGCGGCCCGGAGCGCCTCGCCGCCTACGGCATGAACGAGCTGCGCGGCAACCAGTATTTCCTCTTCCAGGGCGGCTACCTGCGCAACCTCATGGACCTGCCGCCGTTTTTCGGCAAGAAGATCTACTTCACGGCGCAATACGAGCTCGGAAAGATGTACGGCGCGGCTAATGTCGGGCGAAACGCCGCGCGCCTCCCCGACGATTTCTCCGGCGGCATCCTGGTGGAAACGGCCTTCGGGCCCATCTTCCTGGGCGGCAGCGTGGGCGACAGCGGTCACCAGAAGTGGTTCTTCCGCCTCGGCCGCGTGTTCTGACAAAGACCCTACGCCCCGGTAAAAGTGCGCAGAGTTTTTCTTGACTTTCGCTTTTTATTCGCCTATAGTCGCTCCCGGTAGAGGAAACGGGAAGCGGGTGGCGTCCCGGCTCCCGGCTCCAGGGTCCTTGGGACTCGCGGAGCCGGCCGCCACCAGTTGCATCCCGCGGGCGTACGTCCAGAAAACCGCCGGCGAGACGCCGGCGCTACCGCCCGCTTCCCTGCCGGGAGCTGCCATGCAAGCCTGCGTCGAAAGCACATTCCCCGCCCCACCCAGCAAGGCGATTCCGGACGAACCTGTAGCGCAGAGCGCCAGCCCTGCGGCCTTTTCCGAAACCCCCGAAAGCGCCGCGGAAAAAAACCCCTGGTCACCCGCGCGGTGGCTCGGCCTGGACAAACTCCGCAGCGCCCAGCACCCCCACATCGTGCACGTGGACGTGGACGCGTTCTTCGCCTCGGTGGAGCAGGTGCTCAACCCCAAACTGCGCGGCAAGCCGGTGCTGGTGGGGCGCGGCGTGGTGGCTTCGGCCAGCTACGAGGCCAAATTCCGCGGCGTGCGCACGGCCATGAGCTTCCGCGAGGCGCTGCGCCTCTGCCCCCGGGCGGTGGTCGTCCCCGGACAGTACGAGCACTACGCGGACTTTGCCGAGCGCGTGCGGCGCATCCTGGAAACCTACACCCCGGCGGTCGAGACCGCGGCGCTGGACGACTTCTATCTCGATTTTCGCGGCACCGAGCGGCTCTACCCGGACTTCCCGGCGGCGCTGCGCCGCCTGCAGGCGGAGATCCTGGGGCGCACGGGCCTCAGCGTGTCCGTGGGCGCGGCGACGAGCAAAGCAGTGGCGGGGATCGCCTCGCGACTCCAGCGGCCGCGCGGCTTCCACATCGTTGCCCCCGGCGACGAAGAGGAATTCCTCGCGCCGCTGCCGGTGGAAAAGCTGCACGGCATCGGGCACGTCCACGCGGCGGCGCTCGCCGAACGCGGCGTGCAGACCATCGGCGAACTGCGGCGGATTCCCCAGCCGGCGCTGGCGGCGGCGTTCGGCGAAGCCGTGGGCCGGCAGATCTGGGAGCGCGCGCGGGGCCTCGACGGGCGCGAGGTGCTCGCCCCGGGAACGCCGAAATCGGTCTCCCGCGAAACAACCATCGAGAGCGGCACCATTGACACGGAATTTCTCGGCGGGCTCCTCGAGTATCTTTCCGAGCGCATCGGCGCGACGCTGCGCGACTACAACCGCCAGGCGCGCACCATCGGCCTGCGCCTGCGCTACGCCGACTCTTTCTCCGCGCAGCGCACCGAGCGCCTCGCTCGCCCGACCAACGACGAGCGCGAACTGCTGGCCGCGGCCCGGCAACTCTTCGGCGAGCTTTTCACCCGGCGCGTAGCCGTGCGCCTGGTGGGCGTCAGCGTGACCAACCTCGAGCCCGACCGCCGCCAGAACGAGCTCTTCGACACCGCCGCCAACCGCCGCCGGGAGCTGAACCGCGGCGTGGATACGGTGCGCGGGCGCTACGGCTGGAACGCCGTCTTTTACGGCCAGGGGCTCGCCCTGCGCGAGCACTACGCCACCAAGCCCGACGGTCTCGTGCTCTCTACCCCGTGCCTGTCCCGGTAACTGAACTCTACCTTCCTGTTCCCTACCCTGATTGGCAGTGCATACAAGGAGCCGCGTCTTCGCAGGACGTTACTCGTGACTCGTGACTGGGGGAGAGACACCCGCTCCATGAGAGGTCTTCCACGAGTCACCAGTCACGAGTCACCAGTCCCGAATCACCAGCCACTACACCCGGCTGAAGGATATCTTCGGCGGCGCGCTGCTGGCGGAGGTGGCGCGCCGGACACCCCCCGCGCGCGTAAGCCTTGCCGCGCGAATAGCACAGGACCATACTTTTTGCATGGCTGTCCCTCCCAAGCACCTCCTGCGCCCGATGGGCCCGCTGCGCGTAACGCGCGGCTTCCTGCTTCTCGTGGCTTGCGCCCTGGCCCTGCCTGCCGCGGCCGATGAGATCCGCCTCAAGGACGGCAAAAAACTCTACGGGGTGATCGTCGCCTACGAAGACAACATGTTCAAGGTCAAGACCGACTATGGATTTGTCCTTGTCGAGAAAAACAAGATTTCCGCGATCATTCCTTCGGCCCCCGCGCCGCCCAAACCCGCCGAAAAGCCCGCGGCCAAAAAAGAAGAGCCTCCGGAGCCGCCAAAGCCCGCGCCGGAAACGCCGAAAGCCGCTAGCAAGACCGAGCCTCCGGCGAAGCCGGCGCCCGCTCCGGCCAAGAGCGGAAAAGCAGCGGAAAAACCCGCCGCTTCGACAACCGCCGCCGCTGCGCCGCCCGCGGCAAAACCTGCCGAGCCCCCCGCAGCGCCGCCCCCCGAGTCCGGGCCGCCGCCGAACCGCGAAGAGGTCCAGGGCAACACCTACATCAACTACACCTACAGCTTCCGCATGTTCAAGGCCCCCAGCTGGAACCTGCAGGACGAAGCGCGCCGCGCCCTGCCCAACGCCATCACCGCCCTGGGCACGTCCAACGAATCCACGCTGCTGGTCATTGGCATCGAGAAATCGAAGGAGCCTCTGGACGCCGCCGCGGCCTCCATCGAGCGCCGCCTGCAGGACGCCTACACCAACTACCGCCGCCTGCAGCAGAAAAAGACCCAGGTGGGCGGCTTACCGGCGGTGGAATACCACTATCGCGGCACGGAAGGCGAACACGACTGGTCGGGCCGGCTGGTGGTGATCGCGCGCGGCAAGGACTACTTCACCATCCTGGGCATGACCTACGCGGACAGCGACCTCATCCAGATTCAGGAAAACGTCATCGCGCGGGCGATTGCCAGCCTCGATTTCACCGCACACTAATCAGCATTCTCCGCGCAACGGAATCCCGTAAGGGCACGGCATTGCTGTGCCCGTCTTTTCTCTGTTCTTTAGCGGTGCGGTTCAGCGGGAGGCGGCTTCGGCGGACGCGTGGGCCTTGCGGTGCTCGCGGATGAGCGCGATGAGGGCCTGCGCGGCGCGCGGAATGCTCCGGTCGCGCCGGTACACCAGCCCCAGCTCGCGCCACAGCTCCACGCCCTCGAGCGAGAGCAGCTTCACCTCGCCGGTTTTGACCTGGTCGCGCGCAAAGCTTTCGCTGATGAAGGAAACGCCGGCATTGGCGGCCACGAACTTCTTGATCATGCCGATGCTCGGCAGCTCCATGGCCACGCGCAAGCGCGAGCGGTACGGCCGCAAGAGCTTGTCCAGCACCTGCCGCGTGTAGCCGGTTTTGGGAAAGATCAAAGGCTGCTCGGCGACTTCCTCCAGCGTGACTTTGTGGCGGTGCGCCAGCGGATTGTCCGGGCTGACCATGAGCATCAGGCGGTCGCGAAAGACCGGATGGACTTTCAAATTCGGCGAGCGCACCGGCAGGGTCACGATGCCCACGTCGATCGAGCCGTCCTCCAGCCGCTGCAGGATCTTGTGGCTGAAATTGCGGTAGATGCTGATCTGCACCAGCGGGTAGCGCTTCTGGTACTCCGCGAAGATATCCGGCAGAACATAAAGACAGGTGGCCTCGTTGGCCCCGAACACCACCGGGCCCTGCACCGAATCGCTGTGGTCGGCGACGGCCTGCAGCGATTCATCGCGCAGCCGCAGCAGCCGCACGGCGTAGTCCAGGAGCACTTCTCCGGCGGGCGTGAGGTGCACGGAGCGCGCCGTGCGGTCCAGAAGTTTCGCGCCGTAGCTCTGCTCCAACTGGCGGATCTGCGCGCTTACCGCGGATTGCGAACGGAAAACCTTCTGCCCCGCGCGGGAGAAGCTCCCGAGCTTGGCAACCTGCACGAACGTGGTGAGCTGGTCGAAATCCATGTTGCGAGCGGTAAAGGCGGATTATAGCCGATTCTGCAACACTTTACCGTTCTTTACGGCTCCTCAGGCCGCTACATCCTTCCAATCCGTCTTTCCGGCCGCCGCACTCAGGCCTCGATCGTCGCTTGCGAGATTGCGGAAACGCTCTCCGCCGCAGGCGCCGGCGCCTCGCTGCGCAACTGCGCGAGGATCGGTTTCCAGGTGGCCTCGACCGCGCATGGCAGATGCACCGGCTGCACCCGCCACAGCGGCAGCGGCCCCTTTTGCGCCAGCAGCTTCGCGGCCCGCGCGCTGCCCGTCAGCCGCACGTGCTCCTGCAGCGCCAGGCGCAGCCACTCCTCTTCTTCGCTGCTGGGCGGCACGATCGACACAAACTCGCGATTTAACCCGTGCTCCGCCTCCGACGCCAGGTACGCCAGCCCCCCGGTCATGCCCGCGCCGAAGTTGAAGCCCGTCGAGCCCAGAATCACCGCGACGCCCGCGGTCATATATTCGCAGGCGTGCTGCCCCGCGCCTTCCACCACGGCCAGCGCCCCGCTGTTGCGCACCGCAAAGCGCTCCCCGGCGCGCCCGGCGACGAAGAGCTGTCCCGAGGTCGCCCCGTAGAGCACGGTGTTGCCGATCAGCACGTCCCCGCGCCGCGACGCCCGCGCCCCCGCGCTCACCGCGATGGTGCCGCCGCATAGCCCCTTGCCCACGTAATCGTTGGCTTCCCCGGTCAGCCGCAGCGTGATCCCGGAAACCAGGAACGCGCCGAAACTCTGCCCGGCCGTGCCGCGAAACGCCGCTTCGTGCTTCTCGTTCGCTTCCGGGTGGCGCTTCACGAACTCGCCGGTCCAGCGCGCCCCGATGGTGCGGTGCGCGTTGCGCAGCGTGAGCACGCTGCTGCGCCCGCTGGCCGCCGTGCCCGGATGCCAGACGATGTCGTAGCCGTCGGGAACCATCCGCGGCGCGCATTCCACGCGCCCGCTCGCGGAGCGCGGCGGCGCCGTCAGGAAGGGCTTCAGCCACCCGGCGTCCTCGGCCACGCGCGCGCGCAGCTTGCTCTCGTCGCCCACCAGATCGTTGAGCGAGCGCACCCCCAGCCGCGCCAGCCATTCGCGCACCTCGTGCGCCAGGGCCCGGAAGTAGGAGACGATCATCTCCGGCTTGCCTTCGAAGCGCGCACGCAGCGTTTCGTCCTGCGTGGCGATGCCCACCGGACACGTATTCAGGTGGCACTGCCGGGCCATCACGCAGCCCACAGCCAGCAGCGCCGCGGTGCCGAAGCCGAACTCGTCCGCGCCGAGGATGGCCGCGAGCACCACGTCGCGCGCGAATTTCAGCCCGCCGTCCACGCGCAGGGTCACCCGCGAGCGCAGCCCGGTCCGCGTCAGCGCCTCGTGCGCGTTGCGCAACCCCAGTTCCCACGGCAGCCCGGTGTTCTTGATCGAGGTGAGCGGCGAAGAGCCCGTGCCGCCGTCGTGCCCGCTGATGGTCACCACGTTGGCGCCCGCCTTGGCCACCCCCGCCGCGATGATCCCCACGCCCGTGCCCGACACCAGCTTCACCCCGATCCGCGCCCGCGGATTGATGGCCCGCAGGTCGTAGATCAGCTGCGCCAGGTCTTCGATGCTGTAAATATCGTGGTGCGGCGGCGGCGAAATCAGCGGCGTGCCCGGCACCGCGTGGCGGATGCGCGCGATGTACGCGGTCACTTTGTGCGCCGGCAGCTGCCCGCCCTCGCCGGGCTTGGAGCCCTGCGCCATCTTGATTTCCAGCTCTTCGGCGTTCACCAGATACTCCGCCGTCACGCCAAATCGCCCCGAAGCCACCTGCTTGATCTTGTTGGCGGCCGCCGGTTCTCGGCTGTACAGCGAAGGATCTTCCCCGCCCTCGCCCGTATTGCTGCGCGCCCCGAGCTGATTCATGGCCAGCGCCAGCGTGCGGTGCGCTTCCGGGCTGAGCGAGCCGAGCGACATCGCCTGCGTGCTGAAGCGCCGCAGGATGGAGTGTTCGGACTCCACCTCTTCGAGCGGCACCGCCTGCCCCGGCACCAGGCCGAGCATGTCGCGCACCGACACCGGCTCCGCGCGAATGCCCAGCTTCTCGTAGGCTTCGTAATTCGCGGCGTCCGGCGACTTGATAAAGCTATGCATCCGCCGCACCACGTCCGGAGACGTGGCGTGGCGCTCGCCCGATTTGCGGAAGCGGTACAAGCCGGCGTCGGGCAGCCCCGCCGTTTCCCCCGCGTACGCCGCGGAATGCATCCGCAGGTAGTCGCCCAGCACGTCGTCGAGCCGCTTGCGGCCCAGATACGACGCCGCGTCTTCGAAGTATTCCGCGCAGGCCGCCTCTTCCAGCCCGATAATTTCAAAGAGATGGCTGTTGCGGTAGCTCGCCAGCGTGGAAATCCCCATGCGCGAGAGGACCTTGCGCAAGCCCGCATCCACGGCCCGGCGCATCGCGCCCATTCCGCCCGGGACGCTCGCTTCCGCGAAGTGCTCCGCCAGATACGGATGCACCGCGCACGCGCCCGCGGCCACCAGCAGCGCCACGTGATGCGTGTCGAACGCTTGCCCGGTTTCCACCACCAGAGGCACATCCCACAGCTCCGCCGCGACCATCGCCTTCCACACCGCCGCGGTGGCCAGCAACGCCGGCAACGCCCCGCGCTCCCGGCCCGCCCTGCGATCCGACAGCAGGATGAGCCCCGGGCGCGCACCGGCCCCAGCCGGGGTAGCGGCGAGGGTAAGAAGGGCGCGGCGCGCACCAGAGACACCGTCTACTACAGGAAACGTAAAATCGATGCGCTGCACCGGCCCCACGAGAGCCGCGAGCTCCGCCAACTGCCCCGAGCCGAGCAGCGGCGAACCCAGCACCACCTTGCCGCCCAGGTTCAGGTCCAGTGACATGACGTGCGCTTCGCGCAGCGGATCGATCGGAGGATTGGTCACCTGCGCAAAGCGCTGCTTGCAGTAGTCCCACAGCGGCCGCGGCAGCGCCGAGAGAAACGCCGGCGGCGCGTCGTCCCCCATGCTCCAGTCGGCTTCCTTGCCCTTGGGCAGCGCGGAAAACAGAATCCGGAATTGATCTTCGGTCCAGCCCAACGCGGCCGCCAGGCGCTGCGGCTCCGCCGGCGCTTCCCCTGCGGCATCCGCGGCTTGCAGACGGCGCAGCGGCGCGGCCTTGCTTTCCGGCACCGATGCGGCCACGCGCTCGAGCACCTCCGCCCAGCGGTAGATCTCGCCCGCCACCGGCTGCACCAGCAGCATCTCGCCCGGACCGAGCCGCCCGCGCTCGGCGATGCGCGCTTCCGGCACGTCCACAAGCCCCGCCTCCGAGCCGGCAATCACCAATCCATCGCGCGTGCGCAGGTAGCGCAGCGGGCGCAGCCCGTTGCGGTCCAGCTTCGCCCCCACGTACTCGCCGTCGCTGAAGATCAGCGCGGCGGGGCCGTCCCACGGCGCTTCCGCTCCGCACAGCGATTCCAGCGCGGCGCGCTCCGCCGCCGGAAGTTCTGGATCGTTTGCGAAGGCCGGCGGCACCATCCGCAGCAGCGCCTTCTCCGGCGACTGCCCCAGCAGCAGCTCCAGCTCGAATCCGTTGTCCAGGCTGGCCGAATCGCTGACGTTCGGCTCCAGCACGCGGAACCAGCTGTCCACCCCCAGCTGCGCCCGGATGTCCGGCTCCTGGGCGCGCAGCCAGCGCCGGTTGGCCACGATGGTATTGATCTCCCCGTTGTGCGCGATGTGCCGGAAGGGCTGCGCCAGGTGCCACGACGGCTGCGTATTCGTCGAGTAGCGCTGGTGAAAAATCGCGAACGTGGTCTCGAACGAGGTATCCCGCAGATCGCTGAAGAACCGCGGAAACTGCCCCGGCGTGAGCAGGCCCTTGTACACCACGCTCCGCGAAGAGAGCGAGCAGAAGTACGCGCCGTCCGGCGCCAGCGTCTCCGCGCGCTTGCGCAGCACGGCCAGGCGCGACTCGAATGGCCGCGCTCCCGCGGCCCCCTCCGGCGCGCCGATGAAAAACTGCAGAATGCGCGGCATCGTGCCCAGCGCTTTGCTGCCCACCACGTCTCCCTGGGTGGGCACCACTCGCCAGCCCAGAAAGCTCAGCCGCTCCTCGGCCGCGGCCATCTCCACCGATTCCCGCGCCCATTTCTCACGCGCCGCCGGCACAAAGAGCACACCCAGACCGTACTGCTCCGGCAGCGTAATGCCCTCTTCCGCGGCGCGCGCCCGGAAAAACTCATCGGGAATGGCGGTCAGCAACCCCGCGCCGTCGCCGCTCGCCCCGTCGGCATCCACGCCCCCGCGATGCGAGAGCCGGTCGAGCGCCTGCAGCGCCAGTTCCACGATTTCGTGCGTAGGCGGGCCGCCGAGCCGGGCGACAAAGCCCGTTCCGCAAGCGTCGTGATCTGGATGTCCCCAATGTGGCTGCCGGTACATACTAGTTTTTTACCGGGATGGCGCCGGCATGTACAACGCAGAATTTCGATTCGCCAAATCGAAATTTGTAGGGGCCAGGGGAGCCCCCGGGGGAGGGTCCGCGACCCGCGGAAGATGTTAAAACTTGGTGACTTCCGAGAAGTGGAACTCCCGCACTTTCATGGCCGGAACGACCATTTCGAAGGCTTCTTCGCCCGTGGCCCGCACTGCGGGGCCCAGCAGCTCCACGTTGCGCAGCATCTCCAGGACCGACTGATTGAAGCGGAAATTGCGCACCGCGCAGGCCACCCGGCCCTTTTCCACCAGGAACAGGCCGTCGCGGGTCATCCCCGTAAGCACTTTTTCGTACGGATCCACCTCGCGGATGTACCACAGCCGCGTCACCAGCAGCCCGTGCTCCGTCCCCGAGATCATCTCTTCGAGCGAAGACGAGCCCCCGGCGAACACCAGATTCATCGGCGCTTCCCCGTACTCGTTCGGCAGCGCAAAACCGTGCCCCGTCGGCTTCTTCCGCGCCTGCTTCGCCGCGTACCGCGAATACACCAGGTTTTTCGGCACCCCGCGGTCCACCAGCAGCACGCGCTGCCGCGGCAGACCCTCGCCATCGAACGGCGCCCCGAGCTGCAGCGGGTGGCAGACGTCGTCGGCGATGCTGATGTTTTTGCCGAAGAGCTGCGTGCCCATGCGCTCGTTCAGGCAGGAGCGCTTGTCCTCCAGCGCCGTGGCCGCGAAGTCGTAGAAGAGGAACCCCACGAGGTCCAGCACCGCCGCGGGCTCCAGAATCACGGTGTACCGCCCGGGCGCCAGCTCGCGCGCGTCCACCCCGCGGTGCGCCTTGTCGCTGGCGCGCTGCGCCAGCTCCAACGGATGAATATCCGCAACCCGCGGGGAGTTGGCCTTGGCCCAGCTCGCCGCCGGCGCCTCCTGCATGGTGATCGAGAATTCGGCGCGCGTCTGGCGGTAGGCGGCGAATAGCCCGCGGGAATTGGCGATGGCCATCTGCGTCTGCCCGCTGGAAAAAATGCCCGCGGCGTTCTGCCCGCGCTTCACCGCCAGGTCGCACACGCCGCGCACCGCCCGGGCCCGCTCTTCCGGGCGCAGCGCGGCCGTGGCCGGCACAAAGCGCTTCACGCGCGCGTAGCGCTGCCGCCCCATGAGTGGCAGCAGTCGCGGGTCCTTCGGCTGGCTGTGCGCCAGTGACAGGGAAGCCTCGACCGCCGCGCGCAGCGCGTCTTCCTCCACGCGGTTGGTCGTGGCCCGCGCCGTGCGCCCGTCCACCACCGTGCGAATGGAGACAGTCAGCCCATGCTCGGCCACGTTCTGATGGATGGCATTGTTGGCGAAGCGCGTCAGCGCGTCGGACACTTCGTCGAGCTGCACTTCGGCTTCGCGCGCTCCCGCGGCTTTCGCCAGACGCAGCACGCTTTCGGCGATGCCCCGGAGTTCGCGCTCCGCGCGCAGTTGCGGCGCGCCGCCCTTCCCCGCCTGGCCTCGCGTTTTCCGTGCCGCGCTCATATCTTTGCGAAGGCTGTGCCGATGCGCACGTTCCGGAAGCGCGCCGGCGCCGCGCCGTGGCCCGTGCCCATGGTCTGCATGGGCTGGCCCTTGCCGCAATTGGGCGTGCCCCACAGCATCCAGTGCTCGCGTGAGCAGATGGCGTCGCAGCCGTTCCAGAATTCCGTGGTGATCCCGCTGTAGCTGGGATTCTTCAGCATCCGGCCCTTCTTCCCGCCCTTGATCTCCCAGCCGATCTCCGTCGAGAACTGAAACTGGTAGCGGCGGTCGTCAATGGACCACGAGCGGTTGGTCTCCATGAGGATGGCGTCGTCGCTGTCGGCGATCAGCTCCGCGTACGGCCACGCGCCGGGCAACAGGCTGATGTTGGTCATGCGGATGATCGGCAGGCGGTTCCAGCTTTCCGTGCGCATCGTCCCCGAGGAGCGCTGCAGCCCGATGAGCTGCGCCGTCTCCCGGTTCGAGAGATACCCTCGGAACCACCCGTCCTTGATGATCTCCGTGCACTGCGCGGGAACCCCTTCGTCGTCGTAGGCGAACGTGCCCAGCCCGGGACCGTGCTCCACGCGCGCGTCGGCCACCACGTTCACGATCCCCGAGGCGTATTTCAGCTGGTTGAGCTGGTCCAGCGTCAGAAAACTCGTTCCGGCGAAGTTGGCTTCCTGGCCCAGCACGCGGTCCAGCTCGATGGGGTGCCCCACCGACTCGTGGATTTGCAGCCCGAGCTGGCTGCCCTCGAGAATCAGCGTGCCCGTCTTTTCCGGGCACTGCGCCGCGGAGTGCAGCGCCACGCACTCTTCCGCCACCCGCGGCGCGTGCTTCAGCAGCTCCAGCGCTTCCACCAGCTCGTAGCCTTCCAGAGCATGCTGCCCCCCGAAGCTGCTGGGATACGACCGCTTCTGGATCTCCTCGCCCTGAAAAGAAGTAGCGGCGATGCCGCAGCCGGTCTGCATTTTCCGCTGGTGGATGCGCGAGCCGATGCTCGAGGCGAACCACGAATCGATCTTGCGGAACTGCATGCCCGTCTCGGTCAGCGTCACGCCCTTGACCCGCCACATCTCCGCGTCCGCGGCCAGCAGCAGCGCAATCTGTGTCTCCAGGGGAATCTCGAAAGGGTCCTTGCGGAATGCGCTCTGCCAACTGTCCACGTACGCGTTCTCGGGAACGAGCACCAACTCGCCGCGTTTGGCCAGCGCCGAAGCCTTCCCGATCGTCACCGCCTGCGCCGCGCACGCCGCCACCCCCTCGCGCGTCAGCTTGTCCGTGGACGCAAACCCCCACGCCCCGTTGGCGATCACGCGCACTCCCATGCCCAGCGATTCCGACTGCGCCAGCGTCCCCACCTGCCCGTTCTTGGTGGTCAGGTCGCGCTGCCGCAGATGCATGGTGCGCACATCGGCATAGGTCGCCCCGCGGACTTTCGCGGTTTCCAGCGCCACGCTGGCAAGGTCATACATCAGTTCACCCGATGTTCCTTTGCTGCCGGGCACTGCGAATCATCCACCGGCATTCCCGGAGAATCCTTCAGGACCGCAAAGTCGCAGGGAACTCGCAGGTCCACTTTAAACTTCAGCCATTCGATCCGTCCGCCGCCGCTCTTTTCCGCAGTTTCGATTCTTGAATCCAGGATGGAGAGCCGGCCCTTGGCCACGGGCAAATTCAAGAGCGCCTCGGCGGCGTCCTGCGATTCCTTCTCAATTTCCGCTTCGTTCCGGTTATCGGACTGCGGCCGGGACATCACCGCTTTTTCGACCAGATCCGCGGTGCGCTTGTATTGCTGCTCATTCAAGACAAAATTGAACTCTCGCGGAGATCGCTCAACGGATTCCTTCGCACTCACGCCGTAGGAAGTATCCAGATAGCGTGGATTCCATAAATGATACGGAGGCGTAGCGACCCAGGAATATTCATCCTGTCCAGCGGCCCCGGCCTGCTCGGGAGCGACTTCGATCACCCAGCCATTCAGCGCTCTTTCCGGATTCAGCCGGAAAAGAAGATGCTCGCCGAAACTGAGGACAAACGGCCGCCCGGCGGAAATTTCTCCCACGAAGGAAAGCTGCCGGCACGGATTCTGATGGAAGGGTTCATCCACTTTCCCGCAGCCGGCTGCCGGGTCGGATTGCGCTGCCGTCATTGCTTCACGGCCTGCCGCTCCGGAGAAAAGGAAAGCAGCTACGAGCAGGGACAGGGCAATCAAGCGGAGGCGGGAGGTGTCGAGGGTGCGAGAGGCTAAGTCCCACATAGAGGTCGCGCCAAAAAACTAGAGGGGCACGGTATGCCGTGCCCCTGGGAAGATACCACGATTTTCAGTCTGGCTTGGGCCGCTCGAACTACGTGCCTTCCTGCCAGGACGCCAGGTAGTGCTCCTGCTCGGGCGTCAGCTTGTCCAGCTTGTGGCCCAGTGACTCCAGCTTCAGCCGCGCGATCTCCTTGTCGAGATGCTCGGGCACCACGTACACCTGCGCCTTCATGCTCTTCGCGTTCTTCACCAGATATTCCGCGGACAGCGCCTGGTTGGCGAAGCTCATGTCCATCACCGAAGCGGGATGTCCTTCCGCAGTGGCCAGATTGACCAGCCGGCCTTCGCCGATCAGGTAAATTTTGCGGCCGTCCTTGGTCAGGAACTCGTCCACCAGCGGGCGCACTTCGCGCTTGCCGGTGCTCAGCGCCTCCAGCGCCGGGATGTCGATTTCCACGTTGAAGTGCCCGGAGTTGCAGACCACCGCGCCGCTCTTCATCGCCTTGAAGTGCTCCCCGCGGATCACGCTCTTGTTGCCGGTCACCGTGATGAAGATGTCGCCTTCCTTGGCGGCTTCGGCCATGGGCATCACCCGGTAGCCGTCCATCACCGCTTCGATGCCCTTCACCGGATCGATCTCGGTGACAATCACGTCCGCGCCCAGGCCCTTGGCGCGCATGGCCACGCCGCGCCCGCACCAGCCGTAGCCGGCGATGACGATCTTGAGCCCGGCGAGCAGAATATTCGTCGCGCGAATCACCCCGTCCAGCGTGGATTGCCCGGTGCCGTAGCGGTTGTCGAAGAAATGCTTGGTCATCGCGTCGTTCACCGCGATCACCGGGAACTTCAGTGTGCCGTCCTTGGCCATGGCCCGCAAACGGATCACGCCCGTGGTGGTCTCCTCGGTGCTGGCGATGACGTGGGGCACCAGGTCGGTGCGCTTGGTCAGCAGCATGGTCACCAGATCCGCGCCGTCGTCCATGGTCATCTGCGGCTTGTGCTCCAGCGCCGCGCGCAGGTGCGCGTAGTAGGTCTCGTTGTCCTCGCCCTTGATGGCGAACGTGGGAATATCGAAATGGCGGTTGAGCGCCGCAGCCACTTCATCCTGCGTCGAGAGCGGGTTCGAGGCGCACAGCACCACTTCGGCGCCGCCGTCGCGCAGCGTGGTCATCAGGTTCGCGGTCTCGCTCGTCACGTGCAGGCACGCCGACACGCGGATGCCCTTGAGCGGCCGCTCCTTCAGGAAGCGCTTGCGGATGATCTCCAGCACCGGCATCTGCTGCTGCGCCCATTCGATCTTGCGCTTGCCGGCATCGGCCAGCGCCAGGTCCTTCACGTCGCCTTTTTTCAGGTCTGCTGTAGCCACACGCGTGCTCCTCATTTTTGAAATTTCGCTCTGTTCCCGGATGCCGCGCTTCAGCGGCTCGCGCCCGCTGCCGCGGGAAGACCCGCGGCCTTGCGCAGCGCATCGGCGCGGTCGGTGCGTTCCCAGGTAAAGCCCGGGCCGCTGCGGCCGAAATGGCCGTAGGCCGCGGTGGCCCGGTAGATGGGCCGGCGCAGGTCCAGCGTCTCGATGATGCCCTTCGGAGTGAGCGAGAAGTGCTCGCGCACCAGCTCCGTGATGCGCTCCTCGGGAATGGCCGCCGTGCCGAACGATTCCACCATCACGGAAACCGGCTCGGCCACCCCGATGGCGTAGGCCAGCTGTACTTCCGTCTTGCGCGCCAGGCCCGCGGCCACGATGTTCTTCGCGATGTACCGCGCCATGTAGCAGGCCGAGCGGTCCACCTTCGAGGGATCCTTCCCGGAAAACGCCCCGCCCCCGTGCCGGCTGTAGCCGCCGTAGGTGTCCACGATGATCTTGCGCCCGGTGAGTCCGGCATCGCCCATCGGCCCGCCGATCACGAAGCGTCCCGTGGGGTTGATGTGATACTTGGTCCCGCTGTCCAGCATCGCCGCGGGCACGATCGGGCGAATCACGAACTCCATGATCGCTTCCCGCAGATCGCTGTTCGAAACCTTCTCGCTGTGCTGCGTCGAGATGACCACGCAATCCACGCGCGACGGCCGCCCGTGGCGGTATTCGATGGTCACCTGGGACTTGCCGTCCGGCCGCAGGAAATCCACCACATGCGACTTGCGCACTTCCGCGAGACGCTGGGTCAGGCGGTGCGCCAGTTGGATGGGCATGGGCATCAGCTCATCCGTTTCGTCGCAGGCGAAGCCGAACATCAGGCCCTGGTCCCCGGCTCCGCCGGTGTCCACGCCCATGGCGATATCCGGCGACTGCCGCTTGACCGTGCACATCACCGCGCAGGTGTCGGCGTCGTAGCCGTACTTGGCGCGATCGTAGCCCACTCCGCGGATCACTTCGCGCACCAGCGTGTCGTAATCGATGTGCGCGCTGGTCGTGATTTCGCCGGCCACCACCGCCAATCCCGTGGTGACCAGGGTCTCGCAGGCCACTCGGCCCCGCGGATCCTGCTTCATCACCTCATCGAGAACGGCGTCCGAGATCTGATCGGCGATCTTGTCCGGGTGACCTTCCGTCACGGACTCCGAGGTAAACAGAAAATTCTTCCCTTGCTGACTCAAACGAATTTCTCCTCTACGGATAGTTGGGAGGTCCCAGGAACGGTTGCGCCGGGCGCAAATCCACGCTCGTTATAACCTTAGCAGGCTAGCACCCCGCATTTGCGGGTGTCAACGCAATGAATCCAAATGCGTTACATGACCACCGAACAGATGAATTCGAGGGTTGAATGGGATGATCGTAACCCGCCTTAAGACCACACAATCGGCAGACATCAAAAGGCGCGCGCCAGCCAGATCTGGTTCCGTCCGTTGGACGGCGTCCCGGTGAGGAGATTGGTGGCGTTCGAAAGAAAGACCACATAGCGGCCGTCGGGGGTGATGGCGGGATAATCGGAGTAAAAGCTGTCGGCCGGGGCTCCACTGCTATTATTGAGCGAGACCAAGTAGGTTGTGGGCACGCAATCCGCCGGAGCATTCGTGCAGCCCGTCCGGATGTAAACCGCGCTGGCGGAGTAGGCATAGGGGAGAAGATTGGACGCAATCGAAATAAAGGCCACATGGTTCCCGTCGTCGCTGGACACGGCTGCGCCGCTGCCGGTATCGCCCTGGCCACCGTTGTAAGTCAGCGAAACGCGATCATTATGCGGGATGCAACCCGCGGGGGCGCCAATGCAATTATCGGAAACAAACGCGTCCACAGCCTGGTTGGTATCGCCCGGCACAAGATTCTTTGCCGTCGAGCCATAGCCCGAGAACCGGCCGTTCGCGCTCAAAATCCACAGGTTATCAATCGCGGAATCCGGCGCATCACCCGCATAGCCCACGTAGAGGTTCCGGTTGCTAGGGGTGCAGCCTGCGGGCGCTCCAAAACAGGTGTCGTGAAGCACCACAGTGGCGTTCTTGTCGTTAGGCACAAGATTGTCCGCCCCGGTGCGGAAGGAGATGTATCGGCCAGCGGCACTGATCGAAGCGTAGATGCTCGGGCCATTGCTTTGGCCTCCGTCGCTGGCCACGGAAATCCGCGTTGTGCCCGGCGTGCAACCGGCAGGCGCTCCGATGCAGGTGTCCCGCAGAAAAATATCCAATGCGGCGTTGGTATCGTTGGCCACCAGATTCGAGGCGACGGAATTAAATGCGATAAAACGTCCGTCAGCGCTAATCGCCGGATCGCGTGAAGAATCATTGCCATGGCTGCCGTCGCTGGCGACGGAGACGGGCGTAAGGGTAGGAACGCAACCAAGCGGGGCTCCGATGCAGGTATCTCGCACAAAAACATCCGACCAACCGTTTGTGTCGTTGAGCATGAGATTCGTGGCGCTCGAATCGAACGCCACATAGCGGCCGTTGGCGCTGATCGCCGGGGAACGGCTGTTGCCATTGGGCAAGGTTCCGTCATTGGCCACAGAGACTCGGGTCGTGCTCGGCGTGCATCCGCTGGGCACGCCCAGGCAGGTGTCCCGCACATAGATGTCCGCAAACCCGCTCGCCGGGCCCGCGACTAGGTTCGTCGCATCCGATTGAAATGCCACATACCGCCCATCCGCGCTCACAGCAGGCGGAGTATTGCTGTTTCCATTCCCGGCGGTGCCATCGAGGGCGAGCGAGACCATCTGGATCACGCCCACGCCCGCTGGCGGGGCTGGCGCCGGGGCCACCAATACCGAGATCGTGTTGGAAAGCCCGCCGCCTGGCGCCGGGTTGAACACCGTCACGGGCGCCGTCGCGGAACTTTGCCGGTTGGCCGCCGCCACCTTGGCCACTACCTGCGTGCTGTTCACAAAAGTGGTTGGCAAAGTCAGACCATTCCACTGCACGACCGACGCGGAAACCAAGCCCGAACCGTACACGGTAAGATAGAAATCCGGCCCGCCCGCCGCCACAGCCGCCGGATTGAGCCAAGTGATGGCCGGGACAGGGTTGGGCCCGCCTCCCCCGCCTCCGTTGCCCCCACTGCCTCCAGAGCTTCCCGCACTGGCGCAACCACTTAGCGTCACGCAAGCAACGAGCACAAGATCCGCTCCAAAGTTTCTTTGCAATCGCATAATCCCCGCGGCGCTTCCCTCCAGCCCCAACTACCTCTTGTAAACCACTTTCTTGTGGACAACAGGAAAAAACATCCCGTAGACCCCGCCGAACAGCGCGCCTATGCCCCCCATCAGGATGGCCCCGCCGCCCCGGGTCAATGTCTTCCCGCCCGCCGCGGCCCCCAGCGCCGCTCCCGTCCCCATACCGATGGCCATCCCGGCCAGCGAATTCACGCTTGGATCGTGTTCCAAGCGCACCTGGCGAATCTTGCGGCGTTCAAATTTCAGCTCCGAGGGAAGAAAGGGCATGCGCCCTTCCGGGGGAATCTTACAGGCCAGTTGATTCTCCGTGGCGCTCACAAAGTGGCACACGGTGCGCAGGCGGAGCTTTACGGAAATGCGCGTCCCCGGCTCGATCCTTTGCACCGCCGCCCAATCGCCCTTTTGCGCCTCCGCATTCGTCGCCGCAATCGTGAGCAGCAGAAGCGTCACAAGCATCACAGAAATGATTTTTTGGTACCGCATGGAAGGATGATGACCGCGGAATCGCGAGGCCCGGCGCGGGTTTGTGACACTATCGCAACTGTCACAGCGAAGGAGCGAGCGGCCCGCGGACAAACGCCTCGTAGCGCCGCAACTCCGCCAGACTTGACTCGGCAAGCAGCGGGAACACCACGGCGCGCAACCCCTTGGGCAGCTCCGCGACGGTCAGCGAATCACAGACGACGGCCGCCGTATCTTTCAGGCCTCTTCGCCAGTTCGATTTCCGGGCGTCGCGCAACAGCAGGCTTTCCGGGGAAAATCCCGCGGCAATCAGCATGGTGCGGCCCAATCGCAAAAAATCCGGCCAGCGCGAAACCACGCCGACCAGAGCCTCCGCCGGAGCCGGCAGCCACCCGGCGAGCGACGACGGCACCGAGCGAACCCGCAGCACCAGCAACTCGCAGCCGTGCGGAAGAACTTGCCGCGCCGCTTTTTCCTTGCTCGGAAGGGCCACCGCTATCGCGCCGTCGAGCTTCTGCGCAAGGCCCGGATCATTCACCGCGCAGGTTTGCACCGGCAGGCTCGCCGCCTGGCGCATCTCCGCGGCGGCAATCTTCCGCAACTCCTCATCCGGTTCTATCAGCAGGAAGTGGTCCGGCGGCTGCAGCGAGAGCCAATGGCCCAGCCTCGCGCGCACCTGCGCCAGCGGCGCGCCCAAGGCCCGCGCGGAGCGAAACAGGCTGGCAACCATCTGGTCCAGCGCCAACCCGGCAGAAATCGGCGTGTCCGGCTTCGCGCCTCTGACATACACCCCGCTGCCGCGGCGGAACTCGACCCATCGCTCCTTTTCCAGTTGCCGGTATCCGGCGCTGACCGTATTCGCATGAATCCGGTAGCGCCGCGCCAGCTCTCGCGTGCTGGGCAGACGCTGGCCAGGGCCCAAGTCGCCGCACAAAACACCCAGAATGATCTGCGTGATGAGCTGTTCCCGCAGACTCACTTCGGTTCCGCGAGCAAGCCACAGTTGCATCCCAGCCTCTTCTATGATCTTCCGCTGGAATTACTCGGGCGCATGCGTTCCGGATATTCCCCGCCTCGGGTATTCGGCAATCGCGCTTCATTCTCCGCAGCCAGGCCGGCCCGTGACAACTCAAGCGACCTCGGCGTCATCCTCGGCCTGTACCTCCAGCTTCCCCCTCTTCTTTTTGGCCACCAGGTAGCTGCGGATAAAGGGATCCAGATCGCCATCCAGCACCCGGTCCACGTCCCCGACTTCAAACTTAGTGCGGTTGTCCTTGATCAGGCGGTAGGGCTGCATCACGTAGGAGCGGATCTGGCTGCCGAAGCTGATCTCCAGCTTGGTCTCGTCCAGCTTGTCGGTGGCCGCCTGGCGCTTTTCCACTTCCAGCTCGTAGAGCCGCGAGCGCAGCATCTTCATCGCCAGCTCGCGGTTCTTGTGCTGGCTGCGCTCCGCCTGGCACTGCACCACCACGTTGGTCGGCAGATGCGTGATGCGGATGGCCGTCTCCACCTTGTTCACGTTCTGCCCGCCCTTGCCCCCGGCCCGGTAGGTGTCCACGCGCAGATCCTCGGGCCGGATGTTCACTTCGATGCGGTCGTCAATCTCCGGGATCACGAACACCGACGCAAACGAGGTGTGCCGCCGCGCCGCCTGGTCGAACGGCGAAATGCGCACCAGCCGGTGCACCCCGCTCTCCCCGCTCAGCAGCCCGTACGCGTTTTCCCCTTCGATGCGCACCGTGGCCGATTTGATCCCCGCTTCTTCCCCCGAGGACTCGTCGAGCACCGCGGCCCGGAAGCCCTTGCGCTCCGTCCAGCGCAGATACATGCGCAGCAGGATTTCCGCCCAGTCCTGCGATTCCGTGCCACCCGCGCCGGGCTTGATGGTCATGATGGCGTTGAGGTGGTCGTTCTCCCCGGAAAGCAGCGTGCGCGTTTCCAGCTCCGCCACGTAGCTCTCCGCGGCCTCCAGCTCGCGCGCCAGCTCCTTCAGCAGCTCCTCGCGCTGCGCCGCATTCGTTTCCTCTTTGGCCAGATGGATGTACGTTTCGACGTCGCCCGTCAGCCGCGTCAGCTTTTCATCCGCCGCGACCTGGTCTTCCGAGCGCTTGCGCTCGCGCAGCACGCCCTGCGCCGCTTCCTGATCGTCCCAGAAGTCGGGTTTGCTCATGCGCGCTTCGAGCGTCTTCAGGCGCTCGCGGTGCTGCGCCGGGTCAAAGATAGCTCCGGACGAGATGGATGCGCTCCTGCAAAGGTGTAAATCGGTATTCGAGGTCTTCAAGAATCATTGTGCAATCCGGATTACGAAATTCCCTGCTCGATTAGGACGAAACGGCTCTTCCGGCACGCATCGCCCCAACAATCAGAATAGCCGAAATGACCACGCAGAGCCAGGCGAACCAGTCCCCGTACCGCGCATACACGGTCATCTCCGTGCGAAAGTCGTACGGCAGATCGGCGGCCCGGCGCACATCCGCCGGCGGCCCGCCGCGCACCCGTCCGTAGGGATCCACCGACACCGTGTAGCCGTTATTCGTGACCCGCACCAGCCAGCGCCGGTTCTCCACCGCGCGCACCCGCGCCATGCGCAGATGCTGCTCCGGCGCCGCGGAGCGCCCGAACCAGCCGTCATTTGAAATGTTCACGAAAAGCTCCGCCCCATTCGCCGCGAAGCGCCGGATCTCCCCCGGAAAGATCGCCTCGTAGCAGATGAACACGCCGAAGCGCTCGCCTCCCGGCAGCCGCCCCACCGCCACCCCCGTGCCCGGCCGGAATCCCCCGACCTCCGTCGAAACCGCGCGCACCACCCGGTGCATTAGCGGAAACGGCTCGTATTCCCCGAAGGGCACGAGATGCATCTTGTCGTAGGAAAAAATCCTCTGGCCTTGCGCATCCACCAGGATCGCGCTGTTGTATGGCGCGACGCGGGCGCGCCCTTCCCCGCCCGTCGCCTTCCACTCGATCACCCCCGCCAGAAACGGATGCCCGAAGCGGATGGCCAGGCTCGAGGCCCGCCTGGCAAATTGCGCGTCCTGAAACGAAAACGGCGCCGGCGCTTCCGGCCAGATCAGCAGGTCCGGCGCATGCGGCGACGCCGCGAGGCTCAAGCCCTCGATCTCCGCGAGCGCCGCGGCGTTTGCTCCGAACCAATCCTGCGGATACTGCTCCAGCTCCGGAAAATTCAGCTGCACCGCGCGCGCATAATGCGCGGGCCGTTGTTCCGGCACCAACCGCGGCCCCATCCACATCACCCCAACCAGCGTCGCACCCGCACCCAGCAGATACCCGGCGCGCTTCCGCCCTTCTCCCGCAATCGTCCAGGCCAGCAGCGCGTTGCACGCCGCCACCACGAACGACAGCCCGTATATCCCCGTCAGCGTGGTCAATTGCGCCAGCGCCAGATTCTCCGCCGCCGCATACCCCAGCAGATTCCACGGAAAACCGATGTCCGGCATGCGCGCCTGCCCGAATTCCATGGCCACCCACAAGAACGGCGCGGCCGCGCAGGCCAGCGTCCAACTCCGCCGCGCGATGCGCTGCACGCACCAGGCGAACCCGCCCGTCAGCGTCCCGAACACCGCGGCGATGAGCAGCAGCACGCCGATTCCCGCCGTCCGCGGCATCCCGCCATGCGCCACCAGCACCGTGGCGATCCACGGAATCGTGGCCACCACGAACGCAAAGCTGTACAGGAAGCCGCTCGCGAACGCCACCCATCCCCGCGCTCCCCGCAGCGTCAGCAGCAGCAGCGCCAGCGCCATCCACGCGAAGATGCCGAGGTACCACCCGGTGCAGGAGAGGGACAGCAGCGCTCCGCAAGCCGCGCCGGCCACAAGCCGCAAAAGGACCATCGTCTTTTCGTTCGTTTGGGAAAAAATCGAGGAGAGCCCGCGCCGCGGCGCCATCAGCGCTTCACGATGGCCTTGAAGCCGGCGTTCTCCAGTCCCTTCTTGGCCGCGCCGGCCGCTTGCGCGTCGCCATAGGGACCCACCTGCACGCGATAGTACTTATCCGCTCCAGGGGTGAGCACAAACGCCGGAAACTTCTTTTTCTGCAAAGTCTGCGCCAGCTCCAGCGCGTCCGACTCCTTGGTCAGCGCCGCCACCTGCAGCACCGTTGCCCCTCCGGGAATCAGCGGCGCGTTCAGCGAACTCCTCTTCACCGCCGCGGCCGCCGGCTTCGCCGCCGCGCTGCTCTTCGCCGAGACCGCGACGCTCTTCGGCGCGCTCTCCGCGGGCTTCAGCCGGTCGTTGGACTTTCCGGCTTCCCCCGCGTGATAGAACTCCCATTCCGGATAGGGCGCCGCGGGCGCATCCCCGGGCGCCGCGGAATGTTCCTCGCTCGCCGCGTTCTTGCTCTTGGCATCCTTCTTGCTCTCCACCGCGGCTTCCGCGGACCCGTGCGGGCCCGCCGCGGCGCGCACCTGCCCGTCGTACTGGTTGCGTCCCATGACGTAACCCAGCGTAAAGAACACTCCGGAGAACAGCAGCATCAGCACAAACAGCCCGATGACGTGCCGCCCTTCCAGCACCCGTTCTCCCCCGCTCCGCCTTTTTCCCCCGGATGCCATGCCCCGCGGTTACTTCCCCCCTAACGTCTGTACCCACTTGTTAATAATATCGATGGGCAGCGGAAATACAATCGTTGTGTTCTTTTCGACACCAATCTCCGTCAGCGTCTGCAGATAGCGCAACTGGATCGCCGAGGGCTGCGTCTCCAGCACCCGCGCCGCGTCCGCCAGTTTCTGCGAGGCTTCGAATTCCCCGTCCGCGTGGATGATCTTGGCGCGCCGCTCGCGTTCCGCTTCGGCCTGCCGCGCGATCGCCCGCTGCATGTTCTCCGGGATGTCCACCTGCTTCACTTCCACCTTGCTGACCTTGATGCCCCAGTTTTCCGTGTCCTGATCCAGAATGATCTGCAGCTTGGCGTTGACCTTGTCGCGCTGCGAGAGGATCTCGTCGAGTTCGAACTGCCCGACGACGCTGCGAATCGTGGTCTGCGCCAGTTGCGATGTCGCGTACGCGTAGTTCTGCACCTGCGAGAGCGCCAGGTTCGCGTCCACCACCCGGAAGTAACACACCGCGTTGACCTTCACGGACACGTTGTCGCGCGTGATGATGTCCTGCGGCGGAACGTCCAGCGTCTCGATGCGCAGGTTGATTCGCGTCAGCGTTTCGATCGGCCACATCACCAGCCGCAGCCCCGCACCCTTGGCTTCCGGCAGCAGCCGCCCCAGGCGCAGCACTACCCCGCGCTCCCACTCCTTGATGATGTAGATCGAATTCCAGAACCAGGCCAGCACGAACACCACGATCACCACGGTGAAGAGAAATCCGATTTCCATCTGCTCCTCCTAACGGCTTGTCCTGCCATCAAAGCCCCGCGAAACTCTCTTGTCTGCTTGCTCCGGATCGTTCCCCGCCTGCTCCGCCACAGCTTACGACAATTCCGCAATCTCCCGCGAGCAAACTCCGCCGCTACCCCGCTTTGCTTTCCGCCGCTTCCACCTGCAGCGTCAGCCCTTCCACGCTCACGACGCGCACCCGGGCTCCCTCGGCCACTGCCTGCGCCGCCACCGCGCGCCACAACTCGCCGTGCACCCGCACCAGGCCCTCGCGCGCCGCCTCCGCCCCGCCCCCGGGGATGGCCGTCACCACGCTCCCCGTCAGCCCGATCAGCTCTTCCCGCCCTGTCACTTGCTTCCATCCCCGCGAGCGCAGCACCAGCCGCATCAGCACGATCGTCAGCACCGCGAACGGCAGCGTCACCGCCAGCGCGATCGCCAGGCTCACCCCGCCCCCGGTCAGCGGCGAGCGGATCAGAAAGACCGCGCCCAGCAGCATGGCCACGATCCCGCCCGCCGCCAGAATCCCGTGGCTCGTGAATTTCGCTTCCAGAATGAACAGCGCCAGCGCCAGCAGAATCAGGAACACCCCCGCGGCGTTCACCGGCAGCAGGTGCATCGCGTACAGCGCCAGCACCAGGCAGATCCCCCCGATCACCCCCGGCGCGATCAGCCCCGGGTGCGTGAACTCCGCATACAGCCCCAGCACGCCGAAGATCAGCAGCACGAAGAAGACGTCCGGCTCGACGATGCGCGCCAGAAAGCGCTGCCGCGCCGACAGCTCGAAGGGCGTGATCGCCGCCTGCCCCAGCTCCAGCTTGACCCGCGTTCCGTCGAAGCGCGTGATCTCCCGCCCGTTCAGCTGCCGCAGCAGATCCTCGGGCGAGCTGGCGACCACGTCGATCAGCTTGCCCTCCAGCGCTTCTTTCTCCGTGAACGCCTTGGCCTCCGTGACGGCCGTCTCGGCCAGCACGATGTTGCGCCCGCGGTGCCCCGCATAGCTGCGCAGATACGCCGTGGCGTCGCTCAGAATTTTGCGCTTGAGCGTATCGTCGATCTGCACCGGCAACGCTCCGATGGCCATCAGCGGCGACGCCGAACCCGCGTGCGTGCCCGGCGCCATGGCCGCGATGTCCGCCGCCAGCAGTATGAAGAACCCCGCGGAGGCCCCCCGCGCGCCCGCCGGCGAAACGTACACCGCCACCGGCACCGGCGAAGAAAAAATCTGCGCATTGATCTCGCGCATCGCGTCGCTCAGCCCCCCGGGCGTATCCATGGTGATCAGCACCAGCGCCGCGTGCCGCTGCGCCGCGTTTTCCAGCCCCTCCTTCACGTACGCCGCCAGCACCGGCTCGACCTCGCGGTCAATCTTCATCTCCAGCACCGTGGCCCCGCCCGGCGCGCCCGGCGCGCTCTGCGGATTCATCCCCGGCGCTCCCAGCAGCAGCCCCAGCGCGAGAATCAGTACCGCCGGCGCCGCCCAGGAAAAATTACCGCGCGCCTGCGCCCCACTGCCTTGCGGAAGTTTACTCATCGTCCGGCTCCCGGCTTGCCCGCTTCCAGTCGCTCCAGCAGTTGCTTGGCTTCGGAGTAATTGGGCGCCAGCTTCAGCGCCTTCTCCAGCTCCTGGCGGGCCAGTTCCGTCTTCTTCTGCTCCACATAGATCCGCGCCAGCGCCGTGCGCACGGTCGCCGAGTCGTGAGACTCCAGCGCCGCGCGATACTCCGTCGCGGCCTCTTCCAGCCGTCCTTGCCGCCGGGCGATCTCCGCAAGCCCGCGGTGCGCCCCGGCATCGTGCGGATCCGCGGCCAGTGCCGCGCGGAATTCCCTCTCGGCCTCCGGCAGATGGTTGGCGGAAAGCTGCTGGCGCCCGGCGCGCAGGTGCCCCGCCGGCCCCGCTGTAGCCGCGGACGCGCGCGCCGCCGGTGCCGCGGTTTCTGCCGTCTCCATCTCCTGACGCAGCGTTGTGGTGTCCAGTTCGGTCTTGATGCGCTCCAGGCTCGCCAGCGTCTCGGGGTGCACCGTCGGCAGCGGCTCCCCGCCGGAAAGGCTGGCGGCGCGCTCCGCCTCGGCTTCGGCCTTCTGCCCGCCGCGTTCCAGTGCGTAGATCAGCAGCGCCCGCGCTTCGGCGTCGTCGGGTTCGCGCGCCGCCGCTTCGCGGAATCGCGCCGCCGCGCCCGCGAAATCATTCGCCCGCAAGGCCAGCAAGCCGAGATTCAACGGGTAATCGTCGTCTTCGGGATCGAGTTCCGCCGCGCGCGCCAGATCGGCCTGCGCCGCTTCCGCTTTCCCGCTGCGCAGGCGCGCCACCGCCAGATTGTTCAGAATCTCCGGCAGCTCCCCGCCCGCGCTGTTCTTCAGTGCCTCCTGCAGCGCGCGGAACTGCCCTTCGGCGCGCGCCGGCTGGTTCAGCCATAGCTGGCACACGCCCGCGAAAAAAACCGCTTCCACGTAGCGGTCGTGCATCTTCGGCACCCGGCTGAACCAGGTGCTGGCCGTGGCGCAATCGCGCCGCGCGAACGCCGCCTGGCCGAGCGCGAACGCCGGATCGGGCCAGTCGGGCTCCAGGCGCACCGCCTCGCGCAGTTCGCGCACCCGCCCCTCGTCCTCGGCGGCCAGCCGCCCGCGGATGTAGTGCTCGAAAGCGTCCAGCCGCAGCGGCCGCTGCAGGCGCGCAAACTCTTCGAGCTGCAGCGGAAATCCCGGATCGCTGGAGGAGAGCAGCCGCCACACCGCTCGCGTGTGCAGTTCCATCAGCGCATCCAGTGTGCCGGATTCGCGCACCGCCGGAAAAAGCGTCGCCGGGCTGACCCGCAGCACGCGCCCCTCCACGCTCAGGTTTTTTTCCGTCGGAGGTATAACTCCCGAAGACGATGTAATCCGCGTCCAGATCTTCGGCCAGCCGCAACATGCTGGCCCGGCTCAGCCGCGCCGTGGACGGCAGCCCGTAGCGCTCCAGCTCCGCCGCGCGCTCTTCATGCCTGAACACCTGCTGCCCCGCCGCGGACAGCCGCTGGATGGTCAGTTCCTCGAGCCCTTCCCCCAGCCAGTCCAGGCGCGCGTCCGCCCCCGCATTTTCGAAGGGAAAAACGAGAAAGACCCCGCGCGGCCCGGTCTCCGTCGCGGCGTGCCGGTGTTCCGGCGCGGCCTGCGCGCGGCACAGCAGGGGAAGCAAGGCGATCGCCAGAGCGGCCCCGGCGACGCGTGCGAGTTGGCCTGCGCGAACTCTTCGCAGCATGTTGCCTCGGATTGTAACAGATGCCGGAAAGGAAACGGAGACGCGGGCTGCGCCGCGCAAGAGCGCTCAGGGCTGCGCGGTTTCCGCGGGGCGCGGCTCGAGCAGTTCCTGCGCCTCGGGAGTCCCGCGCACCGCCGCAAAGGCCGGGTCCGTCTTCACCGCCGCGAACGAGGAGTAGCCCTCGTCGCGCGCCTTGCGCAGGTAGTGCAGGCAGCGCTCCGCGTTGCCGCTCTGCGCAAACGACTTGGCCAGCAGAAAATAGAAGCGCCCGCGGTCTTCCACCGAGCGGTCCTGCAGGATCGAGGCGTTGCGTGAACTGTTCTGCTCGAAAAAATGCGGATCCAGGGTCAGCGCGCGGCGGAAGGACTGGATCGCTTCTTCGTATTTCTTTTCCGAGAAGTAGGCGTAGCCGAGATTGCTGTGCAGCACGGCCATTTCCGGACGCACCGCGATGGCCTTCTGGTAGGCCTTGATGGCCTTGCCGTATTTCTTGCGCTGGTACCAGATCGTGCCCATGTTGTTGCGCGCATCGGCATACGAGGGATCGGCCTTCACCGCCCGTTCATAGCACTTCAGCGCCAGGCCCACCTGCCCCATCTGGTGATAGGCGATCCCCAGCTTGTTCAGATACAAAGCGTTGCGCGGAGATTGGTTCACCAGCTTCTGGAAGGCCGCGGCGGCTTCCCGGAATTCCTTGCGGGCCATGTGCAGATCGGCGAGCTGTTCTTCGGAAAGGACTGGCGCGAGGGTCGTTTGCTCTGCGGAAGGAGGAGTGGGCGTATCTTGCGGAACGCTCTGCGCTGGCCCCGCCTGGCAAAGACCAAGAACCAGGAGGAGCGCGGTCAGCGGAATCGCCAGCGTGCGGTGGATCATGGCGAATCTCCCTTCTCCCGCTTGGGCTTCTCGGGAGGCTTCTTCCCTCCCCCAAAGATACCAAAAACCTTCTGCAGCGGCCCTTTTTTCTTCTCCTCCTTCGCCGCCTGGTCGCTCTTCGCCGGATGCGAAGTCACCGGCACGGCGGGCGGCGGGGTTCCCGCGGCCGGCGCATGCGGCGCGCCGGCGGCGGGCGGCGCAACCTCCGCCGGATTCTGCTGCGGGTTGGACGAGCCGCCGAAAACATGCGAGAGCGAAGAGGCCGGCGGCAGCGTGTTGAAGAGGTGCGCGCCGCCGTGGCGCTCGCAGAACTCGGTGGGCGTGGTGCCCGCGAGATAGACCTCCGTGCGCGTTACCGGGCATTGCGGGGTAGCCATCTGCAGCGTGTCCGGATCTATGGCTACGCTGGCCACCCCCTCGGGCGGGGCGAACTCCTTCACGTCGCGATACGCCGGCATGGCCGTGGCGCGCATCATGAAGTCCGCCCAGATGGGCGCGGCGGTGCTGCCGCCGGGAAGCCCCAGGTCGCGGTTGTCGTCGAAGCCGATCCACACGATGCACAGCAGGTTGGAGGTGAAGCCGGCGAACCAGCCGTCGCGCGACGTCCCGGTTTTCCCCGCCGCGGGCAGCGTGAATCCCCGGGCGCGCACACCGGCGCCCGTGCCTTTGTTCAGCACGTCCTGCAGGACGCTGTCTACGAGATAGGCGACGCGCGGGTCCAGCACGGCGTGCGTCTGCGGCGTGAACTTCTCGAGCATCGTGCCGTTGGCCCGCACCACGCTGCGCAGAAATTCCGGCTCCGCGCGCACGCCACCGGTGGCGAACGCCGTGTAACCGGCCGCCACGTCGATGGGCGTCATCTCGTAGGCGCCCAGGGCCACCGCGGGCGTCGCCTGGATGTTCGCGCCCAGGCCCATCTGCCGGGCCACCTGCACCACGCGCCCGTAGCCGATCAACTCGGCCACCTTGATGGTGGCCACGTTCAGCGAATTGGTCAGCGCGTCACGCACCGTGACCGTGCCCATGAACTTTTCCCCGAAATTGTTGGGCGTGTACTCCTTGCCGTCGAATTCAAACGTGGTCGGCTCGTCCACGATGGTCGTCGCCGGCGTCACGATGGGGTTCACCCCGTCCACCGCGTTGTCGAACGCCGCCGCATAGACGAAGGGCTTGAAGGCCGAGCCCGGCTGGCGGTGGGCCAGCGCGTGGTTCAACTGGCTCTGCCCGTAGTCCCGCCCTCCGATGAGCGCCTTGATCTCCCCGCTGCGCGGGTCCAGCGCCACCAGCGCCACTTGCGCCTGCGGCACCGGCTCGTTGCTGCCCTTCTTCTTCTGCTCCTTCTTCCAGGCCGCGTAGCGCTTGGCCAGCAGTTCATCCACGTTCTTCATGCCCGCATCCACGGCGGCGCCCGCGGCGCGCTGCAGCGCCGGATCCAGCGTGGTATAGACGCGGAAATTCTGCGAAAGCAGCTCGCTCTCGGAGAATTTCTCGAGCAGGTGGTCCTTCACCATGTCCACGAAGTACGCGGCCTCGCTGCCCGTGGCCGCCCCGCGCAGAATCTTCAGCGGGGCGCGCCGCGCGGCCTGCATTTCCTCCGCGCTCAGGTAATTGTTCTCCGCCATCTGCGTGAGCACGCGGTCGCGCGCCTGCACCCCGCGCTCCGGTCGGCGGTCGGCGGAGGAGTAGTAGTTCGGCGCGCGGATGATGCCCGCGAGATAGGCGGCTTCGCCGGCGCTCAACTGGCGGATGTCCTTGCCGAAATAGGCCAGGCTGGCCTCGCCGAAGCCATGGATGGCGAAGCTGCCACGGTTACCAAGATATACTTCATTGGTGTAGAGCTCGAAAATTTCCTTTTTGGAAAAGCGCTGCTCGAGCTTGAGCGCCACCATGGTCTCGGCGAGCTTGCGCTTCCAGGTGCGCTCGGTGCTGAAGAAAAAACTGCGCGCTACTTGCATCGTCAGCGTGCTGGCGCCCTGCAGATGCGATTTGTGGCGCAGGTCGGCCCACGCCGCGCCCATGATGCGCACCGGATCGAAGCCGGGATGCTCGAAAAAGCGCTTGTCCTCCGCGGAGAGGATGGCGTTCACCAGCACCTGGGGCAGGTCGTCGTAACGCACCATCCGCCGCTTCTCGCGCGCGCTGTCAAACAGATTGGTGACCAGCTCGGGCTCGGTCTCCGCGCTGGGCAGCTCCCCGCCCCCGGCCAGCGGCTGGATGGAGCGGATGGTGTGGCCCGCAAACGTGATCCGCAGGGCATTCCCCCCGCCGAAGTAGGAGAGCCGCGACGGGCGGATGTCGATGGAAGCCCCCTGCACGGTGTACTGGCCCAGCGAACCTTCGCTGGCCACGCTGCGATAGCCCACGCGCTGCAGGTAGGCGGTCAGCTCCTCGGGGCCCATCTGCTGGCCCGGAGCGAGGCGCACCGGGGAGGAAAAGATCTGCGTGGTGTTCTGCAGCACGCCGCCGGAGAGGCGTTCGTCGATCATCCGGGAATACTTGATGGAGTAGTAGGTAAAGACGCCCGCGCCGGTGAGAAACACGGCGAAGAGCAGGCCCAGAACGGTCAGGCCGAACGCGGAGGTCCAGAAACTTTTCTGCAAGCGAATGCGCAACGGCTATCTCCCGGAGACTGGATCTTTATTCTCTCGCAAGTGAACGCGCTAGGAAAGACGGTCTGCCCGCCGGGGAGGGTCCCGGCCAGGCGCCTTCAGGTCAGCGACTTGTTCTCGCTGGAAGGAGAGAAATGCAATTCGCCGTGGTAGAAAATCAGATCCAGCGGCACGGTGTAATCCACGGAAATCTTCGCGTAGCGCCCGGTGTTCTCGATCTTGATGTTTTCCTTGCGCGCGGGGATGCCCAGATCCTGAATCTCCTGCCAGACGGCCTCGCGCAGCTCGTCGTCGGTCTTATGGCCCACCGTGGCGAAGCGCGCCACTTCCTGCATCTTGTCCTGGAGTTGGTACTCATTGATGTAGATGGGGATGACTTTGAAGCCGGTGTAGGCCCCGGTAACCAGAAGAACGGTCCAGATGACGGCCTTGAGGCGGCCACCGCCGCGCTGGGAGGAGGACTTGCGCGCCGAGGCGCGTCCGGGCTTGCCGCCGAAGATAGGAAGAAGGTTCATCATGTTCATCCTCAAGCTACCATCGCGCGCGGAATAGAGTCGAGCCGCAGCGCGGGGGCTGTTTCCAGAATGAAACGGGCGTCCCCCAAAAGCGGGAGAGGCCTTTCCGCCGGTCCCGGCGGATATCAGTACGCACGGGCAAAAATGGCGCGCGCGACGGCGGGCTTGCCGCACTTCACGCAGATCCCCTGCTCCGTCTGCCCTTCCAATGGGATGCAGCGCATGGTGGCCCGGGTTTCTTCCTTGATGGCGGCCTCGCAGTCGGCGCTGCCGCACCAGAAGGCGGAAGCAAAGCCGTTTTCGACCGCGCCCTTGAGTTCGTCATAGCTCTGGGCCTGGCGGGTATGGGCCTGGCGGAAGGCCAGGGCGCGCTCGTGCAGCGCCTTCTGGATGTCGTCGAGCAGGCGAACCACGGCGGGCACGAGTTCCACGACAGCCACGCTGGTCTTGCCTTCCCTGCCGGGACGGTCGCGGCGCGCCAGGACCGCGGCCTGCTTGGCCACGTCCTTGGGGCCGAGTTCAATGCGCACGGGCACGCCGCGCATCTCCCAGTCGTTGAACTTCCAGCCCGGGCTGAAGCCTTCGCGCTCGTCGAGCACGGTGCGGATCTCCGCCTGCACCAGGCCGGCCTTCATCTGCCGCGCCACGCCCAGCACCGCGGCCTTCTCTTCGTCGGTCTTGTAGATGGGCACGATGACCGCCTGGTAGGGCGCCAGCTTCGGGGGCAGGACCAGCCCCTGGTCGTCGCCGTGCACCATGATGATGGCGCCGATGAAGCGTGTGGAGAGGCCCCAGGAGGTGGTCCAGCAGTGCTGCAACTGGCCGTTCTGGTCGAGATAGCGGACCTCGAAGGCCTGCGCAAAGTTCTGTCCGAGGAAGTGCGAGGTGCCGGCCTGCAGCGCCTTGCCGTCGCCCATCATGGCTTCGATGGAGTAGGTGGTCTGGGCGCCGGCGAATTTCTCGGCGTCCGATTTTTTGCCGGGGATGACCGGGATGGCCGCGTCGTTCACCGCAAAGTCGGTATAGATGTCCAGCATCTGGCGGGTTTCGGCTTCGGCCTCTTCGCGCGTGGCGTGGGCCGTGTGGCCCTCCTGCCAGTAGAACTCGAGGGTGCGCAGGAAAAGCTTGGTGCGCAGCTCCCAGCGGATGACGCTGTTCCACTGGTTCATGAGCACGGGCAGGTCGCGGTAGGACTGAATCCACTTGGACCACATGTGGCCGATGATGGTCTCCGAGGTGGGGCGAATGACCAGGGGCTCGGTCAGCTCTTCCCCGCCGCCGATGGTGACCACGGCCAGTTCCGGGGAGAAACCTTCGACGTGGCTCTTCTCCTTCTCGATGAAGCTCTTGGGAATGAGCATGGGGAAGGCCACGTTCTGGTGCCCGGTGGCCTTGAAGCGGCGGTCGAGGGCCTGCTGGATGTTCTCCCAGAGGGCCCAGCCGTAGGGGCGGACGACCATGCAGCCGCGCACCGGGGCGTAATCGGCGAGCTGGGCCTTGAGCACGAGCTGGTTGTACCACTCGGAAAAATCCTGGGCGCGTGTTGGAAGTTTCTCGTCAGCCATGCGGCGGTTAGCCCGTTCTCCTATCGCAAAAAGGGGTGCGGTGCGAATTCCAAAGCGTACTGGAGGCGTGGAAGAGTGTCAACGCGGGGGCGCGGCGGGACGTGACTGGTGACTGGTGACTCGTGACTCGTGGGAGAGAGGCCCTGCGCCGCGAGCGAGGTGAAAGAACGATTATGGGAGAGCAGGTTAACCGTAATGCCCCCTCCCCCACCCCTTTTGTGTAAGTGCGGATTATAAAGGAGTTTAAGTCCAATGATTTGGAAGTGTGGATTCTGAAGGAGTTAGGGGCGGATTTCTTGGAAGTGTGGATTCTAAAAGAGTTATCGGAATTCAGGGCCGGGGCAGGAGGGGGAAACGAAACGGGGAGAGAGTTTCGAACGATGA
Organism: Terriglobia bacterium; assembly: GCA_020073585.1. GTDB lineage: Bacteria > Acidobacteriota > Terriglobia > Acidiferrales > UBA7541 > Acidiferrum. The sequence goes on from JAIQEV010000017.1 coordinate 44,340, forward strand.
AATGCTGCAACACGAAAAAGGATAACAGATCGTGAAGTTATTTTCGAGGGAAACCTGAGTGGCTTTCGAATGGGTTGTGGAAAATGCGGCCGGCTTCGTTAGAAAGAAGGAGTATGCGTGGGATGGTTTTAGCCGTGATGGGCAGCAGGAGGACAACGCAGATGAGGGAAAAGGGTTCAGGGGCAGGTCACGACGTTCAGGGTGACGTCCTGCCAGGCGCTGCTGAGCGGCTGGCTGGAATCAATCACACCCACCCTCCCCGTGAATGTGCCTGTTCCCCCTGAGGTACCGCTGAAAACGCCCGTGCTCTGATTCAGGTTAATCGGAATCCAAGCGCTGGAAGAGAAGGAAAACCCATAAGGCGGTAATCCGCCGGAGACCGTAACCTGGAAGGAGTAAGGCTGGTTGACGCAAGCGTTCGGCCAGACTGCGGGACTGGTGATGGTTACCGGGTCGGTAATCTGCATGGTGTATTGCATGCGCGCAACCTGGGGCGGATTCCCGGTATCGGTCGCCATGACCGTGAAGGTGTAAGTGCCATTGGTCGTGGCTGTGCCACTCAAGAGGCCGGCGCTGCTCAACGACCAGCCGGGAGGCAAAGTTCCGGAGTCCAGTGCCCAGGTTACCGTCCCGGTGCCGCCGGTGGAGGAGAACTGCTGCTGGTAGCTCACCCCGCGCGTCGCACCGGGGCCAAGGCTCGAGGGCTTAATGACCAGCGGATCGATCACCCCGCTGATATTGAGGAAATACTGCATGTCCGGGCGCGCGTCCCCGCGCCAGTCAAAGACACGCAGATAGAAGGTGGCCTGGGTGCCCGCGGCTCCCGGGACCTTGAAATCGAGGGCGGAGTCCAGAGTGGAGGAGCTGAGGTCATCATTCAGACAGGGAGAGGTGTAGTTCGGCGAGGTACAGAAATTCAAGCGATTCCCACCAGCATCCAGGATTTCAATCACGCTATCCAGCAGATTGGCGCCCCAACTCCGCTGCGCAAAGGTCTCCAGATGGACGGCACTCCCGGCGTTGGCCACGAGCTTGTAATAATCCATATCCGGATTGGGCGTGGAGGCCGCAATGGGATCGATATAGGGGCTGATGGAGGCCTGCACGGAGACCGTGGCGGAATTGCCCACGGGAGTCGCGGTGGCGATGGAATCGTTGCGGCCGAGTGGAGTGCGGATTTCAATGTACTCGTTAACGGAAACCGCTTGTGGCGGCGAGGCCGAGTCCGTGCCGTGAGCAACAAACATAAAGGTTCCCAGTTGCGTGGGTACCCCATCCAGATAGCCCGTGGCGGGGTCCAGGACAATTCCAGGAGGCAACTGTCCGCTGGAAATACTCCAGGCATAGGGCGGGGTGCCTCCGGAGAGAGGAATCTGGGAATGATAAAGGATACCCAAAGGAGCCGGCGAGAGGGGCACCCCTCCGATGATCAAAGGCGGAGGAACTACATTGAGCACCATGGATTGAGTGACAACGTAGGGCGGGGAGCTGGAGTCCTGCACCTGAACGACAAAACTATAGGAACCCAGCAGAGAGGCTTTCCCATAGAAATAGCCGCTGGAATTCATGGAGATCCCCGGGGGCAACTGACCGGAGGCAATGGTCCAAACTGCAGGGTAGCGGCCGCCAATTGTGAAAAGAGAAGCAGAATAATATTGGTTCAGATAAACATTCGGGAGAGTGCCGATGATGGCCAACTGCTGGGCCAGATTCATGGTGCCCTGCTTGCTGTCGCTCTGCCGGGGAGAGCCGGAATCCTGGACGGTGACGGTGTAGGGAAATTGATAGTAAACAGTGGGGGTGCCGGAAACCTGACCGGTAGAAGGATTCAGGGTAAGGCCTGCGGGCAGACCTGTGGCGGACCACTGATAAGGGAGAGTGCCATTGACGGCAGAGAAAAAGTCGGAATAGGGCTGATTCTGCCCACCATCCATCAGGGTGGATTTGGTGATGGTGAGATTAGCATCGACGACGATGGTGAGGGCCAAGGTGGCGGTCTGGGGCAGCGAACTGTCCTGCACCTGTACGGTGAAGGAGAAAGTTCCCGTCTGCGTTGGAGTTCCCGAGATGTAGGCAACGGTGGTATTGGAAGCGCTCAGGGTCAGTTGCAGTCCGGGAGGCAGCTGTCCGGCTGAGACGGTCCAGCCGGTGATCGAAAAACCGGAATACTGGGCGAGCAACTGCAGAGAATACGGGGCGTTCAGGTGCGCAGGGAACGGTGTGACCGGATAGATCAGAAGCTGCGTAAAAAAAGTGAAGTTGAACTGTTTTGAAGCGGTGGACTTCGAGTCGGCGACTTGGATGGTGACGGGCGAACTGCCGGAAGCCGGGGTGCCTGAGATCGTTCCCGTGGCTGAATCGAGCGTCAGACCCGAGGCCAAACTCCCCGCGGTGACGGACCAAGTCAATGTTCCGACAGCGTTGGCGGCCTGAAGCGTGATGCTGAAGGGGACATTGATGACGGCTTTGATGTTGCTGTCCGTGGTAATCGTCAAGGTGGGAGCAGGGGGAGGAGGCGCCGGCGGCGGCTGAAACGGCGCTGAAGTTCCCCCGCCGCCGCAGCCGCAGAGGGCCGCAACAAGCAGCAGGGCCGGGAGAAGGCGACCCGCGAGGTGAATCCGGATCACATCCCCCTCCGGAGCAGCGTGCCGCCGGGACGCCGTGCCGAGGACCAGCCGGCAGCAGGCGGATGCAGGAGGGCCAGGCCATTTTCATACTGGTCGAAGCGCGGGGGCGTCCCATTGAGGATGAAATTGATGCCGCTTACGGACTGACCGGCTGTCACGGTGATGGGGTCCTTTTGCGAAGGGTCATCGTAAGCGGATTCGTTGTGATGCCAGAATTCATACGCGCCGTAGGTGATCGCCGGGAAATAGAGCGGGCCAACACTGGATCCCCCGGTAAATCGAGCGTCGATATTTTCGACCTGAACGGTGTAGGTGCCCGGGGGCACGGGTATTTCGTAGTAGCCAATCAGAGCAGGCGAACGGCTTCCGTAGGAACTTCCGGGGTTATTGCCGGTGATCGGCTGGCCCGGGTTGCCGGTGAAGAGATAGCCGGAGACCACGGAGACGGCGGTGCGCTTGGATTCGTCCTGGGCGGTGTTGGGATCGTCCAGGACGCGTGCAATGACATTCAAGCCCTGCACCTGAGTGATGCCGTCGGAAAAGTAGATCAGGCCGCTGATCGTGCCGTAGGCGGCGGGGTAGCCGGCGTTGGGGTAAAGCTTGGAGATCCAAGCCCGATCGTCGGGGGCCAGGAGCGGCAAGCCCGCCGATTTCTTGGACTGGCAATACGCCAGGGGAAACATCAGGGGCAAACCCGCAAGGTCATCCAGATTACAACTGCCCGCAAACTGATTGAAGACCTCGACGTTGATCTGCGAATGATCCAAACCGGAGAAATGACCGAGTTCGTGGGTGATGGCTTCGTCGAACTCGTCGGAGGTCAGCTCATAATTCGAGGTGGCGGGGTCATTGACCCCATCCTGAAATTTTCCATTCAGCAGAACGTGCGCGGAAAGAATATGTCCGGCCTGGGAATCCAATTTGCACAGTCCGGCAAAACCGATGATCAACGGATCGAGACCCAGGCCCTTGAGAATCGCGCCGTTGGAATCAAAGACGATGGGGCTTTGCGTTCCGTTCTTGCAGGAGGTCTGCACGGCGTTATATTCCGAGACCGTGTCCACGTCTCCATCCGCCGAAAGCCCCGCGGCGGTAATGGCCCCCGCGTAGGAGAAGCTGATCGCCGTCGTGGATACAGACTGCCAGGTCTGAAACATGGCCTGCACCCGGGCGAGGCCGGTGGCGTGATCGACGACGATGGCGCCGGTGGAAGTCATGCTCATAGGTCCGCCGTCCACCGTGTAATGGATGGGCATGGCGGCGACATCCCAGACATAGGGCTTCCCCGAGGTCAGGGATGAGGGTCCCGTTACGAGCATAGGCCCACCGGCCAAGGCAAAACCGGCCAGCAGGACAAGAGCAGCCAGAAGAACTAAGGCGCGTTGCCTCACCTCCCGCCTCCAGCCAAAACCTGGACAGCCTCTTCCAACGTATCCAGAGGCACTCTGCCCGCCCGCTTGCTCAGCATGCTCTGAACCTGGCGCGAGAATACGATTCCGCGGGAAGAAGCTTTTTCCGCGACATGCTCAAACAGAGCCGTATTTCCACGGCCGTTTATGGCGAAGCGGTTGCCCTGGGCGTCCCGCTCGATGCGAAACCGCCCCTGCTCCAGGCCGACAGGACTGGTCAAACCATATTCCGAAGGAGGATTGAGAAAGAGCAGGAGTTCATCGGCTTTGCGATAACCCGCGGCATCGGCCGAATCCCGCACGTCCCAGATGAACTGGCGGAAGATGTGGGTGGATTCCGCTTTGCCCTTGATGACCTTGTCCACCTTCAGTGTGACGACAACGGTTTGCAAGGCAGGAAATTGCGGATGGGGCTCGACGCTCGCGGAAACAATGTGTCCGCGCAGAATGGTCTCGGCTTGCTGGACGATGTAATCGAGATCCGCGGGACGGGTATAGGCTCCGCGCTGCGCCCAAGCGGAAGGGTCAGCGGAGAGGAGGAGAAAAAGAAAACCGGCTGCAGTTTTCCGCATTTGATGGGGGAATATATCGCGATGTTTTGGCAGAATGCAAGTACCTTATTTTGCACGTAGAACGAGAAGCAGTTGCCCGAAGTGGAAGGCTTACTGCAATCCCGGCTCACGAATTTCCGTGAACCCAGGCTGGCAGCAAAAGTGTGCACCTTCCTGAACGAAGAGTATTTGCAGCGCAATCGGCCCCGGCCCGCCAGTTTCATCGCCAGGGCGTGCCATCCCGATACCCTCAATCCCGTCTAGCCGCCTTCCCGCCTGTTGCCGGCGATTCCAAAGGAGTGCGCGGAAGGATATTGCAAGGGGCGCGCGGAGGGAGAAGTAAGGCGCGGATTGCGCGGCCCGGCGCAGTCCGATAGAATCCGCGGTGAGCCACCCTATGGCAGAGCCGACAACGAAGCTGCGGATTGCGCTGGGCGCGGATCACGCCGGGTACCCCGTCAAAGAGTCCATTCGCAAATTTCTGGAGGAGAGCGGCTACTTCGTGGATGACACCGGGACGTGGTCGGAAGAGTCGGTGGACTATCCGGACTATGCGCTGGCGGTGGGCGAGCGGGTGGTGGCGCGGACGAGCGACCTGGGGATCGTGGTGTGCGGGAGCGGGATCGGGATAGCCATCGCGGCGAACAAGGTGCCGGGGATCCGCGCGGCGGTGGCGCACGACGTGCTGACGGCGCGGCTTTCGCGGGAGCACAACGACGCCAACGTGCTGGCGCTGGGCGGACGGATCGTGACGGAGGATCTGGCGGTGGAGATGGTGCAGGCGTTCCTGAGCACGGCGTACGCGGGGGGGCGGCACCAGAGGCGGATCGACAAGATTACGCAGATTGAAAAGAACGAGCGCGGGTAAGGTTGACCGCTTCGCGGTCACGCAGATTGAGGACAGGCAAGATTGCCTGTCCCACCGAGGAGCCAAGGGCAGATGAGCCAGACGACAGCAGCGAATGAACGGATGCAGCGGGCGCTGAACACGGTGGACCCGGAGATTGCGGGGCTGCTGCGGGACGAGGCCCGGCGGCAGGCCACGGGGCTGGAGCTGATCCCCTCGGAGAACCTCGTTTCGGAAGCAGTGCTGGAGGCCATGGGCTCGATCTTCACCAACAAGTACGCGGAGGGCTATCCCGGGAAGCGCTACTACGGGGGCTGCGAGTACGCGGACAAGGTGGAGCAACTGGCGATCGACCGCGCGAAAGAGCTGTTCGGCGCGGAGCACGCCAACGTGCAGTCGCACTCCGGGACGCAGGCCAACATTTCCGTGTACATGTCGGTGCTGCAGTGGGGGGACACGGTGCTGGGGATGAACCTGGCGCACGGGGGGCACCTGACGCACGGGCATCCGCTGAATTTTTCGGGGAAGATGTACAAGTTCATCGCGTATGGGGTGAAGCAGGGCACGGAGACGATCGATTACGAGGAAGTGGAGCGGCTGGCGCAGGAGCACAAGCCGAAGATGATCGTGGCGGGAGCGAGCGCGTATTCGCGGATCATCGAATTCGAGCGCATGAGCAAGATCGCCAAGGCCGCGGGGGCGCTGTTCTTCGTGGATATGGCGCACATCGCGGGGCTGGTGGCCGCCGGGGTGCATCCCAGCCCGGTGCCGCACGCGGATTTCGTTTCGACGACGACGCACAAGACGCTGCGCGGGCCGCGCGGGGGGCTGGTGCTGTGCAAGGCGGGGTTCGCCAAGGAGCTGGACCGGATCACGTTCCCGGGCACCCAGGGCGGGCCGCTGGTGCACACCATCGCGGCCAAAGCGGTGTGCCTGAAAGAGGCGATGGAGCCGGCGTTCGTGGAGTACCAGAAGCAGGTGGTGGCCAATGCCAAGGCGCTGGCGGCGTCGGTGGCGCGCGGCGGGTTCCGCATCGTCACCGGGGGCACGGACAATCATCTCTTCCTGGTGGAACTGCACCCGCGGGGAATTACCGGCACGGACGCGGAAAAGGGGCTGGACCGCGCGGGGATCACCGTGAACAAGAATTCGATTCCGTTCGATCCGCTGCCGCCGATGAAGGCGGGGGGCATCCGCCTGGGCAGCCCGTCGGTGACCACGCGGGGAATGCGCGAAGCGGAGATGGAGACGATCGGGACGTGGATCACGGAGCTGCTGTCGCACCTGGGCGACGCCGCGATCGAAAAGAAGCTGCGCGCGCAGGTGGCGGAGCTGGCGCTGCGCTTCCCGATCTACCCCAGCCGCGTTCCGGCAGCGGCCGCGCAGCGCGCGGAGACCCGCGGCTAAGCCACAGCCGGCGCGGCAAAGCGACCCGCACGCCCGTACGCCAGGCCTGCTGTCCCAAGACTGTCCATCCGGTCAGTAGAATTCCGTTGCTTCCAAGTTTACTTTCACTACAGCGGCAGGCGCGACCGCAAAGCGGCCAGCTCGCTGGAGATCAGGGCCAGCACGCGGCCGCAAGTAGCAGCAGGCAACGGGTTTACCGCCATACCTTCCCGGAACCAGGGGTCCCTGGAGAAGGTCCAGACACCCGGAGCACACGCAGGGGCAGCGGGTTTCCGCAAAGCCGGGAACTCCTTGAGGTGCATGAATGATGGACACGGAAGCCTTTCGTGAATTCAAGCAGGGCCTGACATTACTGCGCGACAACTATCCGGTGAAGGCCCTGCCGCACATGCAGCGGGCGCTGGAACTGGAAAAGAACAATCCCTATTACATGTCGTATATGGGAGTGATCCTGGCGCGCTCGGAAAAGAAATGGGCCGAGGCCGAACAGCTGTGCGATTCGGCGGTGCGGCTGAAGCGGAATCAGGCGCAACTGTATCTGAACCTGGCGGAGGTGTACGCCAGCGCGGGACGCCGCGAAGACGCCGTGGAAGCGCTGCAGTCGGGCTTGAAGTACGCGCAGCGGGACGTGCGCCTGAACATGGCGCTGACCCGGCTGGCGGAGAGGCGCCCGCCGGTGCTGACGTTCCTGAACCGGAAGCATCCGATTAACCGCCAACTGGGGATACTGCGGCATCGGACGCTGCGGATGTTCGGCCAGCCGTAAGCGGACAGAAACACAACGATCTCCTCCAACCCCCCAAACACAGGAAGGGCGGATGGTCAAAAGCCATTCGCCCTTCCTGTTTCTACGCGAAGTTTCGCCGGCGCAGGGAAAAAGACGCGGCGGGGGCGCGGCACAGCAAATTGCAGGATAGGAAAGTACCACGGGGCGGAAAGAGGAGATTTATAAGGGAAGGTACTAGAGCCCTAAGAATGAATGCGGAGGGGAGAAAGAGAAAGAATTCCGAGTCCTGATTCGAGAAAAGGAGTACCAAAGCGACAGAGAAGCGGGGGTGGTTACCAAATCGGGACTTGTGGCAAAGGAAAGATACGGGATGACGGCAAAGAAACATTGTGTTGCAAGGAGTTAGCAGGGCGGTTGGAGCGAAAAAGGAGTGACGGGACGGCGGGCGACATGCAGGTTCGAGATTGCACTGGGTGGTTAACGTTTACCCGGCCTCCGGAAGCGATTGGCCGAAAGACCCAGCGAGTTGGAGGATGTTCCGAATGGGAACAGGGGCACGAGCGGGGCTGATCCCCAGCGCTTCCGCGCGGGAGGAGCAGCGGCCCGGAAGCAGGGCTTGGCGCGAGACCGCGGCGCGAGGCGTGGTGGCGACACAACGATCTCCGCAAGCCGCGCGGCTGTTTCTGGCCGCGGAGAACCGCCTGATGCGGGAAGTGCTGGCGCGCAAGCTGGCCAACCGCAAAGAATTCGAAATCGTGGGACTGGGGGCGGAGAGCGCGAACCTGGCGGAAGAACTGCTGGCCAGCGGCGCGGAAATTCTGGTGCTGAGTTCGCGGGGCAATCTGACGGCGGACCTGACGCTAATTCGCGCGATCCGGGTGCGGGCCCCCAAGGTGCGCATTCTGCAGATCGGGATGCGCGGAGGAGAGACAGAGTTTCTGCAGTGCGTACGCGCGGGAGTGAGCGGGTATCTGCCGCGGGATGCCTCGGCCGAGGAAGTGCTGGAGGGCGTGCGGCGGGTGCGGGACGGCGGCGCGGCCTGCTCGCACGAGTTATGCCTGCTGCTGTTCCGCTACTTCGAACGCGAGGCGGTGGCGCTGCCCTCGGCCAGCATCCACGAGCAACTGGGATTCACGCGGCGGGAGCAGCAGATCATCCCGCTGCTGGCGCAGGGGCTATCGAATAAGGAGATCGCCAGCCATTTCAGCCTCTCCGAACAGACGGTGAAAAACCATCTGTACCGGATGAAACGGAAATCGGGCGCAGAGGGGCGCATGGGCATCGTGCAGCAGTGCCGGACGCAGGGCTTTTTCGTGTAGGGGGCGCGGCGCGGCAATGGCGCGGGCGGCGTCGCCGTAGTAGGATGTGCGGCCATGCGCATCCTCAAACTTGCAACAATCGCGTTCTTCCTCCTGGCGTGGGGCGCGCGCGCACAGGCGCCCGCCGGCTCTCCTTTTATCCTGAAACCGCTGGGGCAAAACGTGTGGGCAGCGATTGACGACGCCAGAGGCGATGCGGGAGCCAACGCCGGATTCGTGATCGGCGACGACGGCGTGGCGGTGATCGACACGTTCGAGAATGCAGCAGCAGCACGGCAGATGCTCGCAGAGATCCACAAGCTGACAAAGCTGCCGGTCAAGTTCGTCATCAATACGCACTACCATCTGGATCACGTGGCGGGAAACGGCGTCTTCGCTGAGGCCGGGGCGGTGGTCTTCGCGCAGCGCAACGTGCGCACGTGGATCCACACGGAGAACCGCAAGTTTTTCGGCAAGGAGATCAATCCCGAGCAGAAGGCGCTGGTGGAAGGGCTGACGGCGCCGGAAGCGGTGTACGAGGGCGGCAGCGTGGAACTGTATCTCGGGGCGCGGCGGATTGTCGTGCGCTATTACCCGGGGCACACGGGCGGCGATTCGGTGGTGGAGATTCCGGACGCGCAGGTGGTCTTCTGCGGAGATCTGTTCTGGCGCAAGACGCTGCCGAACCTGATCGACGCATCGGCGGGCAAATGGCTGGAGACACTGGCAAAGCTGGGCAGCGTCCATCCTTCGGCGACGTTTGTGCCGGGCCACGGGGATGTGGGCAACGCGGGAGATGTGGCGGGCTTCGCGCAATACCTCGAAGGGCTGCGGCAGATGGTGGCTGCCGAGCTGCGGCAGGAAAAGAAAGGCGCGGCCGTGGTGGAGGCGGTCCTTCCGCAGCTAAAAGCGCGCTACGGGACGTGGGGATATTTCGAGGAGTTCGCGAAGAGCAACATCATGGACATGGAAGCGGAATTGCGCGGAGAAAAGAAGACCCAGCAGCCAGCAGAAGCTCCCTGAGCGAAGCGCCGCAAGAGCCGGACGCCGCATTCCGTCGCGTGGGAGGCTCCCCGCTGCGTATTCCAGACACCAACAGTTGAGACCCTTTCCGGCCGGGCCGGAATCTCCGATCGTCGCCCTGCCGCGTGCGGGCCGAGGACGGAAGCGGGGACTTCCGTTAGCGGCGGGCGCGGCGCGGTATCAGCGGAAATAGCCGTGGGTGACGTACTGCTGGAGCATGCGCTGGGTGTGGAAGAAGGAACCGTTGAGGGCGATGGCGTGCTGCATGATGGAGATGAAGCGGTCCCGCTGGAGATAATAGAGCGGAAGGATGCCCTGTTCCAATTTTTGATAGATGGATTCGGCTTCACTCTTGCGGTCGGACTTGGCCCCGGCGTGGGGAGCGTCGCCGACAGACCAGCCGGTCACACCTTCGATGTGTCCCTCGACCCACCAGCCGTCCAGAACGCTAAGACTGGGCACGCCGTTGAGCGCGGCCTTCATGCCGGAGGTGCCGGAAGCCTCGAGGGGATACTGCGGGGTGTTGAGCCAGAGGTCGACGCCGGAAGTGATCCTGGCGCCGAGGTCCATGTTGTATTCGTCGAGATAGACGGTGCGCACGTGACGGCCCAGAGCCTTCTTGGCGCGGAAGATGCGGCGGATGATCTCCTTGCCGCCGGCGTCGTGGGGATGGGCCTTGCCGGCGAAGACGAGCTGAAAGGGGCCGGTCTTGACGGCGATTTCCTTGAGGCGCTGGAGATCGAAGAGGATCAGGTCGGCGCGCTTGTAGCCGGTGGCCCGGCGGGCAAAGCCAATGGTGAAGACCTCGGGATCGAAGGTCAGGCCGGAGCGCTGCTGGACGACGGTGAAGAGGCGCTGCTTGGCGGCGAGGTGGGCCTGCCAGACTTCCTCGGGCGGGAGGCCGAGAGCGGTGCGGAGGTTGAAGTTGTCCTCGCGCCAGCCGGGGATGCGCTGGTCGAAGAGGCGCTGAAAGGAAGGAGCGGTCCAGGTGGCGGCGTGGACGCCGTTGGTGATGGATTCGATGCGCAGGTCGGAGAACATCTTGCGGGAAGTTTCGCCGTGAAGCTTGGCGACGCCGTTGACGTAGCCACTGAGGTGCAGGGCGAGATAGGTCATGTTGAGGGTGGTGCCGGCGCTGACGGCCTGGTCCATGGTGGTGAATTTGCGCTCTTCCTGGAGGATGTTATTGAGGAGCTCCGCACAGAAGACGTCCTGGAGGTCGAGGAGATCGAGGCGGTGGCCGAAGATGCGGCTGACCATTTCCATGGGAAAACGGTCGTGGCCCGCGGGGACCGGAGTGTGGGTGGTGAAGAGGCAATTGCGGCGGACCTTGGCGATGTCCTCGCCGCGGATGGTACGGCGGCCGGCCTTATGGGCCTCTTCGTTGAGGAGCTGGATGGCGAGAAGCGCAGCGTGACCTTCGTTCATGTGATAGCGGGTGATGCCGGTATAGCCGAGCGCGCGGAGCATGCGCACACCGCCGATGCCCAGGAGGACCTCCTGGCAGAGGCGGTAGTAGCGATCGCCGCCGTAGAGCGAACCGGTGAGGGCACGGTCGGAGATATTGTTTTCGGGAAGATCGGCGTCGAGGAAATAGACGGGGATCTCGTAGCCGGTGAGGCCGCGCACGGGATAACGCCAGGCGCGGAGATGGACGGGGCGGCCTTCGATAATGACCTTGGTGCGCGCCTCTTCCAGGTGCAGAAAATCCTCGACGCGCCACTCGACGGGATCTTCCATTTGGGTTCCGTCCGCATCCAGGCGCTGGGCGAAATAGCCTTTGCGGTAGAGGAGAGAGATCGCGACGATGGGGACTTTCATGTCCGCGGCGGCGCGGATGGTGTCGCCGGCGAGAACGCCCAGGCCGCCGCTGTAAGAGGGCATGGAGTTCTCGAGGGCGATCTCCATGGAAAAATAGGCGATGGAGCGCAAGGAGGTTTCGATTTCGGTCAGATCTTTCATGGCTCTGTGCAGTATCCCTCGGGCGGAGCGGGGGTTGCGCGGCGCACCGAAAACGCGAGCTATAATTCCTTATTTTGAAAGAATACGCGCAGAGTAGCAAGGGAGTATCTTGAGGCCAGCATTCCCCGGCCACCGGGCGGGCCCCGCGGCGATGTAGGCTGACAAGTCACGCGTCCTTGCGTCCAAGGGGGGAGAGGAGTAGGCTGGGGGCTGATGAGAAGTGGCGCGCGATTTACGGCGATGGTCATCCTGCTGACCCTGGTGAGCGGGCCGCTGCTCTCCTGCTGCCTGGCGCAACCAATCCCCGCGGAAGCAAAGAAGTCCTGCGCGCAGGAGATGGAACATAACTGCGGGCCGGCGGTATCTTCCTCCGCTGCATCCTGCTGCACGATTTCCGCGGACGGGCATCCTTATTTGGCAGGCAGCGCGGAAACGCAGACGGCGCCGGAACAAACGAGCGCGGCGACAGTGCCGGCGGCAGCCAATTTTTATGCGGCAGGCGCGGCGATGATGGCGCAGCGTGGCGAACTATTCTTATCTCGCAGTAGCCCCCCGGAAAGCATCTCCGTTCTAAGAATCTGATTCGCCTCCACCGTTTTTCCGCGGGCGCACGGGTGTGCGCGCGTGAAGTGACTCAGAAACGGAGGAGTGCGCATGAATTCTCTATTAAGGTATCGGCCGGAGGCCTGGCGGAAAACGATATGGCTGGGGGTGTGGCTGTCGCTTTTGGCGGCGGGACCCGGCGGGTTGCGGGCCGCGTCCCAGGCGGCCCCGGCGCACCCGCGGGAAGGCGGAAAGACCGCTCCGCTAGAGGCCCGGCAGGAAGGAAGCGCCGCGGCGGCAACGCCAGCCGCGACCGAATCCATCCAGCTCGCGGACCTCGTCAGCGAGGCCGAGCGCGTGCATCCCGCCATCAAGGCGGAAGAGCAGATGATCGAAGCGAAACGCGCGCGTGTTCCGCAGGTGAAGTCTCTGCCCGATCCGACGGTGAGCGCCGGGTGGATGGGAAACATCCGCCCGTTCAGCGTGCAGCACATGGATCCTTCGAGCTACCGCGGGATCAGCGCGATGCAGGAATTCCCCTATCCCGGGAAGCTCCGGCTGCGGGGAGAAATCGCCGCCAAAGACGCGGAGGCCGAGAGCTGGAATCTGGAGGCGACGCGGCGTCAGATTCGCGCGGAAGTGAAGTCCGCCTATTACGAACTTTGGGCGGTGGATCAAGCGCTGGCGATCACGCAGAAGAACAAGGATCTGCTGGACAAGCTGGCGCGCGTTGCGGAGGAAAAATACAAGGTCGGCAAGGGACTGCAGCAGGACGTGATTCGCGCGCAATTGGAAGTGAGCCGGATTCTCCGGACGTTCACGCTGCTAAACCAACGGCGGCGCACGCTGACAGCGAAACTCAACACCCTGCTGCTGCGGTCCCCCGAAACTCCGATGGGACAGCTCGCAGCGGTCGAGAAGTCCGCGCTGACCTATTCGCTGGACGAACTGATCGAGAAGGGTGTGGCAAACTCGCCGGAGATACGCCGCCAGGAACAGCTCGTCGAACAAGAGCAGTACGCCGTGAACCTGGCACAAAAGGCGTACTACCCTGATTTCCGCGCCGGCTACGACTACCAGCAGCGGCCCGACATGCCGGACATGCACGGCTTCAATGTGGGCATCAACGTGCCCATCTTCTACAAAAAGAAACAGCGGGAAGGGGTCCGCGAAGCCCGCTATGCGCTGGAAAGCTCGAAGCAAAGCCGGGAGTCCATCCGCACGGCCCTGCTCTTCCAGGTGAAGGAACAGTACCTGCAGGCGAAAGCCTCCGACGAGCTGCTGACGTTGTACACGAGGGGGCTGGTACCGCAATCGGCGCTGGCCTTGGAGTCCTCGCTGGCGGCCTACCAGACAGGCTCTCTCGATTTTGAGAGCCTCATCAACAATTTCACTTCCGTGCTCGAATACGAAGTGAACTATTACGAAGAGCTGGCCAGCTACGAAAAGGCGCTGGTGAACCTGGAACAAATTACGGGTTTGGATCTCGCAAAGTGAGAGGGGAATCATGAAACCGCAATTCATAAAGATCGCGATGGCAGTTACAGCCGTGGCGTTCCTGACAGCCGGCGCTTACGGGTATCGCAGCGCTTTCGCCGCGTGGTTCGCCGGGAGCTCCGGCGAACCAAGTGCGCAAACCCATAGCTCCCATGCGAGCCATGGCCAGGAGGCCGCCGCCAAACCCGGTGAGCGGAAGATTCTCTACTGGTATGATTCGATGAATCCCGCTTATCGCTCGGACAAACCGGGCAAGGCGCCGGACGGCATGGAGCTGGTTCCCATGTATGCCGAAGAGCCAAGCAAACCAAAAGAAAAGAAGATTCTCTACTGGTACGACGCCATGAACCCGGCGATGCACTCCGACCATCCCGGGAAGGCGCCGGACGGCATGGAGCTGGTTCCGATGTATGCCGAAGAGGAAAGCAAGCCAAAGGAAAAGAAGATTCTTTACTGGTACGACGCCATGAACCCGGCGATGCGCTCCCAGCATCCCGGGAAGGCGCCAGACGGCATGGACCTGGTTCCGATGTATGCCGATAGCGACGAATCGATGGAAAACATGCCGGCCGGGACGGTGAAGATTACGGCCACAAAGCAACAGCTCACCGGCGTGCGCACCGCCGTGGTGCAGCGCCAGGCGCTGACGCGCACGATTCGCGCGGTGGCGCAAGTGCAGGTGGATGAGACGAAGATCGCCAGGATTCACGTGAAGACCGCGGGGTGGGTGGAACGCGTCAACGCGGACTTCATCGGGAAACTGGTGCGGAAAGGGGAGCCGCTCTTCAGTCTGTATAGCCCGGATCTGGTGGCGACGCAGCAGGAATACCTGATTGCGCGGCGGGCCGAAAAAGACCTGAGTTCCTCTCCGTTCACCGAGGTTTCCAAAGGCTCGGAAACACTGCTGCAGGCGACGCGCGAGCGGCTGCGGCTGTGGGACATCAGCGAAGAGCAGATCAAGAAACTGGAGGAGAGCGGGCAGGCGACGCGCACGACGACGATGTACTCGCCGGCCAGCGGGTTCGTGATCAAGCGCGAAGTCTATGAACGGACGTACGTGACGCCGGAAACGGAGCTGTATGAGATCGCGAATTTCTCGACAGTGTGGGTCAACGCGGAAATCTACGAATATGAAGCGCCCTACGTGAAGCTGGGCCAGCCGGCCACCATGCAGCTGAGCTATTTTCCCGGGAAGACGTATGCGGGAAAAATCGTTTACATCTATCCGACCGTCGATCCCGTGACGCGCACGGTGAAAGTGCGCATGGCCTTTCCCAACCGCAATTTCGAATTGAAGCCGGAGATGTTCGCCGAAGTGCAGCTAAACCTGGCGTACGGAACGCAGACGGTGGTTCCGCAGGAGGCGGTGCTGGATTCGGGCGCGGAACAGGTAGTGTTCGTGGCGATGGCCGACGGCTATTTCGAGCCGCGGAAGGTGCAGATCGGGCCGCGCCTGGGGGAGCAGATCGTCATCTTGTCGGGACTCAAACCGGGAGAGACGATCGTGACGTCCGGCAACTTCCTGATCGATTCCGAAAGCCGCCTCAAGAGCGCCATGGGCGGCATGCAGCACTGAGTCCGCGGAGGACGCCATGAGCAAAAAAGCCAAGACCGTGACGCTGATTCTGAGCAGCCTCATTCTTGCCGCGATCGCGGCGGGAGGCTATTGGCTGCTGCAGGAAACCAAGCCGCAGACCTGCGAGATTTGCCAGCGGCACATCCACGAGCATTCGCGGGCCGTCCTCCTCCTGGGGAAGGAGCGCGTGGCGGTGTGCTGCGTGCGCTGCGGAATCACGCATAACGTGCAAGCCGGCAAGCCGGGAGAACTGGTGGAAGTCACCGAGTACCTTTCCAACAAGCCCATGAAGCCCGAGGCCGCGGTGTACGTGGAGGGGAGCCGGGTTTCCCTGTGCGATGCGCATGAAGGGGCGATGATGGACCAGACGAAACGCCCCTTCAACTTGGTTTTCGACCGCTGCGAGCCGAGCACCTACGCGTTCGCGAAACGCGAGGATGCGCAGGCGTTCGTGCGGAAGAACGGCGGAAAGCTGCTGAGCTGGGAAGAACTGAGGAAGGAAGCCGAGCTTAAACCATGATCAACCGGATCATCGAATTTTCCGCGAACAACCGATTCCTGATATTTCTCTTCACCGCAGTGGCTGTCCTTCTGGGGTGGTACGCGCTCAGGAACACCAAGGTGGACGCCATCCCGGATCTGTCGGACACGCAGGTGATCATTTACAGCCGCTGGGACCGCAGCCCGGACATCATCGAGGACCAGGTCACCTATCCGATCATCTCCTCGCTGCTGGGCATGCCCAAGGTCAAGGACATCCGGGGATTTTCCGATTTCGGCTATTCCTACGTGTACGTGGTGTTCGAAGAGGGCACGGACATTTACTGGGCGCGCTCGCGCACGCTGGAATACCTCAGCAGCATACTTCCGCGGCTGCCGCAGGGGGTGCAGACGGAGCTGGCGAAAGACGCGACGGCGGTCGGCTGGGTCTACGAGTACGCGCTGGTGGATGCGACGGGCCGCTACAGCCTGGACCAGATGAAGAGCTACCAGGACTGGTATCTGCGCTATGCGCTGCAGTCCGTCCCGGGAGTGGCGGAGGTAGCGCCGATCGGGGGCTTTGTCCGGCAATACCAGATCAACATCGATCCCACGAAGCTGCTGGCCTACAAGATTCCCGTGGATAGCGTGGTGGAGGCGGTGCGCAAGGGGAACAACGACGTGGGAGGGCGGCTGGTGGAATTCTCAGGCCGGGAGTACATGGTGCGCGGGCGCGGGTACGTGCACTCGCTGGCGGACCTCGAACAGATTGTCGTGGGCAGCAATCCGGCCACGGGGACACCGATTCTCCTGCGGGACCTGGGCACGGCCACGCTGGGGCCGGACCTGCGCCGGGGCATCGCCGAATACAACGGCCGGGGCGAGGTCGTGGGCGGCGTGGTCATCATGCGTTTCGGTGAGAACGCGGAGAAAGTGATCGAGCGAATCCGCGAAAAAATAACGGAGATTGAACCGACGCTTCCGCCCGGCGTGAAGATCGTGGCGACCTATGACCGGTCGGACTTGATCGAGCGGTCCATCGAGAACCTCAAGGGCACGCTCAAGGAAGAACTGATCATCGTCAGTATCGTGATCATCATTTTCCTGTGGCACATTCCGAGCGCGTTGATTCCCATCGTGACCATCCCCATCGCAATTCTGCTCTCCTTCATTCCCATGCAGTCGCTGGGGCTCACGGCGAACATCATGTCCCTGGGAGGGATCGCGGTGGCGATCGGGGCGATGGTGGACGCGGCGGTGGTCTCCGTGGAGCAGATCCACAAGAAGCTGGAGCGCTGGGATGCGGAAGGGCGGCCGACGGACTATCGCAGCGTCATCATCACGGCGATTAAGGAGGTGGGCGGCCCGAGCTTTTTCGCGCTGCTCGTGATTGCCGTGTCTTTTCTGCCCGTTTTTACGTTAGAAGCGCAGGAAGGCCGGTTGTTCAAGCCCCTGGCGTTCACCAAGAACTTCGTGATGGCGATGGCGGCCATCCTGGCGATCACCGTGGGTCCGGCCATCTCGATGCTGGTGATCCGGCAAAAGAAATTCGAGTTTCGCCCGCGCTGGCTGGCCTGGATGGTCAACGGGGTCGCGGTGGGCAAGATTCACAGCGAGGAGAAGCATCCCATCAGCCGGCCGCTGATGCGTCTGTACCATCCGGTGGTGGAGTTCGCGTTGGAATACAAATGGGCCATCGTGAGCGCCGCGGTTCTTGTGGTGATCCTCACGGTTCCCGTTTTTTTCCGGCTGGGGTCGGAGTTCATGCCGCCGCTCGACGAGGGCTCTCTGCTGTACATGCCCACGACGCTTCCGGGAATATCCGTGACCGAGGCCGGGAAAATCCTGCAGGTCCAGGACAAGATCCTGCGAAGCTTCCCAGAGGTGGAGAGCGTCTTCGGCAAAGCCGGGCGCGCCGAGACGGCCACCGATTCCGCGCCCTTCTCCATGGCCGAAACAGTGGTGGTCCTCAAGCCGCACGAGCAATGGCGCAAGAAGCCGCGCTGGTATTCGGAGAGGGCGCCCGAATGGCTGCAGCGGATTTTGCGGCGCGCCTGGCCGGACCGGATTTCGACGCAGGAGCTGATTTACGGCCCGGGGGGGATGAACGAAGCGCTGCAGCTCCCGGGATTCGCCAATGCGTGGACCATGCCCATCAAGGCGCGCATTGACATGCTCACCACCGGAGTGCGCACGCCGCTGGGGATCAAGATCCTGGGGTCCGACCTGGGAAAGATTCAGGAGATCGGCGAGAAGATCGAAATGGCCGTCAAGGGCATTCCCGGGACCACGAGCGTGTTTGCGGAACGGACCACGGGAGGATATTTTCTGGACTTCGACATCCGGCGCGAGGCGCTCGCGCGCTATGGCTTGACGATCGACGACGTGGAGATGGTGCTGACCAGCTCGGTGGGCGGCGAGAACGTGACCACCACCGTGGAAGGCCGGGAGCGGTACCCGGTCAACGTCCGTTATATGCGCGATTACCGGAGCGATATCGGCGCTCTGAATCGCGTGCTCGTGCGAACTCCGGCGGGAGCCCAGGTACCGATGGCGGAGCTTGCCGACATCCACTTGCGGAGCGGGCCGGGAATGATCCGCGACGAGAACGGGCGCCTCAGCGGCTATGTGTACGTGGACGTCACCGGAAGGGATATTGGCGGCTACGTGCGGGATGCGAAGAAAGCCGTTTTGGACCAAGTGCAAGTTCCGCCGGGGTATCAACTGGTGTGGAGCGGGCAATACGAGTACATGGAGCGAGTGAAAGAGCGGCTGAAGCTGGTTGTGCCGGTTACGCTCTTCATCGTCTTCCTATTGCTGTACTTCAACACCCGCTCGACGGTGAAGACGCTCATCATTCTGCTGGCTGTTCCCTTCTCCGCGGTGGGAGCGGTGTGGTTCCTCTATCTGCTGGGTTACAACATGAGCATTGCGGTGTGGGTCGGGCTCATCGCGCTGCTGGGAGTAGACGCGGAAACGGCGGTGTTCATGCTGTTGTATCTCGATTTGGCCTACCACGAGGCAAAACAGAACGGACAGATGCGCAGTTGGGATGACTTGCGCGAATCCATCGTGCATGGCGCGGTAAAACGGCTGCGGCCGAAGGTGATGACCGTGGCCTGCATGTTCTTCGGGCTGCTGCCTATCCTGTGGTCCACCGGAGCGGGGGCGGACGTCATGAAGCGCATTGCCGCGCCGATGATCGGCGGCATCTTCACGTCGTTCATTCTGGAGCTGGTGGTCTACCCGCCAATATTTGCGATCTGGAAATGGAACGGGGAGGTGAAGCCCGAACTACAAAGAATCGGCCAATTGTAGGTGGAAGGAGGTCTTATGAAATCCAAGTCTGAATCGGAGGAGGAATCCACCGGCAGCGGTGCCGGGGGCAAGCAAGAGAACGTGGCGATCGCCACGGAACCGTCCGCAAGAGCGCCCGAGGCACTCCGGGAATTGGTCGAGCGCTTCCAGGTCTGCTGGGAGGCTCTGCCGGACTCCTATTACGTAAGAAAAGAGAAGCGCCAAATCGGGTTCACACTCGAGCTGACGGGCACCCACGAGGCTGGGGTGGAACATCCGCTGCCAGGCTGCCCGCATTGCCACAAGGTCCGAATAGCCTTGCAGGCAATCGCGGACTGGATCATGCCCAAAGAGAGGCGGGACTCCGGCTACGACATCGTTCCTTACGATCAGTCCATTCAATACGAAGCGGTGCGGAAGTTCCGTCCGGACGTTTCGCTGCGGATTCAGATACAACATCGGTCGGGGTTTGACCGTCCAGTGGACGCGTGCGAGGTGCGGTGTCTCAACGAGATGAAACAGCGTCTGAAGGAACTCGGAGCCCGGGAGAAGAAGTGGTAGACGGGTTGGCGAACCCGTGGGAGCGGCGAATCTGGAGAGAAGCATGCCGGAAGCGAATCAGTCCAAAGTCGCCTATTTCTCGATGGAGATCGCGCTGGAGCCTGCGATCCCGACCTACAGCGGGGGTCTGGGCGTTTTGGCCGGGGACACCCTGCGCTCCGCTGCCGACCTCGGAGTGCCAATGGCCGGGGTAACCCTGGTACACCGCAGGGGCTACTTCCGCCAGCGGCTCGATGCGCGTGGCAATCAATTCGAAGAGGAAGCCCAGTGGAAGCCGGAGGGGTTGCTCGAGGAGAGCAGCGCACGAGCTTCGGTGGAAATCGATGGGAGAGAGGTTCATCTCCGGGCGTGGAAATACTCGATTCGGGGGGTGATCTCAATGGGTCGACGCAACACTTGCGCGAAGTCTACTCGCAGGAGTCTGAAAACCTAAGGTTTTTCTCGGGCGTTGATTTAAGCGCAGTGCCACTTTGTCCAGTTCCGATTGCGCAAAGCAGGACAGGTCGGTTCCCTTAGGAAGGTATTGCCGTAAGAGCCGGTTCGTGTTTTCGTT
>JAIQEV010000069.1 GCA_020073585.1 Terriglobia bacterium
CAGCTGGCCATGGACTATTCCGAGGATCCGGCCTCCGCGACGACCGGCGGCGACCTCGGCTACGTCCCGGAATCCTCCCTGAGCCGCTCCGATCCGGGGCTGAAGAAAGCCGTGGTATCCATGAAGCCGGGGCAGGTCAGCCCGGTGATTGCGGCCAAGGACGCCTACTACATTTTGAAGCTGGTGGCGCGCGAGGCTCCCGGGCAGCGCGGCATCACGGACCCGAATGTGCAGCAAACCATCCGCGACACCCTGCGCAACCGCAAGGAACAGCTCCTGCGCGCTGCCTACCTGGCCATCGCCCGCGATGAAGCGCGGGTGTCCAACTACCTGGCCCAGCAGGTGATCGAAGCGGCGGGCAAGCTGCCCGACGCGGCGAAGTCCAACCTGCCGGTCAAACAGGTTCCGTAAACCATCCCGAATAAAGTGCGGAGTACCGAGCTCTCGAGGACGCGTGCCTGAAGATTGCTGTCTGCGCGCCGCTATTCGACCCAGGCGAGGACTTCACCGGCGTTGACGGGCTGGCCTTCCTTGGCCTGCAGGCGCTCCACCACGCCGCTCTTCGGCGAGCGGATTTCATTTTGCATCTTCATGGCTTCCACCACCAGCAGCCCCTGCCCGGCTTCGACTTTGTCCCCTACCTTGACCAGCAGGCGCACGACCTTGCCGGGCATGGGAGCCAGAATCTGCTGGCGGCCTTCGGCCTCCAGGACGCCGTGGCGGCGGCCGCGCCAGGAGCGCGGATCCACGACCTTGGCGGCGAATTCGTATAGGCCGCTCTGCACCTGAAGTGAGCCATCCGGCGCGATCATGACGCGAACCTCATGGGAGCGGCCGCCGAGCAGGATGGAGTAGACGCCGGGAGAAATCTCGAGGGCGTCGGCGGCGACGGGCTGGCCGTCGAGGGAGATGCGCCAAGCCGCGCCGTGGCGTTCCAGCTCCACTACGCGCGTCTTCCCTTCCATGTGCACTTCGTATTTCATGCGCCGGGCTCCGCCGCGCGCCGCGCTTCCCCGGCACGCCACGAAGGAAAAGAGATTCCTTCCGGCCGGGCCGGCTGCGCCGCGCCTCCACTCGGAATGACCGGGGCATCGTCTCGTGAAGCGGCGCACACGCGCCAGCGGGTACAGACCTTGCGGCGGGCGCACACTTTCCGCTCGGCGCAGACGCGCTTGGGGCTGTGCGCCCCACAGAGGATGAGCGTGGCGCAGTTCATGGCATGCGATCCAGCAGCTCGCGGCGGCCTTCGAACTTCCAGCGCGAGGAGGAGTCGTCCGGCGATGCGCCCCCGTTCCCATTGGGGTGCGCCCCATCCTGGGCCAACTGCCAGAGGGCGGCGGCGATGAGCGCGGCTTGGACCGCGCTGGGGTCGTCATCGCGCACCGCCGCTCGTACCTGCAGAAGCTCGTCAAGCCAGCGCGTGTGCATCTCTCCGCGCAAAAATGCGGGCTCGCTGAGGATGCGCCGAAAGAGGCCAACGTTGGTCTTGATGCCGGTGATGGCGAATTCATCGAGCGCCCGGCGCAGCCGGGCAATGGTCTCCTCGCGACTGTTGCCCCAGGCGATGAGCTTGCTCAGCAGCGGGTCGTAGTCGGTAGGCACCGTCCAGCCCTGGTACACACCGTCGTCCAGGCGGATGCCGGGGCCGGTGGGCGTGCGCCGCGAAAGAATCTTTCCCGGTGATGGAAAAAAATTGTTGTCGGGGTCCTCGGCGTAGAGCCGCACTTCCATGGCGTGCCCGCGGGGGGTGATCGATTCCCAGGCAAAGGGCAGGCGGTGCCCGGCGGCGATGGCGATCTGCAGCTTCACCAGGTCCAGGCCGGTGACCTGCTCGGTGACGGGATGCTCGACCTGCAGGCGGGTATTGACCTCCAGGAAGTAGAAGTTGTGTCCCGCATCCACGAGGAATTCCACGGTGCCGGCGTTGACGTAGCGCCCGGCGCGCGCCAGGCGCACCGCCGCTTCGCCCATCTTGCGGCGCAGTTCCTGGGTCATGATCGGCGACGGGGCTTCCTCGACGACCTTCTGATGGCGCCGCTGCACCGAGCATTCGCGCTCGCCCAGCGAGACCACCCGGCCATGCGCGTCGGCCAGGATCTGGATCTCGATGTGCCGCGGCTGCACCAGATATTTCTCGAGATACAGGCGCGCGTCCCCGAAGGCGTTGAGCGCCTCGGAACTGGCGTCGCGCCAGCCCGCGGCGAACTCCGCGGCGTTCGAAACCAGGCGCATGCCCTTCCCGCCGCCCCCGGCCACGGCCTTGAGCAGCACCGGGTAGCCTATGCTCTGCGCCAGCAACTGCGCGTCTTCGGGCCTCTCGATGGGGTCCACCGCTCCGGGTACCGTGGGCACGTCGCAGCGCCGCGCCAGTTGGCGGCCTTCGGTCTTCGAGCCCAGCGCCTCCATGGCTTCGGGGGACGGGCCGATGAAGGTGACGCCGGCTTCGGCGCAGGCGCGCGCCAGCGCGGCATTTTCCGCGAGAAAACCGTAGCCGGGATGCAGGGCGTCGCAGCCCGCGCGGCGCGCCACCTCCATCAGCTTGTCGATGCACAGGTAGCTTTCGCGGGACGGCGCGGGGCCGATGGGGTAGGCCTCATCGGCAAGCCGCACGTGCAGCGAGGCCCGGTCCGCGTCGCTGAATACCGCCACGGAACGTATGCCCATCTCGCGGCACGCGCGCTCGATGCGCACCGCGATCTCCCCCCGATTGGCGATGAGAATTTTTCGAAACATGGCCCGGCTAGAAAATTCATTTTAGCACGCCCCGGGCTTCCCCCGGACCGCGGAAATCACCAGGAATTGCACCGAAGAGCACTCCGTGCCTGCCGGTGGAAACTCAGGCCCCGCAAGCTTCACTTCGCTGGACGCACTCGCGCTACAGCGGGATGTTGCCGTGCTTCTTCTTGGGGTTGGTGTCCCTTTTGTTTTCCAGGGCGCGCAGCGCGGTGATGAGCCGCGCGCGCGTTTCCGCGGGTTCGATCACGGCGTCAATGTAGCCGCGCTCGGCGGCCACGAAAGGGTTGGCAAAGCGTTCGCGGAACTCTTCGATCTTTTCCTGGCGCAGGGCTTCGCGCTTCGCTTCCGGGGTCTTATCCAACTCGCGTTTGTAGACGATGTTCACCGCGCCCTCCGGGCCCATCACCGCGATCTCCGCGGTGGGCCAGGCGAAATTGGCGTCGGTACGGATATGTTTGCTGGCCATGACGCAGTAGGCCCCGCCATAGGCCTTGCGCGTGATCACCGTGATCTTCGGCACCGTGGCTTCGGCGAAGGCGAAGAGCAGCTTCGCGCCGTGGCGAATGATCCCGCCGAACTCCTGTTGCGTGCCGGGGAGGAAGCCGGGCACGTCCTCAAACGTAATCAGCGGAATATTGAAGGCGTCGCAGAAGCGCACGAAGCGCGCCCCCTTCACCGAGGCGTTGATGTCCAGGACCCCGGCGAGAAACGCCGGCTGGTTGGCCACGATGCCCACGGGACGCCCGTCGAGCCGCGCAAAGCCTACCACGATGTTCTTGGCGAAGTGCTCGTGCACCTCGAAGAAGTAGCCGTCATCCACAATCGCGTGGATCACGTCCTTGATGTCGTAGGGCTTCTGCGGGTCGTCGGGCACGATGGAGTTGAGCGCTTCCTCGCGCCGGTCCGGGGCGTCGCTGGGGGCCTGGCGCGGCGGATCCTCCATGTTGTTGAGCGGAAGGAAGCTGAGCAGTTCGCGGATCATGGCGCAGCAGTCGGCGTCATCGCCGGTGACAAAATGGGCGACCCCGCTGGTGGCGTTGTGGGTCATGGCCCCGCCCAGCTCCTGCTTGCTCACATCCTCGTGGGTGACGGTCTTGATGACGTCCGGCCCGGTGACGAACATGTACGAAGTTTCGCGGGTCATGAAGATGAAATCGGTGATCGCCGGGGAATAGACCGCGCCGCCGGCACAGGGCCCCATGATCGCGCTGATCTGCGGGATGACCCCGCTGGCCAGCGTGTTGCGCAGAAAAATATCCGCATAGCCCGCCAGCGACATCACCCCTTCCTGGATGCGCGCGCCGCCGGAATCGTTCAGGCCGATGACCGGCGCGCCGTTGCGCATGGCCAGGTCCATGACCTTGCAGATCTTCAGGGCGTTGCTTTCCGAGAGCGAACCGCCGAAAACCGTGAAATCCTGGGCAAAAACGTAGGCTAGGCGGCCATTGATGCGCCCGAACCCGGTGACGAAGCCGTCGCCCGCGGGGCGCTGCTCCTCCATGCCGAAATCGGTGCAGCGGTGGCGCATGAACTTGTCCAGCTCCTCGAACGTGCCTTCGTCGAGCAGCAGGTGGATGCGCTCCCGCGCGGTGAGCTTGCCGGCCCGGTGTTCGCGTTCCCGCCGCTCCGGTCCCCCGCCGGCTTCCGCCTCGGCGGATCGCCGCCGCAGCTCTTCGAGGCGGTCGTGCTGCTTTCCTTTAACGGTCATTCCGTGGGTCCTTTCCAGCGAACGCCGGGCGCTCAGCGCGGCGGTCCCGCGTCCTGCGTTTCCTTCGTCTGCGTGAGCGCGAAGCGGTCCACTTTGGGGGCGAAAATGCGCACCGCGAGATGCGTGGCCAGCCACACCGTGCCCAGCAGCAGCACCACGCCCAGCAGCAGCTCCGCGGCGAAGGCCAGGGCGCGCCACAGCGGGGATTCGAGCGAAGTGAGGTACAGCGTCGCGCGAATCAGCACCAACATGGCCGCGAGCGTCATCGCACAGATGAGGATCGTGGTCAGCACCGCTGCAAGAAATGTCTTCATACCGACGGAGCCGGCTGGAAAGGTGCGCCCGGCAAAAAGCATAGCGCAGCCGGACAAGAATCAGAAAGGCAAATGCTCCGCGTAAGCGTCTCCGGACTCAGCGCAAACCCGACCAGTCATCGGTGACAATCACCGAATTGGTGGGGTTGGCGGGGTCGTATTTGATGCTCGCGGGCTGCCCGGGGACGAGGTGCTCGAAATTCACCTGGCTGTCGAGTCCAGTGACGTCCTGGGCCGTCTGATAGGTGACGCCGGAGATGGCATAGCTGTACAAGATCAGCTTGCGGCCTGCCGGCGCGGCCGGCGTGACGCTTTTGCCGCGAAACATTCCGCCGCTGGGAGCCGTGGGCTCGCCGCCCTGCTCCACCAGTTCCACCACGTGGCCTTCGGCAATGCGCCCGATCTGATTGAGGAGCAGGCGGCGTTTGCGCTCGGTTTCGTCGGGATTGGCCGCGGGCCGCAAGAAAGCGTAGGAAACCACGGCGATTCCGGTGACGCTCAGGCCGCCGGCGGCCAGCAACATCTTCCAGTTGTCGAGCACGTTTTGCAAAGTTTCCTCGGCGATTCTTCAGCAGGGGGGTTCGCCGGAGCGAAGAGGCCACCCCTAAGCGCTATTCTACCGGAAGCGCAGGGGCAGCGGGAACTCACGCGCGCGGAGCGTGCACCGGGTTGCGCAACGCGCCAATGCCCTCGATGGACACCTCCACGACGTCGCCGGCGAGCAGCGGGCCGACTCCGGCCGGCGTGCCGGTGGCGATGACGTCCCCGGGATTGAGCGTCATCATGCGCGAGATCCAGCGCACCAGATAAAACACGGGATACAGCATGAGCGAGGTGCGCCCGGACTGCCGCAACGCCCCATTCACCCGAGTCTCCACGAGAACGTCCGCGGGATCGAGCTCGCTCTCGATGTGCGGGCCGATGGGGCAAAAGGTGTCGAAGCCCTTGGCGCGGTCGAAGAGCGTTTCGGCTTTCTGGATGTCGCGCGCGGTGACGTCGTTCAGGCACGTGTAGCCGAGGATGTAGGGGCGCACATCGTCGGCGTCCTGCAGATGCGCGCAGCGCCGGGCCATGACCACCGCCAGCTCTCCCTCGTGCTCCACCTGCTTCGAAAAGCGCGTGAGCACCACGGGATCCTCCGGGCCCACGATGGCCGAAGGCGGCTTCAGAAAAATGAGCGGCTCCTTGGGCGTTTCGTGGCCCAGCTCGGCGATGTGCGCGGCATAGTTGCGGCCCACGCAGACCAGCTTGCTGGGCTCCACGGGCGCCAGCAGGCGCACCTCGCCGCGCCGCCAGCTGCGCGCGCCGCGCGACCACACTCCCCACGGCGCCCCGCTGATCTCGCGGATCTCCTCGCCCTCCAGCAGGCCATAGAGGCCGGCGGAGGGCTGCAGCGTGGCATCTTGCAACGGTCGGAAGCGGCAAAATTTCATCGGCTGTCAGCTCAGATGGTGCCGGGTTTGCGATACATGATGATCGCGGACGCTCCAGATAAACGTGCCGATCCAGGTGAGCGTGGCCACGATCGTATACACCACGGCGCCCAGCATGAACACGTGGAACGCCCCGATGCGCCGGGTGAGCCCCGGGAAGAAAAGGAAACAGCCGCGATATGCGAAGCTGAAGATCATCCAGGCCGTCAGGCTGCAGACCAGCATGCGCCAAGGCGCCGGGAAAAAGCGCACCGGGGGCAGCAGCGCCAGCAGCGCCAGGGCCGCGGCCGCGGCGATATTGCGCTCCCAGGCAAAGCGCTCGAGAAACGGAATGCGGTTGGCCAGCAGCAGCCAGACGGCCAACACCAGGGAAAGGCTTATGCCGGTGCGCACCCCGGTGAGCAGCACCGCCTTCCACTCCTTGGGGAGCGTGGGGAAGCCCGAAAGTTTTTCGCGCGAAGACATGCGGCGCAGGCTTGGCCCTCCGTCCGAAACTCGTGCCCCGCGGATACGCCGGAGCTAAGGTGCAGATGGCGTGACGTCAACAAAAGCAGGAGAACTGCGCAGGCTTTCGTTCCCGGCACGGTCCACCGCGGTCACCGTGTACCAATAACGATGGCCCGCCTCTACGGACATATCACGGAAAGCCGGGGCAGGCAACAGACTGGGGGTCATGAGCCTGCCCCGGCTTTCTTCTGTATCACTTCTATAGACGCGGTAGCCCGCCAGGTCGGTTTCAAGGTTCAGCGACCAGGATAGGTCCGCTTGCAGCCCCGTTGCCGCTCCGCCAGGGATGAAAATAGCCACCAGGCCCTGCGGCGCCGCCGGCGGAAAGGTGTCCTGGGGCGTGACCACTGCCGGGACGGAGTCCGGGGATTCCAGGCTGTTCCCTTCCGCGAGCACCACGCTGCGCACCACATAGACATACGCCGCGCCGAAGGCGAACTGCGCATCCCGGAAATTATTCCCCGGCGCGGGCGCCAGCAGCGCCAGCAGCGATTTCCATTTGGCTTGCGCCAGGTCCCGCGCCGCAGCCTCGGCCGAAGCGGGGTCCAGCTCCCCGCGGTAGACGCGGAAGCCGGAAACCGCGGGCAACGGCAGCCCGCCCGAGGTGCGTTCGGGTGCGGGCCAGGAAAGCTCGATGGCCGCTTCCGTCACCCGGGCCTCGAGGCGCGCGATGCGCTCGGGAACGGGAAAGAGGCGCACGGTGGCGGTGTTGGAATCGGCGGAAGCCTTCTTCTTCGACGCGCGCGCGCGCACCCGATACGCGACCGCCCCTCCGGGCAGTGCGCGCAGATCTTCGGGCGTAAGCGGATCGAAAAACTGCACGCGCTCCTGCACCACATAGGTCTCCACGAGCGCGCCGGGAATCGTGTACACCAGGCGGAAGGACTTCGCATCCGCGCCGCCGCGAAAGATCTCCAGCGCCGGAGGCTCGGCCAGCCGCTCCCCGTCAACGGCCTCGCGCGGGGGAGTAAAAGTGAGGGTTACGCCGTCGCCGGATTGCCGCGCCGCGAGATCGCTGACCGCCGCGGGGATGGGCGGCGCGGGCGGCTGCGGTTCGCCGGGCGCTCCGCAGCCCGCCAGCAGGAACAGAACGAAAATCGAACCTCGTAAATCGAAATTCGGACGGGCGGCGGCGTTGGGCTTCGTGGCGCGGATGCTCACCGAGTTCGCGTCTCCATTTTCCGTCGTGGGTGCCCCGAATTTCGTATTTCGATTTTCGGCTTTACAGAATGTAGCGGCTCAAATCCTGGTTCTTGACCACGTCGGCGAGCTGCTTGGTGACGTAGGCCGCGTCTATCTTGACGGTTTTCTTCTTGAGGTCGGGCGCCTCGAAGGAGATCTCGTCCAGGACCTTTTCCAGAATCGTGTGCAGGCGGCGCGCCCCGATGTTTTCCATCTGCTCGTTGACGCTGGCCGCGAAGCGCGCCAGCGCCGCGACCGCGTCGTCGGTGAACGTGAGCTTGAGCCCCTCGGTCTCCAGCAGCGCGATGTACTGCTTGATAAGCGCGTTCTTCGGCTCCGTGAGGATGCGAATGAAATCTTCCTCGCGCAGCGACTGCAGTTCCACGCGGATGGGCAGCCGCCCCTGCAGCTCCGGAATCAGGTCCGAGGGCTTGGTCACGTGGAACGCGCCCGCGGCCACGAACAGAATGTGGTCGGTGCGGATCATCCCGTAGCGCGTGTTGACCGTGGTGCCCTCGATGATCGGCAGGATGTCCCGCTGCACGCCCTCCCGCGAGACGTCCGGGCCGTGGCCGGTCTCCCGCCCGGCGATCTTGTCGATCTCGTCGATGAAGATGATCCCCATCTGCTCCGCGCGTTCCACCGCCGTGCGCGTCACCTGCTCCATGTCCAGCAGCTTGTTCTCTTCTTCCTGGATCAGGTATTCGAAGGCGTCGGCCACGCTCATCTTGCGCTTCTTCTTCTGCTGCCCGAAGATCCCCGAGAGCATGTCCTTGAGGTTGACGTCCATCTCCTCCGCGCCCTGGTTGGAGACGATCTCGAACGCCGGCATGCTGCGCTCGCGGACTTCCACTTCCACCATGCGCTGGTCCAGCTTGCCTTCGCGCAGCTGCGCGCGCAGCTTTTCGCGCGTGCGCTGGGTCTGCTCGCGCTGCTCGTTTTCCGCTTCCGCAGCCTCCCGCGTCCCGGCGGCGGCCGGCGGCGGCATGGGCGGCAGCAGGAGATCCAGGACGCGCTCTTCCGCGGCCTGTTCCGCGCGCTCGGCCACTTCGTCGAGCTTTTCCTCGCGCACCATGTCGATCGAGGTTTCCACCAGGTCGCGCACCATCGATTCCACGTCGCGCCCCACGTACCCCACTTCGGTGTACTTCGAGGCTTCCACTTTGACGAACGGGCAGCCGGCCAGCCGCGCCAGCCGCCGCGCGATCTCCGTCTTGCCCACCCCCGTGGGGCCGATCATCAGAATGTTCTTGGGCAGAATGTCCTCGGCCACCTCGGGCGTCAGCTTCTGCCGGCGCACGCGATTGCGCAGAGCCACGGCGATGGCTCGCTTCGCGGCCGCCTGCCCCACGATGTACTTGTCGAGCTCCGCCACGATCTCCCGCGGCGTCAGCTCGTCCAGCGCGGGCAGCACTTCCCCTTCGGCTTCCTGCGCCGCGCCGCTCCCGCCGGGGAGCAGGATCAGATCTTTGTCGGACTTGCTGGGCATGTGCTAGGCACGCTTCTCTCTAAATTCGCGATCCGAAACTCGAAATGCGTAACTCGAAATTCGTCCATCCTCGCTGCGGTCGCGTTACGATTTTTCGGTTTTCGGCCGCCCTTACAGCTCTTCGATGGTGAACTTCTCGTTGGTGAAAATGCAAATCCCGCTGGCGATGCGCATGGCCTCCTGCGCGATCTCCTTGGCCCCCAGCTTGGTGTGCTGGAACAGCGCCCGCGCCGCGGCCAGCGCGT
Source organism: Terriglobia bacterium (assembly GCA_020073585.1). Lineage (GTDB taxonomy): Bacteria > Acidobacteriota > Terriglobia > Acidiferrales > UBA7541 > Acidiferrum. The sequence continues at coordinate 9,615 of JAIQEV010000069.1, forward strand.
AGCTCCCTCCCGAGCCGATGGCGCAGATTCCGTCGTCGGGCTCGATCACGTCCCCGTTCCCGGACAGCAGGAACGTGCTCTTGGCGTCCGCCACGATGAGCAGCGCCTCCAGGTGGCGCAGCGCGCGGTCCTTGCGCCATTCCTTGGCCAGCTCCACCGCGGCCTTCGGCAGATTCCCGGAATATTCCTGCAGCTTGCCTTCGAAGCGCTCGAAAAGCGAGATGGCGTCGGCCGTCGATCCCGCGAACCCGGCCACCACCTTGTCGTTGAACAGCCGCCGCGTCTTGCGCGCCGTGTGCTTCATCACGTGGTCGCCCATGGTCACCTGACCGTCGGCCACCAGCACCACCTTGCCGTCCTTGCGCACGCACAGCACCGTCGTGCCGTGCATCGCCGCACTCCTCGCGTCCCTGGCCATTCCGCCATTATACAGCCCCCGGAGCGCGCAAACCAAAATCCGTATGGCCCGCGCCGGACGCAGCCGTTGCGGCAGGCCAGGGCGGCGAAAAAGCCCGCGTGCCCGCCGGACCGCAGCGGAAGCTCGCCTTACCTCTTTTCGCTTTCGTTCTTCTTCTTGTCTTTTTTGCTGGCGGTTTCGGAATAGCGCTTTTCCAGCGAGGCGCGCGTGAAGAGTTCGTCGGCGATGCCGGTATTGTAGTGGCAATCCAGGTAGAAGGCCTGGAAGGAGCGGCGGCCGTCGCGCTCCCGCGCCAGTTGCATGGGCGTTTCCACGCCGTCCATGGTGTGGAAGTTGGAATACAAAGTTATCTCCTCGGTGCGCTCGCGGGTCATCTCGTTGCGCGTGACCACCACCGTGCGCAGCGGCAGGTGCGACTCGCGATCCACCGCGATGCGGAACGTGCGCCGCTCCCGGTCCACGATCTCCACCCAGTCCACCTGCTTCAGGTCCACCACCCCGCTGCCGCCGAAACGGAAGCTCATGCCCTCTTCGTTCCGCCGCAGCCGCAGCAGATTGTCCAGGTCCTTCTTGGTCTGCTCCTGGAAGTCGGTGACCACGTCGGCGGGCTGCTCGGTCACCCCGCGGCGGTCCAGCATCCAGCCCTGGTTGCCGGCGTACAGTTCGATCACCCGGTTCGTCTTATCGGGGACGACGTCGCCCAGAATCATACTGAGCGCTCTCCCGCCCTTGATTTCGTATTCCGTGCGGTTCTTGTCCGGGTAGCGCCAGTAATCCCGGAAGTTGACGTAGCCGGTGAGGTCCCCATTGCGTCCGAACTGCGCCAGGCGCCCGTCGCAAACGCTTTCCCGCACCCGCTGATACGCCGGCCCGCCCAGCGCTTGGATCATCTGCTGCAGCAGTTGCTGGGCCTTCGCCGCGGACTCCTCCGGCATGAGCATGTCCGGATTTTGCGCCGCGGCGCGCGGCGGCGCCGCGCCGCACAGCGCCGCGATCGCCACCGCCAGAGCCAGAGTTCTCAGCCGCACAAGACCGAACCTCCATTTACATTGATGATCTCTCCGGTCATGAAGTTGGCCAGGTCCGAAGCCAGGAAGAGAATCGGTCCGGCGATCTCCTCGGCGGTGGCGGGGCGGCCCAGGGGGATGACGCTGGCCGCCATCTTGGCCCCGGCTTTGGTCTCCAGCACCGGATTGGACATGTCCGTGGCCACCCAGCCAGGGGCCACGCAATTGACCAGGATGTTGTGCCGGGCCAGCTCCGTGGACAGCCCCTTGGTGAAGCTGATGATCCCGCCCTTGGACGCGCCGTAATGCGTGTGGAACGCTTCCCCGCGCTGCCCCGCCGTCGAACTGATGGGGATGATGCGCCCGCCCTTCTGCTTGATCATGTGCGGCACGGCGTAATGGATGATGGAATAGACGCTCTTGAGGTTGACGCGCATCATCTCGTCCCACTGCGCTTCGTTCATCTTCTCGATGGGCAGGTCCTCGAGGTTCCAGACCCCGGCGTTGGCCACCACGATGTCCAGCCGCCCCAGCCGCGCCAGGCACTGCTCCACCAGCTTCTTGTTGTCCAGCATCTTGCCGCAGTCGGCCTTGAACGCTTCCACGCGCGTCCCGTGCTTGCGCGCCTCCGTCTCCACCTGCAGCGCCGCCTCCTTGTTGCGGTGGTAGCTGAACAGGACGTCGGCGCCCGCCTGCGCGAAAAGCTTGACGGCGGCGGCGCCGATGCCCCGCGACCCGCCGGTGATGAGAGCTGCCTTGCCTGCCAGTGAAATCATGCGTCCCCCCGAAAATGAATGAGCGAAATACGAAAATCGAAACTCGCGCCGCTGTCCTGCGGCCTGCCGCCGAAGATGCCGGCCTAACGCCCGGCGCTGCACGGCCGTTTTGCGGCCGCAGCCACAAAATCGCGGAACAACCGCTCGGCCAGCGCATCGCCGGCCATGCGCTCCGGATGCCACTGCACCCCGACGACCCAGTTGCCGTCCCCCGTCCACTCCACCCCTTCGATGATCCCGTCGGGAGCGTGCGCCGTGACCCGCAGATTCTTCCCCGGCGCGGCGATCGCCTGGTGGTGCGAGCTGTTGATCTCCGCGCACCCTCCCCCGGCCAGCGCCGCCAGCCGGCTGCCCGCCTCGAACGCCGCCTCGTGCCGCGGGTCGTCCTCCGCCGGCGGCACGTCGACCGCTTTGCGGTCGCCCAAAACAACATCCGCTTTGCGGTCGCGCAAAACAATATCCGCCTTGCGGTGCGCCGTGCTCGTGGCCACCTCGCTGCGAATGTCCTGTATCAGCGTGCCCCCCAGATAAACATTCAGAAGCTGGCAGCCGTAACAGATGGCCAGCACCGGCTTCTTCTCCGCGAACGCGTGTTGCAGGATGGCCATGTCGGCGGCTTCGCGCGGGGCGTCCGGCTCCGCGCAGTGGCCCCGGTTCGCCGCCCCGTAGCGCGCCGGTTCCACGTCGCTGGGGCTGCCGGGAAGCACGAACGCATCGAGCCCCGGCAACTCCCCCTGCTGCTTCTGCGCATCCCGCAGCGAAAGCGGTACGGGTACGCCTCCCGCCTCCTCCACCGCGCGCAGATAGTTCGCGATCTTGGGATGATTGCCGGCCGCCTCCTCCTGGCTGGTGCGCCAGGGGACCCCGACGCGCGGCCTGCTTTGATTTTCGGCGCTCATGGAAACGTCCATGCTAGCACTGCCCTTGCTGAAGCGACAACCTGGCGATTCCAGAATGGGCGATGGCCGGAATATCCGCTGCGGCGCTCACCAAGAGCAGCGTATCACGTTGCCCGTAACTTATTTATTTACAAATAGATAGAGACGCGCGCGTCCCCAGGCCCATCGGCTCCCTATCTGTGCCCGGGGCGCGGATCGGGATGGTCCAGAATCTTCTTGGCTTGGGTTTCGCGGTACTTCCGAACAGCTTCGCGGAACGCAGGATCTTTGCCGCCAAGGATGGCGGCGGCGAGCAGCGCCGCGTTTGTGGCTCCGGCCTTGCCAATGGCCAAGGTGCCGACCGGGATGCCGCCGGGCATCTGCACCGTCGAGAACAGCGCATCCAGCCCCTTGAGGGATGTGGATTCCATGGGAACCCCGAGGACCGGGAGGATGGTCTTGGCGGCAGTCACCCCGGCGAGGTGCGCGGCGCCGCCGGCGGCGGCGATAATAACCTCCAGGCCGCGGCTTTCGGCCGACGCCGCGTATTCCAGCAACTGGTCCGGAGTCCGGTGGGCGGAGAGCACGCGCACCTCGTGCGGCACGCCGAGTTGCTCCAGCGTCTTGGCGGTGTGCTCCATCGTCTCCCAATCGGATTTCGAGCCCATGATGACTCCGACGAGCGGCTTGGTCTTTTCGGCCATGATGTTCTTCCCACTCCTCTGCGCAGGGGCCCAATACCCGTCGCCTGCGCTCCGGACAACTATCGTGCCACCACGCCTGGCAACCTCGCAATGACCTGCACTCTTTAACGGCTTGTCGAAAAACTTCCCGGGGGGTGTCATCCTGGACCCGACCTCATCGCATGGGCTCAGGATTTCAACCGCAAAACTCTTCTTCCGCAAGTGGCTAGCGCGCCATCGCGCTGGCCCGGCTCTTCCAGAACTGCCGCACTTGCCCCACCAGATACAGCGAGCCGGTGATGAACACCGCATCCTCCGGCGCGGCGCCCGCCAGCGCCCGCTCCAGCGCCGCCTCGGCGTCCGGCACGACCTGCGCCTCCGCCGCGTGGTGCGCGGTGATCTCCCCCAGGCGCCGCGCCGAGAGGGCCCGCGCCGTGCGCGGCTCGGTGAGGATGACCTGCGCGGCGCGGGGAAAGAGCACCCCGGCAATCTCGTCCACGGCCTTGTCGCGCAGCGCCCCGTAGACCAGCCAGATGCGCCGCCCCGCGAAATTCTCCTCCCAGAAGGCGGCCAGCTCGCGCGCCGCGCCCGGATTGTGCGCCCCGTCCAGGAAAACAGCGGGGCTCGATTGCAGTTGCTCGAGCCGCCCGGGCCATTCCGCGGCGGCCACGCCCCCGGCGAGAGCCTCGTCCGGAATGCGCAACCCGCGTGTTTGCAACAGCCGCGCGGCGGCCACCGCGCTGAGCGCGTTCTGCAACTGGAAACGCCCGGGCAGGCGCGGCGCCAGTTCGAATTTCCGCCCGGAAGCCCTCTCCGTCACCAGCGCCCTCGCCCGCCCGCTTTCCAGCCACTCCCGTTCCACGTGGAACACCTCTGCGGTCTCCACCACCGGGCAGCCCAGCTCCCCGGCGCGGCGCAGGATCACCGCGCGGGCCTCGGGCGGCTGCGGCGCCACCACCACGGGCACGCCGGCCTTCAGGATCCCCGCCTTTTCCGCGGCGATCTCCGCGAGCGAGTGCCCCAGAAAATTCTCATGGTCGAAATCCATGCGCGTGAGCAGCGCCACCGCCGGCGTGAGGATGTTGGTGGCATCCAGCCGGCCGCCCAGCCCGGTTTCGATGACCGCGAACTCCACATGCTCCCGCGCGAAAGCTTCGAAGGCCATGGCCGTGAGGCATTCGAAATAAGTAGGGTGGGCGCGCAGCCCCCCGGAAGCCAGCAGCTCCTCGATAAGCACATAGAGGCGTGTGAAGGCCGCGGCAAAGGCCTCGTCGCTGAGCTCTTCCCCGGCGATGCGGATGCGCTCGTTGATCCTTTCCAGGTGCGGCGAGGTGTACAGCCCGGTGCGCAAGCCGGCGCGGCGCAGAATCGCTTCCAGGAACGCGGCGGTCGAGCCTTTACCGTTGGTCCCCGCGATGTGCGCGCTGGGATAAGCGCGGTCGGGGCGCCCCAGGCGCTCCGCGAGCCGGGTGCTGTTCTCCAGGTCGAATTTCGCCGCCGCGGCCTGCGTCGGCGCGGCCAGCTCCCGGCCCAAAGAAAGCAGATAGCGCACGGCGTCGGCGTAGTTCATACGGAGTTCCGGCTAATCCATCAACAGTTCGAGGGCGGTGCTGACGTAGCTCTTCAGCTCTTTGCGGTGCACCACGGCGTCGAGGAAGCCGTGTTCGAGGAGGAACTCCGAGCGCTGGAAGCCCTCCGGCAGCTTCTGCCGGATAGTCTGCTCGATCACCCGCGGCCCGGCAAACCCGATAAGCGCGCCGGGTTCCGCGATGTTCAGGTCCCCGAGCATGGCGAAGCTCGCGGTGACGCCTCCGGTGGTGGGGTCGGTGAGAATCGAAATATACGGCAGGCGGGCCTCGTCCAGCCGCGCCAGCGCCGCGGAAACCTTGGCCAATTGCATCAGGCTGATCGTGCCTTCCATCATGCGCGCTCCGCCCGAACAGGAAACGATGATGAGCGGCTGCCGCGTCTCGATCGCCAGCTCGATGGCCCGCGTGGCCTTCTCGCCCACCACCGCGCCCATCGAGCCCCCGATAAACGCGAATTCCATGGCGCAGCACACCACCGGCCGCCCGTTGAGCTTGCCCTCCGCGGTGATGATGGCGTCGTTCATCCCCAGCTTCTTGCGCGCGTCCTTGAGCCGCGCGGCGTACGCCTTGGTGTCCACGAACTTCAGCGGGTCGGTGGAGGTCATCCCGGCGTCGTGCTCGATCCAGCGGCTGTCGAGCAGCATCTCCAGCCGCTTCTTGGCCCCCATCTTGAAGTGGAACTGGCACTTCGGGCAGACGTGCAGGTTTTCCTCGAGGTCCTTGCGGAAGACGATGCCCCGGCAGGACTCGCACTTCACCCACAGGCCCTCGGTGCGCACCCGGCGCTCCTCGGGCGGTGTGGCCTGATCGATCGATTTCTTTTCGCGTTTGAACCAGGGCATAAGAAAGTTGACAGTTAACAGTTCACAGTTGCAAGCCGCCGGAGGAAAAAGGCCCGCCTGAGGCAGCCGCTACAGCCGTCCACCACCCCCGGCTAGTAGTCGATTCCTCGCTGCGCCAGTATACCCTTGGTGTAGGGGTGTTTCACCTCGCGCATTTCGGTCACCAGGTCCGCGGCCTCCACCAGCTTGGGATGGGCGTTCCGCCCCGTGCAGATCACGTGCACGCGCTCCGGCCGCCCCTGCAGCTCCGCCACGATCTCCTCTGCTTCCAGCATCTTATAGCTGATCACGTAGTTGATCTCGTCCAGGATCACCAGGTCGTACTTCCCGCTGTAGATGGCCTCCCGCCCGGTCTGCCAGCACTCCCGCGCCAGCCGGATGTCCTCCGGATCGGTCTCCGCCCCGCCCACCTTGACGAACCCCCGCCCCATCGGCCGGATCTCGAACTTCTCGTCGCCCAGCATCTTGGCCGCGTCCAGCTCCCCGTAGTGCCACGACCCCTTGATGAACTGCACCATCAGCACCCGCAGCCCCTGCCCCACCGCGCGAAACGCCGCCCCCAGCGCGCAGGTCGTCTTGCCCTTCCCCGGCCCGGTGTAAACGATCAGCAGTCCCTTCTCTTCCGCCATGCGTCCCCTCTCCGCGACCCCGGCGCCTCCGAAAACACTAGAGTTTGGCGGCCCCCGCCGCAAACGTCAAGCGCCGCAGTAGCACAGGCTTCAGCCTGTGCCCACCGATCCACCCGCACACGCCGAAGCCCGTGCTCCCAACTCTCTCTGTAGGGGCGCAGCTCGCTGCGCCCGCCGATGGGTCAGCCGACCCACCGCCCGGCGGAGCAAGCCTCGCCCCTGTGGGCAGCCACACCAGCGAGCGCTATTTCGGGTACGGGCTCCCGGATAGGATGGCGAAAGCCCGGTAAAGTTGCTCGGCCAGCATCACCCGCGCCAGTTCGTGTGAAAACGTCATGGCGCTGAGCGAAATCTTGTGCTGCGCCCGCCGCCGCAGCTCTTCCGGAAAACCTTCGGCGCCGCCGCAGAGAAAGACCAGCTCCCGGGTGCCGCGGTCGCGCAGCTCCCCAATCCATTTGGCGAAGGCTTCCGAGGCCGGCTGCTTCCCCGCGGCGTCCAGCAGCACGACGGTAGCCGCGCGGTCCGCGTCCAGCCTCTTCAGCGCCGCGGCGGAGTCGCGCACCTCGACCGCTTCGATGGCCGCGTGCCGGCTGATGCGCTTCACGTACTCCTCGAGCAGCGCGCGCAGCTCCGCCCGGCGGGTCTTGCCAAGCATCAGCAGGCGAATGCGCATGGCTGCTACTTTAGCGCAGATCGGTAACAGATGAAGAACGCCGTTGGCAGTTCAAAGTTCAAAGTTGAAAGTTAAAAGGGAAGACCGGACGCCTGCGATGAACCAATCACTTTCCGCTTTCACCTGCTGACCAGTGACCTCTTCTCTTCACCAGTCACCAGTCACGAGTCACCAGTCACATCATTTCAACCCATACTTCTTCCGCTTCTCCAGCAGCGTCTTCCGGCTGATCCCCAGTATCTCCGCGGCGCGCGAGATGCCGTAGTGCGTGGCCTCCAGCGTCGCGGCGATGGCTTCGCGCTCGATCTCCTCCAGCGAGCGCAGCCCGCTCAAAGCAGCCGCCTCGCCGCCGGCGGCCCGCAGCGCTTCCGGAAAATTCGCGGGCTCCAGCGGGCCACCTTCGGAAAAGACCACCGCGCGCTCCAGGACGTTGCGCAGCTCGCGGATGTTGCCGGGCCAGGAATACGCGGCAAGCAGCCGGCGCGAGGCTTCGCTCAGCGTCGCCCCGGGGCGCCCGTGGACCACGCGCAGCGTGCCCAGGAGATGCTCGGCCAGCGGGAGAATGTCCGCGGGGCGCTGGCGCAGCGGCGGCACCACAATGTTCAGCACGTTGAGCCGGAAATAGAGGTCTTCGCGGAAGCCCCCGGCGGCCACCGCCGCGGGCAGGTCGGTGTTGGTCAGGGCGATGAGCCGCGCCGCGATGCGCAGCGTCTCCGTGCCCCCCAGCCGCTCGAAACTGCGTTCCTGCAGCACCCGCAGCAGCTTGGCCTGGGTCGCGGCATCCAGCGCGGCGACTTCGTCGAGCACGATCGTGCCCGCGCCGGCCATCTCCAGCCGCCCCAGCTTGCGCTCCACGGCTCCGGTGAAGGCCCCGCGCTCGTGCCCGAAGAGTTCGCTCTCCACCAGGTGCGGCGGCAGGCTGGCACAATCGATTTTCAGATACGGCGCGTCGCGCCGCGGCCCCAGTTCATGGATGTAGCGCGCGAAGTGATCCTTCCCCGTGCCGCTTTCCCCGCTGATCAGCAGCGTGGCCGAGGCGTCGGCGACCTTCTTGGCCAGCTCCAGCAACCGCTGCGAAGCGGGATCTTCGGCAATCCACGTCAGGCGCTCGCTGGGGGCCATGCTACCGGCCCTCGCGGCGCGCGCGCGGTTCCTGCGCTCGCAATGAAAACGCGCTCACGCAGGTCATGGGTAGAGTTCCTCGGAGGCGGTGCTCGGCGCGGCCTGCTCTGGCGCTTCGCCGGGTATTTCCAGGCGCGCGGCGGAGCGCCACAGCCGTTCCAGGTCGTAGAAGCGGCGGGCCTGCTCCCCGAAGACGTGCACCACGAAGCTGCCGAAGTCCAGCAGGGCCCACTCCGAGGAAGTGCGCCCCTCGCGGTGCACGAGCGAGCGCCCGATTTTGTGCAGCTGCTCCTCGACCTCGTGGCAGACCGCCTGCACCTGCGGTGTGCGTCGCGGATACTTCGCTGGACACATTGTCCAGCAGATACACGGTGCTGCGCCGCAGCCGCGCCACCACCGGCGCTTCCTGCTCCTGCTCCGGCCCCGCTGGAACTGCGGAGCGCGCCGCCGGTCGTCCATGCAGTTCCGGCGGAATCACCAGCCGCAGCGCCTCCATGCGGATGCCCGGGCGGTTGGCCACGATGAAGTCGCACAGCCCCAGCAGCGTCTCGTACTCGCGCCAGGTGGGGATATCCAGAAAGGCGTCGGCGCCCAATATGAAGAACAGCCGGTCCCCCGGGGAGTGATAGAGCTGCCGGAAATAGCGCACCGTGTCCACTGAGTAGTGCAGTTGCTGGCCGCTGAAATCGTCCCCGGCTTCGGCCAGCGAAGGCACGAAGTGCGGGTGCTCGGCGCATGCCAGCGCGATCATCGCGAAACGGTGCGGAAACGCCGCCAGATGCTCCTTCTGCTTGTGCGGTGGCCGGCTGGCCGGAACGAAGTGCAGCTCGTCGAAGGTGAAGCGCCGGTCGGCGGCGCGGGCGATGGCCAGATGGCCGTTGTGCACAGGGTCGAACGATCCGCCGAAAATGGCGATGCGCCGGGGATGCTGTCGCGCGGCAGTGCGCTGCGCCTGCGGACTGGTCAACGCGCCTCCCAAGTTGACCGCTCTGCGGTCACACATGAAGTTGGCCGCCTTGCGGTCACATATGTGAAGGGTGTTTTCAACTCTCTTCGACCGGATCTGGGAGCGTATCGCGCCCGGAGCCATTTTCAGGCCCGTCGCCCTCCAAGTCCAGCGGCGTTTCCCCGAAGGTGCGCGGAATCTTGTCCAGGGCGTCGGCGATGGCCCGCACCAGCTCGCGCACCCCTTCGCCGGCGGCCGCCGAGATGGCGTGGAATTCCAGCCCCCGCGCGCGGCAGAACTCGCGCAGTTGCTCCCGGCGCGTGCTGTCGGTCGTGGCGTCGCCCTTGGTGGCCACCACGATCATCGGCTTGGCCGCCAGCGATTCGCTGAAGGCCTGCAGCTCCCCGCAGATGATTTCGAACGCCTGCACCGGGTCCTGCTCCGTGGCGTCGCTGGTGTCGATCAAATGCACCAGCAGCCGCGTGCGCTCCACGTGCCGCAAGAAGCGGATCCCCAGCCCCGCGCCCAGGTGCGCTCCTTCGATCAGCCCGGGCAGGTCGGCGACCACAAACGTGCGCCCCACTTCCTTGCCCACGCCCCGGTCGGCGTTGACCACCCCCAGGTTGGGCTCCAGCGTGGTGAACGGATAGCTGGCGATCTTCGGCCGCGCCGCGGAGATCACCGAAATCAGCGTGGACTTGCCCGCGTTCGGAAATCCCACCAGCCCCACGTCCGCGAGCAGCTTCAATTCCAGGCGCAGGTGCCGCTCTTCGCCTTTCTCGCCATCCTCCGCTTCCCGCGGCGCCTGATGCCAGGGCTTCGCGAAATGCTGGTTGCCGCGCCCGCCCCGCCCGCCCCGGGCCACCAGGAAGCGCTGCCCCGGCGCCGCCAGATCCGCCAGCGTCTCCCCGCTCGGCTCGTCGAAAATCAGCGTGCCCACGGGCACCTTCAGAATCATGTCCGCGCCCGAGGGCCCGCTGCAATTCGAGCCTTCGCCGTGCCGCCCGCGTTCGGCCTTGAATTCCCGGTTGTAGCGGTACCGCAGCAGCGTGTTGTCGTTGGGGTCGGCTTCCACATAGATGCTGCCGCCGTGCCCGCCGTCCCCGCCCGAGGGGCCCCCGCGCGGCACGTACTTCTCGCGGCGGAAGGCCACGCAGCCGTCTCCGCCGTCGCCGGCCTTGATGTAGATTTTTGCTTCGTCAACAAACACGGAAATTTCCTTCCGGCACGCAAAGAATACGCCAGGGCTGCGTGGATTGCCACACGCCCACGCCGCTGGTCATCCTGAACCCCGGCCCGGCCGCGGTCGCAAGACTTCGCCTCTGGTGCCTCTACCCCTGCTGAACTGGAACGATCACGGAGCGGTTGAGATTCTTTCCGGCCGGGTCGGAATCCGGGATCGATCGGCGTACCGCGCGCATAAAAAAGCGGTCCGGCGGGGCCGGACCGCGAAAGCCAACCGGGCGGACTGCCGTCCGCCCCTGCACCTGCCTCAACCTGCGCTTAGCTCGCGACGGGAGCGGACGCGGGCGCCGCCGGAGCGGCCGGCAGCACGCTGATAAACCGCCCGCCGCGGCCCTTGTCTTCGAACCGCACGATGCCGGTGACCAGCGCGAACAGCGTGTCGTCCTTGCCCTTGGCCACGTTCAAGCCCGGCTTGTGCTTGGTGCCGCGCTGGCGAATCAGAATCGTCCCCGCGTTGACCAGTTGCCCGCCGAAGCGCTTCACGCCCAGCCTCTGTCCGTGTGAATCGCGGCCGTTTACTGACGAACCGCCGCCTTTTTTGTGTGCCATGACCTGTTCCTTTTCTCGGAATGCCTGCGGACTGCCCCTGCGCTTTGCTCCGGCCCGGCCGGCGCTACAGCTTGATCTCCCCAACCTCGACAGCCGTGTAATGCTGCCGGTGGCCGCGCTGAATCTTGTACTGGTTGGTCTTCTTGAACTTGAGCACCGTCAGCTTGGGACCCTTCACCAAGCCCACGATCTTCCCGCTCACCGAGGCCTTGGCGGCCTCCGCCCCGGCGACAACCTTCTTGTCGTCGGTGTGCACGGCCAGCACCTTGTCAAACGTGATTTTCGAACCCACTTTGCCGGTGAGTTTCTCGATGCGCACGGTCTCGCCCGGCGCCACGCGATACTGCTTTCCCCCACTCTGAATAACGGCGTACATCTGCCCTCCAAGTCCTAGAGACAAACGTCAATTATACGGACCAATGCCGGTAACGTCAACGTGAAGAAACGCAGTGAAGAAACTCCGCGGGTGAATCGAAGACGGTAAGAACTCCGTCAATTTACGACGCAATGGTGCAGCAATGTACCCGGAGAAGACTACTTTATTCCAGTCACAGATAAGGACATTTTATTGGACATCATATAAGGCAATGTCGTGCTATATTCTTTATAATGTTTGTTTTATAGAGGGCACTAATGCGGACATATGAAAAGACACATCCTTGGCTGAAATTCTCCGCTGATTTCCGGCTTGCGCCCCCTCCGTTTTGGATGGCGCTCGGGGAGTGCCAATCCAAGTGCGGACATATCGCCGGTGTTCCCCTTCAGCCAGAAACTGCCAAGGAACTCTATCGGATCTACCTGGCCAAAGGCGTGCTGGCCACGACTGCCATTGAAGGGAATACCCTTTCCGAAGAGGAAATCCTCCGCCATTTGGAAGGGAAATTGGAATTACCTCCCTCGCGCGATTATTTGCGCCAAGAGATCGACAATATCATCGAAGGCTGTAATGAGATCCTGCAAGCGCTCCGTTCGCAGCGCACACCCGCCATCTCCCCGCAGAGAATCAAGGACCTGAATCGCACGGTTTTGCGGAAATTAACGCTTGGAGATGACGTGGTCCCCGGAGAAATCCGGACTCAGTCCGTGGGGGTAGCCAGGTACCGAGGAGCACCGGCGGAGGATTGCGATTTCCTGCTGACAAAATTATGCGCATGGTTGAACGGCAATGATTTCAGGCCGGCGCCAGGTCAGGAAATTGCCTACGCAACGCTGAAAGCGATTTTGGCTCACTTGTATCTTGCCTGGATTCATCCTTTCGGTGACGGCAACGGACGAACCGCACGGCTGCTGGAATTCCAGATCCTGATCGCTTCTGGGGTGCCTGCGCCGGCGGCTCATCTATTGAGCAATCACTACAACCAAACTCGGACCGAATACTACCGCCAACTCGATTCCGCCAGTCGTTCTGGAGGAGATGTGCTCCCCTTTGCGGCATATGCCGTTGAAGGATTCCTGGACGGCTTTCGTTCGCAACTGCAACGAATCCGGACTCAGCAATGGGATGTGGCTTGGGAGAACTACGTCCACGACTCCTTCAAGGACAAGAACACTCCGAGCGACAAGAGGCGCCGCGACTTGGTTCTCGATCTCTCGAAACAACCGGAACCGTTGCCGCTCGGCAAATTGACTGCAATCAGTCCTCGCGTGGCAGCCATGTATGCGCGAAAGACTGGCAAGACTCTCTCGCGTGACCTCGCGGTCCTCATCCGGATGAATCTTCTGCAGAAGAACAAGGAGGGGAAATACAAAGCCCGCAAGGAACTAATCCTTGCTTTTCTGCCCCCGCGGGCAATAGCGGAGAATTCTTCGGCGCGATAATTCCGGTGACAAATCAAGCCACAACATCTGCGGCGAATGATTTGTGGCAAAAGACTCCATCGATAGCTTTGCTGCTGGCGCTTGGAGAGCGCCCCCCGCCTGTCGTATCTTACCTGCCAGCGGCCCCAGCACCGGGCCAGCGTGCGCCCATCTGCGCGGCGCGGCCCTTCCGCGATCCACTCTATGCCCTTTCTGGAACTGCACGCCTCGCCGCACGCCCCGGGCCTCAGCCCGGTGCGCATCCACTATCGCGAAGCCGGTCAAGGTGCTCCGCTCCTCTACCTCCACGGCGGCTGGGGCTACGGCTACTATCCCCTCGACCGTCAGATCGCAGAGTTCGGCGAGCGCTTCCGCTTCCTGATGCCCGACCGCTCCGGCTACGGCCAATCCACGCAGGTAACTGGGGAGTTGCCGCTCGATTTCCACCACCGCGCCGCCGCGGAAACGCTGGCGTTCCTCGATGCCCTGGGCATCGCCCAATGCTCGTTTTGGGGGCATAGCGACGGCGCGGTGATTGCCGCGATGATCGCTCTGGCGGCGCCGCAACGCTGCCGGTGTTTGCTTCTCGAGGCGTTCCACTACTGGCGGGCGAAACCCTCCTCGCGGAATTTTTTTTCGCGCTTCGCGGAGCAACCCGAGGATTTGGGAGAGGAGACCCGCCGCATTCTGGCGGGAGAACACGGAGATCCCTGCTGGCAGGAAGTGGTCCGCCGTCATAGCCGGATGTGGAAACGCATTGGGGAGGGGGCCAGCGGGCCGGAGGACGATTTTTATGGCGGGCGCCTGGGCGATCTGCGGGTGCCCGCGCTGTTCCTCCATGGCCGCCTCGATCCGCGCACCGAGCCGGGCGAAATCGAGCGCGTGCAGCAACTCCTTCCGCAAAGCGCGCTGCACTTCATCGAAAACGGCCGCCACTGCCCGCACAGCGAAGACGCCGCCTTCCGCGAGTTCAACGCCGTCCTGGCCGGCTTCCTCCAGCGTTGTCTCAAGCAGCCGTCATCCTCTTGAGGCACTTAAGAGATGCCTGCTAAACGGTCAGGTCCAGCTCCAGAAATCGCGAGCCCGGCACGGGATTGTAGCGGTACGCCGCGATCTCCACGAAGCCCAGCGTGCGGTAGAGTTCCTGCGCCTGGGGCATCACCGGCAAGGTATCCAGGCGCATGGCCCGGTAGCCGATCTCCCGCGCCTCTCGAATGAGCGCCTCGGCCAGTTGCCGCCCCAGCCCCCGCCCCCGGAAATTGCGCCGCACATACAGGCGCTTCATTTCGCAGATCTCTTCGTCCAGCGGGCGCAGCGCTCCACACCCGGCTTCCCGCTCTTTTTCAAAAGCGAGGAACAGCCGGCCGCGCGGCGGCGCGTACTCCCCCGGCAGATCGCGCAGTTCGCTCTCGAAATTCTGAAAAGAGAGGTCCATGCCCAGCGAAGCGGCATATTCGCGGAAGAGACCGCGGGCTGACTCGACGTGCTCCGGGGTATGCGCCAGGGCGAGGCGGAACATCATTTGCCGCAAGGTTGCGCGATCCGCGACGAAGAGACAACGCTTTTTCGCGCTGCCCAGGACGTGCGCCGCGGCCATATTGGCCGCCGGTGCGCGAGCCAATCAGAAATCGAAGCGGTAGCCCAGGATCATCTTGGCCAGGAAGTGGTCGGTAGCCGGAGTAAGCCCGGCGCCCAGCCCGAAATTGATCTCCCACTTGGGCGAAACGTTCAGGTCCACCACCGAAAAGATCTGGTGCTCCTGCTCGCGCAGCGGATCGAAGCCGGTGAGCGGCCCCAGCGCACCGTAGTATTCGATCCCGCCGGAGACTTTCTTGGTGAAATCGTAGCCCGCCTTGAAATTCGGCGAAAAGCCGAACCCCCGCCCGCTGTTTTCTCCGTGAATGGCGCGCTCCAGCGTCGGATTGAACGCCACATACCACTTCCCCAGCTGCTTATCCACCACCGGGCGCATCTCCCACGTCCAGGTGTCCGTCGAAAACGTCCGCCGCTGGTACCCGATCTCGTTGGAGAGGCTCACGCCCACGGGCCAGTGCCATTTTTCGGGCGCGTGCACCCGCGGCCGGATGTGCGTGCCCACGAAATCGATGCCGTTGCCGCTGCGCGCGGACGTGAAGATGTAGAAGCCGGTCTCGAACCATTCGCTGAAGCCGTGCGTGATCTCCAGCGTTTCGTGCAGCGCGTGCTGCGTGGGCAACAGCCCGTTGTCGCTGCCCTTCGACCCGTTGAACGTGAAGTTGCTGTGCAACTCCACCATGGTGTGGTGCGCCGGCACCTGCTCGTAGCCGTACACCTGAATCTCGTAGTTGTCCTGCGCCGCCCCGCGCGGTACGCAGAGCAAACCACCGAGGACACAAACCACGCAGAGCGACATCCGGGAAAAGAAAGTAAGCAAAGTTCGATCCAATCCACGAGTGAGTAGGGGACAAATGGTACTGCAAGTGCCGAAAAACCGGAAGCGCAGCGCACGCAAGCCGAAAGACGCCCCGCCCCCGCGCCTCACGCCTGCGCGTGCGCCTGGCCGCAAAAGTCCGTCAATTGCCGGATCGTCACGTACTCTGGGGGACAGTGGCGAATGAAACGCCGCAAGAACCCCCCCTGATGGAAAACACTTTTCCTCACATTTCCACAGGTAATCTTTGAATACCCGAAAGGTTTATCTTGAATTTATAACCAGAATTACTATACTCACGCGCACCAATACGCGGGAGGGGCGCCTGGGAGTACTGGTCGGTAATTCTTGGCTTGTTAGGCTCGTAACATCACGCTTACATCGTTGCAATAAAACTCTGGTTTTCTTCCGGGCGGATGCTGCGTTTTATCCCTGCCGCGAAAAGCGGTTCGCGCATTGCATTGCGCGATTTGGGCGGGCTTTGGCGAGAGAGGGAAGGAGCAAGACAAAGTGAGAATGACATCAGCGAATCTTCTGAAAGCGGTTCTTTTGTGCCTGGGAGCCCTGCTGCTGGCGGTGGCAGGCTGGGCGCAGTCCACCACCACCGGAGCCATCGGCGGCGCGGTCAGCGATCCTTCGGGAGCCATCGTGACCAGCGCGCAGGTTACCGTGCGCAATCTGGGGACGAACAGCACCTCCTCCTCCAATGTGGACGCCTCCGGGCGCTTCCAGATCACTCTGCTGCAGCCCGGCCAATATCAGGTCGAGATCACGGCCCCGGGCTTTCAGAACTATGCGGTGGGCGGCGTCATCGTGGAGGTGGGCCGCACGACCGCTCTGGATGTGACCCTGGGATTGGCCGGGCAGAAGCAGACCGTGGAAGTCACCGGCGAGGCGCCCGTGATCACCACGGACCGTTCGGACATGACCATGAATATCAACGACGCTTCGATTTCCAACCTGCCCATCAACGGGCGGCGCTGGTCCACTTTCGCTCTGGGCACCCCCGGCGCGGTGCCCGACGGAAACTTCGGCCTGGTCAGTTTCCGCGGAATCTCCGGACTGCTCAACAACAATACCGTGGACGGCGGCGACAACAACCAGGCGTTCTTCTCCGAGGAAAAGGGCCGCACGCGCATCAACTATTCCATCAGCCAGGCCTCCATCCAGGAGTTCCAGGTCAATACCTCCAATTTCTCCGCTGAATACGGGCGCTCGGCGGGCGGCGTGGTGAACGCGGTAACCAAGTCGGGCACCAACAATTTTCACGGCGAAGCGTTCTGGTTTGACCGCGACAACGGCTGGGGCGCCACCAATCCCTTCGCGACCATGGTCCCCGCTCCGCCCGCGCCCTCCAAGCCGGTCCCCATCAAGCCCAAGGACAAGCGCCATCAGTTCGGCGGAAACATCGGCGGGCCGATCCTCAAGGACAAGCTCTTTTTCTTCTTCAACTATGACCAGCAGAAACGGAACTTTCCCGCGGTGGCCAATGCCAGCAACCCGGCGGCGTTTTTTGCGCCCCTCAGCGCCGCGGAACTCACCACTCTGTCGGGCCGCGGCATCTCCAGCGCGGATGCCAACAGCGCGCTGGGCTTCCTGCAGTCCCTGACGGGCATTGTGCCGCGCCGGGGAGATCAGACGCTCTTTTTCCCCAAGCTGGACTGGAAGTTGTCCGGCAATCACCACCTGACTCTGGAATACAACCGCATGCGCTGGAATTCCCCGGCGGGCATTCAGACCAGCGCGGTCATTTTCCGCGGCAAAGAGGCCTTCGGCGACGACTACGTCAAGGATGATACGGCCATCGCCCGCTTGGTCTCGGCCTTCGGCTCGAACCAGGTGAACGAGTTGCGCTTCCGCTACGGGCGCGATTTCGAATATGAGTTCACCCAGCCCGCCGTTCCCGGCGAGCCCGTCTCGGCCCAGGGCATCTCTCCGCAGATCACCATTTTCGGAAGCGCGGGAATCGTTTTCGGCAAGCCCAACTTCCTCGACCGCCCCGCCTATCCGGATGAGACGAGCTATCAGGTGGCCGATACCTTCAGCGTCAGCCGCGGGCGGCACACGTTGAAAGCCGGCGCCGACATTGTGCGTTTCCACGATCTGATGGACAACCTCTACCAGGAAAGCGGCGCCTACGGCTACAACAACCGCGCCGATTTCATCAGCGACTATGTAACCAAAATCAATGCCCTCGCTTCGCCCGTCTGCGGAACGTCTCCGAATTTTCTGCCCTGCTATTCCAGCTACAACCAGGGCTTCGGCCCCCCGGCCTTCGCGCTCTCCACCGTGGATTACGGCTTCTTCGTGCAGGACGACTGGAGATTCTCCCCGCGCCTGACCTTGAACTTCGGCCTGCGCTGGGACTTCGAGAAACTCCCCGCTCCGCAGATTCCCAACTCCGCGCTTCCCGCCACGGCCAAGTTCCCCAGCGACAGGGATAATTTCGGCCCGCGCGTCGGCTTCGCCTGGGATCTCTCCGGCGGAGGCAAGACGGTGCTGCGCGGCGGGTACGGAATCTACTACGGGCGGATCATCAATTCCACGATCGCCAACGCCATCACCAACACCGGAATGTCTTCCGGCCAGTTGCAATACACTTTCTTGCCCGCCACCGTGGGTGCGCCGCTCTACCCCAATGTCGCTCCGCTCCCGCCCGCAACCACCTTGCGCCCGGATGTGGTGGCCTTCTCGGACACCATGGCCA
The DNA here is from genome assembly GCA_020073585.1 of Terriglobia bacterium. Classification (GTDB taxonomy): domain Bacteria; phylum Acidobacteriota; class Terriglobia; order Acidiferrales; family UBA7541; genus Acidiferrum. The sequence continues at coordinate 27,886 of JAIQEV010000069.1, forward strand.
ACCCCATCATTCACCAGTTCGACATGGTCTTCGAGCGGAAGCTCGCGGCGAATACCGCCTTTTCCATCGGCTACATCGGAAGCCTGGGAAGATCCCTGCCGTCCTTCCTGGATGCCAACCTGAATTCGCCCGCTCAAACCATCAAGTACACGGTCAGCGGGGGCCTGGATGACGGTGTCTCCTTCACCATGCCGCTCTTCACCGGCCCGCGGCCCAACCCCGCTTTCGGCCGCATCACCATGATTTCCGATACGGTGACCTCCAAATACAACGCCTTCATCTTCCGCCTCGAGCGCCGCATGTCCCACGGCGTTCAGGTGCAGGCCTTTTACACCTACGCGCACTCCTCGGATACCGGCCAGAGCTCGCAGACCTTTATCTCTCCGAACAACGTCTTGAACGTCTACGCTCTGGGTTTGGAGCAAGGGCGGTCGAATTTCGATATCCGTCACCGCATCTCTGTTTCGGGAATCTGGCAGCCGGAGTTCTATCACGGGAGCGGCAGCTTTGTGCGCGCCCTCGCGAACGGCTTTACCCTCGCTCCGCTGCTCTCCATCGCATCCGGAGCCCCCTTTACGGGAACCGTTTCGGGGAATGCCCCCTTGGGAACTTCCACGGGTATTCTCGGTGCGGGCGGAACCAGCCGCCCTCCGTTCTTCCCCCGGAATTTCTTCCAGATGCCCAGGACCATCAATATGGACATGCGCTTGGCCAAGAAATTCAAGCCCCGGGAATCGCTTAGCCTGGAACTCTTCGGAGAGGCCTTCAATATCTTCAACCATGTGAACGTCACCGACCTGGGCAGGACCATCTATTCCATCAGCGGAACCACGCTCAAGTACGACACTCGATTCGGGGTTCCCACCTCTTCCAGCAACTCCCTGACCGCCCAGCGGCAGCTCCAGATCGGAGTGAAGCTGGCCTTCTAGCCTCTGATATCCGATGCCCGGACCGGCGGCCCGTGGCCGCCGGAATCCGGCAACATTTCCTGCCACGATTGGCGTTGCGGCGCTCTCCGGCGCCTCAGGCGTGCGGGTGGGACTTGTCGTAGATGTCCATCAACTGCCGGATCGAGGCGTGCGTGTACTTCTGCGTGGTCGAGAGCGACTGGTGCCCCAGCAGTTCCTGGATGGCGCGCAGGTCCGCCCCGTCGGCCAGCAAATGCGTCGCAAACGCGTGCCGCAGCGAGTGCGGGTGCAAATCCCAGTTGACGTTCGCCAGCCGCACGTATTTCTTCACGATGCGCCCCACCGACCGCTGCGTCAGCCGCTGCCCCGCGTAATTCAGAAACACCGCTTCCGCGTGCGGCATCCGCGTCCGCCGCGTCTGCCGCAGGAGTTGCTCGCGCACCGGCCAGTAGGCCTCCAGCGCTTCCTGGGCTTTGCTGCCGTAAGGCACGATGCGCTCCTTGTCCCCCTTGCCGCACACCCGCAGCATGCGTTCGTTGCGCTCGATGTCCGCGACATTCAGTCCCGTGAGCTCGCTGACCCGCAGCCCCGCCGCGTACAGCAGCTCCAGCAACGCGCGGTCCCGCCGCAGCAGCAGCGTGGCGTCCTCCCGGGCGCGGCGTTCCGCGTGCGGCGCAGCCGGCCCCGTATGCACCCGGCCCTTTCCCGGACCCGCCGCAGCAGCGGCCGTGGGGCCCGTCCCGGCGAGCTGATCCAGAAACAGGTTCATCTCCTCGGCGGAAAGCACCGCGGGGATGCGCTTGGGCAGTTTCGGCGTGGCCACCAGCCGCGCCGGATTTTCCTTCAGCAGCGTCTCCCGCACGCAGTACTTGAAGAACGACCGCAGCGAAGCGAGCTTCCGCGCGATCGAGCTCTTCTGCAGCCCCTGTTCGTGCAGGTGCGCCACGTATTCACGGACGATGTGGTGGGTGATGGCCGGCAGCGCGGGCGGTTGCGCCCCGGGCGGCGAAAGATAGGCCACGAACTGCGCCAGGTCCTTGCCGTAATTCAGAATGGTGTGCGGCGAAGCATTCCGCACCGACCGCAGATACTCCAGATATTTCGCGCTCGCCTGTTTCATCCCCGCCGGCGCTCCTCCACCCTTCGCCCTGCATTATAGCCACAGTTGCCTGGCGGGGCGTGGGATTGCCAGCGCGCGGTTCCACGCTGGCGCGGGTCTTCGCGCGGGAACAGATGGCGGAGCAAGCTCCGCCCCTGCGAGAGCTGCTTAGGGTTTGGCCGTCACGGGCCGATCGCCTACCATCTGATCTTCCGGTACTCGAAGTACGACGGGAGCAGCAGTCCGCAGTTGCTGGTGTCGTCGGGCGGGTCTTACGGAGGCATGGTGGAGCTCGGCGGCAA
>JAIQEV010000018.1 GCA_020073585.1 Terriglobia bacterium
CGGAAAACGATGCGCTGCGGTTTGAAGTGAATCTGTCCGCGGTACAGCGGGCACGTCTCAAGCTCAGCGCGCGGCTGCTCGTGCTCGCGCGCCGCGTTCTTTCGGACCACGGGGAGCTGAAGAGAGCCTGCCAGACATGCTGAACCTGCGCAAACTCTCGTTGCGCCGCAGCCTCCTGCTGCACTCGCTGTTCACGGGGGGCCTCGGTGTCGTTTTGGTCTGCGCCGGGTTCCTGGTCTATGACCTCCAACAATATCGCGAGGAGAAAGTAAGCAGCCTGCGGTCCACGGCCGATATGGTGGGGGCCAATTCCGATGCCGCGCTGCTGTTCGATGACCCGGCCGCGGGAGCCCAAGTGCTGAGTGCGCTGCGTACGCAGCCGGAGATCCGGGCCGCCGCCCTGTATCACTCCGACGGCCGGCTGCTGGCCTCCTATCTGCGCAAAGATCTGACGGGAAAACGCACAGTGCCGATGCCGCCGGGGGAGGGCGTCCAGTGGGGCGGTGACAACGTCGCGATCCGGCAGGCCGTGTTCGTCGAAGGGAAGCCCGTCGGCACGCTGTACCTGGAAGCGGAGCATTCCAATCTGCGCGAGGCCGTGATCCTCCACATCTGGACGGCGGCGGTGATGGGCCTGGTCGGTCTGCTGATCGTTTACCCGCTGTCGTCGCGGCTTTCGCGGACGATTTCGAGGCCGATCTACGACCTGGCGTGGATCGCGCGGCTGGTCGCTGCGGGCAAGAACTATGCGCTGCGCTCCCCGGAATTGGGGGGTGAAGAGCTGGGCCAGCTGGGCGCGGATTTCAATCACATGCTCGATGAGATTGAGCGGCGCGACGCGGCGCTGCGCGAAGCCCGCGACACGCTGGAAGCGCGCGTCGCGGAACGCACGGCGGCGCTGCGGCAGAGCGAAGAGCTTTTCCGGACGCTCAGTGAAGCGGCGCCGGTAGGCATCTTCCGCGCAGATCCAAAGGGCCGTTGTAATTACCTGAACGAGCGTCTGCTGGAGATGGTTGGTCTGAAGCTGGAAGAGGCTCTCGGTTACGGTTGGCAGAAGTCCATCCATCCCGGCGACCGCGAACGGGTGGGGCGGCACCTGAGCAGCCTTGTGGGGCAACGAAGAATCGCCCTGGAAAGCCACCGCTACCGGACGCCGGACGGAAGAGAAGGCTGGGCGGAAGGCTACATGAAGGCGCTATCCGCCGAAGACGGCGCGATCAGCGGATACGTGGGGATCGTGCAGGATGTGACGGAGCGGCGCAAGGCCGAGGAAGAGCTGCGCGAAGCGAAGGAGGCCGCGGAGGCGGCGAATCGCGCGAAGAGCGATTTTCTGGCGCAGATGAGCCACGAGATTCGCACGCCGATGAACGGCATTCTGGGGATGACGGAGCTGGCGCTGGGGACGGATCTTTCCGCCGAACAGCGCGAGTACATCAGCATGGTGAAGAGTTCCGCGGACGCACTCCTGGACATCATCAACGACATTCTGGATTTTTCAAAGATCGAAGCCGGCAAGATCGAACTCGAGCGCATCCCTTTCTCGCTGCACACGTGCATCGAAGAGGCCCTCGAGCCGCTGAGCATCCGCGCGCAGGAGAAGGGGCTGAATCTCGCCTGGGAAGTGGATGCGGAGATCCCCGATGAACTGGCCGGGGATCCGACGCGCTTGCGCCAGGTGCTGTTGAACCTGGCGGGGAACGGGGTGAAGTTCACGAAGCGCGGAGAAGTGAGCATCCAGGCGCAACTGGCCGTAAACGACGCGAATGGCGTGGCCGTGAAGTTCACGGTAGCGGATACCGGCGTGGGCATTCCGCCCGAAAAGCTGGAAAAGATCTTCGAAGCGTTTGCGCAGGCGGATATGTCCACCACGCGGGAGTACGGCGGGACAGGGCTGGGTCTGTCGATTTCCACGCGGCTGGTGCATCTGATGGGGGGCAAGATTCAGGTCGAGAGCGAGCCGGAGAAGGGCAGCCGGTTTTTCTTTACCGCGCATTTCGGGAAAACGTGCAACCGGGCGCGGACGGGGTGCTGCATTCCGGAAGGAGCCATCCTCCCCGGAAAACGAGTTCTTGCCGCGGACGATTCCGCGATCAACCGGAGATTGCTGGAGCAGTTTTTCAAGCGCTGGGAGATGGACGCGCGCGTCGCGGCGAGCGGCCGGGAGGCGCTGGAACTCTTCCGCCAGGCGGAAGAACAAGGAGCGCCCTTCGACGCCTGCGTGCTGGATTATCACATGCCGGGAATGGACGGGCTGGAACTGGCCGCGCGCCTTCGGGAAATCGCCCGGAACAAGCCGCCGGTCCTGCTCTTGCTGGCGTCCTCCAACCTTCCCGGGGAGCGGCGCGAATGCCAGCGGGCCGGGATCCAGCACACGATGCGCAAGCCGATTCGCATGTGCGTACTGTGCACGGCATTGAATGGCGCGCTCGGCCGGCGTGCGTCGGAGCAAGATTCGCAAACGGGGAAGAGCCGCGCCACCGCGGGCGGCAGTCTGCGAATCCTTCTCGCCGAAGACAATCCCGTGAATCGGAAGCTGGCCGTGCGCATCCTGGAGAAATCCGGACATCGCGTTGCGGTGGCGAATGACGGCCAGGAGGCCGTGGCGCGAACCGCGGCAGAGGAGTTCGACCTGGTGCTGATGGACGTGCAAATGCCGGTGATGGGCGGGTTGGTAGCCACCCAACGCATCCGCGAGCGGGAACAGCGCACCGGCTTGCACGTGCCGATCATTGCCATGACCGCGCATGCCCTGAACAAAGACCGAGAGCGGTGCCGGGAGGCAGGAATGGACGGATACACGACGAAACCCATCCGGCCGAGTGAGCTGGAGGCGGAAATCAGGCGCGTGTACGAGGCGGCCGGGCCGCGCACAAGCGCGGCGGGGCCTCCAGCCGGCTCCGTCAATGGAGGTGATCTGCTCAACCGGGTGGATGGCGACCGCGCCCTGGTCGCGGAGCTGTTGGGGATGTTCCGCCAGGACTACCCCAAGCATCTGCAAGCGCTGCGCGAAGCGCAGGCGCGGGGCGCCACGGAGGAGATCGAGCACGGGGGGCACGCGCTGAAGGGCATGCTCGCGAATCTGGCCGCACCGAAGGCTTGCAAGCTTGCCGCGGAGCTCGAACAGATGGGGAAGCGCCGGGAGACCGGCGGAGCCGCGGCGCTGCTTGCCGCCCTGGAGCAGGAGCTGCGCGGGGTGGAGGCGGCGCTGGTGTCTTTGGCGCAGGGGGTGCAGCTTGAAAATTCTCGTAGCCGATGACGACATGATCTCCCGGCGCATGATGGAATCCGTGCTGACCGCGGAGGGATACGAAGTGCTGACCGCGGTGGATGGCGAAGGAGCGGTGGCCCTTTTGTGCGCCGATGGCGGGCCGCGGCTGGCGCTGCTGGACTGGATGATGCCCGGCAAGGACGGGCCGAGCGTGTGCCGCGAAGTGCGCCACACGCGCGAACAGCCTTACGTGTACATGGTGCTGCTGACCACGCGCGACGCCAAAGCCGACGTCATCGCCGGTCTGGAGGCCGGCGCGGACGACTATCTGACCAAGCCGGTCTATCCCGCGGAGCTGCGCGTGCGGCTGCGCTGCGGAAGACGCATCCTGCAGCTGGAAGACCGGCTCATCGAAGCCCGCGAGGAGATGCGCCACAAGGCCACGCACGACGCGCTAACTTCGCTCTTGAACCGCGGCTTCATCCTGGAACTGCTGCAGCGGGAAGTGGATCGCTCCCGCCGCGAACCTACCAGCATCGCCCTGCTGCTCGGCGATCTGGATCATTTCAAGAAGATCAACGACGAGCACGGGCATCCCGTGGGCGACGAAGTGCTGCGGGAGACGGCGCGGCGCTTGGCCACCGTGGTGCGCCCCTATGATGCCGTGGGACGCTACGGCGGCGAGGAGTTCCTGGTGGTGCTGGCGGGATGCGACGCGGAGCAGGGCCAGAAGCGCGCGGAGCAGATCCGCGCGGCTATCGCCGGCCAGCCGGTGGCCACCGAAGGGGGCCCCGTCCCGGTGACCATGAGCATCGGCGTCGTGGCCAGCAGCGATTGGGAGAGTGCCGACGTCGAGCGCCTGCTGCAGGAAGTGGACAAGGCGCTGTACCAGGCCAAGGCCGCGGGCCGCAATGCGGTCGTCCTCGGCAAGCCCGACAGGCCCCGCACTCCCGCCAAGCACCCCGCCGACTCCTCGGTTTTGTGGCATTGACCAACAGGGGCCGGTCTGCCGCAGCCGCGGCGCGCAGGCTCAGGCGTTCTTCGATTTCTGGCGCATCTGTTCCATCAACTGGCGCATGGCGGCGCTCGATCCGGGCGCCTTTTTCTCGCGCCAGGCTTCCAGGCGCTTGCAGGCTTCTTCCAGGTTGGCGAAGACCGTGGGGTTCTTGAAGGCCGCGCGCCAGGGCGGCACGATGTTGCGGATGCGGTCCCACACCACCCAGATCTCCCCGTTGCTTTCGAAAAAGAGGTCGTCGTTGATCAGCCCGCGGTTGACGATGCTGGCCACCATGTCCCAGTAGCTGATGACCATGCGCACGTAGGCGTTCTCCGCGCTGCCCTGGGGATATTTCTGCATCATCTCTTCCGCCGAGGCGGGATGGAAATTTTCGAGGAACCAGGTGCGCGCCTCGCGCAGCTTGGGCTCGCGCCGCAGCTCGTAGAGCCGCAGCATCAGGTTCACTTCATCGTAGGTGACGGTAGCCATGGGCATCCTCCGGGTCGCGGTGTGGGTTCAATCCGGCGTGGGGGCGGAAGGCGCAGCGCCCTCGGGCTGGGTGCGCGCGGGCGTGCTCCACTCCACGCGCTGCACGTCGGCCAGGGGTATCGCCTGCCGCTGAAATTCGAGCTGGATTCTGCGGCGCAGTTCGCAGGCCACTTCGTCCTGCCGAGTGGGCGCGGTGCGCACCAGCAGGCGCACGGTGCAGCCTCTGCGGTCGAAGGACTGCACGCCGAGAACGCGCGGCCCGTCCACCAGCACCGGGGCCCACGCGGCATCGGCGCGCAGCCCGGCGGCGGCGCTTTCGAACGCCGCGAGAACTTTTTCCTGGGGGAATTGCGCGGAGAGCGTCACGTCCACGAAGGCCTGCGACCAGTCGCGGCTCAGGTTGCTGACCACGCGGATCTCGCCGTTGGCGATGGTCACCACGCCCCCGGCGGGGTCGCGCAGCACGGTGCGGCGCAGCGTGAGGTACTCGACACGGCCGACGGTGGCGCCGAACTGGATGGTGTCCCCGACCACGTACTGGTCTTCGAGCACGATGTAGAAACCGCTGATGAGGTCGCGCACCACGTTTTGCGCACCGAAGCCCAGCGCCAGGCTGGCCAGGCCGGCCAGCGCCGCCACCGGCGTGACGTTGATGCCGAATTCCGGCAGCGCCGTCAGGATGGCGATGCCCCAGACGGTCTTGCTGCCCGCGCTGTAGAGCACGCTGGCCAGGGTGCGCGTCTGCTGCTCGCGGATCTGCGCTACGCGCGTCGGCGCCGCGGCGGGCTTGATGAGCAGGTTGGTCATTACCCGCAGCAGGCGGTTGAGGATCAGCGCGAAGAGGAAGATGCCCGCGAGGTGCAGGGCATTTGCCACGGTGAATTCCAGCCAATGGATGTGGAAACTGGACATCATGGTTGCAAGGAGGGAGAGTATAGCATTGGAATGAACCGGGCGGGCGCGGAGCGCGCCACGGCCCCGGTCCGGAGGAGGTTGGCATGACGGATTCCCGGCGGCAGTTCGTTTTGGCCCTGGCGGGACTCGCGGGTTCCGCGCTGGCCGGCCCGCGCCTCCTCCGGGCGCAGAATCCCGGCCTGGACCCGAAGGATCAGGAAGCCGAGCCTCCGGCCATTTCCCCGCGCGATGCCGCCAAAGCGGCGCTGAAAGAGGAGCAGAAGGAGATCAAGAAAAAAGTAAATCGTCTTTACGAGCTCGCCGCGGAGCTCAAGGCCGAAGTGGAAAAAACCGATTCCACCGCGGTGCTCTCCCTGAAGCTGCTGAAGAAAACCGAAGAGATCGAAAAGCTGGCCCGGCAGATCCGCAACCGCGCCAAGGGCTGAGGCCGCGCGAAGCAGGGAGCCGGGCGGCCGCTTTGTGCTCCGGGCCTGCGCCCGGCCCCGGCACGCTCCGTGCACACGCTCTGGCGCGCCGCTTTCGATCAGGTTACAATAATTAAGCGTGGTGCCATTCGCCACGCGCTGCGCGCCTGTAGCTCAGATGGATAGAGCGCTGGTCTCCGGAACCAGAGGTCGGAGGTTCGAACCCTCTCAGGCGCGCCACTTTCTTATTGCTTCCACGCCACTTCTTCTTTTCCTTTTTCCACGCCGGGTGACCACTGGGGTCCGTTAGGGTCCAAAACCACTTTAGCCAGCCGCTCCTCAGTCCGAATTTTAGAATCTGCAATGGCGTGCGTATGGACTTGCAACGTCGTCTGCATGTCCGCATGGCCGAGAATCGCCTGCAATGTTCAATGTCAACTGCGCCGATCGCGGCGGCCGTCTTCTAGTCCTTCGCGCCGATCACGGCCTGGCCGAGCGCTAGCCCGCCGTCGTTGGGCGGGACAATTCTGTGCGTCAGCACTTCGAAACCGGCCTGCAGCAGGCGAGCCTTCGTTAACTGCAGGAGGAGCACATTTTGAAAGACTCCTCCGGTGAGAGCGGCACGCTGAAGTCCGGTTTCTCTGCGCAAGCGCTTGCAGACGCTTACGGCGCAATCCGCGACGCCGGCGTGAAACCGCGCGGAGATCACGGCCGGCGGAATCCCGCCCTGCAGTTCACGGACGATGGACCGGAGAACCGGGGTTGAGTCCATCACGATCTCACTGCCCTCGGAAAGAGCGAACGGGTAGCCCTCCACGGGCTGTGATTCCGCGCGCATCTCGAGTTCGATGGCGGCCTGTGCTTCGTAGGATGCGAGGTGGCAGATTCCCAGCAGCGAGGCCACGGCGTCAAAGAGGCGGCCCATGCTGCTGGCCGGCACGCAGTGAAATCCCGTCTCCATCTGCCGCTGCAGCACTGTGAGTTCTTGCGCGGAAGCGGCGGCCACGCAAGGCAGGTCCGGGAGCCAGGGGATTCCGGCCGCGTGCAGATGCGTGAGAGCGATGCGGTATGGACGCTTCACGGCGGCGTCGCCTCCCGGCAGCGGCACATAGTTCAGGCGGGCGGCGCGGCGAAAGGAGGAATAGTCCGCGAGGAGAATCTCGCCGCCCCAGATCGCGCCGTCGGTTCCGTAGCCGGTGCCGTCGAAAGAAACTCCGATGACCGGTTGCGAACCTTCCAGGCCGTGCTCGGCCATCAGGGAGGCGACGTGGGCGTGATGATGCTGCACCTGCAGGAGCGGAATCCCGTTCTCTTGCGAAAACTTCGTGGCCCAGCGCGTGGACAAGTATCCGGGATGGAGGTCGCAAATCACGCGCTGCGGCGTGCAGCGAAAGATGGACTGCAAATGGGCAAGACTGCGCTCGAAGGCTTGTTGTGTTTCCAGGTTTTCCATGTCGCCGATGTGCGGGCTCAGGTAGGCGTAGCGGCCTTTTGTCAGGCAGAACGTGGATTTCAACTCCCCACCGACAGCCAGCACGGTCTCCGCGCTCCGGGGAAGCCGCACCGGCAGCGGGGCATAGCCGCGCGCCCGCCGCAGCGGAAGCTCGCGTCCTTCGTGGATGCGCGTGACGGAGTCGTCGCAGACCACGTGAATTTCGCGGTTGTGCAGAAGGAAGAGATCGGCGAGCGGGGAGAGCCGCTGGATAGCTTCCTCGTTGACTCTGCAGATCGGTTCATCGCTCAGGTTGCCGGAAGTCATAATCAGGGGCCGGTCCGTGAGCAGGAGATGATGGAGCGGAGAGTAAGGCAGCAGGAACCCCAGAAGAGCAGTGCCGGGAGCCACCAGCGGGGATAAAGAGGTGCCTTCCTTTCGCCGCAGGAGGAGGATGGGCCGCTCGCGGCTGGTTAAGAGGGCCGCTTCCTCTTCGCTGACTTCCGCGAATTGCCTGACCTGCTCCAGGTTGCGCGCCATGACCGCGAAGGGCTTGTCACCGCGGCCCTTGCGGGAACGCAATTCCTGGACGGCGTCCGAATTTGTCGCATCACAGGCCAGGTGAAACCCGCCGATGCCCTTGATGGCGACGATGCGCCCGGCGGCCAGGGCCTGGCGACCGGCCTCCAGTGCGGCTGACCCAGACTGGTTTCCGGGATGTAGCCACACCTGCGGGCCGCAGGCGGGACAGGCGTTGGGCTGGGCATGATAGCGGCGATTGCGCGGGTCGCGATATTCCGCGGCGCAGGCCGGGCACATCGCAAAGGCAGCCATGGTGGTGAGAGGGCGGTCATACGGGATGTCCCGGATTATCGTGAAGCGGGGACCACAGTTGGTGCAATTGATGAAGGGATAGAGATAGCGCCGGTCAGCGGGGTCGAACAACTCCTGTAAACAATCCGGACAGGTGGCCACGTCGGGGGAAACGGGAGTGCTCGGCCCCGTCTGCGCCGCGCTCTCGTGAATCTCGAAAGAAGAGTCGCCTTGGGGTGCGACGGATTGGACCAGCACGGAATCGATGTGGGCCAGCGGTGGGAGTTGCGACTGCAGATCGGCGTGAAACTGTTCCAGAGCGTCAGGTTGGCCTTCGACCTCGATGTGGACCCCGTCTGAGCGATTGGCCACAAAGCCGCGCAACCCGTGGCGGGACGCGAGGGTGTAGACAAAAGGCCGGAATCCGACTCCCTGCACGACCCCCTGCACCTGCAGCCGCCAGCGCGCAATGCCGTTCATGGATGCGGGGCCATGGGAGGGGTGGCTTTGAATCGCAAAAATAGCGATTTCCTGCCGTCGAACTGGAGACTCGCCCTCGTCATGCTCGGCCCCCAAAGGCAGATTGTGTCATGGCCCCCAATACTACTGCACCGCTTTCTCCTCAGGAACAACCGTAAGCCCGACGGCCTGATCCGCGAACCGGCGGCGCCCTCGATCTGAGAATCGGGCGGGGCATCGGACGGGAATTCCGCTCTGGCCAGGGAACAAGTGCAGGGCAAAAGCAAGAACTCGTCGTATCATCTCCCTATGCGGCTGCTGCTGGTGGAAGACGATCCGCGCATCGCGCGCTTCGTGGCCAAAGGCCTGCGCGAGCAGGCCTATGCGGTTGATGTGGCCACGACGGGTGACGAAGCTCTGTACCAGGCGGAGATCAACACCTACGACCTGATTATTCTCGACGTCATGCTGCCGGGGCGTGACGGCTTCCAAGTGTGCCGGGAGCTGCGCAAAGCCGGCCGCCGCATGCCCATTCTCATGCTGACCGCGCGGGACGCCGTGGAAGACCGGGTCACGGGACTCGATCACGGCGCCGACGATTACCTGACCAAGCCGTTCGAATTCCGGGAGTTGCTGGCGCGCTTGCGGGCCCTGCTGCGGCGTACCGGGGAGCTGCGCCCGGCGCAAATCGCGGTCGCCGATCTGCTGCTGGACACCGCCGCGCAGACGGCCGCCCGCGGGGGCCGGAAAATATCCCTTACGGCCAAGGAATATGCGCTGCTGGAATTTCTGGCGCGCAATGCGGGCCGCGTCGTGGGCCGCGAAGAGATCGCCGAGCACGTCTGGGATGAATCGTTCGACCCGTTCTCGAACCTCATCGAAGTCTACGTGAATCGCGTGCGCGGCAAAATTGACGCGGGATCCGCGAAGCCCCTGCTGCATACCCGCCGCGGGGCCGGCTACGTTCTCGGTTCCGCCGAGGACGCCCGTGAACCCGAAGCCACAGCGCATCCCGCAAGCCGTGCCTCGCGCCATAAGGGTTCCGGCTCTTCTCCGAGGAAGACCGATGCTTGAGTCGGTCCGTTTCCGCCTGACGCTCTGGTACACCGCGGTCCTTGCGCTGGTCCTCGTCGTGCTCTCCATGGCCGCTTACTTCGTTCTTCGCCAGAGCACGCTGCAGGGGACGGACAGCAGCCTCACCGAGATCGCGGACGCATTTCTCACCACCCTGCAGGCCGAACTGAAGGATCAATCGGGGCCCAACGCGTTGCAGCTCGCCGCGGAGCAAGCCCTGTTCGAGCATCGCTATCGCGACAATCTCTTCGTGATTCTGGATCCGCGCGGCAATGTGGTCATCACCTCCGAGGATCTTCCCGTGCCCAACCAGCCGGCGAAGAGCCATGCGGCCGGAATCTTCGCCTCCGGTGCATTCCGTAAGCTCGCTGAAGCGTCCTTGCATGGCGATCGTTTTTTTCAGAATGTGCCGGGCGGCCCCGATGGCTACCGGGGATTCGTCCGCCAATTTCCCGTGAACGGACAAGGACATATCCTGATCGTTCTGCAATCCCTGCATCGCCAGGCCGAGCTGCTGAAAGAGATCGCGCGGACGTTTGCCTGGGTCATCCCCATCGCGGTGCTGCTGGCCTGCGCCGGGGGCTATTTTCTGGCGCGCAAGAGCCTCGCCCCGGTCGTGGATATGGCCACGCAGGCAGGGCGCATCGGCGCCGAGAATCTGCATGAGCGTCTGGCCGTGCGCAATCGGAAGGACGAACTCGGGCACCTCGCGCTGGCCTTCAACAGTCTTCTCGACCGGCTCAACCTGTCCTTCGAACGCCAGCGGCGCTTCATGGCCGATGCCTCGCACGAACTGCGCACGCCGGTGGCGATCTTGCGCGGGGAAGCGGACGTGGCGCTCTCCCAGCCCTCGCGCACCCTGGAGGAGTACCGCGAGTCCCTGCTTTTGCTGCGCGATGAGGCCGAGCGGCTGACGCACATTGTCGAGGACCTCTTTACCCTGGCGCGGGCGGATGCCGGGCAGTATCCGTTGACGCGCAGCGATTTTTATCTGGACGAGCTGGTGGCCGACTGCACCCGCAACACCCGCACGCTGGCCCTCGCGAAGCGCATCACCCTGGCCGTGGATGCGCCGGCGGAATTGCCCCTGCATGCCGACGAAGGCCTGTTGCGCCGGATGTTCCTGAATCTGCTGGATAACGCCATTAAGTACACCCCGGAGGGCGGCCGGGTCGCCGTCTCCTGCTGCCGCGCGGGCGCGGAATATGCCGTGAGCATCACCGACACCGGCCCGGGCATTCCCGCGGAGCTGCAGCCGCGAATCTTCGAGCGTTTTTTCCGCGCCGACGAAGCGCGCTCCCGCGGGGAAAAAGACGGGGGCGGGGCGGGCCTCGGTCTCTCCATCTCGCGCTGGATCGCGGAAGCCCATCAGGGCCGCCTGGAACTCACTCGCTCCGACTCCTCCGGGAGCACATTTACCGCCTTTCTGCCCGCCCCGGCGGCGGGTGCGCCCTCTCCGGTCCGTTAATCCTGCGTTTATCTGGGAATCGCTACCTTGCGTGGTGAGTCTGCTTTCCGCGGACTTGGCCATCTGCCGGGAAACGGCAGCGGCCGCGGCAGACGCCGTCGCCGTAAGAAGCGCCGCTACGAACGCCATGCGAAACAGAACTCGATTGACGCATCACACGCTGCGGGGACTCCTCCTGGCAGCCGCAATCCTCGCCGGGACTTGCCCCGGCGCGCGCGCCGGGCAGCAGCAAGCGCCCGCGGCCGCACCGGTTGCTCCGAATCCTGCTGCCCAGCCGCCGGCAGGCGCCCCGGCCGCTGCGCCGCTGCGCTTGTCTCTGCAAGAGGCCCTGGAGCTTGCGCGGAAGAACAGCGTGCAGTTCCAGGCGGCGGTGACCGATTCTGCCCTCGCCCACGAAGACCGCATGCAGGCGCGCGACGCGCTGCTGCCCACTGCCAGCTACAACCTGCAAGCGCTGTACTCGCCCGCTTCCGGCACCCCCAGCGGAGTCCGCTTCATCGCGGCCAACGCGGTGCACGAATACCTCAGCCAGGGCAATGTGCATCAGGTGCTCGACCTCGCGACGTTCGCCGGCTTCCGCCGGGCTTCGGCGGCGGCCGCCGCCGCCCGGGCGCGCAAGGAGATCGCTTCGCGCGGGCTCGTCGTGACCGTCGTGCAGGGTTATTACGCGGTGGCCGCGGCCCAGCAGAAGCTGGAAGCGGCGCGGAAGGCGGCGGAAGAGGGCGAGCGCTTCCTGACGCTGACGCAGAATCTCGAGCGCGGCGGGGAAGTGGCGCACTACGATGTCATGAAGGCGGAACTGCAGACGCAGGACCGCCGCCGCCAGTTACAGGAAGCGCAATTGGCGCTGCTCAACGCGCGGCTCGATCTGGCGGTCCTGCTCTTTCCGGATTTCAACGACAATTTCGAAGTCGCCGACGATCTGCATGCTGCGGTTCCCCTGCCGACGCTCGCGGAGGTGCAGCAGCTTGCGGCGCGCGACAACCCGGATGTCCGCGCTGCGTTGGCCTCGGCCCAGGCGGCCGGGCACGACGTCACCGGAGCGCGGGCCGGCTACTTGCCTTCCCTTAGTTTCGATTATTTCTACGGCATCGACGCGGCGCAATTTGCCGTGAAAGACCCCGCCGGCAACTCCAACCTGGGTTCCGCCGCGACCGCCACCTTGACTCTTCCCCTCTGGAACTGGGGCGCCACGCAGAGCCGCATCAAGCAGGCGGAGCTTCGCCGCACCCAGGCGCAGCGGGAACTCTCGCTCGCGCAGCGCAAGCTGTTGGCGGAGATCCGCTCGCTCTATGCGGAGGCGGAAACCGCGCTAAACGAACTCGGCGGTCTGAACCGTTCGGCGGTGCTTGCCGGTGACACCCTGCAGCTGACCATGCTGCGCTACAAGGGCGGCGAAGCCACCGTTCTGGAAGTGGTGGACGCGCAAAGCACCTACAGCCAGGCGAATTTCGCCTATCAGGATGGCGCGGTCCGCTATCGCGTGGCCCTGGCGAACTTGCAAACTCTGACGGGAGTGCTGACCTCTCCATGAACCTCACGACTCTAGGCGTGACCGCGAAGCGGTCAACGATTACGCGCACGCCGCACCGCGGCTCCGCAATCCCCCTGGCCTGTGCCTTGGCCGCACTGTTGGCCGCGATGAGCGGCTGCGGCAGTCAGGAAAAAGAGAAGGAGCCGGTCGTCTCGGTGCAGACCACGCCGGCGCAGCGCGGGCCCATCTCCCGGATTATTTCCGCCGAGGCCGTGGTCTACCCTCTGCAACAGGCGGTCATCACGACCAAGATCACCTCGACGGTCAGCAAGTTTCTGGTGCAACGCGGCAGCGCCGTGCGCCAGGGCCAGTTGCTGGCGGTGCTCGAGAATGCGGATCTCGCGGCTGCGGCCGAACAGGGCAAGGGCGAATTCCAGCAGGCGGAAGCGAGTTACGCCACCACGACCGGGGCCAGCCTCCCGCAGGACCTGCAGAAAGCGGAACTGGACGCGGCCGCGGCCAAGGCCGGCTTCGACGCCCAGCAGAAAGTCTATGACAGCCGCAAAGAGCTGTTTCAGCAGGGTGCCATCCCGCGGCGTGATCTGGATTCCGCGGACGTCGCCCTGGCGCAGGCACGCAGCCAGCATCGCGTCGCGGAGCGGCAACTGGACGACCTCAAGCGCCTGGTCCAGCAACAGGCGCTGAAATCCGCTTCGGGCCAGCTTTCCGCGGCAAAAGGGAAGTACCTCGGGGCCAAGGCCCAGCTTACCTACTCCGAAATCCGCAGCCCCATCAACGGTGTGGTCACCGACCGGCCGGTCTACCCCGGCGAATTGGCCACCGCGAGCCAGCCGCTGCTCACCGTGATGGATACCTCCCGGCTGATCGCCAAGGCGCACATCGCCCAATCGGAGGCCGCGCTGCTCAAGGCCGGCAACCCCGCGGAGCTGAAAATTCCCGGCCTCGACGCCACCTTGAAAGGCCGCGTTACCCTGGTGAGTCCTGCGCTCGATCCGGGCAGCACGACCATCGAGGTCTGGGTCGAGGCGCTCAAGGCCGACCCCGCGCTGAAGCCCGGGATGACCGTGGAACTCTCGATGACGGCGAAAACGGTGAAGGACGCCATTGCCGTGCCCGCTGCCGGCGTGTTCAAAACTCCCGAAGGCGCCGACTACGTTCTGGTGGCCGGTTCGGATGGGCGCGCGCACACTAAATTGGTGCAGGTGGGCATCCGTAACGCGGAGTTTGCGCAGCTCCTCAGCGGCATCAGCGCCGGCGAGCCGGTGATCACTTCCGGCGGCTACGCTCTGCCGGAGAATACCCGGATCAAAATCGAGGCGCCGGCCGCTCCGGAAAAAGCCGCCGGCGAGAAAGACGACAAGGCGGGCGAGGCCGCAGCTCCGGCCAAATCCAGCGGCAAGGCGAAGGAGTAAGCGCGCATGGATCTCCGGGCTGAAAACCATCGCGCTGCGGGTTCTTCCGAACGGCCGGATCTTCCCTGGTTTCAGCGATTGTCGCGGCCCATCTTGTTCTTGACGGTGAGCCTGGCTCTTGTCGGCGCCTATCTCGCCTTCACCATTCCCGTCGCCGTTTTTCCCAGCACCGATTTCCCGCGCATCGTGATCGGCGTGGATAACGGCGTCATGCCCATCGACCAGATGCTGGTCACGATCACCCGCCCGCTCGAGGAATCCGTCAACGTCGTGCCCGGCCTGAAACAGGTCAAATCCATCACCAGCCGCGGCTCCGCGGAGATCAATCTCTTCTTCGACTGGAACGTGGACATGTTCCAGACGCTGCAGCGCGTGGACTCCGCCGTGGCGCGCGTGCAGTCGGAACTTCCCCCGGCGGCGAAGATCGAAACGCACCGCTTGACGTTCGCCACTTTCCCCATTCTCGGCTACAGCCTCACCTCGGACACCTTGCCGCAGAACAGGCTCTGGGAAATCGCCACCTATGACATCAAGCCGCGCATCAATCGCCTGGACGGGGTCGCCACCGTCATCGTGCAGGGCGGCCGAGTCCCTGAATTTCAGGTCACGCCGGACCCGGCGCGGCTGCTGGCCTCCGGGATCACCGTCACCGACATGCTGGAGGCCATCCGCCGGACGAATCTCGTGGATTCCCCGGGCCTCCTCGAGGACAGTCATCATCTCGTCCTGGGTCTGGTCACCGGCCAGGTCCGCACCCCGGAGCAGATCGGAAAGATTGTCATCAAGGTTTCGCCCGCCGGGGTTCCGATTCGCCTGGGAGACATTGCCTCGGTGACGCCCTCGGTCGCGCCGGTCTACACGATGGTCACGGCCAACGGCAAGCCGGCCGTGCTGCTCAGCGTGAATCGCCAGCCCGATAGCAATACGGTAGCCGTCGCCAAGGAAGTGAGCGCGCAGATCGAGGAACTCCGCCCGTCGCTCCCGCCCGGCGTGCACATCGAACCCTTCTACGACCAGTCCGTGATCGTCCACGAATCCAGCTCCAGCGTGCGCGATGCCGTGGTGCTCGGTCTGATTCTCTCTTCCGTGATTCTGGTTCTCTTCCTGCGCGACTGGGGCACCTCGCTCGTGGCCGGCCTGGTCATTCCGGCCACCCTGCTCATCACCTTTATCGCCCTCAAGCTTGCCGGGCAGAGCTTCAACCTGATGACCCTCGGCGGCCTCGCCGCCGCTGTCGGCCTGGTGATCGACAACGCCATCGTGGTCCTCGAAAACATCGTGGTGCACCGCGACGCCGGCCAGGACCGCTTTTCCGCCATCCAAAGCGCGCTCCGCGAGATGACCGTGCCGCTCATCGGCTCGACGGTCACGCCCATCGTCGTTTTTCTTCCGCTCATCTCCATTACCGGCGTCACGGGAAGTTTCTTCCGGGCGCTCGCCGTCACCATGACCGTCTCGCTATTCGTGTCCCTGGTCCTGGCCCTCACCTGGACGCCCACCCTGAGCCAGTACTTCGTGCGCCGCAAGCCGGCGGCCGTTCCCGGGCAGGCCCCGGAAAAATTGGACGCCGCGGCGCTCCTCGCCGCCGAAGAGGCGCACCTTCCCGGATCTTTCGAGCGCGTCATCAACTTTTATGGCGACATGATGAAGGCCGTCTTGCGCCGTCCCTGGATCCTGGGCGCGAGCTCCGCCGTGATCGTCGTTCTGGCCATCCTCTGCTACAACGCGCTGGGCACCGACCTTCTGCCGGCCATGGACGAAGGCGGATTCATTCTGGACTACTACACGCCTTCCGGCAGTTCCCTTGCCGAATCGGACCGCATTCTCCAGCACATCGAAAAAATCCTGCGTTCCGTGCCGGAAGTCGAAAACACTTCGCGCCGCACGGGTCTGCAACTCGGCTTGGCGGCTGTCACGGAGGTCAACCGCGGCGACTTCACCGTCAAGCTCAAGCGCGATCGCAAGCGCGACATCGACGACATCATCGCCGACGTACGCAGCCAGATCGAGCAAACGGAGCCCGCCGCCAAAGTCGAATTCGTGCAGGTTTTGCAGGACATGATCGGCGACCTGACCAGCGCGCCGGAGCCCATCGTCATTAAGCTGTTTTCCCAGGATCCCCAACTCCTGGCGCAGACCGCGCCGCGCGTGGCCGAGGCCATCGGAAAGGTGCACGGTGTCGTGGACGTTCTGGACGGCATCGAGAACACCATCAGCGGTCCGGCCGTGACCTTCCGCGTCGATCCGATTGTCGCCGCCCGCGCGGGTTTCACCCCCGAGGAAATCGCCACGGATGCCGCCGTCATCCTCGACGGGGAGCCCGCGGCGACGCCGGTGGTGGTCAACGATCGCGCCTATACCATTCGCGTGCGCTTTCCGGACAAGAACCGCGCCTCGCTCGAGCGCATCAGCAATACGCTGTTAACCAGTTCCACCGGGCGCACCGCCACCCTCGGTTCGCTGGCGGCCCTGAGCACGGACCCCGGCCAGACCGAAATTCGCCGCGAGAATCTGCAGCGCCTCGCCGAAGTCACCGGCCGGCTCGAAGGCGTCGATCTCGGCACCGGCATCGCCGCGGTGCAGAAGGCCGTCGCGGATCTGCACCTGCCGTCCTCCATTCGCGTCGAGTACGGCGGCACGTTCCAGGAGCAGCAGAAATCGTTTCACGACCTGCTGATGGTTCTCCTGCTCGCGCTGGTGCTCTTGTTCGTCGTGCTGCTCTTCGAATTCCCCACTTTTTCCGCGCCGGCGGCGATTCTCGCTTCCGCCTTGCTGTCGACCTTCGGGGGCCTGCTCGCCCTGCTGCTGACCCGCACGACCTTCAACGTCGCGTCCTTCATGGGCATGATCATGGTCATCGGCATTGTCGCCAAGAACGGCATTCTGCTCCTGGATGCCGAGCAGCGCTTCCGGGCCCTCGGTTATTCGCCCGAAGAGGCGATGATGCAGGCCGGCCGCCGCCGTCTTCGTCCCATTGTCATGACCGCCATGGCCACCATCGCCGGCATGTTGCCGCTGGCCTTCGCCATCGGCGCCGGCTCGCAAATGCTCCAGCCCCTGGCCATCACCGTCGTCGGCGGACTCTTCAGTTCTATGGTCTTGTCGCTGGTCTTCACGCCGGCCATTCATTTCTTCCTGCAGCCCAAAACCAGCGCGGGAGCAGAGTGACCCCCACAAGGCGCGGCACCGCTTCTAGCCGCCCCTCTGCGTGAATTGCGGGAATGACATCTTTTGCGTCAGGTGTTTTCGTGAGGAAGCAGACAGCCGCCAGGAGCGGCCGTCTGCCCAACATGCGGAGCGGGTTGCGTCACCCGCCGGTCAATACTCTTTAGCCCTCGGCCTCGCTGGGGCTTCCGACGGCAGCCCCGGGCCGCTTGCAATGCCGCGCTCCATTCCACGGCATCTTTCCCAGCAGGATCCCCATCGGGCAAAAATCCGTCAGTCCCGCAAACGTAAGCCCCGTCCCGACAAATCCCGACAGATACAGCCAGCGATAATTCACCACAAACCCCAGCGCCACACCCAGCACCACCAGGAGTCCCGCAGCCAGCCGCACCTGGCGCTCCAGTGACCAGCGCGTTTTCGCGCTCGCCACCAGCGGCAGTCCGGCCTTTACCCAGGCGTTCGTGCCCCCTTCCAGCACCGCCACGTCGTCCCGGCACGGCTTCAACTGCTCCGCCACGATCCGCGCCCGCGTTCCTCCCTGGCAGATCAACACCACCGGAAGCTCGCGGCTCATATCGTCCAGGCGCGTCTCCATCTGGTCCATCGGAATATTTACCGCACCCGGCACGTGTCCCGCGGCGTACTCCGAGGCCGAGCGCACGTCCACCCATTGCGCCCGGCAGTTTCCCGTGGTCGCCGCCTGCAATTCCGAAACGCTGATCTCCTTCATGCCGCCTCTCCCTTTTTTGACAGGCTATCAGTATATAAGAAAGAGCCATCTTGTCTCCCCAATATCGAACCTCTGTGGATCGCCCGGAAAATGGCCACACCGCCTGGTCCCGCGGTGTCCCCGCATGGGGCGTTGCGCGCAATGACCAGGCCCGCTTGGAAACTGCAGAATTGGTGTGACTATTGGGCGGCACCTGAATGAAAATACAGAAGGGAAATCAATGGGCTCCGCTCCCGGATGGGATCACATGAAAGCAAAAGTGCAGGTCATGAAGTTTGGCGGTACCTCGGTTGGCGATGCCGCCTGCATCGCCCGCTCGGCGCAGATCGCCGCCGGCGCGGCGAAGGACAGTGCCGTCGTCGTGGTGGTTTCGGCCATGAGCGGCGTGACCAACCGCCTGATTGACGCCGCCCGGCGCGCGGAAACCGGCGATCGCCAGGCGGGCGCCGCTCTCCTCGACACTTTGCGTCAGCAGCATGAGGCCGTGCTCGCCGCGCTGGTCGCCGCCCAGGAAGCGCGCCAGCCCGTACTGCGCCGTCTGCAGGAGATTTTCGCGGAAGGCCAGCGGCTGTATGACGGCACCGCGCTGCTCCGCGAGCTGACGCCGCGCACTCTCGATTCCATCTCCAGCCTCGGCGAGCGCCTCTCCGCTCCGCTCTTCGCCGGCGCTCTCGCCGCGCTCGGCGTGCGCAGCGAAGCCGTGGAAGCCACCGAATTGATCGTGACCGATGCCTATCACGGCGGCGCCGAACCCCGCATGGACCGCACCCGCGAGCGCTGCGAAGCGCGCCTCCGCCCCTTGCTGCAGACGGGCATCGTTCCCGTCGTCACCGGCTTCATCGGCGCTACCTCCGAAGGCGTTCTGACCACCCTCGGCCGCGGCGGCTCCGATTATTCCGCCACGATTCTGGGCGCGGCCCTGGGCGCCGGCGAGATCATCATCTGGACCGACGTGGACGGCGTTTTGACGGCCGATCCGCGCCTCGTTCCCGAAGCCCGCACCATTCCGGAAATTTCCTACCGCGAAGCCGCCGAGCTCGCCTACTTCGGCGCCAAGGTCCTGCACCCCAAGACGCTCCGCGAAGTCATCCCCGCGGGCATCCCGGTCTGGATCCGCAACAGCTTTGCCCCCGAGCGCCCCGGCACGGTGATCACCCGCGAGGGCCGCCGCATCGGCGGGGGCGTCAAGGCGCTCACCGCCATCCGCGACGTGGCCCTCATCAGCGTCGGCGGCCCGGGCATCGTCGGCGTTCCCGACGTCGTGGGCCGCACCTTTTCCACTACCGCGGAGCTGCGCGCCAGCGTCCTGCTCATCTCCCAGTCCTCCTCCCAGAACGACATCTGCTTCATCGTTTCCGCGGCCGACGCCCAGCGCACCGTCGAGGCCCTGCGCCACGAATTTGCCCAGGACCTGGCGCACCAGGTCGTCGAGCACATCACCGTAGATCCGCATATCGCCATCGTGGCCGTCGTCGGCGAAAGAATGCATGGCACGCCGGGCATTGCCGGACAAACCTTCAACGCCCTGGGGCGCGAGAGCATCAACATCATCGCCATCGCGCAGGGCTCTTCGGAGACCAACATTTCCTTCGTCGTGGAAGACCAGGCCATGAAAGCGGCGCTGCTGGCCACGCATCGCGAATTCGGCCTGCACTCCCCGCTTTCCGATTGAAGAGAAAAAATGCTGCCCCGGCCTGTTCCGGATTCGCTCCCGGGGCAGCTTGTTCGCTAGAGCTGTCTTTCCGCCCGGCGTTCTGCATCCCTCTCAAAAGCTCGCCAGCAGCCGCCGCATCCCCTCCGCAAACTCCCCCTCCGGCGTGATCAGGCTCACCACCAGGTAGCCTTCGGCGGGAAAGTCGTAGAAGTGGCCGGGATGCACGTACACGTTCTTCTCCGTCAGCAGCGCGATCGCCAGCTCTTCGTCCGAACGCGTCGCCGGCACCCGCAGCACGGCATACCATCCGCCTTCCACCTCCAGCCGCGCGCACGTTTTCTGTCCCGCCACCTGCCGGTCCAGTTCCGCCAGATTCTCGCGCACCCGCCCCAGCAACTGCTTCTGAAACCCGTGCCGCTGCTCCAGAAACACCGGCAGCGCCAGTTGCACGGGAGCATTCATCGAAAGATAGGTGTCGGCAATCACCTCCAGCCGCGCCAGCGCCTGCCCCTTCGCCGGCGCCGGCCCGCTGGTGATCAGCCACGCCGCCTTCATCTGTGGCAGCCCGGAAATTTTCGAGAGCCCGCTCAGCGTGAACGTCAGCGCCCCGCCATTCCCGGCGAAACTGCCCGGCGCTGCTCTCCCGAGCGCAAAATCCAGAAACACCTCGTCGGCGATCACCGCCATCCCCCGCGCCGCGCAGAGCGCATTCAGCCGCGCCATCTCTTTCGCCTTGCAGAAATGCCCGGTCGGATTGTTCGGGTGCACTACGATCACGCCCCGCGTGCGCGGCGTGATCGCCTGCTCCAGCGCGTGAAAATCGATCTGCCAGCCGTGGTCGTAGAGCAGCGGATAACGCACCACCCGCACATCCTGGATGTCCGCGAGGAAGCCGAAGAGCGGATAGCTCGGCTCCGGCGCCAGCAGTTCGTCCCCAGGATTGCACAACGTGCGGAATACGTAAGTGTAGACTTCGCTGGTGCTGGTGGTGAGAAAGATCTCCTCGGCCGCAACATCTATATTGCGCGCGGCATAGTAGCCGGCCACCGCCCGCCGCGCGCTCTCCAGCCCCCGCGCATCCGGCTCGTAGCTCAGCGCCGCCGGATTCGCCAGCGCCCCCAGAATCGCCGCGCGGTCGTAATCGAATCCGCACGCCGTGGGATTCGACGCGCTCAAATCCAGCAGCGGCTTTCCCGCCGCGCGGTGCCGCGCCAGCGCCACGCTCAGCCGGTTCGCCTCCAGGTTCCAGTTGGTGCGCTCAGCAAACATGGTGCGTGCGCCTCGCTGCAGCTCCGCGTTGGGCGGCAGGCCAGGCAATATCCTGCTCCATGGCCCCAGCAACGCGAAAGGGTAACACGGGCCCGCCCGGATCGCCTGCCACCGCCACCGCCGGGGCCGCCCCAGCCTGCGGCAGGGGGGGTGCACATTTGGTGTACACCCCAGTTCCCGCTGGCGAATCCATAGTAGAGTGAATTCATCATACTCATACAAACTTCTCGGACGTCCAGCGGCCTAATTCGATCACGAGCACAATCTCCCTGACGGAGGTCTGAGAACATGTCGCTACTTTGGAAACGCACTCTGCTGGCGGTTCTGGCGGGTCTGCTGGTGCTGGGCGCGGCGCTCGCGCAAACCAAAGCGGCGGGCTATGCCGCCACGGAGCAGACCGTAACCAAGCTCGAGCAGGAGTGGTTCACCCTGCAGCTCGCTCACGATTGGGGCAAGCTCACCAGCATGGTCTCCGACGATTTCATCCTCACCGAGTCCGACGGCAAGCTGGGCAACCGCGACTCCATGCTTGCTGGATACAAGGAAGAGGCGGGGATGACGCTCAGCATCAAGATGAACTTCCTGGTTTCCCACGCCGTGGCCGCCAACGTCGTTATCGCCACGGGCCTCGACGATATCACTCTCAAGCAAAAAGACGGCCGGATCACCCACCGCTACGAGCGCTTCACCGACACCTGGATTCATCGCGACGCCCGCTGGCAGTGCGTCGCCGAGCAGCTCACCCTCTCCCACCCCTAGCAAGCAGGGTGCTGCAAGGCGCTCGGAAGACTGTCCCCCGAAGGCCCCGGCGGTTCTTGCCGAGGCCGGTCGCCGCAACAAATTTCGCATCTCGCGTTTCGATTTTCGTCTTTTGCCTGCTCCCTTTGTAACTGTTGACAATCTCTCCAATCGGGAGTAAATCAAGGGCATTGTTGCTGCCCGTTGCGGCGACTTTTCCCGAAAGAGGTGCGGCCTATGCATCCTACTCGCCGGGACTTCCTGAAAGTCGGCACCATCGGTGGCTTGGCGGCATCCGTTCTGGGTTTTGATCTGGCCCCGGCCTATGCCCAGCTCCGCACACTCAAGATCGCCCGCGCCACGGAGACCCGCTCCACCTGCCCCTACTGCTCGGTGAGCTGCGGCGTCCTCATCTACACCATCGGCGACAAGGCCAAGAACGTCACCCCCCAGGTCATCCACGTCGAGGGCGACCCCGACCACCCCATCAATCGCGGCACGCTCTGCCCCAAGGGCGCCTCCCTCGAGCAGGACATCCTGAACGAGCGCCGCCTCACCAAGCCGCAGGTCCGCCGCCCCGGCTCCGATCACTGGGAAGACATCACCTGGGACGACGCCCTCAACGAGATCGCCCAGCGCGTCAAGAAGACCCGCGACGCCACCTTCATCGAGAAGGACGCCGCCGGCCACAGCGTCAACCGCCTCGAATCCATCGCCTGGACCGGCGGCTGCACCGACACCAACGAGTTCAACTACCTCGTCGTCAAGGCCATGCGCAGCCTCGGCGTCGTGCACTTGGAAAACCAGGCCAGAGTTTGACACGCCCCCACGGTCTCAAGTTTGGGACCAACGTTCGGACGGGGCGCGATGACCAATGGCTGGGTGGACATCAAGAACACCGACTTGATGCTCATCATGGGCGGCAACCCCGCCGAAAACCATCCCTGTGGCTTCAAGTGGGCCCTCGAGGCCAAGCGCAACCGCAACGCCAAAATGCTCGTGGTCGATCCGCGCTTCACGCGCACCGCCTCCGTCGCCGATCTCTTCTGCCAGATCCGAGCCGGCGCGGACATCGCCTTCCTCGGCGGCCTCATCCGCTACGCCATCGAGAACAACCGCATCGCCAAGGACTACCTCCTCCACTACACCAACGCCGCCTTCCTCGTGAAAGAGAGCTTCAAGCTCCCCGAGGACGGCGTCTTCTCCGGCTTCGACGCCAAGACCCAGTCCTACGACAAATCCAGTTGGAACTATTCCCCCGGCGACGCCTCCGGCAAAGCCCTCCACGAGCCGCACGCCGCCGCGCCCGCGCATCCCGCCCCCGGCGCGCCTCCGCCGCCTCCTCCGTCCATGCCCGAAAAGGTCGCCTACGACTT
Organism: Terriglobia bacterium; assembly: GCA_020073585.1. GTDB lineage: Bacteria > Acidobacteriota > Terriglobia > Acidiferrales > UBA7541 > Acidiferrum. Next base: position 23,099 of record JAIQEV010000018.1, read on the forward strand.
CGCGCTGCACAACCCCAACTGCGTCTTCCAGCTTCTCCGTAAGCACTATTCCCGCTACACCCCGGAGATGGTCGCGCGCATCACCGGCATCCCCCAGGCGGAGTTCCTGAAGGCCGCCGAGCTCTTCACCTCCATCCGCAAGGACGGCGACATGAAGAAAGTCGCCACCATCATCTACGCCGTCGGCTGGACCCACCATTCCTTCGGCACCCAGATCATCCGCACCGCCGCCATTCTGCAGCTCCTTCTCGGCAATGTCGGCCGCGCCGGAGGCGGCGTCAACGCCCTCCGCGGCCACTCCAACATTCAGGGCGCCACGGATATGGCCGGCATCTTCGACGTTCTCCCCGGCTATCTCAAGGTTCCCACCCCCGCCGACGGCTCCTTCGCCGGCTGGATGAAGCGCCTCACCCCCAAGCCCGCCAAGCCCGGCCAGTGGGACTCCTTCAACTATTGGAGCAACACCCCCAAATTCGCGGTCAGCTTTCTCAAAGCCCTCTATGGCGACGCCGCCACCAAGCAGAACGACTGGGCCTACGACTTCCTCCCCAAAGTGGACCGCAACTTCTCCTGGGTCCACCTCTGGGACAACATGTACAACGGCATCGTCAAAGGCCTCTTCGCCTTCGGCATGAACGGCGTGGCCATCGGCCCGGACAGCAGCAAGAACATCGACGCCCTCAAGAAAGCCGACTGGCTCGTCGTCGGCGAAATCTATCCCGACGAAACCAGCGAATTCTGGAAGGCCCCCGGCATCTCCCTCGAGGAGATGAAAAAAATTCAGACCACCGTCTATCGCCTGCCCTGCGCCGGCTTCGCCGAAAAAGACGGTTCCTTCACCAACTCCGCGCGCTGGCTGCAATGGAAGAACGCCGCCCTGCCCGTGCCCTTCGGCTGCCGCCTGGACCAGGCCATCCTCGCCCAGCTCTTCCTCAAGGTCCGCGACCTCTACAAAAAGGAGGGCGGCAAGTTCCCCGATCCCATCCTCAAGCTCTCCTGGAACTACACCGACCCGGCAAATCCCGCGCTCAGCGAAGTGCTCAAGGAGATCAACGGCAAAGCCCTCGCCGATCTCGAGGACCCCAAGACCAAGCAGCAGATCAAGACCGGCCAGCAGCTCCCCGGCTTCGCCTGGCTCAAGGACGACGGCGCCACCGCCTGCGGCAACTGGATCTACTCCGGCTCCTTCACCGAAGCCGGCAATCTCACCATGCGTCGCGGCACCGAAGATCCCTCCGGTCTGGGCATCTATCCCAACTGGGCCTGGTCCTGGCCCGCCAACCGCCGCGTCCTCTATAACCGCGCCTCCTGCGATCTCGACGGCAAGCCCTGGGATCCTTCCCGGCGCCAGGTCTGGTGGAGCGAAGCCGCCCAGAAGTGGGCCGGCAACGACGTTCCCGACTTCAAGGCCGACTCCGCGCCCAAGGATCATATGGGCCCGTTCATCATGAATCCCGAAGGCGTCGGCCGCATCTTCGCGCCCCTCGCCGCTTTCGCCGATGGCCCGCTCCCCGAATTCTACGAGCCCATGGAGAGCCCCATCGACAATCCCCTCCATCCCCTGCAGACCCACAGCCCCGTCGTCAAGCGCTTCAAGACCCCCGCCGACAAGTACGGCTCGCCCAAGGACGGCTACGCCGTCGTCTGCACCACCTACCGCCTCGCCGAGCACTACCACTACTGGACCAAGAATAATCCCGTGAACGTGCAGCTCGTTCCCGAGCCCTTCGTCGAGATCCCCGTCGAGCTGGCCGGCGACCTGGGCCTGCGCGGCGGCGAAAAAGTCAAAGTCACCAGCGCGCGCGGCGAATACATCGCCAAAGCCCTGGTCACCCGCCGCATCAAGCCCATGCTCATCGACGGCAGGAAAACCTATCAGATCGGCGTCCCCATCCACTGGGGCTACCGCGGCATCGCCGAGGACGCCGGCAAGACCGCGCGGACCCTGGCCAATCTCCTCTCCCCCACGATCATCGATCCCAACGCGCACACCCCGGAGTTCAAGGGCTTCCTCGTCAAGGTGGAAAGGGTATAGGCATGAGCCAGGCCACACTGCGCATTCGGAAAATGTCCGGCCATGCCGGCCCGGTTCCCGGCGCGGGCACCCAGCGCGAGCTGCAGGTCTGCAAGCTGATTGACGTCACCACCTGCATCGGCTGCAAAGCCTGTGAAGTCGCCTGCCTCGAGTGGAACGCCCTCCCCTACCGCGAGACCCTCTTCGAGAACACCTACCAGACCATGCCCGAAACGGCCTGGAACTTTTGGAACCTCATCAAGTTCAACGAATACGAGCGCCCCGACGGCTCGCTCATGTGGCTCATGCGCAAGGACCAGTGCATGCACTGCGCCGAGCCCGGCTGCCTGGCGGCCTGTCCCGCCGACGCCGCCATCGTCCAGTACGCCAACGGCGTCGTCGACTTCCAGCAGGATCATTGCATCGGCTGCGGCTACTGCGTCAGCGGCTGCCCCTTCAACATCCCCAAGTTCAACTCCAGCACCAAAAAAGTTTTCAAGTGCACGTTCTGTTCCGACCGCGTCTCCGAAGGTCTGGAACCCGCCTGCATCAAGGCCTGTCCCAGCGGCTGCTTGCACTTCGGCACGAAAGACGACATGAAAGAGCTCGCCGCACAGCGCGCCTCGCAGTTGCGCGAACATTTCGGCTTCCCCAACGCCGGCGTCTATGACCCCCCGGGCGTCGGCGGCACCGGCGTCATCTACGTCCTGCACGACGCCAGCAACCCCGAACAGTACGGCGGCCTGCCGAAAAATCCCGCCATTCCCTGGGTCGTCAAGCTCTGGAAGGGCCCCGTCAAGTGGCTCGGCAACCTGGCCATTGCCGGCGGCATCATCGCCGTCACCCTGCACTATCTGCGCTACGGCGCCAAGATCGTCAAGGAAGACAACCGCGCGGAAGGAGGCCAGCCATGAGCAGCGGCCGCACTCTGCCTCTGAGTTCCGCCGCCGGCGCATCCGGCCAGCGCCTCCTGCGCTACACCCTTGCCGAGCGCGTCAACCACTGGATCGCCACCCTCTCCTACATCTATCTCCTTCTCACCGGCCTGGCTTTCTGGTCTCCCTATCTCTTCTGGCTGGTGATTTTTTCCGGCGGCGGCCCCGCGGCCCGCTTCTGGCATCCCTGGGTGGGACTCCTCTTCACCGCCTCGGTGCTCTATATGTATGCGCTGTGGCGCGGCGACATGCTGCTCACTCCCGCCGACCTCGTCTGGCGCCGCTCCGTGCTGAGCTACATCCGCAACGAGGACGAGCACCTTCCTCCCGTTGGCCGCTTCAACATGGGCCAGAAGCAGTTCTTCTGGCTGATGCTGGGCGGCGGCGTCCTCCTGGCCCTCTCCGGCTTCGGCCTCTGGTTCGTCGACGCGCTGCCCTGGAGCCTGCGCTATCTCCGCTACCTCGCGATCTTCCTCCACGTGGTCTTTGCCCTGGCCACCATCGGCGGCTTCATCGTCCACGTCTATATGGGCACCGCCGTCGTGCGCGGCGGCTTCACCTCCATTCTCCGCGGCGAAGTCTCCGCCGGCTGGGCTAGGCTCCATCATCGCCTCTGGTACGACCAGGTCACCGGCGCTTCCTCGCGGAAAAAATGAAGAAGTTCTCCTGGGACGCGCGCCTCCGCCGCGCCGCACAACTGGCCGCCGCCTATCCCTTCGCCGCGGAAATCCTGTGCTTCTACCAGCCCCTCGCGCGCTTTCAGAAAGATCTCGACGCCCGCCTCCGCGCCTCCTGCGGCCCCGCGGCGATCTCTCCCGAAGCCGCCGCGCTGCGCCAGCCCTTGGATCTTTCCCTCCTGCTCCCCCAATTTCCCCTCTTCCTCGCGCTCATCGAAAGCGTCGCTCCCGCCCCGCTCGCCCAACTGGCCCGCGAACTGCTCCTCGAAGGCAGCGCCCCCTGGGTGCGGCTCCTCAGCGCCTACTGGGACGGCGACCGCCACGGCGAAAATCTCGCCGAGAACCCGCGCTTCTTCTTCGCCCGCGCCTTCCTGCAGCCCTATGCCGAATTTCTCGCCGAACACGCCGCCAGCCCCGCGCCCGGCTCCGCGCCGCGCTTCTGTCCAATCTGCGGCGGCCTGCCCCAGTGCGGCGTCCTGCGCCAGGAGGGCGACGGCGCCAAGCGCTCGCTCCTCTGTTCGGTCTGCGCCACCGAATGGGACTTCCGCCGCATCGTCTGCCCCGCCTGCGGGGAAGAAAACGTGGACCATCTGGCCGTCTACACCGCCGCCGAATTCAAGCACCTCCGCCTCGAAGCCTGCGACACCTGCCGCATCTTCATCACCACCGTGGATCTCACCAAGGACGGCTTCGCCGTTCCCCAGGTGGATGAGCTGGCCGCCATTCCCCTGAGCTTGTGGGCCCAGGAAAACTCCTACGTCAAATTGCAGCCCAACCTCCTGGGCACCTGACCCCGGCCGCCGCTCGGCAATTTGTGCCTGGGCGGAAAGTTCACCGCTTTGCGCTCACAGAAATGGTTGTGAGTTTTTATCAGCGTGTCATCCTGTTTTGACGGTACTGCGCCGGGACGCACTTCCTGCGGAGTCTTACTGCGGAGAACGCAAACCCGGTTTCGCAAATTCCGATGGGGCCTCTTTCGGCAGCGGCACATCCGCTTCCGCTTCTTTCCGGTGCCGCGGAAATTCTGCATACGGCTTGCGCGCCTCGCTCGTCGCCCCCGCCGGCGCCGCCTCCCCCGCGGGCTGGCAAAAATATGCGCCCGCAAGCCCTGGACGCGCTATAGTGCGCCCAGTACGAGCTCGCATCTTCGCCCTGGAGAGGAGATTGCTATGGCTTTCTGTGGAAAATGTGGTGCTTCCGTTCCCGAGGGAACGGCTTTCTGCGGTTCTTGTGGTGGACGCGTCGGTGCCGCCGCCCCGGCTCCGACTGGTGCGGCAGCAGGGGGACCGGGTGCGCCCGCAGCCGCCAGTCCCGGCTTGCCCATTAACCTCGTCTATGCCTTGACCTACGTATTAGGACTGATCACGGGCATTCTGTTTTTGGTCCTCGATCCTTACAAGAACGACCGCAAAGTGCGCTTCCACTGCTTCCAGTCGATCTTCTTCCACGTCGTGGTCATCGCCATTTTTGTGGCCGCCTTCATCGTCGAAGGCATGCTGGCGGCGATCAGCCACGGTGTTCTCGGCCTGCTCTTCTTGCCCATCCATCTGCTCCTCTCGCTGGGCACTTTGTGCATTTGGCTCTTCCTGATGTACAAGGCCTACCAGGGCGAGGAGTTCCGCCTTCCCGTCATTGGCGAACTGGCCGCCAAGCAGGCCGGCAGCTAGTCCCCTCGTCGTACTGCGCGGCGCCGGCCCGCTGGCGGGCCGGCGCCGCCCTCTGCCTCGGGAGCTGTAGCCGCCCTCTTCGCTTTCGAATCCCAGACCGTAATCTCTTTCGAATGCATCACCCCAAAAAATCCACAGGATTCTTGCAGTTATCTCTTGAAGTAGCATAACGAATGCGTTATAGTTGTCCGTGAAACGCCGGCAGACACTCTCTCCCGAACCCTTTCTCTTCCGTAAACCCCGCAGAATCTGCAGTTCCGGAAAATCGCTCTGTAACCCCCGTAGAATCTGCACTTCCAAATCATTGGACTTAAACTCCTTTGGAATCCGCACTTACACAAAAGGGGTAGGGGGTGGGGGTGCTTATGTTTACTTCGCCCACCCCCGCAAACTCTCCCATGCGCCAGGCCGGCCTCCCGGCTGCTTCGGGATCTATTCCGTCCGCCGCGGCGAAAGCACGGCCGCATCCGCGCTGCGCCCTCTTTGTTCTCCGGGAAGGGAATCGGGCGTATCATGGGTGGGCTCACCTACAGCTATGAAAAATCACCCTCATCACGGACACCACGCGCCGCACGCCCATCCGGCAATCCAGGAAAAAGAGGCGCTCAAGCCGGCGGCGCATGTACCGCCGCAACCCGCGGGCCCTCCCGCGGCGGTGGAGCAGGCGATTTCGGGCTTTTCCGGGCTGGGGATTGCTCCCGGGCTGCTGGCCACGCTGGTGCGCCTGGGCTATGTGACCCCCACGCCGATTCAGCAGCAGGCCATTCCCGCGGCGCTGCAGGGCAAAGATATTGTGGGGATCGCGCAGACCGGCACGGGGAAGACCCTGGCCTTCGGGATTCCCATGATCCAGCGGCTGGCGCAGGTCAAGGGGCAAGGGCTGGTGGTGCTGCCGACGCGCGAGCTGGCGCTGCAGGTGGATGAAGCCCTGCGCAAGGCCGGGCAGAGCGTCTCGCTGCGCACCGCGGTGCTGATCGGCGGGGCGGGCATGGGGCCGCAGATGCAGGCGCTGGCGCGCAAGCCGCACATCATCGTGGCCACGCCGGGGCGGCTGATGGACCACATGCAGCGGCGCACGGCGAAGCTCGACCACGTGCAGATCCTGGTGCTGGACGAAGCCGACCGCATGCTGGACATGGGCTTTGCCCCGGTGATCGAGAAGATTATCGCTGCGGTGCCGCGCGAGCGCCAGACCCTGCTCTTCTCCGCGACCATGCCCGCGGGGATCATGAAGATGGCCGCGGCGCACATGAAGCTGCCGCTGCGCGTGGAAGTGGCGCCGGCGGGCACCCCGGCGGAGCGCGTGACCCAGGAAGTGTTCGTCATTCACAAAGAGGCCAAGAACCGCCTGCTGCAGAATCTCCTCGAGCAGTACCCCGGAACGACGCTCATCTTCACGCGCACCAAGCACGGGGCCAAGGCCCTGACCAGGAACTTGCGCGCCATGGGCCACAACGCGGCGGAGATTCACTCCAACCGCTCGCTGGCCCAGCGCCGCGATGCCCTGGACGGTTTCAAGTCCGGGCGATACCGCGTGCTGGTGGCCACGGACATCGCTTCACGGGGCATCGACGTGGCGGGCATCGGGCTGGTGCTGAACTACGATCTGCCGGCCAATCCCGAGGATTACGTGCACCGCATCGGGCGCACGGCCCGCGCGGGCGCCGGCGGCCACGCCATTTCCTTCGCCACCCCGGATCAGAAAGGGGAGATCCGGCAGATCGAGCGGCTGATCAGCAAGAGCCTGAAGATTTCCCCGGTCCCCAATCTGCTGGCCGACCGGCGGCGGGAGTTTCCCGCGCGGCGCTGAGTGTGCGCCTGACGCGGCGGCTGGGGTAGAATCGTTTACCCCGCCGGGCAGCCGGCATCGGCCGGCGGCGGGCAGTTCAACGCAAAAGGAGTGGAGGCAGGGACGCTCATGGCCAATATCTACGCGGACAATTCAAGAAGCATCGGCAGGACGCCGCTGATAAAGCTCAACCGGCTGACGGCGGGCGCACGCGCGACGGTGTTGGCCAAGATCGAGGGGCGCAATCCGGCCTATTCGGTGAAGTGCCGCATCGGTGCGGCCATGATCTGGGACGCGGAGAAGCGCGGGTTGCTGCGCCCGGGCGTCGAGATTGTCGAGCCCACCAGCGGAAACACCGGGATCGCGCTGGCCTTCGTGGCCGCGGCGCGCGGCTACAAGCTCACCCTGACCATGCCGGAGACCATGTCCCTCGAGCGCCGCCGCGTGCTCGCGGCCTTTGGCGCGACCCTGCATCTCACCCCGGGGCCCGAGGGCATGCCCGGGGCCATCAAGAAGGCCGCGGAGATCGTGCAGTCCGACCCGAAGCGCTATTTCATGCCCCAGCAGTTCGAGAATCCCGCGAATCCGGACATTCACGAGAAGACCACCGGCCCGGAAATCTGGAGCGACACCGACGGGGCGGTGGACGTACTGGTTTCGGGCGTGGGCACCGGCGGCACGATCACCGGCATTTCGCGCTACATCAAGAAGACCAAAGGCAAGGCCATCGTTTCGGTGGCGGTGGAGCCGGTGGACAGCCCGGTGATCACCCAGCAGCGCGCGGGGCAGCCGCTCAAGCCTGCGCCGCACAAGATTCAGGGCATCGGCGCGGGATTCATTCCCAAGAACCTCGATCTCTCGCTGGTGGACCGCGTCGAGCAGGTAAGCAACGCCGAGGCCATTGAATTTGCGCGGCGCCTGGCGCAGGAAGAGGGCATCCTCAGCGGCATCTCCTGCGGCGCGGCCGCGGCGGTGGCCGTGCGCCTGGCCAAGATGGAGGAGTTCGCCGGAAAGACCATCGTCGCCATCCTGCCGGATTCCGGAGAGCGCTACATCTCTTCGGTGCTGTTCGAGGGCCTCGGATAACGGGCGCCGGGCGGGGAGCGTTGCGGGCGAAAGATCATCATGAGCGCTGAAAACCTGAATCGCCTGGCCCGGGAATTCCGCATGGCCCTGGACGCGCAACTCGCCGGGGACCAGCACAGCGAGTTCCAGTTGCCCAGCCGCGACGTGGTGGCGGACATCTGCCGCCACTATCTGCAGCTTCTTTTTCCCGTCTATTTTGCGCCGCCGGGCGCGGCCCTCCATCCCCCCGAGGGCGCCTGCTTGCGCGAGATGCAGACCCTGCTCACGGACCAGATCTGCCGCGCGGTGCGCTTCGATTGCCGCAGCAAGGGCAAGCCGGCGCCGCCGGATCCCGCGCATTGCGTGGAAGAAGTGCTGGGCCCTTTGTTCGAGCAGTTTCCGGATCTGGCGGGGCTGCTGGCCGGCGATCTGCAGGCCGCGTACCACAACGATCCGGCGGCGGCCTGCCTCGAAGACATCCTGCTGAGCTATCCGTACATTGAGGCCATCACGGTGCAGCGGCTGGCCCACCGGCTCTATCTGCTGGACGTGCCGTTCATTCCGCGCATGATGACGGAAGTGGCGCACAGCCACACCGGGATCGACATCAGTCCGGGCGCGGCGATCGGCGAATCGTTTTTCATAGATCACGGCACCGGCGTGGTGATCGGGGAAACGGCGGTGATCGGGAACCAGGTGACGCTGTATCACGGGGTGACCCTGGGGGCCTTCAATCCGACCCTGCGCGATGCCAGCGGCACGCTGCAGCGTGGGCGCGAAAACAAGCGCCATCCCGACCTCGAGGACCACGTGACCGTCTATCCCAACGCCACCATCCTCGGCGGGCAGACGCGCATCGGCCACCACAGCATCATCGGCGGCAACGTCTGGCTCACGCACTCCGTGGCCCCCTACAGCAAAGTGACCATGAAGGAGCCCGAACTGGTGATCCGCAGCGGCGAGCCGCAGGAGTGAACGCGGCCGGCGCGGGAATTCGGCCGGCTGAAGCTTGTAAAGCATTCGGAAAAGGGTAGAATTCTTCGGTAGCGGCCGCTTCTGGCCGCGTCCCCCTTCTTTCTCCAAGGAGGTTGTCCCATGGGATTCCGATTTTTCGCTGCTCTTCTTTTCGTTTCAATCCTGAGTATTCCGGCTTTTGCGCAGACCCCGAAAGTATCCGAGCACGGGCAGAAATGCCTGGACTGCCACGCGGCGACGACGCCCGGCGTGGTGGAACAGTGGCGCGAGAGCGCGCACGCCAGGAAGGGCGTGGACTGCTACTCCTGCCACCAGGCCGCCGCGGCGGATCCCGCCACCTTCGATCATTACGGGCAGAAGATCGCCGTGATCGTGACGCCGAACTACTGCGGGCGCTGCCATAAGAAAGAGGTGGAGCAGTTCGAGAAGAGCCACCACGCCAAGGCGGCGCAGTTCATCGGCTCGCTGGACAACATGCTGGGGGAGATCGTCGAGGGCGGGCCGGCGGCGATGAACGGCTGCCGGCAGTGCCACGGCAGCGAGGTGAAATATCTGGGGGAGGGAAAGTTCGACGCGGCGACCTGGCCGAACAGCGGGATCGGGCGGGTAAATCCGGACAAGAGCCTGGGGACGTGCGCGGCCTGCCACGGGCGGCACAGCTTCAGTTCGGCGCTGGCGCGGCGGCCGGAGAACTGCGGGAAGTGCCACATGGGTCCGGACCATCCGCAGATCGAGATCTACAACGAATCGAAGCACGGGATTCAGTTCCGGGCGAACGAGGCGAAGATGAAGCTGGAGTCGAAGTCGTGGGTGGTGGGGAAGGACTATTCGGCGGCGCCGACCTGCGCCACCTGCCACATGAGCGCGACTTCGGCGCAAGCGGTCACGCACGACGTGGGCGACCGCATCAGCTACACGCTGCGGCCGGTGGTGAGCATCAAGCTGGAGAACTGGGAGAAGCGGCGCGGAGCGATGCAGGACGTGTGCTCGGCCTGCCACGCGGCGGGCTGGGTGGAAAACTTCTACAAGCAGTACGAAGGAACGATCGAGCTGTACAACGAGAAGTTTGCCAAGCCGGCGAAGGGGATCATGGACAAGCTGTATGCCGCGGGCAAGCTGACCCGGACGCCGTTCGACGAAAAGCTCGAGTGGACCTACTACGAAATGTGGCACCACCAGGGGCGGCGGGCGCGCATGGGCACGGCGATGATGGGGCCGGACTACACGCAGTGGCACGGCTTCTACGAAGTAGCCAAAACGTTCTACACCGAATTCATTCCGGAAGCGGAGCGGCTGTTGCCCGGGGTGACCTCCGAGGTGATGAAGAGCGATTATCACAAGTGGACCGGAGGACTGACGAAGGAACAGATCCAGGAGCAGATCGAGTTTTACAAGAAGCGGTATAAGCAGTAGCGCAGCAGCAAAGCAATTCATCGCCGTGCCGGAGGAAAACTCCGGCACGGCGATGGTGTTTTTAGGCGACGGCTACAGCGGTGGAAGAAAGATCAGCGCGGGGCGGAGTCGCGGAAGGCTTCGGGCGGGTCGAGGAAGCACCGCTGCCAGAAGGCGTCGTCGGAGAGGGCGCCGGACTGCCACTGCTGGAGGAGGTTGAGAGTGGCGGCGACTTCGCCGCCGTCGGCAGTGTCGAAGAGGATGAGGATGCCGGCGAGAGGCTGGGCGGAAGAGGAGGTTGCGACTGCGGCTTGGAGGAAGAGGGATTTGGCGAAGCTGCGGCGGGCTTGCGTGGTGGAAACTTTTTCGGATTGGGCGACGGGCTGGACCCAGATGATTTTTACGGTTTGGCCCTGCAGAGGTTCCCACTTGCCGGGGAAGGGGCCGGTTTCTTCGCGGGTCACGCGATAGGGCGGCTGGTCCTGCGCAGTTGGCGCGGGAGGAGCGGAGGGATTGCCGGCGGCGTAGCGCTCGGGAAGCTCGAGTTGCGCGCGGCGAATCCAGCCGCGGCTGGCGCCGGAGATCTGCACGTGGACCCAGTCGGGCTGCAGGTCGAGGATTTCAAACTGGTCCTGGGCTTCGGCGGCGAAGAGGACCCGCGCGCCGTCCTGGGGCTTGGCCAGGATGGGGGCGCCGGTCTTGCGAACGGCGGCGAGATTTGCGGGATGGGCCTGAGTGCGCTGGATTTCCTCGAGGTTGAGGACGGCGGCGTTGAGCTGCTGCATGCGCTTTTCGGCGGCTTCGCGCTGCTTGCGCAGGGAGTCGATTTCCTGTTCCGCGGGAGAGGAAGGAGCGGGCTGGGATTCCGCGGTGGAAGCGGCGGTGGCCGGCGCGGGAGCGGAGCCGGCGGCGCCGTAACCGCGGACGTTGGGCACGGGCAGCCGCAGGCGGTAGGCGGGGCGCGCCGGGGCGGCAGCGGCGTCGGCGGCAGAAGGGGACTTGCCGTCGAGGGCTTCGGCGAGACGGTCGAGGAGGTCGTTTTCGAGGCGGCCGTTGGAGGGCAGGACGCGATAGCCGGCTTCGGCGGGGTTGGGTGCGGCGTACCAGGCGGAAATCTTGGCGTGGACGCGGACGATGGTGTCGCCGGTGACGCGGGCGGTGAGCTGAAAAGTGCACTGGTAGTAGGCGCGCTCGAAACGCTCGAGAGGCTGGTCCACGGCACCGATGAAGCCGTCGAGGAGGGGCAAGCGCCCGCTGGCGGAAGCGCGCAGTGGCTGCAAGGCTTTTTCGACTTCGGGCTTGGTGTGCAGGAAGGTGCGCTCGATGGGCGCGTCCTGCGCAAATGCGGCGCAGGAGGAGAAGAGCGCGAATGCGCAAAAGCAGAGCGAAAGGAAAAGAGTGCGAGAAGCGTGGCGCGGCGTGCGCTTCGCGGGGTTGATGATTTTCGCACGCGTCATCTGTATGCGTGACCGCGCAGCGGTCAACGGGAAGCCGCTCATGGCAGGGGCTCCAGTTGGTCGCGGCGGATCCAGCCGCGCTGGCCGCTGGGAATTTCCACGCCATACCAGTAAGGAGTGAGGATCAGGATGACGACTTCGGTGTAGGCGGTGAGGGGCTGCAGTGTGGTGGCGCTGCGGAAGGGAGCGGCCTTGAGCTCGCCGGCAGGGGCTTTGACGCGGGCTTCGACGGCATGGCGGAGGGCCTGGGCGCGCTGTTCGAGTTCGTGGACGGAAGATTGCGCGGCGGCGAGGCGCGCGGATTCGTCGTCGCGGCGGCGCTGCCAGAGCTTGCGTTCGCTCTCTTCGCGCTCGCGGCTGCTGCGGGCCTCTTCGGCTTCCTGCGCCTGGAGCTGCAGGGCCTGCAGACGCTCCTGGACCGCCTTGTATTCGCTGGATTCCACGGTGCCGTCGGAGGGATGAGCGACGCGGCGCGCGGCTTCGACGTAGACGGCATCAATGCGCAGCAGGGTGCGCTGCGCGGCGAGGCTTTGCACGACGAAGCGGACGGCGATGGAACCCTGATCGCCGGTTTCCCGGAAATGGCGCGGGGCGATGACGCCGGCGCGGACTTTGTAGAAGATTTTGCCGGCGCCCTCCCACTTGGGAAAAAAGGGAGAAGAGGCGGCCTCGGCGGCGCCGGTGAGGGTCTGTTCCTTTTCAAACTGATAGGTGCCGTGGATGGTCTGGTCGCGGACGACTTCCAGGACGGCTTGCAGAACGTCGGCTTCCGGCGCGGCAATTTCCGCGGCGAAGCCCGGAGAAAGGGGAGTCTTGTCCTTGGGCAGAGGAAAAGAGAAGAGCGGCGACGCGGCGAAGACGAGGGCGAGAAGTGGCGCGGCGAGCAGGAAGCGCCGGAGGGCTGGCGCGGCGCAGGTTTTCCGGGAGCGAAAAACGTCCGAGATGCCGGGGTGTATGGCCGTGGGCATGGTCCGTGGCGATGGTCGTCGCAATGCGCGCGGGCGAATGCTTCCCAAGCAGAATCCGCAGCGCGCGAAGACGTTCTTACTCCTGAATGGCGGCAACTGTCAGTGTGAACCATAGCAGGCGGGGAAAAACGATGTAAAGAAAAAGAAGCGGGCGTCTTCCCGGGGGCCAAGGTGTGCACGGAGAAAGAAGGACGGCAAGAGAGAAAAAGGTCCGCTATTCACGTAAAAAGTTGAAGAAATTTCTTGCAATGCCATTGCGCGCGCAGTAGCATCCGCGCGTTTTTGCTTGCAGGAATTTCAGGCGGAAAACTTCGCGGCGGAGCGAAGTGACCCCGATGGCAATGATGGGTGTGCCGATCGCACTCTCGTGGGCTCCGCGTCCCGGCCGGACGAACCGCCAGGCGCTTCAGATATTTCGCTCACAGCCAGAGAATAGTTCGCGGGGCAGAATGAAGGACAGTGCAGTTACGGATTATCTGTATGGGTGACCGCCAAGCGGTCAACTGATTGCAGAGGAGGCAGTATGTTGGGAGGGGCTTCCCAGGGCCTTGGAAAGAACAACAAGTGGTCGCTGTTCACCTCGAGTCTGAGCTTCGCGCTGCTCGTGGTGGCCGTCATTCTCGGAGACAGCCGGCCGGCGTACACGCTGCCGCTGCCGAGGGTGCAAGCGATCCCCGCGTTCGCGCGGAAATACGGATTGCCCTGCTCGGCGTGCCACGAGGCCTGGCCGAAGCTGAATAATTTCGGGCAGACCTTCAAAGACAACGGATACCAGTTGGGGAACGACCGGGACGCTCCCATCTGGCAGCAGCCGACGTACTGGCCGATCGCGCTGCGCATCACGCCGCACTGGCACCGGGAAAACACGGACCACATGGGCGTGTACGATCCGGTGACGGACAGCATCGTCAGCCGAAGCGTGACCACGCACGGGTTCGATCTCACGGGCATGGACATGCTCACCGCCGGGACGCTCTCCAAGAACATCAGCTTCCTGCTGGTGCCGTCCTCGGACAATACGGGAGCCTTCCACTTCGAATCCGTGAACGTGCGCTTCAGCAATCTGTTGAACACCAGCTGGCTGAACGTCAAGGTCGGCAAGTTCGAACTGGACAACATGGTTTCCGAGAAGCGGATCATGACGCTGTCCGCCAACGGCGGCATGTTCCAGCTCTACCATTTCCTCCCCGCGGGCGACTATCAGACCAGCGGCGACCCGAGATTCGTCGGCTTCGGGCTGGGCGACAACCAGTTGGGCGTGGAAGTCAGCGGGCATTCCCGGAACGATTACACGCGCTATTCGGTGGCGCTGCTGAGCAGCAATGACGGCAACGTCAATCTGCCGACCGGCCGCGGCTATGACACCTACCTGACGTTCAGCCAGGCCTTCAATGCGGGCAGCCTCGGTCTGCAGCGGGTGGGCGCGTATACCTACATCGGGCAGGCGCCGACGAACTTCCCGCTGGACAGTAATTTGAATTTCATTCCCGGGGCGGGCACGGGGAACGAGAAGTTCTACCGCGTGGGGTTCTTCGGGCTGTGGTACATCAAGAAGCTGGATTTCACGACCATGTTCATGCACGGGTCGGAGAGCGCGTATCTCTACAGCGGCACTCCCTCGGGACAGACGTTGCCTTTCGGGGCGCAGGATCCCAAGTGGAACGGCGGGTGGATCGAGACGCACTACACGCTGAATCCGCAGTTCATTCTGATCCAGCGGTACGAGCTGATCCGCATGTCCCAGCAGGGAAATACCGGCAATCCCTCGAACCTCGGGGACATGGACGCGCTCACGTTCGGGTATCGCTATTACCCGTTCATGACCAGCCGCGCCGGTTTTGCCTTCCACAACGAATATTCGCGCGTCCGGCAGCGGGGAACCGGCGTGCTGCCGGGGCAGGACCTGACGACCAACAGCGTGTTTGCCGGGCTGGATTTCATTTTCTAGGAGTGCAGACGCATGAAGACGAAAGTGCCATCGAAGCGGTTGCTGTGTTTGAGCGCTCTCGCGATTCTGGCGCTCCCCTCGCTGGGCTCGGCGCAGGAGAGCCACATCGGGAAGTTGACCGGCCATGCGGACTCCGGGAAGCAGCTGTACCGGAGGTTCTGCATCGGGTGTCACGGGCCGCGCGGGGACGGGCAGGGCGAGAATGCGCCGTACGTGACGCCGCAGCCGCGTAATTTCGTGGCGGCGACGTTCAAGTGCCGGTCGACGGTGACCGGAACGCTGCCGACGGATGAGGACCTGTTCAACGCCATCACGCGCGGATTCAATACGACGAATATGCCGTCGTGGGCGCCGCTGACCGAGCAGCAGCGCGCGGACCTGGTGGCCTACGTCAAGACGTTCTCGGAGCGCTGGAAGAACGAGAAGCCGGGGACGCCGATCGAGGTTCCGGCGGAAACGCCGGTGACGCTGGAAAGCATCAACCACGGCAAGGAGCTGTTCCAGAAGCTGGAATGCTGGAAGTGCCACGGGCCGGAGGGACGCGGAGACGGCCCGGCGGCGTCCACGCTGACCGACAGCAACGACCAGCCGATCCGGCCGTACAATTTTTCGGCGGGAACGCGGTTCAAGTGCGGGACGACGAACCAGGACCTGTATAAGATCTTCATCACCGGAGTGGACGGGACGCCGATGCCGTCGTTTGCCGACGTGATCAAGCCGAATGAGGCCTGGGACCTGGTGCATTACCTGCGCACGCTGCAGGTGTCGCGCAAGGGGCCGGAAAGCGATTTGCTGAAAGCGCACGGCGGGGCGGCGAAGGCTGCGGACAAATCCGGGAAGTAGCGGTTGAAAGTTCATAAGGCTCAGGAGGAACGATGAGAAGCAAACATGTCTTCATGGCAGGCGTGGCGGTATTGGCGGCGGCGGCGATGGCGGTGGCCGCGCCGAGCGGCGGGACGATCAGCGGCAAAGTGACCTACGAAGGGACGCCGGCGAAGCAGAAGGTGATCGACATGTCCAAGGAGCCGAGCTGCGCGAAGCAGTACACCACGCCGCCCACCGGTGAAGCGGTGGTGACCGGCGCGGGCAACTCGCTGCACAACGTGGTGGTGTACATCTCGGCGGGGGCCCCGGACGGCGGGTCGGCGCCGGCGCAGGCGGTGACCTTCACGCAGAAGGGCTGCCGGTACATCCCGCACGTGGCGGTGCTGCAGGTGAATCAGGAGCTGAAGGTGGTCAACGAGGATCAGACCTCGCACAACATTCATCCGCTGGCGAAGGCCAACCGGGAGTGGAACAAGTCGCAGCCGCCCGGCTCGCCGGCGATCTCGGAAAAGTTCGATAAGGAAGAGTTCATTCCGGTGAAGTGCAACGTGCATCCGTGGATGCACGGGACGTTCGCGGTGCTGAAGACCTCGCACTACGCGGTGACCGGGGACAGCGGCGGGTTCACGCTGCCGAATCTTCCTCCGGGCAAGTACACGATCACGGCGTGGCACGAATCCTACGGGACGCAGACGCAGGACGTGACCATCACCGGCGGTGAGACGAAGAGCGTCAACTTCGTCTTCAAGGCCAAGGCGTATTAAACCCGCAAGACGGTAACCCCACGCAAGAAGAGCAAGCAGGCTGGCTGCCGTAGAGCACAGGCGGGCCCGCAGGAGCGGGCCCGCAGAGGCGAGGCATCATGGGCAAATTGTTTGCGGTAATCCTGACGATCATCGCGCTGGTCTCCGCCGTGCCGATCGTGATGCACACGTGGTGGATGCCGCAGGACATTTCGGCGCACGGGCACGCCATCGACGAGCAGATGTCGGAGACCATGGCGGAAGCGGGGTTCTCGTTTCTGGCGGCGCAGCTGTTGCTGGCCTTCTTCGTGTGGAAGTTCTCGAACCGCAAGGATGACGGGAAGATCCGGACGTTTCCGGGCGGGGCGAAAGGGCTGGTGGCCGCGGCCTTCATCCTGGTAGGCACGGAAATGCTGGCGCTGGGAGTGCTGGGACAAAAGGCCTGGGCCACCGTCTATTTCACGCCGCCGGCGGCCAACGCGCTGCAGGTGCAAGCGCAGGCGGGGCAGTTCGCGTTTTACTTCCGGTATCCGGGGGCGGACGGGAAGTTCGGGGCGCTGCATCCGGACAAGATCGACGAAGGCAACCAGAACTACTTCGGGCTGGATCCGGCGAACGACGTGGAGGCGCGGGACGACATCGTGACCGGCGAGCTGGCGGTGCCGGTGAACCGCGAAGTGCACCTGATGATGCATGCCAAGGATGTGGGGCACTCGTTCTATGTGCGGGAACTGCGCATCCAGCAGGATTTCGTGCCGGGGCTGGATCTGGCGGTGCATTTCACGGCCGTCAAGACGGGCCGCTACGAGATCGTGTGCACGCAGTTGTGCGGGCTCGGGCACTACAACATGAAGGCCTATCTGAACGTGATGACGCAGGAAGATTTCGACCAGTGGATGAAGCAGAAGGCGTCGGAGCAGTAACCCAGCCCGGACGACGCTGCGGGGGTCGGCAGCAGCGAGCGTCCCGGTGTTCCCCTGTGAGGTGAGCACATGCAAGAAGCATCCGCGCAGCAAGTTCATCAGCACGCACCGCCGGAAGGTTTTATCCGGAAGTATGTCTTCAGCCTCGATCACAAGGTGATCGGGAAGCAATACTACGCCCTGGCGCTGGTGGCGGTGTTCATGGGCATGGCGCTGTCCTGGCTGATGCGCTTCCATCTCATTTGGCCGAATTCCAAAATCTTCGGCCTGGAGCTGCTCTCGAAGGTCGGCGCTCCCGGCGGAGTGATGACGCCGGAGTATTATTTGTCGCTGATGACCATGCACGGGACGCTGATGGTGTTCTTCGTGCTGACCAACGCGCCGTTCGCGGCGTTCGGGAACTACTTCCTGCCGATTCAGATCGGCGCGGAAGACATGGCCTTCCCGCGGTTCAACATGATGTCGTTCTGGACGACGTTCGTGGCCTTTGTGGTGCTGGTGCTGGCGTTCGTGATACCGGACGGGCCGCCGATCTCGGGGTGGACGGCGTACGCGCCGCTGAGCGCGGTGGGTTCGGATGCCGGGCCGGGCCTGGGCTGGGGCCAAAACCTGTGGGGCATCTCGATCGCCATCTTTTGCGTGGGGTCGCTGCTGGGTTCGCTGAATTTCATCGCCACGACGCTGGATCTGCGGACCAAGGGCATGACGCTGATGCGCATGCCGATCAGCACGTGGGCGTGGTTCATCACCTCGTGCATCAGCCTGCTGGCCTTTGCGGTGCTGCTGCCGGCTTGCGTGCTGCTGATTCTGGACCGCGTGGCGGGAACGAGCTTCTTCATCCCCGCGGGGCTGGTGGTCAGCGACCGCTTGCAGCCGCATGCCGGGGGCTCGCCGCTGCTGTGGCAGCATCTGTTCTGGTTCTTCGGGCACCCCGAGGTGTACATCGCGATTTTGCCGGCCATGGGGATCGTTTCCCACGTCCTGATCGCCAGCATCCGGCGGCCGCTGCTGAGCGCGAAGGTGATCATCTACTCGATGATGTCCATCGGCTTCCTGAGCTACATGGTCTGGGGACATCACATGTTCGTGAGCGGAATGAATCCGTTCTCGGCGCTGATGTTTTCCTTTCCCACGCTGACCATCACGATTCCGGCGACGATCATGACCCTGATCTGGCTGGGGAGCCTCTACGGCGCGAAGATCCGCATCACCCCGGCGTCTCTTTTCGCCCTGGGCTTCATCTCCATGTTCGTCAGCGGAGGCGTGAGCGGCTTTTTCCTGGCGCAGCCGTCCCTGGACATCGTGCTGCACGCCACATACTTTGTCGTCGGACACTTCCACATGGTCATGGGCGTGGCGGCGATCTTCGGGGTCTTTGCCGGGACGTACTTCTGGTTTCCGAAGATGACCGGGCGGATGATGAACGAAGGCCTCGGGAAGTGGCATTTCTGGCTGACCTTCGCGGGCACCTACTGCATCTTCATGCCCTTCCACTACCTGGGGCTGATCGGAAACGTGCGACGGTACTCGGCGTTTGTGGACGACTTCCTGGTGCCGCTGCTGCCGCTGCACAAATTCATCACCATCGCGGCGTTCGTCACCGGAGCGGCGCAGTTCCTGTTCCTCATTAACTTGATCCACAGCCGCTTCTGGGGCCAGGAGGCGCCGGTAAACCCGTGGGAAGCGACGTCGCTGGAGTGGACGGTTCCCTCGCCGCCGCCGTTCGACAACTTCGGCGGGAAGCACCCGGTGGTCTATCACGACGCGCACCAGTACGGCGTGAAGGGCTCGCGGGGCGATTACGTGATGCAGGATTCGCCGGAGACCGTGGTTCCGGAGTCCTAAGAGCGGGGGCGCGGAGGCGGCAGGGGCGGCCTGCGCGCCGGATTACGGCGGGAAGAGCATGATGGAGTATCCAGGAATGAGCACACAGGCGAACACAATGACAGCGGCGGGGAAGAGCGGAGCCGCGGAAGCGGCGAAGAGCGGCATCTGGGTGGGGATCGCGGCCATCACGATGTCGTTCGCGGCGTTCACCAGCGCCATCATCGTGCGCCAGGGCAGCGACGCCTCCTGGCAGCACCTCGCGCTGCCGCCGGTGCTGTACCTCACGACGCTGATCCTGCTGGGCAGCAGCGTGACCCTGGAGATGTCGCGGCGGGGAATCAGCGCGCTGACCGCGGGCAGCGCAAGCGGAGAAGGCGGGGAAGCTGCGGCGGGGGGCCTGCGCTGGCTTGGCGGGACGCTGGGGCTGGGGCTGCTGTTCGTGGCCGGACAGTATGTGGCGTGGCAGCAACTGGCCGCGCAGGGAATTTTTCTGGCGACGAATCCGAGCAGTTCGTTCTTCTATGTGCTGACGGCCATGCACGGGCTGCACGTGCTGGGCGGGCTGGCGGCGCTGGGGTACGTGCTGCGGAAGCTGGCCGGAGCGCGGCCGGCGCTGCGCAGGAGCGCGTACGAAGCGGTGTGCGTCTACTGGCACTTCATGGGCGGGCTGTGGGTCTATCTTCTGCTGGTCATGCGGATGCGGCTGTAAGCGAAACCGACGGGGAGGCGCTGTGAGCGAATCGAATCTCAGCATGGGAGCGGGCCACGCCGCTGTGATGGAAGAATCGCCGTACGCGATTCCTTCCCGGAAGCTGACGATGTGGCTGTTCATAATCTCGGACGCGGTGACGTTCGGCGCGTTGCTATTTGCCTACGGGTATGTGCGCACCGCGAGCCCCGATTGGCCGGAGCCCTTCAAGTTTAATCCCAGCATCCTGAACGTGATGATCATGACGTTCATTCTGGTGACCAGCAGCCTGACCATGCTGCTGGCCGTGGATGCCGCGAAGAACGGCGACAAGCCCAAAACGATGCGCTGGCTGGGCCTGACCATGCTTCTGGGAACGATCTTCGCGGGCTTGCACATCCGCGAGTGGGTGGGCCTGATTCACGAAGGGGTGCGGCTGTTCCAGAATCCCTGGGGCGCGCCGCTGTTCGGCGCCACGTTCTTCAGCATCACCGGGCTGCACCTGCTGCACGTCATCAGCGGCGTCGTGGCGCTGTCGGTCATCGCCCGGGGCTTTGCCCGGGGCCGGCTGACCGCGGGCCACGTGGAAACCGTGGGCCTGTACTGGCACTTTGTGGACGTGGTGTGGATGTTTGTCGTGCCGCTCGTGTACCTGGTGAACGTCGCGCGTTAGCACGCGGAAACGGAAAGAAGAGGAGCGCTCATGAATACTGCCGGACAGCCGAAGAGCCAGGTACAGCGGTACCTCGTCATCTATCTTTTTCTTCTCGCCCTTGCGGGCGTGCAGTTTATCTTCGCCTACCAGCATGCGGAAGGCGTGCAGCTTCTGGTGCGCATGCTGGCCGTGGCGGCGGTCCAGGCCGGGCTCGCGGTCATGTACTTCATGCATCTGGCGGACGAGCGGCGCAGCCTGTTTCTGACGCTGATCCCGGCCACCATCTTCGTGCTGCTGATGATGAACATGATCTGGTCGGACAGTTTCCGGCTGCTGCACTTCCGGCTGCTGGCGAAGTAGCGGGGCGGGCAGCGCGAGGAGCGAAACGCGATGCTACGGGAGAAAATTCGGGGAGCCGGGAAGGGCCTGGCGCTGCTGGGGGCGCTGCTGGCACCGGCGCTGGCGTTCGCGCAGAACTGCGCGCTGTGCTACACGCAGGCGGCGGGGGCGGGCCCGCGGCTGATTCAGGCGCTACGCAGCGGCATTCTCATCCTGGTCTTCCCGCCGATGGCCATCTGCATCGCGATCGCGGTGGCCGCCTATCGCAAGCGCAATCGGTTCAACGCAGACTGATCCCGATCCCTTGCCGGGAAGGGAGCCTCGCCCTGTTGGCGAGGCTTTTTTATCGAGGGAAGGTGCTGCGAAGGCCGGAAGTTCTGCGCTATGATGCCGCGTCCCATTGCGCGGTGATCCCGAGGCGGCCCTGACAACCGAATTCACGAAAAGCAAGGCGAGCAGGACGCGCGCGCAGGTGCGCAAGGCGGGGCTGTTCTACTTCGTCTTCGTGATGTACGCGTACGCGACGGCCGGCCCGTTCGGGCTCGAGGATCAGATCACCACCAGCGGGCCCGGGCTGACGCTGCTCTTTCATCTGCTCATCCCGTTTTTCTGGTGCATCCCCGTATCGCTGGTGGCCGCCGAACTGACTACGGCCGTGCCCGTCGAGGGCGGCTTCTATCGCTGGGTGCGGGCGGGCTACGGAAACTTCTGGGGCTTCCTGGCCGGGTGGTGGAACTGGTCGGCGTCGTTCATCCTGGGCGGGGCCTACGCGGTGCTCTTCACCGACTACCTCAGCTTCTATTTTCCGGGGCTGGTGGGCTGGAAACACTACCTGGTGTCCGTGGCGCTGATCGCCATCATCGGCTACGTCAACGTGCGCGGCATTCAGATGGTGGGCGTCGTGGCCACGGTGCTGGAGATTTTCATTCTGCTGCCCGTAGCCGCGCTGTGCGTCATCGCGGCCACGAAATGGCATCACAACCCGTTCACGCCGTTTGTGCCGCCGCACGTGCCGCCCTTCCAGGTCTTCGGCGTGGGACTCGCGCTGGGGCTGTGGCTGTACTCCGGCTATGAGCAGTGCTCGACGGTCGCGGAAGAAGTGGAGAATCCGCAGCGCAGTTATCCCCTGGCGCTGGCCGTGGTGGTGCCGCTGTCCATCGCCACCTATTTTCTGCCGACGCTGCTCTCGCTGGCGGCGCTCGGCAACTGGCAGGAATGGCACACGCGCTATTTTTCGGATGCGGCATTCCTGATCGGGGGGCGCTGGCTGGGCTTCTGGATGACCATGGCGGCGATGGTGACGAACATTTCCATCCTCAACGCCACGGTGCTGACCACGACACGCATGCCGTTCGCGATGGCCGAGGATGGCTATCTGCCGCAGGCGCTGACCCGGAGACACCCGCGGTACGGCACGCCGTGGATGGCCATTGTGATTTCGTCGGTGATTTACGCCCTGCTGGCGTTCCACACGCTGACGCAGCTCATCAGCGTCTACATGTGGCTGCGCATCGGAACGACGGTGCTCACCGTGCTGGCGGGCTGGCGCATGCGCAAGACGCACCCGGAACTGCCGCGGCCCTTCCGCGTTCCCTGGGGGCGTGCCGGGCTTTTCTATGTGGTGGGAGCCCCGCTGATGATGAGCTGCGTGGCGCTGCTGGGCAGCGACCGCTTCGGGCTGCGCTGGGGGCCGCCGGCGCTGCTGCTCGGGCCGCTCGCGTATCTGCTGATCCGCATGTGGCCGGGACGCAAGCAGGAGTCCCCTGCGTTGGGCAAGTAGCGGCTGCGAAGTTCAACTCACCCAGTCGAGGAACTTGTAGTAGGCCCCGGCCAGGGGCAGCGCCCAGGTGTGGCCGCAGCGCAGGCCGATGGGGGCGTCGCGGAAGGGAATGGCGGCGAAGGGGTTGTCGCCGGGCTCACCGCAGATGACGCCGGCGAGCTGCACGCCGAATTGCGTGGCGGCGGCGACGCCGTGGCCGGCGTAGCCGGCGGCGTAATGCATCGCGCCGAGCCGGCCGGAGTGGGGCATGACGTCGAAGGCGAAATCCAGAGTGCCGCCCCAGACATATTCGACTTTCGTGTCGCGCAGCTGCGGATAGACTTCGATCATGCCGCGGCGCAGGATCTCGGCACTCTGGCGCACGGTGTGGTCGTTGTCCGGGAAAAATGCGGCGCGGCCGCCGAAGAGCATGCGGCGGTCGGGCGTGAGCCGGTAGTAAGAGAGGAAGTGTCTGGAGTCGTAGATCATGCGGTTTTTGGGGCTCAGCGCGCGGGCCAGATCCGCGGGCAGGACTTCCGTGGCGATGATGAAGGATCCGATAGGGATGATTTTCTTCTGCAGGGCCGGCGTGGCGCCGGTGGTGTAGGCGCCGCTGGCGAGAACGACTTCGCGCGCGGCGAGGGTTCCCTTGGAGGTGCGCACACGAAACTTTTGCGCGCCGGCGCCGGCTTCCCGCGCCACGTGCAGCACGCGCGTGTGATCGAAGAGAGCCGCGCCGGCGCGCTGCGCCGCGGCCGCCAAGCCGGCCACGTAGCGCGCCGGATGCACACCGGCACTGATCTCGTCGACCATGCCGCCATGGTAGATGCCGGAGCCGATCTCGCTGTGCAGTTCGCTTTTCGGGACGATGCGCAGCTCGTGGCCGAATTCGCGCTTGATGAGCGCGGCGGACTCCGCGTAGCCGTCGAAGTGGGCCCGCTTGCAGGCGACTTCGAGATGGCCGCAGCGGGAAAAATCGCAGTCGATCTTTTCCTCGCGGACGATCCGCTCGACGCAGTCAATGGAGGCCAGCGAGGCGGCGTACATGCGCTGGACGAGCTGGCGGCCGTAGCGGGAGATGAGCGTGGGCACCGGCAGCTTCATGCCAGTGAGGACCATGCCGCCGTTGCGCGAACTGCCGCCCCAGCCGAAAGTTTCGGCTTCGAGGACGGCGACGTGCAGGCCGCGCTTGGCGAGAGTCAGCGCCGCGGCGAGCCCGGTAAAGCCGGCGCCCACGACGGCGACGTCCACGCTTTCCGGCAAGGGCTGCGCGGGATCGGCGGAGGGAATGGAAACGGTTTCGAGCCAGTAGTTTTTTTCCTGGATTGGCATCTGTGAGCCCCCGGCAACGGCACGAATTCTAGCACTTCATTGCGCGGCCCGGGGCGGCGAGGCGATCCGGCGCTGCACGATGCGGGTGCTCACGAGGAGCAGGGCGCTGGCCAGCACCACGACCAGGAATCCCGGCTTGAGCCCGCCGAAGCGCGTCGAGACCGCGCCGACCAGCCAGGGCAATGTGGCGCCGCCGAGGTTGCCGCAGGCAAAGGGCACGCCGCGCAGGCCCGACTGCGCGAAGCCCGGAAGAGCCGAGAGCCACGCCACGAAGATCGGGAAAACGGCTGCGCAACCCAGGCCCGCCAGCGCGAGTCCGGCGAGCGCGGCGGGCGTGGCCGCGGCCATCTGCAGGAAGAGGGAACTGGCAAACACGAGAGCCAGTCCGCCCAGCGCGATGCGCAGTTCGGAAACATGCCGCAACAGCGCGGGCGCGGCGACCCGCCCCAGCAGCAGCGCGCCCCAGAACAGCGTGGGCGCAAGCTGCGCCATCTGCTGGTGCCCGGACTCCAGGCGTTTCGCAAACGAGGTGGCCCAGCCGCCCAGCGCGTTTTCCGTCCCGACGTAGAGGAAGAAAAGAGCCGCCATGCCGGCGAGGCCCGCGAACCGCGAGGAGTTTCCCGGACGGCCAGCCGCCGGCGGTTGCGCTTCGGTGGCCGAAGCGCAGCGCGGGGCCCGGGAAGCGGCCAGCGCCAGGAAAAGCATGGCCAGCGCGCCGGCGACGAGCAGCAGGAACGCCCCGAGTCCCACGCGAGGCACGGTGACGGCGACGAGAAAAGGACAGAGGGCCGCGCCCACGCCCCAGGCCACATTCAGCAGACTGAGGACGGCGGCGCGGTTTGCCGCGGATCCTGCGGCGACCAGCAGATTGCTCGCGGTAATGACCATACCGAGCGAGGCGCCAGCGAGAAATATGCCCAGAAGCGAAATCCCGTGCACCCGGGCGGCGAGCAACGCGACGCCGGCGATCATCAGCAGATAGCCGGCGAGAATGATGCCGCGCAATCCCCGGCGGCGCGACAGCACGCTGAACGCCCCGACGCCGCTCAGCGAGCCGAGGAACTGCGCCGTAAAAAAGAAGCCGGCCTGCGCATCGTTGAGCGACCAGCGCGCGGAAAGGAACGGAAGGATGGGGCCGAGGATGGTGGTGACCACGCCGGTGAGCACAAAGCCCGCAAAAACAAGGTTGCGCAGGCGCGCCGCCTCCGGAGCGCCTCCTTCGGCGGGAAGAGGGTGGGAAGCCCGGGATTCGCTCATGGATGCAATCAGGAACCGCCCACCCGGCCGGAGCCGCTTCAGTCCGCGGCCACGGCGCGCGGCGCGGGACCCGTGCTGCCGCGGACAATGAATTCCGGCTCGACGGTGATGAGTTTCGGATAGCTCTTTTTCGCCGGAGCGGCGATGCGCTGCAAGAGGGTCTCGGCGGCGAGCACGCCCATGTGGCGCAGAGGCTGGCGGACGGTGGTCAGGCCGGGATTCTGGAAGGCGGCGCTCTGGATGTCGTCGAAGCCGACGACGGAAACATCCTGGGGAACGCGGAGGCCGGCTTCGTGCAGGGCGCGGATCGCGCCAATCGCGGAAATGTCGTTGAAGGCGAAGAGCGCGGTGAACTGCGCGCCGCGGGCGAGCAGCTTGCGCGCGACTTCGTAGCCGAGTTCGGGCGAGGAGGATTCGCCCTCGAGCTGCGCGGTGAGATCCGGGCGCACCTCGATGCCGTGCTGCCTGGCGGCGCGGCTGACGGACTCCCAGCGGATCTTGGTGTCGGAACTGAATTCCTGGCCCTTGAGGAGCGCGATGTGGCGATGGCCGAGGCGGACGAGGTGCTCGATGGCCAGATCGGCGGCGTGGGCGTGGTTGAGGGCGATATTGGTGACGCCGGGAATTTCCTGGTGGCCGGAAACCGCGACCAGGGGAATGTTCACGCGCTCGGCGCAGGCGGTGTCCACGGCGATCAGGCCTTCGACGGAGCGGGCCTGCAGCAGCCGGGGATATTCGCGGAGCAGGTCGTCGCGGTGGCGGTGGCTGACGACGAAATAGAAGTAGCCTTCCTGGAGCAGGTGGTCCTCGATGCCGGACATGACCAGCGCGGCGTAACCTTCGCTGATCTCCGGAACGACGACGCCGATGGTGAAACTGCGCTGCTGGCGCAGCGAGCGCGCCAGGAAATTGGGGCGATAGTTTAGCTCGCGGGCGGCGGCGCGGACCCGCTCCTGGGTCTTCGCGGGAATGGATTTGGCGACGGGCGAGCGGTTGATGACCAGGGAAACGGTGGCGGGAGAGAGGTTGAGGTGCGCGGCGAGGGTCTTGAGGCTCACGCCCTGCGAGGCGGGTTTGGCGAGGGCGCGCGGCTTGGCGGATGTGGGACGTGGCATGGGAGTTTCGCCGGGCGTAGTCTCCCACAAGAGCGGGAAGGGAGCAAGGGGCGCGGGAGGGAGTTTGGGGGGTGGAAAAAATTAGCTTGACAGGGCGATTACGCGCGTGATATTTGCTCGCTATATTCGGGGTAAAACGATTTAGTAGGTCCTAGTACAGCCGACCGTCACATTGAGGTGAACAGCTTATGCGGGCACGCTTCCTTGCAGCTTTGCTTCTTTCCTTGGGCGCCGTTACGGCGCATGCGCAATTCAAGGCCAGCATCCAGGGCACGGTTCTGGATGCCAAAGGCGCCGTCATCGCCGGAGCCAAGGTGACCGTCGCCAGTGCGGACACCGGCCTCAGCCGGGACACGGTCACGTCCGCCGAAGGGTACTACCGCGTTCCGCAGCTGGCGCCGGGGAAGTACACCGTCTCCGTCGAAGCCGCGGGCTTCCGCAAATTCGTGGCCAGCGGCGTCGCGGTCGAGGCGGAACAGCCGCGCGGCTTCGATGTCACGCTGGAGGTGGGCGCCGTGACCGAACAGGTGACGGTCACCGCCGCCGCCGCGGCGCTGCAGACGGAAAACGCCAGCGTCTCCACGACCATTTCCTCGCAGCAGTTCGAACGGCTGCCGCAGGTCGGACGCGACCCCTATGAGTTGCTGCGTTTGGCTCCCGGCGTCTTTGGCGATGGCGCGCGGTCCGCGAACGGCAGCGCCGCGAATTTTCCAAACTCGGGCGGTCCCGGCGGGTCGAACGCTTCCATCTTCTCGGTGGAAAACCAGGTGCAGGTGAGCGCCAACGGCCAGCGCAACAGCGGCAATAATTTCATGATTGACGGCACCAGCGTCAACAGCCTCACCTGGGGCGGCGCCGCGATTCTCACGCCCAACCAGGAGTCCATTCAGGAAGCGACGGTCGTCGCCAACAGCTATTCCGCGGAAGACGGGCGGAACACCGGAGCGCAAATCAAGATCGTCTCCAAGAACGGCACCAACGAGTTCCACGGCAGCGGCTTCTTCAAGTACGACGGGCCGGGTCTCAACTCCGAGAACAAGTGGGGCGGGCCGGACGGCCAGGCCCCGCAGAAAGTGCGCACCAATCTGAAGCAATTTGGCGGCAGCATCGGCGGACCCATCCTGAAGGACAAGCTGTTCTTCTTCTTTTCCTATGAAGGGGACCGCACGAGCGACATTCAGTATTCCAATCCGCAGTATGTGGAGACGGCGGCCCTGCAGCAGTGGATCGCCACGAATCGCTCCGGCACGGTGGTGGGCGATTTGCTGACGGCCAACGGGTGGCAGCCCAGGATCGCGCAAGTGCTGACTCCGAACTGCGCGGATTTTAATTCGACGTGGCCTGCCGCTTCGGCTTGCAACGTAGTCAACGGAGGAGTGGACCTGGGTTCGCCGGCCTTGAGCTACGGTCAGTACGTGACAATATTTGGGGGGAATACGACCGGAAACGGCCTCGACGGCGTGCCCGATCTTCAGAAAGTCATCACCTATGCTCCCAGCCACTCCAGCGGCAACCAATACAACGGGCGCGTGGACTACAATCACGGCAAAGATCTGATTGCCGGCAGCTTTTACTTCACGCCTCTGAATAGCCTGGGTGGCGACCTCGGCGCCAATGGCCGTCCGATGGCCGACCTCACCTTTGATCCCCGGAACAAGTATGTCGCCTTGATCTGGAACCGGACCCTCTCCTCGACCATGACCAATGAGGCCCGCGTCAATTGGACGCGTTTCTATGCCAACCAATTTGCCACCAACCCCAATGTCCGGTGGAATTTGCCGCGCTTCGAGATCGAAGCCGTCCCCGGTGACCGCATCAAGTACGGCGCAAACCAGGGCACGAACGCCCCGGGCATCTTCGCGCAGAACCAATACGAATTTCGCGACACCCTCAGCAAACTGATTGGACGCCATGGCCTGAAGACCGGCTTTGTCTTCACCTTGAACCAGGATAACCACGACTATGAATTTGGAGCCGCGCGGCCCGTTTACGTGGCCCACGGCATCTGGAACTTCGTGAATGGCGCACCCATCTACGAGGGGATCAATGTGGATCCCCGGACGGGCGCTCCCACCGACGTCCACAAATACTACCGCCAGCATGATTTTGCCTTCTTCGGGCAGGATGACATCAAGCTGCGGCCGAATCTGACTCTGAATGTGGGCTTGCGTTACGAGTACTTCGCCCCGCTTACCGAGAAATTCGGTCGGCAGAGCAATCTCATCCTGGGTTCCGGTTCCAACGCCCTGCAAACCGCGACGCTGCGGGTGGGCGGCTCTCTCTACCCCGCCGACAGGAATAACTTTGCCCCGCGCCTGGGCTTTTCCTGGAGCCCTTCGAAGCTCGGAAACAAGACGGTCATTCGCGGCGGCTTCGGAGTGGCCTACAACCGCATTACCGACACCATGACAGGCATCAGCCGCGTCAATCCTCCGTTCCTCTTCCGCGAGGGCGCCTGCTGCGCGATGAGCGTGGCCGACGCTGCGGCTTTGGGCTGGCCTGCTCCGCCCTTTGATAACGGCCTGATCGTTGTCACCGAAGGCCAGAGCAACAACCCGCTGAGCTGGCCGGCCAACCCGGCCATCGCCGCCACCTTCGATCCGGTCACGGGCTTGCCGCTCTCCGGCAGCATTGAGATCTGGGGCGCTCCGCAGACGATTCGCACTCCCTACGTGTACCTGTACTCGGGCGAAGTACAGCGCGAGCTGCCCGGGAATCTGCTCTTGACGGTGGGCTACCAGGGCAGCCAGAGCCGCAAGATGCTGCGGATCGTGGGCCTCAACCGGGTATTTCCGCAGGTAAACCCGGTTTTGTCGCCCGTCTATTTCCCGACCACGGACGTCAACGGCCACTACAACGCGCTTCTCGTCAGTGCCAATCGCCGCTTCTCTCACGGCTTGCAGTTTTTCGGCAAGTACCAATTCGGCCGCAGCATGGACGGAGGCTCGTGGGAGGGAGCTGGAGGCGAACGGGATCCCTTCTATCCCTTGAACCAGACCTATGACTATGGTCCGTCCGATTTCGATGTGACCCACAGTATGCTGCTCAGCGCTGTCTACGACATTCCGGTCTTCAAGGACCGCCATGATTTCGCAGGCAAGGCGCTCGGCGGCTGGCAAGTGTCGGGAATCTTCCAGTACCACAGTGGATTCCCCTGGTCGCCGATCGCGAACAACAATTGTCCGCCGATCCCTGCGGGCGGCACGCTCTGTCCGGCTCTCCCGACGGCGTACCTCGGCAAGGCCGGGACCGACTACAGCACCGATACCTTGATGAAACCCAATGGGAACTTCACGGGCATCGTTACCGGCTGGAACTGCCCGGCGGGCGGCGGACCGACTTCCGCGGGCTATCCTTACTTTGATGTCTGCACCCAGGGCCCGCCATTCATCCATCGCAATTCATTCCGCGGGCCCCGGTATCAAACCATGGACATGAGTATCATCAAGTCCACGCCGGTGCCCTTCTTCAAGGGCGAACAGGCCAAGCTGGATTTCCGCGTCAATTTCTTCAACCTCTTCAACAAGTTGAACCTGAAGCCCTTCGCTCGCGGCGCCAACAACGTGTCCATCAACGACTCGCACTTCGGGCAGGCCAGCGGGGCTTTGGCCGGCCGGGTGATCGAGTTCCAGGCGCGACTCTCGTTCTAACCCCAGTTGCAAAAGTGCCGGGGCGCGGTATATCGTGCCCCGGCGCTACTTCCCTGCGAATTTTCAGGAGCCAGGTCCATGCGCGGTGCCCGTCTGCGAATCCTAAGTTTGTGTGTAGTGAGCGCCGCCGCGCTGGCGGGTTTGCTCGCGCCGGCGAGCGCGGCGCAGACCGCCCCGCGCGCGGAAACCATCGAGATTGACGCGCGCGCGGCGGCGCATCCCTTTCCCCATTTTTGGGAGCAGATCTTCGGCTCGGGGCGGGCCATTCTCTCCTTGCGCGAGAGCTACCGGCGCGACCTGCGGGAGACCAAGCGCATCACCGACTTCCAATACGTGCGCTTCCACGCCATCTTCCAGGACGAGACCGGCTTCTACGGCGAGGACAAGAACGGCCAGGCGGTTTACAACTTTTCCTACGTGGACCAGATCTACGACGGGCTGCTGGAAAACAAGGTGCGGCCCTTCGTGGAGCTGAGCTTCATGCCCAAAGCGCTCACCTCCAACCCCGCGGCGCTGCATGCCTTCTGGTACAAGCAGAACGTGGCCCCGCCCAAGGACTGGGACAAGTGGGAGCAGATGATCGAGCAGTTTGCGCGGCATCTCGTGGCGCGCTACGGCGAGGACGAAGTCGCGCAGTGGTATTTCGAGGTGTGGAACGAGCCCAACCTCGATTTCTGGGCGGGCGAGCCGAAAGAAGCCACGTACTACGAGCTCTACGACCGCACGGCGCGCGCCCTGAAACGCGTCAGCCCGCGCTTGCGCGTGGGCGGGCCGGCCACGGCGCAGGCCGCGTGGGTGGACAAGATGATCGCGCACAGCGTGGAGAAAGGCGTGCCCCTGGATTTCGTCTCCACGCACGTCTACGGCAACGACACTTCCAAGGACGTCTTCGGCACCCATGAAAATATTCCGCGCACGCAGATGGTGTGCCGCGCGGCGAAAAAAGTGCACGAGCAGATCGCGGCGTCGGCGCGGCCGAAGATGCCGCTGCTGTGGAGCGAATTCAACGCCAGCTACATGAACGAGCCGGACGTGACCGACGCGGCCTTCATGGGGCCGTGGCTGGCGGACACCATCCGGCAGTGCGACGGGCTGGTGGACAGCCTGGCCTACTGGACGTTTTCCGACGTTTTCGAGGAGCAGGGCGTGGTGAAGGAGCCGTTTTACGGCGGCTTCGGGCTGCTCTCGGCGGGAGGCGTGCCCAAGCCGGCGTTCAACGATTTCGCGCTGCTGCACCGCCTGGGCGAGACGCGGCTGGAAGCCAAATCGGAATCGGTGCTGGTGACGCGCCGCAAGGACGGCGGGCTGGCGCTGGCGGTGTGGAATCTGTTTTTGCCCGAGGAGCAGGGCGTGACGAAGCGGGTGACGCTGAAAATCGCGGGGCTCGCGGGGAAGCGCACGGCGCGGGTGACCATCGTGGACGCCGAGCACGGATCGCCGCTGCCGGCCTACGCCAAGATGGGGCGGCCGAAGTATCCGACGCGGGAGCAGTTCGCTGCGCTGCGCAAGGCCGCGGCGCTGCCCGCGGCGCAGACGGTGGCGGTGCGGGACGGCGCGCTGACGCTGACGCTGGCCCCGCACGCGCTGGCGCTGGTGGAAATCGCGAAGTAACGACGCCGGCCTCCCGACGAGGCCGGGATAAATTCCGGCCCCTCCTACACAAAGCCTGCGAGGCTCATTCCGGCTTGCGCCGTGGGGTCCTGCATGAAGGTGTTCCACACAAACTGCGTGCGCTGGTTTTCCGCCATCAGCATGGAGATGCCGAGGTCAATGCCGATGACGTCGGGATCGTACCAATTGGTCAGCGGGTTGAAGGCGTCCACGTAGCCGTAGCGCTGCCAGGCCAGCGGGTAGTGGCCGCGAATCCAACGCAGCACCTGAATCGTCTGCGCGGAGAGGAAGGGCACGGAGCCGGCTGCGGCGCAGGGCACGATGGTGCCGTCAATGGGGCCCATCGCCGGCGGGCCGCCCCAGGCGGTATAGCCATGCGCGGAATCCGACGAGGTGATGCCCCAGAGGTTGTCGCTGTAGTCGGAGAACTGCGCGGCGAGAGAGAGGCAGAACAGGCGGTGCGCCTGCGTGGCGGAGACGGAATTCTGGAAATAGTTGGCGTAGGCGTCCTTCTTGTTGCGGAAGTCGAACCACGCGTGGGAATACTGGTGGGTGAAAAGCGGCGCGCCGGATGAGATGTAGGTGAGGCCCTGGTAGGTGTAGCTGGGGCGGGCCCAGGCGCTCCAGCTCGCGGGCGGCACCGCGTATCCCGGCGTGGGCGAAGCCATGGCCAGAAGATAGAGCAGCATCAGCTCGGAGTAGGTGTCCCAGCGCGAGGTGAGGAAGCCGTTTTCCGGAGTCCAGCCCATGGAGAGAGTCGCGCCGCCGTTGAGCATCCAGGCGAAATTGACGTTGTTGTAGAACTGCGTGGCCAAGCCGGGGATTTGCGCGTCCGCGGAGAAATGCTGGCGGCAGGCGAGCGCGCCGCAGAGCAGCAGCGCGCTGTCAATGGAGGAAACTTCGCAGTTCCAGGCGCGCGCCCCGGTGCTCATCTCCACGAAGTGATAGCAGAAGCCGTTCTTGCCCAGCGGCTGGAGCTGGTTGAGCAGGAAGTTCAGCGTGGCGCGCACCCGGGTGACGATGCTGGCGCTGCTCTGGTAGCCGCGCTGGTCGCCGATGCACAGCGCGGTGAGGCCGAAGCCGGTGGCGGCGATGCTGGAAACCGTGCGCGGATCGTTCCCGCCCGCGGCCAGCGCGCGATCCTTCACCATTCCCGTGTTGGGATCGGCCTGCTCCCAGAAGAAGAGGAACGCGGCCTTCTCGATCTCCTCGAGAAGCTGGTCGTCGGTGCCGGGATAGCCGTCGCCCGACGGAGCGGTGGAAGAGGAGCCGCCTCCGCCGCAGCCCCAACCCCAGAGCGCCCCGCCGAGCGCGGGCCCGATGACCGCGGCTTTCCCCAGCTTGGCGAGCAGTTCGCGGCGGTTCAGTTCAGAGGGCATCGCGGCGCCTCCCGGGAAAAAATCGCTCAGCCGTGAAAGCCGGCGCGCTCCATGCCGCGGCGCGCGTCTTCGTTCTTCTGGAATGTTTCCCAGACGAAGCCCGTGCGCGCGTTTTCGGCCATCAGCAGGGTGATCCCGGCGTCAATGCCGATGACGTCCGGGTTGTACCAATTCTTGCGCGGGTGGAAGGCGTCCACGAAGCCATAACGCTTCCAGGCGTGCTCTCCGAATTTTTCGCGGATGTTGCGCAACACGCGCATGCACTCCTGCGGCAGGAAGGGCAGGGAGCCGCCGGCTGCGCAGGGCACCACGCTGCCGTCAACCGGCCCCATGCGCGGCGGGCCGCCCCAGCCGACGTAGCCATACACGGAATCCGACGAGGTAATGCCCCACAGGTCCTCGCTATAGTCCGGAAACCGTTTTTTCAGGGACAGGCACCAGGCCTTGTGCACCCGCGTGGCCAGGATCGAGTTCTGGAAATAATCGGCATAGGCGTCGCGCTTGCCCCGGAAATCGAACCAGGCGTGGGAAAACTGGTGCACGAAGAGCGGCGCGCGCGAACCGATGAAGCGCATGCCGTAAAAGTCGAAGACCGGGCGAGCCCAGGCCTTCCAGGTTTCGGCCGGGAGCGGATGGGTGGGCGAGCCCAGCCCCAGGAGGTAGAGCATCATCAGCTCGCAGTATTTGTTCCAGCGCGATCGGAGGAAGCCGCTTTCCGGATACCAGCCCATCGAGAGGGTCTTGCCGCCATGCAGCATCCACGGCCACTCCACCCGCTCGTAGAGCTGCGTGGCCAGGGCGCGTATCTCGGCGTCGTCGAAATGGGCGCGGCAGGTGAGCGCGCCGCACAGGAAGATGGCGGTATCGATCGAAGAGACTTCCGAGCGCAGCGCTCGCTCGCCGCTCTGCATGTTCAGGAAGTGGTAGAAAAATCCGTGCTCTTGCGGGACGCGCGCGGCCGCGAAGCGTAGGGTGTTGCGCACGCGCTCCCGGATTTTCTGCGGGTCTTGCCAGCCGCGCCGGTCGGCGATGCACAGCGCCGTCAGGCCGAAGCCGGTGGCGGCGATGCTCGCCGTGTCGCGCGGGTCCGGCCCATCCGCCCGGTTGCGGTCCTTGACCAGCCCGGTTTCGGGATGGGCCGCCTCCCAGAAAAAGAGAAATGTGGCTTGCTGCAGCTCCTCGAGAAAAGCGTCCTGCTCGGGGGTGAAGGGGGAGGCGTTGCTGTTTGTTGCCGGAGGAGCGGGCAATTGCGCGGCGAGGCGCGCGAAGAATCCGGGGAGCAGCGCAGCGGGGAACGCCAGGGCTAGGCGGGCCAGCAGGGAGCGCCGGGAAAGCCCGGCAGGCTCAACTAAATCGATTTTCTTAGGGCTTCCGAGGGGTATCGGCATGACGCTGCCCATTGTACGAGAGGAACCCCGCCCGGGGCCAGAGCGATTTTGCCGCGCCTTAGGCGGCCAGCCAGTGCTCGAACAGCGCGCGCGCCTTGGCCCCTTCCATGCGCCGGCGCACCGCGTCCAACACCCGGCAGCGCAGCGCCCCATCCCGGCCGTAGAACCCCAGCCAGTAGGGCATGTGGAACTCCAGGGGGAGACGGGCCACGGTGAGCTTGGGGCGGCGCACGCGGAAGAAGCCCTGCTGGAAGACGATGCGCAGAACTTTTTCCGTGAGCAAACTTTCGGCGCGGGCCTCGTCCAGCGTGGCGGCCAGGACATTGCGCGTGGCGATGCGCAGGAGCTCGTTTTCGGCGGGCAGGCGCGGGAACTCGAAGAGGTCGAGCGTGCCCTCGACGGCATCGAGCGCGAAGAGGCGGGTCTGCGCCGGGGCGTTTCCGCTCATGCCTTCGAGGCGAACCTCATAGAGGCGATAGGGCACGTACGCTTCGGCGACCTGGTGGAGGGGATTGCGGCGCGCGGGAGCGAGCAGGCTGCGGAGGCCGCGCGGCGTGAGAACGCGCACGGCCTCCTCGCGGGTGACGTTGGGCTTCAGCGTGCAGATGGTGGCTGGCGGCATGGCCCGGCTTCCCTTACCGGAAATAGATCCACAGGCCCACGACGGTGGCCAGCAGGAGCGCGGTGAAGGCCAGGTTCAGGCGATGCTCGCGCCGGGTTTCCCGGGCGAGATGCACAGTGTGCAACTCCGTGGTTTGCAGCTTCTGGTTGACGGTGGCGAAGGTCAAGCCGGCGATTTTCTCGCGCGCGGGCGCGGGATAGAGCAGGCTGACGCCGATGAGCACCGCGGAGCAGAGCACGAACATGAAGATGGCATAGTGCAGGAAGTTCATGTCCACGGTCCAGCGCACCAGCGGCGATGTGAAGTGCCGGGTCTTGTCCAGCACCTCGAAAACGAAGCGCGTCGCTCCCAGCACGAAGCCGAAGAGCAGCGAGCTGATGGCGCCCTGGCCGTTGAGGCGCGGCCACAGGATGCCGAAGACGAAGCAGGCGGCGATCGGCGGGCTGATGTAGGCCTGCACGCTCTGCAGATAGATGTACAGCTGGGCGCTGAGGAGATGAATGAAGGGCACCCAGAGAATGCCGAGAACGACCATGGCGCCGGTGGCGATGCGCCCAAAGAAGACCAGTTGCACCTCGGTGGCCTGGGGACGGAACTTCTTGTAGAAGTCCAGGGTGACCATGGTCGAGGCCGAGTTGAAGACCGAGCTCATGGCGCCCATGAGGGCGGCCAGCAGCGCGGCGATCATCAAGCCGACGAGGCCCACGGGGAGGAGATTGACGATGAGCGTGGGATAGGCGATGTCGCCGTTGGTCACGTGGCCGTGATCGAGATGGAAGAGGGCCGGGTAGAGCGCGAAAGCGATGAGGCCGGGGAGCACCAGGATGAACACCGGAAGAATCTTCAGGAAACCGGCGAAGATGGTGCCGGCCTTGGCATGGCCTTCATCCTTGGCGGAAAGCACGCGCTGCACGATGACCTGGTCGGTGCACCAGTACCAGATGCCCAGGATGGGCGCGCCGAAGAAGATGCCGGTCCAGGGAAATTCCGCATTGCTGGCGGGCTTGATCATGTGGAAGTAATCGGCGGGAACCGCGGCGCGCAGCCCGGCGAAGCCGCCGATCTTGTCCATGCCGATGATGGTGAGGATGACCGCGCCGGCGATGAGGATCAGGGTCTGCACCAGGTCGGTGTAGATGACCGCGGCGAGGCCGCCGGCGATGGTATAGACGCCGGTGGCGATGACCAGGATGATGGCCGCGGTGAGCGGGCTCCAGCCGACGACGCGCTCCAGAACGATGGCCGCGGCATACAGGTGCACGGAAATCTTGGTGAAGATGTAGGCGATGATGGAGATGCTGGCGAGGTACGTGGCGCAGTGGCGGTTGAAGCGGCGCTCCAGGAATTCCGGCATGGTGAAGACGTTGGAGCGCAGGTAGAAGGGCACGAAGACCCAGCCGAGAATGAGCAGGATGAGACAGGCCAGCCATTCGAAGTGCCCGACGGCCAGGCCGGAGGTGGCGCCTGAACCAGCCAAGCCGATGAAGTGCTCGGTGGAGATGTTGGAGACGAAGAGCGAGGCGCCGATGGCGAACCAGCCCACGTCGCGGCTGGCCAGGAAGTAGTCCTCGGAGGTGCGCTCCTTGCGCGAGAAATAAAAGCCGATGCCGAAGACGATAGCGAAGTACACGCCGATGATGGCCAGATCCACGGGAGCGAGGGTGCGGTGGGTGACGGCCACCGCCGAAGCCAGGAGCATCGAAAACCTCCAGCGAAGATTCCGGCCGCGCGGCCGGCGGGTGCAAGGTGCAATAATAAATCGTTTTACTTATAAACTAGGCGCCCGGCATCCGCGGGCGGTCCGGCAATGCTGCGCAGTCTATACCAGGCCCGCGGCAAGCTCAATGCCCAAATCTTCCGCGCCCCGCCGCGCTTCCCGCGGCCCCGCATGGTACCCTAGGAGCATCGCAACACTAGGGCGTCAGATCGTGGACCGCTTCCCGGTCGCTCATACCCAAGACGGCGCTCGACGGAGGAACCATGAATTCCCGGACAGTCTGGTTTTGCGCGGTCGCTCTGCTGGCGCTGACGGCGGGCTGCAAGAAGGCCGCGAATCCCAACGAGGAGATCCGCGCGGCGATCGTGAAACATCTCGGAGCGCAGGGCACGTTGAATCTTGCGGCGTTCGATACGGAACTCAAGCAGGTGACGCTGCAGGGCGACCACGCGCAGGCGGAGGTGGTCTTCAAGGTGAAGAACGGCCCCGGCTCGATGCAGCTCGGCTATAACCTGGAAAAGCGCGACGGCGCTTGGGCGGTGGTGGAATCCAAGGCCGTGGGCAGCGACTTCACGCATCCCGGGCTGGACGCGGGAGCGGGTGGCGCGCCCGGCGCGCCGCCGAGCGGCGGCTCTCCGGTTTCCGGCGCGCTGCAGAATTTCAAGACGCAGACCGGCGCTCTGCCCGCCGGCCACCCGCCGGTGAGCGGCGGCGCGCCAGCCGCGCCGCAAGGCGCCCTGCCTGCCGGCCATCCTCCGGTCGCCGGCTCCGCGCAGCCCGCACCGCAAAAAAAACCATAGAGGGTAAGGGCGCGCCGCCGGAGCCGGACTCCGGCGGCGCGCGGCTTTCCGGCTGCGTTTCGGTGCATCCCGGCGCCCGGAAAGAAGAAGTATCCTCGCGGCTGATTCTTTGATACAGTGCCGCGCCAGCCAACGGATTTTGTGCTGGCTCGGGAGGCCGTCGTGGAAAATCTGGAGTTGCGTCCGCTCTCGCTCGGGGAAATCCTGGACCGCACGTTCTCGGTGTACCGCCGGCACTTCCTGCTCTTTGCGGGCATTGCGGCGATCCCGCACCTGCTCGTGCTGGCCGTGCAGCTCCTGCAGATTTTCCTGAAGGCCGCGCCGGTGCCCGCGGCGCCCCCGGTCACCCAGCAATTGCAAGCCTCCGGAGCCTTGCTGGGCCTGGGATTTCTGCTGGGAATACTCGGGCTGATCGTCTATGTGGTGGCCATGCTGCTTTCGACCGGGGCCACGGTCTTTGCGGTTTCCGAGCTGTATCTGGGGCGTGCGATCACCATCGGGGAGGCGCTGCGGCGGATGCGCGGCGAACTGGGGGCCTTGTTCGGGGTCCTGGTGCTGAGCGGGATGGCGATCATGGCGGGATTCGTTCTTCTGGTGATCCCGGGAATCTATCTGCTCTGCCGTTTCGCGGTTTCGGTGCCCGCAGCGCTGCTGGAGGACCTGGGCCCGCGCAGCGCGCTGGAGCGCAGCTACGGATTGACCAAGGATTTTGCGAAGCGCGCCTTCCTCATCTATGTCCTGTACTTTGTGCTCATCTTCGCGGCGGCGAGCCTGTTTCAGTGGCCGTTTCTGTATGGCCTGACGCTGTCGCGGAATGATCCCGCCATGGTTCGCGTTTGGAGCGCGCTCATGCAGGTTGGGGGATTCATCGCGGGGATTCTGGTGACGCCGGTGATGACCATCGCCACCTCCCTGTTCTATTACGACCTGCGGGTGCGCAAGGAAGCGTTCGACCTGCAGGTGATGATGAAAGCCGCGGGGGGCAGCGCCGCGCTCGGCGGCGGCGTGCCGAGCATGTTATCGTAACCCTCCGGGCCCGAACCCCCAGCGGTCCTGGCGCGTGCCGATGAAACCATGCTTCCTCTGCCGGGTGTGGCTGCTCCTTGCGCTGCTCCTGCCGGCTGCCCTCTGCGCGTCTCCGGCGGCCCCGGAGCCTGGCAGCGCTGATCCGCCCGCTGCTGCTTCCTCTTCTCTGGATACGGCTGTCTCGAAGGAGCCGCTGGCTGATGCTGTGGCGCGGCCGATGCTGGCTGCAACTGCGTTGCAGTGTTAACATGCTATCGCTATCTGTTCGATCGCGGCTGGGCCAGCTGGCGTCGTCTCCTGTTGAGGCAGCCTCGCACTAGGTTTTCCTCGCTCCCGACGCTGGCAGGACCATAGCGGTCGCCAGACTGCTCTATCCTGACATCAGAAGGGAGCTTGCAAGTCCTCCTGAATCACCATTGCTTCCTAATTGGTTGTCTCTTCTAACCACCTCAATCTTCTCAGTTATTGGAGGATAACGATGAAGTCCATTGTCGTTCTGGTGGCCAACGATGGGCTTGGTCACGCTGATCCCGCGTTGCGTCACAAAATGATGAGCATCTTGCTAAAGTTGTTCGATTCTTCAGGCGTATTGCCCTCAAAAATTTGCTTCTACACAGAAGGCGTGAAACTTGTGGCCGAAGGTTCTCCCGTACTAGCAGAATTGCGTGCAGTGGAGGCCAAGAACGTAGAGTTGATTGTCTGCCGCACCTGCCTGGAATATTTCGGACTGGAGGACAAGGTCGCCGTGGGAATTGTCGGTGGGATGACTGACATTGTCGAGGCAATGTGGAAGGCTGACAGTGTCATCACAGTTTGACCTCTGGAGCGAAAGATGATTAGCGATAACACAGTCCGCTTGAGTAGCCTGTCTGGTTTTGCTGGTTGAGCGTCCAAGATGAGCCCCGAGGCTCTGGCGTACGTGCTACGCCCGCTGCAAAACTTGTTCGACCCTGCTGAGTATCCCGATCTCCTCGTCGGCTTGAGCAGCCCCGACGATGCCGCGGTCTACCGGCTGGATGACCAGCGCGCCCTGATTTTCACCACCGACTTTTTCACGCCGATTGTGGACGACCCTTACGATTACGGCGCCATCGCGGCGGCGAACGCTCTCTCGGACGTGTACGCGATGGGCGGGCAGCCGCTGCTCGCGCTGAACCTGGTTGCGTTACCATCCAAACTCCCCGTCGAAATTCTCACCCAAGTGACGCGCGGCATGGCAGAGACAGTGCGGCAAGCCGGCGCGGTTATCGCGGGCGGGCATTCGATTCAGGATGATGAGCCCAAGGTTGGGCTGTGCGTCGTCGGCTTGGCGCAACCCAATCACTTGATCACCAAAGCCGGTGCGCGCGATGGCGATGTGCTCGTGCTGACCAAGCCAATCGGCAGCGGCATCATCACGACGGCTGCCAAGGCGGATCAGGCCGTGCCGGAATACGTCGCGGAGGCAGTACGGTGGATGAAGCGGCTCAATAAAGTTCCTGCTGAAATCGCAGTAGCGTTGGGCGTGCGCGGCGGGACGGATGTCACGGGCTTTGGTCTCCTGGGACATGCCTGGGAAATGGCAGAGGCATCCGATGTGGGCTTGCGAATAGACCTGGGTGCGGTCCCATTCTTGAACAGCGCGCAGCGTTATGCGGATGAAGGTCTCTTCCCCGACGGATCGCTCGCGAACCACGCGGCTTTCAAACAGTATGCGCGCTTTGAGGATGACATGTGCGAAGGTGATTGTATGTTACTGTTTGATGCACAGACGAGCGGCGGCTTGCTGCTCTCCATTCCGCAGGACAAGTTTTCCTCTTTCGAGCAGCAGATGGCAAGCCACGGCGCACCGTACTGGGTTATAGGCGAAGTCATCGGAAGACAGGATTTCATCGAGGTTGTGTAATTGTGTAGCGACGAATGCTTCGTACCTACGAAGGAGATATGGCAATGCACGTAATCGGGACCGCGGGGCACGTTGATCACGGCAAATCAACTTTGGTCAAAGCGCTCACCGGCATCGACCCAGACCGACTCAAGGAAGAACAAGAACGGGAGATGACAATTGATTTGGGGTTCGCCTGCCAGTGCGGAACTGGATTTGCTAAGGTTCTTTGGGAAAAATGCTCGGAGGAAGATGATGAGTCTGCCTCTTCCCATTCCTGACGAGTTCTTTGAGGCGACACCACCCAAGACTGATGATAGGCAAATGACATTGACCTACAACGGCAGCATAAGCTACCTGTATGAT
>JAIQEV010000070.1 GCA_020073585.1 Terriglobia bacterium
TTGCGCGCGCGCTGGCGCACAACCCGCGCTTCCTGATCCTCGACGAAGCCACCTCCAGCGTGGACACCAAGACCGAGCTGCTGATCCGCGAAGCGCTGGACCGCCTGCTCGCCGGGCGCACCGCGCTGGTTATCGCCCACCGCCTGAGCACCATCCAGCACGCCGACCAGATCCTGGTCTTTCACAAAGGCCGGCTGCGCGAGCAGGGCGCGCACCAGGCGCTGCTGGCACAGCGCGGCATCTACTACCGCCTCTACCAGCTCCAGTACAAGGAGCAGGAGCTGCGCCTGCCCGCCGGTTCCGCCGGCGCGCCGGCCGCCCAGCTCCCCGCCAATGACTGACGCCGCCGCGCACGCGCCGGCCCGCCGCGCCAGCTTGCGCGCGCGATGCCCGCGATGACGCCCACGCCCATCCTGCTCTCCGCCGGCGAAGCCTCCGGAGAGATGTACGCCGCGAAGCTGGCCGCGGCGCTGCGCCGGCGCGCGGACGTGGCGCTGTTCGGCATGGGCGGCGCGCGCATGCGCGAGGCCGGCGTCGAGATCGTCACCGACTACTCCGAAGTCGCGGTGGTGGGCATCACCGAAGTGCTCCGGCACCTGCCGTCCCTGCTGCGGGCCATGCAGCGCCTGGTTTCCGAAGCCGCCCGCCGCCGGCCGCCCCTCGCCGTGCTCACCGATTTCCCCGGCTTCCATCTGCGGCTGGCGCGCAAGCTCCTGCCGCGCGGCGTGCGCAACGTCTATTTCGTCTGCCCGCAGTTCTGGGCCTGGCGGCCGTGGCGCGTGCGCATTCTCCGGCGGCGCTTCGCGCTGGGCCTGTGCATCTTTCCCTTCGAAGAGAAGTTTTTCGGCGACGCCGGGGTGCCCGTGGAGTTCATCGGGCACCCGCTGGTGGGCGAGGTGCGCGCGGCGCAGAGCCGCGAGGCGTTTTGCCGCAGCCACGGCCTGGATGCGGCGCGGCCCATCGTCACGCTGCTGCCGGGCAGCCGCAGCAGCGAGATGGCGCGGCATCTGCCCGTGCTCCGCGAAGCCTGCGCGCTCATCCGGCAGAGCGTACCCGCGGCGCAGTTCGTTCTGGCGGCGGCTCCGGAAAGCGATTGCGAGGCGCTACGCCGGGGCTGGCCGCGGGAGTTCCCCCTGCGGGTGGTCGAGGGCCAGACCTACGACGCGATGGCCGCCGCGGATGCGGCCATCGTCTCCAGCGGCACGGCCACGGTGGAGGCCGCGCTGCTCGACGCCCCCATGGTGGTGATCTACCGCGTCAGCGCGCTCACCGCGCTGCTGGCCAAGCCGTTCGTGCGCACGCCCTTTTTCAGCATGGTCAATCTCATCGCCGGGCGGCGCGTCGTGCCCGAGCTGATCCAGAAGGACTGTACCCCGCAGCGCGTCGCCCACGAGGTCCTGCGCCTGTTGCAGCAGGACGCCGCGCGCGCCGAGCTGCGCCGCGGCCTGGCCGAGGTCCGCGAGCGCCTGGGGCCCCCGGGGGCCATCGAACGCGCCGCTGATGCCATTGTGCGCATGTTGCGCGCCAAGCCAGGCAACGCTTCCTGAAGGCTCTGCTATCCTATGGAGTGCCATTTGCACCTGGAGAATGTTGACCGCCTTGCGGTCACACCAGATACGGAAGGAAGCTCTTTGCGCCGACCAATCTCGTTTTTCTCGCTGACCCTGCTCCTGACCGGCTTCCTGGGGTTCGCCGCGGTCCTCCCCGCGCAGCAGCCTCGCCCGCAAAGTTTCCGCGCCGAGCACTACGACGTGGCCGCCTCGCTGGACAGCATCGGCCAGACGCTCTCGGCCACCGCGCGCGTCACCTTCATCGCCGCGGAAGCCTCGCGCGTCGTGGAGGCGGAGCTGCATCCGAATCTGAACGTCACCGCCGTGGTCGGTGAAAACGGCAAGCCACTCCCGTTCGAACGCGACTCGCAGAACGCGCTGCTGCTCCGCGTCACGCTCCCGGCGCCCGTGGCAGCGGGCAGCCGCCTCACGCTCACCTATTCCTATACGGGAATTCTGGCCAACGAGGAAAACAGCCCGGTCCCCGGCGTGCGCCTGGCCTCCATCACCCCCGAGGGCGCGTATCTGCTGCTGCCCGCGCGCTGGTTTCCCCTGACCGGCTATCCGGCCAGCCGCTACACCGCAAAATTC
Organism: Terriglobia bacterium; assembly: GCA_020073585.1. Lineage (GTDB taxonomy): Bacteria > Acidobacteriota > Terriglobia > Acidiferrales > UBA7541 > Acidiferrum. Next base: position 2,142 of record JAIQEV010000070.1, read on the forward strand.
CGCCTCGAGGTGCCGGACAGCTACGCCGTAGCCGGCACGGGCAAATCCGAGTCCCCCACGCCGCTGCCCGGCAAGAGCGGCGCGGCGGGCGGCCGGGTGCGCTACGTTTTTCAGTGCGACACACCCGGCCCGGTGGGCACATTTGTCGCCGGCAACCTGCAGTATTCGCCGGCGCAGGCCGAGGGGCTGGACGTCGCGGTGTACGCGCCGCACGCGGCCTCCGCGAACGCCAAGGAGTTTGCCGGAAGCATCGCCCGCGCCGTAACCACCTTCTCCGATCTCTTCGGGCCGCTGCCCGATCCCGGCCTGACGATCATCCAGCTCCCCGACGGCACGCTGCGCTCCTTCTCCGCGCCCGGCGTGCTGCTGCTCAGCCAGCGCTTATGGGACCCCAAAGGCAGCGAGCGCACTATCGCCGGGCTGGTGGCCGCGCAGTGGTGGGGCAACGGCGTGCTCCCGGCGAGCGCTGCGGATGTGTGGATCAGCGACGGCCTGGCGCGCTACTCCGAGTCGCTCTATGCGGAGCAGAGCGCGGGCCGCGAAGCGGGGCTGCGCGCGGTGGACGAGTTCGCCGTCGGCGCGCTGATGTACGAGGACGCCGCGCCGGTGGCCCAGGCGCTGCACCTCGCTCCCTACTCCAGCGACTACCGCAGCGTGGTGATGAACAAGGGCGCGATGATCTTCCACATGCTGCGCGCGCAGATGGGCGACCTGGCCTTCAAGTCCCTGCTGCACGAATTCTACGCGCGCTACGCCGGGAAGAACGCGCGGCTCGAGGATTTCGAAGCCCTGGCCGCCGAAAAAGCGCAGGCCGCGGCGCTGCCCGGAAAGCCCGCGCCGAATCTGCGGCCGTTCTTCGCGCAGTGGCTCAACTCCACGGGCATCCCCGAATTCACCATGGAGTACGTGGTCTACCGCACGCCGAAAGGCTTTCGCGTGGTGGGCAAGATCAAGCAGCCCCTGGACACCTTCAGCATGCCCGTCGAGCTGCGCATCGACACCGAAGGCAACCCCGAGCAGAAGACCGTCCAGGTGGTCGGGACGGAATCGGACTTCACCGTGGAGACCTTCGGGCGGCCCAAACCCGGGGGCATCAAGATCGATCCCAACAACGTGATCCTCAAGGCCAGCACGTCGCTGCGCGCCCGCGCGGCCATCGCGCGCGGCGAGGAGCTCGCCGAAGTGGGCCGCTACTACGACGCCGTCGCGCAGTACCAGAAGGCGCTGGGCATTCAGCCCAACCGCCCGCTCGCCAATTTCCGCATGGGCGAGGCCTTCTTCTACCAGAAGAACTACCAGGCCGCGGCCAACGCCTTCCGCGAAGCCACGCAGGCCGTCCCGGAGGCCGCGGAAAAGTGGACCGAGGTGTGGTCGCACATCTATTTGGGGAAACTTTTCGACTTGATGGGGCAGCGCGAACGCGCCGTCAACGAATACAGCAAGGCCAAGCAGACCAACGACGATACCGGAGGCGCGCAGGCGGAAATCGAGCGCCTGCTGAAGAAGGCCTACACGGAACCCGGCAGCGCACCCGCCGCGCCGGCCACCGCCGCACCCGCGCCCAGCGCGCCGCCGCCGCCCGGCGACCGCCCGGTCCTGAAAAAGCCGCCGCAGCCGTAGCCGCCGCAAGCAAAATGCACTTGGCAGCGCCGGCGAACGCCCGCTCTAGCGCGGGCCGGCTATCCCTGCCAACCCTGTCAGCTTGGCGCCCGGGACGCCCTTGTGCTGGATGAGGACGGAAAAGCGCTCGCCCATGCCTTCCGGGAAGATCAGGTTCTTGAGCAGCAGGCGCGCGCGCACGCGGTCGGCTTCGCTGGCGCCCGGTTCGTAGAGATCCGCAAAGTCGTTGCCCTGCCCCAGCGCCAGCAGAAATTCCGTCTGCGAGACGCGGCCCACGCGCTCAAGGCCGGACCTGGCGCCCCACCGCTCCAGCGCCGTGAAGTTCACATGCGCGGTAAGGTCCTGCTCGCCCGGCGCCGCGTAGTACTCCTCGCTGGCGCGGTGCTTTTCGTAGGCGAGCAGCGTGCCGCGCATGTGCCGCTCGTCGTACAGCTCCGCGGCTTCGCGGCCGTAATCCGCGGTGAGCAGGAAGCCGCGCTCGATGCGCCGCCCGATCTCGGTGATCCAGTCGCAGGCCTCCAGGCCGGCCTCGGCCTGCTGCCCTTCGCGCAACTGCACGCCCAGCGCCGCGAAGTATTCGCCGAGGGCGCAGGTGGAAAGCGGCGCCGGTTCTTCCGCGAGTTCGCCCCCGCGCTCGGTGACGAACAATTCCCGGAGCGCGCCGCCCCGCATCACCACCCGGTGCACCGGCAGGGCGTCCACCAGCTCGTTGGAAATGAGGCAGCCCTGCGGAATCCGCGCGGGAATTTCCAGCGCCACTTCGCAGCGGCCCGCCGCGCTGTGCCGCGCCAGGAGCGCGGCGGCCTGCTCGCGCCGGGCCTTCGAGCGCTCCACGACGGCGTAGCGCAGCGCGCCGTACAGCTCCGGCAGGCGCGTCTCCGCAAAATCCAGGATGTGTCCCGCGAGGCGGCCCACGCCCGCTCCCGCTTCCACCACGCAAAACGTTTCCGGCCGGCCCATCTGCGTCCACATCTCGGCGAGCTGGCGCGCCAGCAGGCGCCCGAAGATGGGGTGCACGTCCACGCTGGTGTAGTAGTCGGAAAAGCGCCGCGCCTCGCTCCGGCTGTAGTAGCCGTACAGCGGGTGATAGAGGCACTCGCGCATGTAGTCGGCGAAGGTCAGCGGGCCCTGGCGGCGGATGCGTTCGGCGAGCAGCGCAGCCAGCGGCGTCTGCCGGCGGGATTCGCTCATGGCGGAGTCAGTTCCTTCCCGGGCGCCGCGCTCACGCCGTGGGGGCTCCCCCGGCGTCGTCCGCCTGGAGCTTCTCCCAGGCGCGCTCGAAGACGCGGCGGGCCTCTTCGTCATAGAGCACGAAGTAGATCGTTTCGATGGCGCTGTTGCCGGCAAGATGCTGCGCCGCTTCGCGCAGCATGATCTCCGCGCACTCCGCGAGGGGAAAGCCGGCGATCCCGGTGCCGACGGCGGGAAAGGCGATGGTCTTGAGGCTGCGCTCGGAAGCCAGGCGCAGGGAATGCGCGGTGGAGCGGCGCAGCGTTTCCGCGGTGGCCCGCCCGCCCAGCTCCATGCTGGCGGCGTGGATGACATGGCGGGCCTTCAACTTGCCCCCGCCGGTGATCGCCGCCCCGCCCACGGGAATGCTGCCGATGGCGTCGCACTCCTTCTGAATCTCCTCGCCGCCCTTGCGCTTGATGGCCCCGGCCACGCCGCCGCCCAGCCACAGATCGTTGTTGGCGGCGTTGACGATCGCGTCCGTGTCCATTTCCGTCAGGTCGCCCTGGCGGATCACGATCCGCTCTGCCGGCTTCTTCATGCGCAAGCCGCCCCCCGGCGGCGCCTGCCATTATCCCTTGTTCTCGCCCGGCTTGGCCTCCGAATAGTCGAAGACCCCGCGGCCGGCCTTGCGCCCCAGCCGCCCCGCGCTCACGTACTGGCGCAGCAGCGGATTCGGGCGGTATTTTTCGCCCAGGGTCTTGTGCAGATTCTCGAGAACGCCCAGGCGCACGTCCAGGCCCACCAGGTCGCCCAGCTCGAACGGCCCCATGGGATGGTTCAGCCCCAGCTTGAGCGCCTTGTCGATGTCCTCGGCGGAAGCGATGCCCGCTTCGAGCATGGCGAAGGCCTCGTTGCCGATCAGCGCGTTCACGCGGCTGGTGATGAAGCCCGGCGACTCGCGCACCACCACCACCTCCTTGCCCATGCGCCGCCCCACCTCGCGGCACGCGGCGATGGTCTCCTCCGAGGTTTCCAGGGCGCGCACCAGCTCCAGCAGCTTCATCTTCGGCACGGGATTGAAGAAATGCATCCCCACGCACAGCTCGGGACGGAAGGTCATCGCCGCCATCTCGGTGATGGAGAGGCCGGAGGTATTGCTGGCCAGCACCGCGCGGGGCTTGGCGAACTTGTCGAAGAGGGTGAAGAGCTCGAGCTTCAGCTCCATCTCCTCGGGCACGGCCTCGATGAGCATGTCGGCTTCGCGGCAGGCGTCTTCCACGGAGCGCACGGTCTCGATGCGCTTGAGCGCCGCGTCGCGCGCCCCGGCTTCCACCTTGCCGCGGGCCACCCCTTCGTCGAAGGCCTTGCGGATCCACGCCATGCCCTGTTCCAGCGACTCCGGCATCATGTCTTCGAGGATGGTGCGGTAGCCGCCCAGCGCCGCGGCGTAGGCGATTCCCCTCCCCATCGTTCCTGCACCGATCACGGCTATGCTCTTCACGTCCATGGTCTGCATCCTATCTTCAGCGCGGGAACATCCGCGCTGCGTTGTCGTAGAGAATCTTGCGCTTGTGCAGCGGTTGAATGTGGATGTGAATAGCGATGATCGGCTGCACGCGTTCAGTCGTTCCTGTCCGCGGAGTGCGTGCGCCCGCCCCACACTTCTTCCAGGCCGCGGCGCGTGTACAGCTCGAGCATCTCGCGGCGGTAGACCGGCGTGGAGCCCGAGGTGGTGAGCGGCTTGCCCCTCTGGATCGCGGCGTGGGCCACGCGCTCGATCAGCTCCCGCGAATATTTCTTGCCGATGAGCGTTTCGCCGGCCTGGTGCACCAGCAGCGGCGCCGGATTCACCGCGGAAATGGCCACCCGCACGTCGCGGCAGACGCCGCCGCCGTCCACGTCCATGGCCACGGCCACGCCGGCCAGCGGATAATCGATGGAATTGCGCAGGCGCAGCTTGTTGTAGACGCCGCGCCAGCCCGCCTTGGCCGCGGGCAAGAGCACCGCCGTCAGGATCTCGCCCGCCTGCAGCGCGATGCGGTTCATCCCGTCGTTGCGATACAGCGACTCCAGCGGAATGCGCCGCTCGCCCGCCGGCCCGGCGATCTCGATCTCGGCATCCAGCGCCAGCAGCGCCGGCGCCGTGTCCCCCGACCAGACCGCCCAGCAGCGCTTGCCGCCCGGCGCGACGTGGCACACCGTGCCGTCCTTCTTCAGGCAGCCGCCCAGCGACTGCCGCCAGAAATGCGACTGGTTGTACCAGCGGCAGCGCGTCTCCAGGCACAGGTTGCCGCCCAGCGTGGCCATGTTGCGCTGCAGCGGGCCGGCCACGGTGGCCGCGGCTTTCGCCAGCACCGCGTATTTCTGCCGCACCACCGGCTCCGCCAGCAACTCGCTCAGCGTGGTCAGCGCGCCGATGCGCAGCGCGCCGTCCTTCGCCGCGCGCGCGCCGCGCAGCCCGGAAATCTCCTTCAGCGCCACCAGCACCTGCGGCGCATACAGCCGCATCTGCAGATTGGGCAGGAGGTCCGTGCCACCCGCAAGAATCATCGCCTGTGGGCCGTGCTGCGCCAGCACCCGCACCGCCTCGTCCACGGTCTTCGGCCGAACCACGTGCAAAGCGGGAAGGCTCATGCCGCACCTCCGGTCTTCTTCGAGCCGCCCGCGGCCTGCTCGCGTTTCCGCTTCTCGCGGATCGCCGCGAGAATCTTTTCCCGGGAAAGCGGCAGCGTGGTGATGCGCACGCCCACCGCGTCGTAGATGGCGTTGGCCACCGCGGGGATCGCCGCCGCCAGCGAGCCTTCGCCCGCTTCCTTGGCGCCAAACGGCCCCTCGGGGTCCTCGCTCTCGACGATGATGGATTCGATCGGCGGGGTCTCGAGCGTCGTGGGGATCTTGTAGTCCAGAAACGAGGGATTCATCAGCCGGCCCTCGTTCCACTCCATCTGCTCCTGCATCGCCTGGCCCAGCCCCATATACACCGAGCCGATGACCTGTCCGTCCACCGACACGGGATTGAGCGCCTTGCCGCAATCGTGCGCTGCAACTACGCGGTGGATGGTCACCTCGCCGGTTTCCGGGTCCACGGAGACCTCCGCGGTCTGCGCCCCGTAACTGTAGGACGGCGAAGGCCCGACGCCCGCGCCTTTGAACTTTCCGCCCCGCGCCTCTTCCGGAGGCGCGTAGCTGCCGCGGGCCACCAGCGTCCCGTGGAAGTCGATGGCCCGCACCACCGCTTCGTCGAAGGGCATCCTCTGCGCCGGATCGTTTTTCACGAAGATCTCCTCGTGGCGCGCTTCCAGGGCTTCCGGCGCGCAGCCGAATTTCTTGGCCACCGCGGCGAAAATCTGCTCGCGCATGTTCTTCGCCGCTTCCAGGCAGGCGTTTCCGGCCATGAACGTGACCCGGCTCGAGTAGCTGCCCAGATCCACCGGCGTCAGCTCCGTATCCGCGGCCACCAGCTTGATGCGTTCCGGCCGCACCCCCAGCACTTCCGCGGTAATCTGCACTTGTATGGTGTCCGACCCCTGCCCGATATCGGACGCCCCGGTGAACACCGTCACCGCCGCGTCGCGGTCGATCTTCATGTTCACCGTGGTGTGCGGCATGTTCGAGCGGATGATGGGGTTGGCCGCGCCGCTGACGTAATGGCTGCAGGCGATGCCGATCCCGCGGCCGTAGGGCAGCTTGCCGTTCTTCTCGCGCCAGCCGGAGCGCTCCACGGCTTTCTCGATGCATTCGGGCAGGCCGTAGCTGGTCACGCGCAGCCCGTTCACGGTGATGCACGGCGCTTGCAGCAGATTTCTGCGCCGCACTTCGGCGGGGTCCAGTTGCGCGTCGCGCGCCAGCATGTCCAGCAAGGACTCGAACGCGAAGCGCACGTTCACCGTTCCGTGGCCGCGCATCGCTCCGCAGGCCGGCTTGTTGGTCAGCACGCGGCGCCCCTCGAAGCGCAGATTCCGCACGTCGTAGAGGGCCCCCAGCAGCGCCCCGGAATAGAGCACCGTCACCGGGCCGTATCCGCCGAACGCCCCGCCATCCTGGATCACGCGCGCCGCCACCGCGGAGATCTTGCCCTCCCGCGTCAGGCCCATCTTCAGGTCCACGATGGTGATCGGGCGGCCGCGGTGCGCGTAGAAAACCTCCTCGCGCGTGTAGGTGATCTTCACCGGCCGCCGGGCCTTCTTCGCCAGCACCGGCGTGATCACCTCCAGCGGGATCACTTCGCTCTTCCCGCCGAATCCTCCGCCGACCATCGGCTTGATCACGCGCACCTGGCTCATCGGCAGCTCAAGCACGTCGGCGATGGTGCGGTGCAGATAGTGCGGCACCTGCGTCGAGGAGTGCACGGTGATGCGCCCGTCGGGCTCCCAGACGGCCAGCGTGGAGTGCGGCTCCATCGCCGCGTGGTTGATCTCCGCGGCCACGTAGCGCTCTTCGCGCACGAAGGCGGCCTGCGCGAAGCCTTCCTCCAGATTCCCGAACTCGTGCTTGTACTCCTTCTCGATGTTGTGCGGGCGGTTCTCGTGGATCCAGTCCTTCTCCGCGTTCATGGACACCAGCGGATCGGTCCACGCCGTGAGCACCTCGTATTCCACTTCGATCAGTTCGATGGCGCGCTCCGCCGCCTCCTCGCTCGTGGCCGCCACCGCGGCGATGTTGTCCCCGATGTACCGCGCCCTGTCGAACGCCAGCGCGTTCTCGTCGTGCCCGATGGGCAGCACGCCATAGGGCCGCGCCGTGTCGCGTCCCGTGGCCACCGCCTTCACTTCCGGCATGGCTTCCGCCTTGGAGGTGTCAATGCGCACGATGCGCGCGTGCGCATGCGGCGAATGGAGGATCTTCCCGAAGAGCATGCCCGGAACCGCGATGTCGTTGGCGTAGATCCCGAGACCCGTCACCTTCCCCGGGGTATCGGTCAGCGGAATGGACTTGCCGATGATCGAATGGGTGGACACGGTTCAGCTCCTCGCTTCCGCCGGCTGTTGCGCGCGCTTCATCGCCAGCCGGATCGCTTCGTAAATCTGCATGTAGCCCGTGCAGCGGCAAAGGTTCGAGGAGAGCGCCTCGCGGATCTCCGCGTCGCTGGGATTGGGGTTCTGCGCCAGCAGCGCGTGAATCGTCATCATGAAGCCCGGCGTGCAGAAGCCGCACTGCGAGCCGCCCGCTTCCCCGTAGGCCACCTGCACCGGCGTCAGTTCTCCGCCCGCGGCCAGTCCCTCGACCGTGGTGATCTGCGCCTCCTGATGACAGGAGGCGATCGCCGCGCACGCCAGCACCGGCAGGCCGTCCACCAGCACCGTGCACGCGCCGCAGCTCGAATCGTCGCAGCCGCGCTTCGCGCCGGTCAGCCCCAGGTCCTCGCGCAGCACGTCCAGCAGCAGCTTCTGCGGCGGCACCGCCACTTCGTAGCGCTCGCCGTTTACCGTGAGGTGGATCAGTTCCCGATGCATGGTCCCTCGCCAGGACAGGCCTTCTTGCCCGTCATCCTTTTCCCGCCAACTGCGCTACTTCGCCAGCTTCTTCAGCGCTTCCTCGTCGTAACCCAGCACCATCTGCCCGCCGCGAATCACCACCGGCCGCCGGATCAGGTTCGGCTCCCGGGCCATCAACTCGATGGCCTCGGCGCGCGACGGCGGCTTTTCTTTCATCTTCCGCTCGCGGTACAGCTCGTTGCGCGTATTCAGAAATTGCGTGTAATCCCGCGCGCCGATCAGCTTGTCCAGTTCCGCCGCGCTCAGCCGTTCCTTGTCCAGATCGCGCGTCTCCAGTTCCGCTCCCTGCTCCAGCAAGAGACCTCTTGCTTTGCGGCACGACGTTCAAGTCGGCTTCTGCAGAAACTGGATCTTGGCCTTGGCCATCACTTTCCTCCCGCAACGATCGAGCCACGCCTCGGCGCAGGCCGCTTCAATACCGCGGCACGCTGGCGTCCACCTCGCGCGACCACCGTTCGATCCCGCCCGCCAGCGACTTCGCCCCCGCAATCCCCTGCCCCCGCAGCCACGCCGCCGCATCCAGGCTGCGTATTCCGTGGTGGCAGTAGCAGATCACTTCCTCCGCCTCTTCCAGTGCGCCGGCGTTCTCCGGCAGCGTCTTCAACGGGATCAGCTTCGCCCCCGCGATCCGGCAGAGCTCGTATTCCCACGGCTCGCGCACATCCACCAGCAGCAGCTTCTCCCCGCGCGCCAGCCTCTCCCGCACTTCCTGCGGGGTAATCTGCAGATCCTCCATTCAGCGTCCCTGCCAGACCGGCGCGCGCTTTTCCAGGAACGCGCGGATGCCTTCCGGCGCGTCCTTGGTCTTCATCAACTCGTTCAGGTAGATGCGCTCGGCTTCGTCGAGCTGCTTTTCGAACGCATCGGCGTGCAGCCTCCACAGCGTCTTGCGCGTCAGGCGCAGCACCGTGCCGCTCAGCCCGCGCAACTCGCCGAGCAATTTCTCCACCCCGGCGGCCAGTTCGCCTTCGGGAGCCAGGCGCGTCACCAGGCCCATGCGCTGCGCTTCGCGCCCGTCCACCGTGCGGCCCGTGAAGATCAGGTCCATCGCCGCGCGCATCCCGCAGAGCTGCGGAAACGTCACCATGGCCACCGGCGGGTAGCACGCCAGCTTGATCTCCGGCTGCCCGAACTTCGCCGCTTCCGTGGCCACCACGAAGTCGCAGAACGTCGCCAGCTCCATCGCGCCGCCGAGGCACAGCCCGCTCACCGCGGCGATGGTCACGCACTCCGCGCGCGCCAGCCGCCGGAATACGCCGTGGAACGCGCCGAGCATCCCCGCCACGCGCTCCGGCACGTGGTCGGCAACCTCCGCGCCGGCGGAAAAGCCCTTGGGCCCGGCGCCCTGCAGCACCAGGATGTCGCACTCCGCGGCCACGCGGGCGAGCGCGGCATCCAGCTCGCGCATCATGGCGATGTCCAGCACGTTGAGCGGCGGCCGGTTCAATGTGAGCCACGCCGTTCGCCCTTCCATCCGCACCGCAATCGTTTCGCTCATGCGCAGTCCTCCCCTGCCGCCCGCACCATCGATTCAGCGCCCCTGGAAATTCGGCGCGCGCTTTTCGAAAAACGCGCGCATGCCCTCGCTGCAATCCTCGGAAAGAAAGCAGGCGAGCTGCTGCTGCACTTCCTTCTCCAGCGCCGCTTCCAGCGCCGCGCGCTCCGCGCCAAAAAGCGCTTTCTTCACCGCGCGAATCGCCAGCGGCGGCCCCTGTGCGATCTTCTGCGCCAGCGCCCGGGCTTCGGCTTCCAATTGGCTTGCCGGCACCACGCGGTTGACCACCCCGAGCTGCAGCGCGGCCTGCGCGCTGAACATGTCGCCGGTGTAAAACATCTCCGCGGCGCGCGACGGGCCCACCAGTTGCGGCAGAAAATACGTTCCGCCGTAATCGGGAAACAGCCCCACTTTGGCGAAGTTCTGCCCGAAGCTGGCTTCCTCCGCGGCAATGCGGATGTCCGCCGCCAGGGCGATATTCATCCCCGCACCCGCCGCCGCGCCGTTGATGGCCGCGATCACCGGCTTGGCCATCGTGCGCATGCGCAGCACCGCCTGCATGCCCGCGCGCAGCAGCGGCTCGAGCTGCCCGGGATCGTTCTTCTCGCGCCCCGCGCGAATCAGGCCCAGGTCGCCGCCGGCGCAGAACGCCCGGCCCGCTCCGGTCAGCACCACCACGCGCACGGAATCGTCCGCGGCCGCGCGGCCCAGCGCCTCGTTGAGCGCCGTGGCCAGCTCGGTGTTCAGGGCGTTCAGCCGGTCGGCGCGGTTTAGCACCAGCGTGGCGATGCCGCCGTGCTGCTCCGCCAAAACTATGGGTCCGCCCGCCGCCGGTTGTTCCGTAGTGCTCATTGCGCCTCCATGCCCTCCATGAATTTCGCCAGCTGCCGGAAATATTTCAGCTTCTGGCCGCGCCCGCGCGCGTTCGCGCCGCTGGCCGAGGGCAGTACGAACACCTGCGCCCCGTACAGCTTCTCTTTCTGCGCGCCGAGCTTGCAGCTGCGCTGCGCAAAGTGCTCGTAGGTCATCTTCCCGTGAAAGGCCACGATGTGCGGCGCAAATTCCTCGAGCTTCTGCGCCAGCAGGATCCGCCCCTCCGCAAAATCTCCGCGCTTCAGCTCGTCCACCCCTTTGCTCGGGCGCTTCACCAGGTCCGTCAGTCCGATCCCGAACTCGATCACGCGCTTGTCGTCGTGGCAGTCCAGCGGCTCCGGCAGCACGCCGGAATCGCGCAGCAGCCCCCAGAACTGGTTGCCGCGCCCGGCATAGTAGTGCCCCGCGCGCACCGAGGACTCGCTCGGATTGCAGCCCACGATCACCAGCCGCATTCCCTTCCGCAGATAGTCGGGCAGTGTGCGCATTTAGGCCAGATTCACCCACACGCTCTTCAGTTCCGTGTAGTGCTCGAGCGCATGCATGGACAGCTCGCGCCCGTAGCCGCTCATCTTGTAACCGCCGAAAGCCGCCGCCGGATCGTAATTGTTGTAGGTGTTGATCCACACCGTGCCGGCCTGCAGCCGCCGCGCCACACGGTGGGCCTTGGCCACGTCGCGCGTCCACACCGCCGCGGCCAGGCCGTAGGGATTGTCGTTGGCGGCGCGCACGGCCTCGTCCGCGTCCCCGAATTCGATGGCCGCGAGCACCGGCCCGAAGATCTCTTCGCGCGCGATGGTCATCGCATTGCTCACCCCGTCGAACACCGTCGGCTGCACGAAGAATCCCTTGCCGCCCACCGCCGCGCGCTCGCCGCCCGCCACCAGCTTCGCGCCCTCGGCCTGGCCCTTGGCGATGTACCCGAGCACCTTGTCCATCTGCTCCTGGCTCACTAGCGCGCCGAAGCGCGTCTTGGGGTCCAGGGGATCGCCGGGCTGCATCTTCTTCACGCGCTCCACGAGCTTGTGCATGAATTCGTCTTTGATTTTTTTCTCGACGAAGAGCCGCGAGCCCGCCGCGCAGACTTCGCCCTTACCGTAGAAGATGCCGATGGTCGCGCCGCGCACCGCGGCGTCCAGGTCCGCGTCCGCGAACACGATGTTCGGCGACTTCCCGCCCAGCTCCAGCGTCACGCGCTTCACCCCGGCGGCCGACTCGCGCATGATCTCCTGCCCGGTCGCCGTCGAGCCGGTGAAGGCGATCTTGTCCACGCCGGGATGCTTCACCAGCGCGCGCCCCAGGTCGCGCGTCGAGCCGGTCACCACGTTCAGCACCCCCGCCGGCGCCCCCGCTTCTTCGAAGATCTCCGCCAGGCGCAGCGCCGTCAGCGAGGTCCACGGCGCGGGCTTCAGCACCACGGTATTCCCTGCGGCCAGCGCCGGCGCCAGCTTCCACGAGGCCATCAGCAGCGGAAAATTCCAGGGCACGATCGCCGCCACCACCCCGATCGGCTCGCGCAGCGTGTAGTTCAGGAATGGCCCCTTCACCGGCACCGTCTCCCCGTGAATCTTCGTCGCCCACCCCGCGTAGTAGCGGAAGACTTCCGCCACCATGGGCACGTCCACCTGGCGCGACTCGAAGATGGGCTTGCCGTTGTCCAGCGTCTCCAGCGTGCCCAGCTCTTCGTTGTGCTTGTCGATCAGGTCGCCGATCTTCCACAGCAGCCGCCCGCGGTCGGAGGCGCTCATCTCCGCCCACGGCCCGGATTCGAAGGCCAGGCGCGCCGCGGCCACCGCGGCGCCGGCGTCGCTCTCGCCGGCTTCCGCCAGGTGCGTCAGGGTTTCGCCCGTCGCCGGATTGCTGGTCGTAAACGTCTTCCCCGACGCGGCGTCCACCCATTTCCCGCCGATGAACAACTTGCCGGGCTTGATCTGCACTATCGCCATAACGCTCCTCGGAAATTTACTCGCGCCAGCTCTCCGTCACTTCCCTGTGAATCGCGGCGCCCGCTTTTCCAGGTACGCCGCGAGACCTTCCTTGGCGTCTTCGCTGGTGAAAAGCAACTGCTGCAGCTCGCGCTCGAAGCCCAGGGCCTCGCCGAAGCCCATCTCCGAGCCGGTGACCACCGCGCGCTTGATGCGCCCCACCGCGCGCGCCGCCTTGTTCGGCGAGCAGAACTGCCGCGCATAGGCCAGCACATCCTGCCAGAACGTCGCGCCCTCATACACGTAGTGCACCAGCCCCAGCGCCAACGCCTCGTCGAAACCCAACGTGCGCCCCGTCACCATCAGCTCCATCGCCCGCGCATTCCCCAGCAGCCGGCACAGCCGCTGCGTTCCGCCCGTCCCCGGCAGCACCCCGAGGTTCACTTCCGGCAGCCCGATCTTTCCGCCGTCTTTCCTCGCGATGCGGATGTCGCAGGCCAGCGCCACTTCCAGCCCGCCGCCCACGGTGTGCCCGTTGAGCGCCGCGATCACCAGCTTGGGCGTCTGCTCCAGGCGGCTGAGGGTCTCGTTGGCGTGCAGGCAGAAGTAGTACTTGAACTCCGGCCCCACGGTGGTGAGCATGGCAATGCTCGCCCCGGCGCAGAAGAATTTATCGCCCGCGCCGCGCAGCACGATCACCTGCGCGCTTTCGTCCATGCGCGCCCGCAGAATCGCCGCGTCCAACTGCTGCATCATCTCGTAGCTGTAGGTATTGGCCGGCGCGTCGTCCAGCTCCAGGATGGCCACGCCCTCTTCCACCCGGTAGTGCACCAGCTCTTTTGTTCCGGCCGCCTGCGAAGTTGCCATGCGTCGTTTTTCCTCGCTGCGAAGTTCCCGCCCGCTTCCCAAAGCCGTCCTCAGCCCGCGCGCTCCAACGCCCCGCGCTCCGCGGCCTGCTTCCCGTTGCGCCCGTTCGGGCCATTGAGCACGCCGCGCAGAAAAATTCCCGCCATGGTTTCCGCCAGCTCCTCGGCCCGCGGGTCCACCTTGGGGTTATGCCATTTGTAGATCCAGTTCATCATCCCGTAGAGGCTCAGCACGGCCACCCGCGAGTTCAGCCCCTCGGTGCGCCCGCGGCGGCTCAACTCCTCGAAGATGCCCCGCGCCAGGTTGTAATAGCGGCGCTTGATCCCCGCGACTTCCTTGCGGTAGGGCTCCTCCAGCGCCTCTTCCTCGTGCGAGAGGACCTTCATCTCCGCCGGATGCTCCATGAAGTATTCCAGGTGGTTCTGGATGAAGATGGTCAGCCGGCGCTCGGGGTCCGTGACCCCTTCCAGGCGCCGCTCCAACTCTTGCAGGATGCTGGTAAACGCATGAAACTGAATCAAATAGAGGAGCTTCTGCTTGCTTTCGAAGTAATAGTAGAGGCCCGAGAGGGAGACCCCCGTGGCCCGGCTGATGTCCCGAATCGAGGAGGCGCCGAAGCCGCGCTCGGCGAAGATCTGGGCCGCATGCCGCAGGATATGCTGCAGTTTGGCTTCCGTGTCGCGCGGGATGGGCAAGCGAGCGGTCATGGCCATGTCGAACGTTCGTTCGGAAACTTTAGCCTGCCCCCTGCCCGCTGTCAATAGCTCCCCGCCGGCTCCCCGGCCTCCCCCGCCCACAGCGGGAGTTCCCGCCCCAGCTTCTTTTCCTGCGCCAGGTGGAACACGCGCACCGCCACGGCGATATCCCACGCAGCGATGCCGTTGGATTTGAACAGCGTGATCTGCGCATCGTTCTCCCGCCCCCGCGCCTTGCCGGCCACCACTTGCGGAAGCTCCACGACCCCGCCCCAGCGCGCTTCGTCGCCCGCGAACGCCAGGATCAGATCGCCGGCCTCCTGCCGCGACTGTTCGATGGAGTCCACCACGATCACGCCCGCGCGCGCCACGGCCTCGTCATCCAGTTCCCGCTTGTGCGCGTGATTCGCGCCAATCGCGTTGATGTGCGCGCCCGGCGCGACGTCCGCGCCGTACAGCACGGTCTGCGACGCCGTCGTCGCCGTGCACACGATCTCCGCGCCGCGCACCGCTTCCGCCGCGGACCCCGCCGCCTGCACCGCAATGCCCAGCCGCTCGCTCATCTCCCGGCAGAATTTCTCGCGCCGCGCGGCGTCCCGCCCATAGGCCCGCGCCGAAGTCAGCTTGCGCACCGCGGCCACCGCTTCGAGCTGCGTGCGCGCTTGCCCGCCCGTGCCGATGATCGCCGCGGTCCGCGCCTCGCGCCGCGCCAGATGCTTCGTGGCCACCCCGGAGGCCGCGCCGGTGCGCAACTGCCCCATGGCGTCGGCTTCGATCAGCGCCGCCATCTCGCCGGTGGCCACGCGGAAGAGCGGCACCACAAAGCGCAGCCGCCCGCGCACGTAGGTGTACAGCTTCATGCCCACAAAGCCCGCGGTGAAGTCCGCCCCGGCCATGTAATGAAAAAATCCGCCCGGCAGCTCGATGCGCCGCCGCGCGTGCGCCACCGCTTCCCCGGCCGCCTGACGCCGCGAAATCTCCTCCACGGCTTCGATGGCCATGGGCATGGTCAGCAGGGAGCGCACCTCGGCTTCGCTGATGTGCAGTGTCATCGTCTTCCCCTTCCGGCCCGCGCCGGCCCTGCTACAGATGCAGCCGGAAGCGCAGCACGCGCGCCCCGGGCGTATCCAGCACCAGGCATTCCCCCGCGGGCGTCATGGCCACGGCCACGGGCGACGCCTGGCTCCCCGCAATCCAGGGCGCAAGATCGCCGCGCAGCCGGTAGCCGCCGTCGCGCGACCACACGTGCAGCGCATGATTGCGCGGATCCGCCGCCAATATGAGCCCGCCGTTCACGGCGAGGCCCGCGAACTGCGCGCCTTCGTCCGGCGCCGTGAGCATTCGCAGCAGCGTGCCGTCCGCGCGGTACACGCGCACCAGCGCTTGCGCGGCTTCGCTCACGTAGATCAGCCCATCCGGCCCCACCGCCAGCCCCGCGGGCTCTTCCAGCGCCGCCTCGCGATCCGCGCCCCCGGCCCACGCGCGCACCAGGCGTCCCCGCCGCGTGTACATGCGCACGCCGAACGGCCGCTTCCCGGCAACGTACAGATCGCCGTCGTCATCCACCGCCACGCGCAGCGTTCCGCGCACGGCCTTCGCCGGCGCCACGCGCATCTCGCGGTACCTCTTGCCATCCGGATAATAGATGAGCACGCTGCCGCGCCGCCACGCCGCCACGTAGATCGCCCCGCCGCCGTCCACCGCTATGCTCGTCGGATGCAGGTCTAGGCGGTCATCCTGAAAGGACAGCCGCGGTTCTCCGGCCAGCGAAAATTTGTTCACGAAGCCGCTTCCGGCGTCGGCCAC
>JAIQEV010000019.1 GCA_020073585.1 Terriglobia bacterium
GCGCAAGGGCACGGCGGACATGGAGATCAGCTCGCTTTCGCCGGACAGCGTACCGGTGCTGGCGCGGCAGGGGCACCTGGAGGTGACGGAGCGGCCGGGCACGAACTTCACCTACCTGGGATTCAACCTGGAGGATGGGGTGCTGGCGCGGCGCGAGGTGCGGCAGGCGCTGGCGCTGGCCACGGAGCGCGCGGCGCTGATCCGCTATTTGCTGCACGGGCAGGCGCGCCTGGCTACGGGAATTTTGCCGCCGAATCACTGGGCGTACACGGGAGACGTGGCTACGTATCCCACGGACGTGGCGCGCGCGGAGAGGCTGCTGGAGGGAGCGGGCTTTCCGCGCCAGGCGAATGGAGTGCGGATGCGCCTGACGCTGAAGACCTCCACGGACGAGCAGGCGCGGCTGATCGGGGCGGCGCTACAGGAGCAGTGGCGGCGCGCGGGGATCGAGCTGGAGCTGCGGCCGCTGGAGTTCGCGACGCTGCTTTCGGACGCGACGCGGGGGAATTTTCAGATCACGCTGCTGCGCTGGGTGGGAGCGAACAACGACCCGGACGTGTTCGAGTTTGTGTTTTCCTCGGCGCGCTTTCCGCCGGAGGGGGCCAACCGCGGGCATTACCGCAACGCCCAGTTCGACGCGCTGGCGGAACGGATCCGCGTGGAGATGGACCGGGAAAAGCGCAAGGCGCTGTGCGCGGAGGCGCAGAGGATACTGGCGGAGGATCTGCCGTATCTGCCGCTGTGGTTTACGGACGTGGTGAGCGTGCACCGGCGGGGGCTGGGGAAGATGGAGCTGTCGCCGACGGGGGATTACGATTTTCTGGCGGGGCTGCGGCCGGGCGGGCGGTAGGAAGACGAAATTCGAAAGACGAAATTCGAAATTGGCCGGCGGTAAGGATCATAGCCTGCTCGTGCTAACGCGACGTGAATTGGCCGGCTGCCCCATACGCTGGTTTTGCGTGTGGGGATTTTGACTTTGACTTACTCTCGATAGAATCGCACTTTGAATCCAAATCAACGGCCAGGAAGCCGTATCCCAGCCACTCCATACGACTGCCGGATGCTCTTCTTTTCCCCCTATCCCATCCACTTTTCCACAGCCTTTTCGAATACCTATTCAGTACACGCTTGACACATGCATTACGCTTATGTTAATACATATTGTGAGTCTCACCCCCTGCTCCAACAGAAGTAGAGCGACAGCCCGCTCCGCCATCCCCACCGCTGCCTCTCCGCCCCCTTTCCATGCAAGCTTCCAACCCGAAACAGATTTATCTCTTTTATTTTCATGCTATTCCGCACTCTTTGCAACAACGGCGCACACCTATACCTTTCCTTTTCAATACTTTGCGCACTCTTTTCATCGCAACGGGGGGTGTAGGGGTAGGAGGGGGTCAAGATTCCTCTTCCGTACTAAAACCATCAGCTCCCCAAGTCTGTCCCGGCGCACTAGGCGTATGCCATCGGCCACACCTCTGTTTACCGTCTACTGTCTACTATTTACTGTCCACTGCTTACTGCCTACCGGGTCCAGGCGCCGCCCCAATGGGCGTAGGCGGCGACGATCAGGCCGATCAGGGCGGCCAGGAAGATGCTATGGCGCAGAACGAAGCGGAAGAGCCGCGCCTCGTCCTCATGGCGCAAGCGCGTGGCGGCCGCGGCCACCGCGATGCTCTGCAGGCTGATCATCTTGCCCATGACCCCGCCGCTGGAATTCGACGCCGCCATCAGCACCGGCCCGAGCTGCAGTTGATGCAGCAGCGCGCTGAAAAACGGAAAGAGCCGTCCGGTGGCCACGAAGGCAAGCCCCAGGGTGGCCGTGGCGCCCGCATAGTTCATCACGAAAGCCAGCGCCAGCACCGCCGCGATGGTCAGCTCGGCGAAGAACAGGTTCTTGGCCGTCCCGGCGAAGACTTGCGCAATCTGCCCGGGGCGCAGGCGCAGAAAGAGCAGCGCTGCCAGCAGCGCAGCCAAAAGGCACGCGGTTCCCGGCGCCGCGAGCCAGTGCCAGGCGTAGGTCGCGGCGTAGGGCGCGGGATGGGCGGCGACCGGGGGCATACGCAGCACGCGATTGTGCAGGCCCGGCCAGGCGAAGACGATGCTCCAGGCGCTGAGCTTGGCTTTCACCGCGTCCAGTCCCCAGAGCAGGACGAAGACGACCAGCAGCGCGTAGGGCGCCCAGGCCCGCGCGATCTCGATCGGCGCGCGGCGCGGCGGCGCGGCATTCTCTGCCCCATCGCCCTCCAGGCGGAACACATCCTGTGGATGCCAGACGCGCAGCAGCGCGACCAGGGCGGCAATCGCCGCTAGGGAGCTGAGGATGTCGGTCAGTTGCGCGCCGACGTAATTGGAAACCGCGAACTGCGTGGCGGCAAAGGTTACTCCGCAGACTGCGGCCGCCGGCCACACCCCGCGCAGGGCCTTGCGCCCGCCCATCACCAGAATCAGGTAGGCCGGCAGAAAGAGGGAAACCGGGGCGCAGATGCGGCCCACGGCCGCGCTCAGGCGGTCCAGCGGCAAGCCGGTGGTGGCAGCCAGCGTGATCACCGGGGTGGCGATCGAGCCGAAGGCCACCGGCGCGGTGTTGGCCAGCAGGCACAGCGCCGCCGCGTAAAACGGCGAGAAGCCCAAGCCCACGAGCATGGCCCCCGCCACGGCCACCGGGGTGCCGAATCCCGCGGCGCCTTCGATAAAGGCTCCGAAAGCAAAGGCGATCAGCAGCGCCTGCAGGCGGCGGTCGCGCGCCAAGCCGCCCACGGAATCTTTCAGGATTTCAAATTGCCCGGCGGCATCCGTCAGGCGAAAGAGGAGAATCGCGGTGAACACCACCCAGCCGATCGGGAAAAGGCCGAACGCCGCGCCATAGGCCGCGGAGCTGAGCATCGCGCCCAGCGGCATGCGATAGACGGCCACGGCAAGCACCGCGGCGCTCGCCAGCCCGGCCAGCGCGGCGATCCACGCCGGCTTGCGCCGCAGGCCGAGGAGATAGAGAACTACGAAGATGGGAATGGCGGCGACCAGCGCGGAAAGCCACAGACTGTGCGCAACCGGAGTGTAGTTCTGCTCCCACATAGGCGACGCGTCCTCCGCGGCTCAGACTTTCCGGTGCAACTGCTACGGCGGCGTGCTGTTCGTTCGCGCGGATTTTGCACGCGTGACCGCAGAGCGGTCAACTTACGCCGGGCGCGGCCGGCGTTGCGCGCGCTGGCGCTCCGCCGCCCAGTGCAGGAAACTGCGCAGCGGCGCGCGGTAGCGCCACAGGAGGCGGAAGAATTTGCGCGCGTCGAGATCCGCCGCTTGCGCACCCAGAAAGGTCTCCAGGCGCCAGCGCAGATACGGGCTGCGCCAGGGGCGCAGGCGGTAGCCGCGCGCCGCCGTCCAGTAGAATCGCAGGCCGTTCAGCATGCTTCGCTCAGCTCCGCCGGCGCTTCAGGAGGCCGCCGCCGAAATATGCTCGTGCACGATCAGCCACTTTCCGCCGTGCAGCTCCCAGATCAGCGTGTCGCGGAAATCGGATTCTGTTTTCTTGCCGTCTTTCGCCACTTCGCTGTAGTGCATCGAGACGGTCGTCCAGGCCACGCCGCCGCGCCGCGTCACCCGCAGATCCTTCCCGGCCGTCAGCGTGCCGCTCACGAGCTTGTCGAAGAATTCCTTTTTCACGCCGTCGTGATATTGCTGCCAGCCGCGATACTGGAAGGGGGTGACGTCGTAAAAGACCAGCGCGGGATCCTTGGCGTAGAAGACGCCGGGCTTATCGGCATCGCCCGTGCTCCACGCCGCGCACAGATCGTCCACCAGCTTGCGGAAGGTGGCTTCGTTGGTGGCCTTCTGCTGCGCCTGCGCCAGGCCGATAGTCAGCAAACCCGCCAGGACGGCGCCGAAAACGATCCATATCCAGTGAAAGCGCCGCGGGCGGGCGGCGAAAGTCGCGTTTTCTCGCATGGAACTCCTCCTCGTGATTGGAAATCGCCGCTGGCGCCTGCCGCCGCGCAAAGGGCGCTTTCCGGTGCCGCTACCCTAGTGGGATTTGCTTCGATTTGCAAGATGTATGCAGGCAGTCCGCGCGACTCACAGCGCGGAGCGGCGGACCCAGATGCGGGTGGTGGCGGGCTTGCCAAGATGGATGGTGCGGCCGGCGGCGCGCAGGGTCATGGTCTCGTCGTACTCGCGCTGGCGCACCGCGACGCGAGTCGCGGGGCGCAACTGCAGGCCTTCGAGAAATTCGAGAAACCTGGCGTCCTTCTCGTAGACGCAGAGAATTTCGGCCTGCTCGCCGGGCTGCAGATCGGCGAGCAGCACGGCGCCCTGTTTCCGCAGCTTGGCCACCCCGCCCTGCATGGGCACGCCGTGGGGGCAGACGCTGCGCTTGCCGTAGCGCTTGAGCAGCAGCGCTTCCACTTCCGGGGAGATGGCGTGCTCGAGGCGCTCGGCTTCGTCGTGGGCCCGCGCCCAGGAAAGGCCGATGACGTCGGTGAGCAGCAATTCCGCGAGCTGGTGGCGCAGGGCCAGCCGCCCCGCCACCTGACGCCCCTTGCGCGTCAGGTCGATGCGCCCGCTGCGCTCGACGCGCAGATAACCGTCGCGGGTCATGCGCTTGAGCGCCGCGGTGACCGCCGGGGGCGTCACCCGCAGCTCTTCGGCGAGGCGCGCGCTGATCGGCGTCTGGTTTTCCTCGAGCATCTCCCAGATGGCCTTGAGGTAATCTTCCTGCGATACGCTGGTTTTTTCGCGGCGCAAATCCCGCCTCCGCCGCGCAGGGCGTCAGCCCTGCGGCGTTTCCCGCTGGCGTCTCAGTTTTTCGGCGAGCTCCCGGATGCGGCGCTCGATCTCGCCGAAGATTCTCTGATACTGGCCCGCATCCGCGCCATAGGGATCTTCCACGCGCCAGTCCTCGACTTTTTCCCAGGCGTGAAAGGCCTGCTCCCGCGCGCGCCCGCTCATGTTGATCACCAGGTCGGCGGCGTCCCACAGCGCGGGGGCGAGCGGCTTGGAGTCCAGGCCCTGCGCGGAGTAGCCGTTGGCCTCGAGCGTGCGCTTGGTCAGCGAGGCCACCGCGCCGAACGGCGAGAGCCCCGCGCTGGCGGCCTCGATGACGTCGGCGGCGTCCTGGCGGGCAATGGCCTCGGCCATCGGACTGCGGCAGGAGTTGCCGATGCAGATGAACAGCACTTTCACACGGGAGTTCGCTTCAGCGTGCATGGGCGGTCCTGGTGCATCCGACTATAGCGAATTTGGCGCGGCTTGGGTATGCGCGGGCGGCAGGCCGGTGCTTACTGGTTGGCGGCGGCGGCCGCGGCCGGTTCGCGCGACGCGGCCAGTTGCAGGAAAAGCTCGTGCACGGTGGTGTCGGCGGTGAGTTCGGGGTGAAAAGTAGCGGCCAGGATGCGCCCCTGCCGCGCGAGCACGGGTTTCCCGGCGTATTCGGCGAGCACTTCGACGCCCGCGCCGACGCGCTCGATGACCGGGCCGCGGATGAAGACCATTTCCAGCGGACCGCTCTTGCCCTGGCACGCGCCGCTGACCACGGCGCTGGCGATCTGCCGCCCGTAGGCGTTGCGCAACACCGTGGCGTCGAGCAGGCCGAGCGAACTCTGCGCGGGATTTTGCACCTCGCGCGCCAGCAGGATGGTCCCGGCGCAAGTGCCGAAGAGCGCGCCACCCTCCGCGGCAAAGCGCCGGATGCGTTCCGCCAGCCCCTCTTCCTCGAGGAACTGCAGCTGCGTGGTGCTCTCTCCTCCGGGCAGGATCAGGCCGTCGCAGCCATCGAGATCCGCGGGCGTGCGCACCAGCGCCGTGGCCACGCCCAGCCGCGCGAGCATCGCCGCGTGGGCCTCGAAGTCTCCCTGCACCGCCAGAATCCCGATCTTCACCGCTTGCTCTCCTGCACTCTTATTACCTGGCTACCAGCCGCGCGTCTGGAGCAGGTCTTTCTCGTCGATCTGCCGGATGTCCAGGCCGGGCATGGCTTCGCCCAGTTCCTCGTGCGCTTCGAGGATGGCCTTGGCATCTTCGAAATGCGTGGTGGCCTTCACCACGGCCTTGGCGCGCACTTCCGGATCGCTGGATTTGAAAATGCCCGAGCCGACGAAGACGGCCTCCGCGCCCAGTCGCCGCACCAGCGCCGCATCCGCGGGGGTGGCAATGCCGCCGGCCGAGAAATTGGGCACCGGCAGCTTGCCGGTCCTGGCCACCTGGCGGATGAGATCGAGCGGGGCGCCGAGTTCCTTCGCTTCCTTCATCAGCTCGTCGTCGCGCATGGTGGTGAGCTTGCGCATCTGGCTGACGATGGTGCGCATGTGCCGCACGGCCTCGACCACGTTGCCCGAGCCCGCTTCGCCCTTGGTGCGGATCATGGCCGCGCCTTCCGCGATGCGCCGCAGGGCTTCGCCCAGGTTGCGCGCGCCGCAGACGAAGGGAATGCGGAAATCGTGCTTCCAGATGTGGTTCTCTTCGTCCGCCGGGGTCAGCACTTCGCTCTCGTCAATGAAATCCACTTCCAGCGCCTGCAGCACTTCCGCTTCGGCCAGGTGCCCGATGCGCACCTTGGCCATCACCGGAATGGTCACCGTGGCCATGATCTCGCGGATCACCTTCACCGAGGCCATGCGCGCCACGCCGCCTTCCTTGCGGATGTCCGAAGGCACGCGCTCGAGGGCCATCACCGCGCAGGCCCCGGCCTTTTCCGCGATCTCCGCCTGTTTGGCGTTGGTGACGTCCATGATCACCCCGCCCTTGAGCATTTCGGCGAGGCCCACCTTCACCCGCCAGTCGTTTGCGTTCCCGCTTGCACCCTGTGCCGTCATTCCTTTGCTCCTTTTTTCTTGTCAAATCCAAATTCGCCCATCTTCACTTCGCTGCTGCATCCCAGCTCCGCCAGCGCCGCATCCCGCGGGGCGATGGCCACGAAGCGCCCGCGCCCGCGCGCCAGCACTCCGCCGGCGGCGTTGCGGATCTCCCCGCGGTGATACATGTTTCTTCCCTTCTCGTCGTCCTGCCAGCCTTCCACCACGATCTCCTCGTGCACCGGCACGGGCTTGAGATACTCGATCTGCAGCTCGGCGGTCACCGCCCGCGCGTTGCTGAACTTGCAGACCTTGCCCATGGCCTCGTCCAGCAGCAGGGCGATGATTCCCCCGTGGGCCATTCCGCCGCCGCCCTGGTAGCGCGCGCCCAGAGTGAAGCGCCCCTGAATTCTGCGCCGCCGGCCATCCTCTTCGAACGTCAGCTGCATGCCGGCGTCGTTCCCGCCGCCGCAGCCAAAGCAGTGATTCGTCGGTTTCGGTTCCAGCCTCACGATATCGCCCAAGTGTCCCTCGCTTCCCGTTGCTTCCTTACCGGCGTCCGTGCGCGCCCGAATGCCTCACACCAACGCCACGCGGCTGCGCTCCGCGCGGCGCACCCCGCGCTGGCGCTTGCGCATTTCGATGCGCAGCATCTCCGCCAGGGTGTGCACCCCGCGGGCAATGCGCTTCTCGTTCAGCCCGGCAAAGCCCAGCCGCAATGTATTCGGCTGCGGGGCCTGCACGTAGAAATAGCGCCCCGGCGCGAAGAGCACTCCGCGCTCCTTCACGTGGATGAGCAGCTCGCTGGCGTCGAACCCCGGCGGCAGCTCGAGCCAGAAGCACATTCCGCCTTCCGGGCGCGCCCAGCGCACGCCTTCGGGCATGTGCTTGCGCAGGGCCTCGTCCAGCGCCACCAGGCGCGAGGCGTAGACCTTGCGCATGCGCGCCAGGTGCTTGGCGAACAGGCCGCGGCGCAGAAATTCGGCCAACGTGGCCTGCGCCAACTGGTCGGTGTGCAGGTCGGTGGTCTGCTTCACCAGGCGCAGGCGCTCGATGGCCGCGGCCGGCGCCACCATCCAGCCCACGCGCAGCCCCGGGAAAGCGACCTTGGCAAAGCTGTCGATGTGCAGCACCAGGTTGCCGCGGTCCAGTTGCTTGAGCGAGGGAATGCGCTCCTCGCGGGCATGCAGCCGGGCATAGACGTGATCCTCGACGATGGGCACCTGATGGCGCGTCGCCAGTTCCAGCACCTTGCGCCGCGAAGCCAGGGGCATGGAGGTCCCGGTGGGATTCTGGAAGTCCGGCGTCAGCACCATGAGCTTCACGCGGTTGGCCGCCAGGGTAGCTTCCAGGGCTTCCACGTCCAGGCCCAGGGCGCTGCCCGGCTCCGCCTGGGTGCGCACCGGCACGCTCAGGCAGCGGGTGCGCGCGCCATTGAAAATGGCCAGCGCGCCGGGATAGGTGGGGTTCTCGAGAATCACCGAATCGCCCGGGCGCACGAAGGCTTTGCAGATCAGGTCCAGCGACTGCTGGCAACCGTCGGTGATGAGCAGGTTTTCGTCCTTGGCCGCCAGGCCGTCCTGGCGCAGCAGCTCGAGCAGGGCCTCTTTCAGCGGCGGGTAGCCGTCCGACGGGCCCAGGTTCAGGACCTCGGTGGCCTCGCGGCGCAGCACGGTGTTCACACAGGTCTGCAGCTCCTCGACCGGGAAGTACTCCTCCGCGGGGCGGGCCATCACAAAGGAAATGGAATTTTCCGGAGCGGCGGCCGTCAGCCGCGCCAGCGCCTCTTCGCCGCGCTCGTCGGCGAAGAGCAGCTCCCAGCGGATGCCCGCCGCGCCATTGAGCACCGGAGGCGCGGGCGGAGTGATCTTCAAACCGATGCCCTTGCCGCGGATGAAGGTGCCGCGGCCGACGTGGCCCTGGATCAGGCCTTCGGCCTCCAGTTCGGCATAGGCGTTGGCCACGGTGGTGCGGTGCACGCCGAGTTGATGGGCGAGTTCGCGGCTGGCCGGGATGCGGTCGCCGGGGCGCAGGTCCCCGGCATGCACCAGGGCGCGCAGTTGGTCGCGCAGTTGCACATAGAGGGGGACGTGACTCTCGGGTTGCAATTGGAGCGGCAGCATTGTCTCTCCCGTGCTGCCAATTCTACACCATTTTGGCGGGCGGCAAGAGCCAAATTGTCTCTGCGGCCGCGGGCGGAGGAAGAGAAAAGATAACGCAGAGACGCAGAGGACGCAGAGGGTACGCAGAGAAGAGCGGACTCGCCGGGAGGCGCCGACTATAGGCCATTTGGCACATTCTCATCAGGGGCCTTGCGGAGGATGATCGGGTTGCGTCACGCGGGATTTGCGGCACGGAGTTTGAAGCGCTGGATCTTGCCGGTGGGCGTTTTGGGGAGCTCGGGGACGAAGCGCACCTCGCGCGGCACCTTGTACGGCAGGAGCCGGGCCTTCACGTGCTCGCGGAGCTCGGCGGCCAGCGCGCCCGGGGCCGGCTCTTCCCCGCGCAGCACCACGTAGGCCACGGCATAGGTCAGCCCCTGCGCGTTGGTGGCTCCCACCACCGCGGCCTCGGCTACCCGCGGGTGCCCAAGCAGCGCGTTCTCGACCTCCGTGGGCGAAACCCACATCCCCGCGATCTTCAGCATGTCGTCGGCGCGCCCGCAATAGTGGTAGTGCCCGTCGCTGTCGCGCAGGAACTTGTCTCCGGTGACCACCCACGGCTCGTCCGCCGCGCCGCCCGGGAGGCGCGCCGGCCCCGGGGGAAGAAACGCCGCGGCGCGCCTGGTCCGCGCCGTCAGCTCGGGAATCCGCCAGTACTCGGCGAAGGCGCTGTCTCCGCGCACCCACAGGTTTCCCATTTCCCCGTCGGGCAGGGGCGCGCCCGCATCGTCCACGATGCGCGCCTCGTAGCCCGGCACCGGCACGCCGCAGCTGCCCGGTTTGGCCTGCCCCGGGCGGCTGGAGAGGAAGACGTGCAGCATCTCGGTCGAGCCGATGCCGTCGAGAATCTCGAGGCCGAAGCGCCGCCGGAAGCGCTCGAAGATTTCAGCCGGGAGGGTTTCCCCCGCGGAGACCGCCAAGCGCAGCGAGGAAAAATCAACCTGGGTGCGCGCATGCTCGGCCTCGCGCAGGATTGCCGCGTACAACGTGGGCACGGCAAAAAACACCGTGGGGCGGCGACGGCGCACCAGTTCCAGCACCGTCTCGACCTGGGTGCGCTCGGGATTCAGCAGGGTTTGCGCGCCCGCGGATAGCGGGTAATACATGCCATTGCCGAGGCCGTAGGCGAAAAACAGTTTGGAGACCGAGAACAGGAGGTCGTCTGCGCGCAGGCCGAGCACGCCGTGGGCGTAGTTGCGGCTGGCGGCCAGCATGTCCTTGTGCCGATGGACGGCGGCCTTGGGGGCGCCGCCGCTGCCCGAGGTATAGAGGAAAAACGCGGTATCGAAGGGCGAGGTCTCCGCCGGCACCAGCCGCTCGCTTGCTCCGCGCAGCCACTCGCGCCAGTGCAGGCAGCGCACCCCGCGCGTCGCGGCGCGCTCGGCCTCGACAAGGACGAGGGGCATCTGCGGGCGCTCGGCGGAAGCCGGCAGGAACTCCGCCAGCGCGCATCCATGCACCAGGGCCACGCGGGGCTCGGCATCGGCGACGTAATGGGCATAATCGGCGGAGCGCGCGAAGGGATTCACCGGCACGGCCACCGCGCCGATCTTGGCCGCGGCGAAGAAGGCGGCGATGAATTCCGCGGAATCGGGAAGAACCAGCAGGACGCGGTCCCCGCGCGCCACCCCCAGCTCGAGCAGCGCATTGCCGACGCGGCTGGCCAGCGCCGCCAGTTCGCCGTAAGTCACCTGGCGCGGCTCGCCCACGATGGCGACGCGATGCGCATGGCGCGCCGCCGGCAGATCCAGAAAATGCTCCGCTACATTGAACCGCTCGGGAAAGTCCATGAACCGCGCGCCTCTGCCGAGCCCCTCGAGCGGGGGCTCACCGAGCGGCATTGTACTCCGCTCGCCGTTGCGCGCGAGCGGAAGATAGGTGCAAATTTTTCCGGCGCGCCAGGCGGGCTCACGGCCACACGCAGACGCCACGGCGCACACCCGCAGCGGGCAAACGCGTGGCTTGCCGCGGAAATTTTGGGAGCGTTATCTGGAAGGGTGCGATTCGCCGAGGCGCTTCAGACGGTCGCGCAGGCGGCGCTGCAACATCTGCGGGGTATTGGGATTGAAGGCCACCAGGTACCACAGCGGCTGGCTGGGGTCCTTGCTCAGCCAGGTCAGCGTGGGGCCGTCGGCGTTGGGATGCCGCGCCACGTTTTCGCGGATCGCCCCGTAGGGATGGCGCGCCAGCTTGCCCAGGGTCTTGGCATTGGCGCGGGGATGCTCGCTGATCAGGCGCAACAGGTAGTAATCGGTCTTGGGCGCCTGCTTGACCAGCTTCTCGAGCATCTCCGGCTTGGCTTCCGCGCTCAGCACCAGGGCGATCTTTTCATCCCAGGCGGTGTTGATGACGTTCAGCTCGCGCGTCCGGGCATGAATCAATTCTTCCAGGCCGCGGCGCTCGGCCTGCTGGCGGGCGATGGGCACGTCGCTGGCTTCGACGGAATCGAGAACGCGCAGCAGATGCTGGCGCTCGCCGAAAACGATCTGCGAGGTGCGGGGAATGGGCCCGCGCTCTTTTTCGGTGTGTTGGACCAGGTCGGAACGTCTCATGGTTTGGCTGCTCCGGCAGCCAGCTGTGCGGCAGAGCTGGCCAATGCGTGCGTTTGAATTTCCAAGATGACCGATGAACATGCTGCCCGCCCCCGGGGCGTCACACATGGGCCTCACGAAGCGTGTGACAAGGTAAATTATGTTCCGCGCGCGGGGCGGGGTAAAGTTGCGCGCGGTTGCGGTGTGCTCAGAGTGGTACTTCCCGCGGCGGGCGCTTCTGCAGGAAGGGATTCGACTCGCGCTCCGCGCCGATGCTGGTGGCCATGCCGTGCCCGGGATAGACCAGCGTCTGTTCGGGCAGCGCCAGCAGCTTGCCGCGCAGGGAGCGCATGATCGCTTCGAACGAGCCGCCCCACAGGTCGGTGCGCCCGATGCTCCCGGCAAACAGGGTATCTCCGGCGAAAAGATGGGGCACGTGCAGCACGCTCTTGCCCGCCGCGCGCGGCAGATAGAGGCACACGCTGCCCGGCGTGTGCCCCGGCGTATGCAGCACCTGCGCTTCGAAGGGGCCCCAGCGCAGGGCGTCGCCTTCCTTGAGCACCTGGTGGACTTCGCTCAGCTCCGGGGGGCGCACCCCGATCCACGAGGCCTGCACGTCCATCGCCTGGTAGAGCTCGAGGTCGTCGCGGTGCAGCATCACCGGCGCGCCGGTGACGTCATGGAGCTTTTTCAGCCCGCCGACATGGTCGATGTGCGCGTGGGTGCTGACGATGGCTTGCACGCGGAGCTTGTGGCGCTGGAGGATCTCGAGGACCTTCTCGACTTCGTCGCCGGGGTCCAGCACCAGAGCCTCGCGCGTGACCGGATCGCCGAGGATCGAGCAGTTGCACTGCAGCCAGCCCACGGGAAGAACTTCGTGGATCAGCGCTTCACCCGGTGCGTGTGCCGTTGAAGAAGTTTCGCTCATCGCAAAAAGTATAACATCGGCCACGCTGGAGCCGCGCCGCGCGGAAGCTCGGCCCCTCTGCTAAGATGCCCTTGCGCCATGGATTCGCCCGCCGCCAACCCGCCGATGGAGACCCCGCTCGCCGCGATGCACCGCGCGGGCGGCGCAAAGCTGGGCGTGTGGTTCGGCTGCGTTCTGCCCGACCACTTCGGGGAGTGGCAGGGCGAATACCGGTTCGCCCGCGGCAGCGTCGCGCTGCTCGACAAGAACTACCGAGCGCATCTCTGCTTCACCGGCGCCGACCGCGTGCGCTACCTGAACGCGCTGCTCACCAACAACATCCGCGACCTGCAGACCGGCCAGGGCAACGCCTCGCTGCTCCTCACGCCCCAGGGCCACATCCTGGCGGAGATCGAAGTCCAGGCCCTGGCGGACCGCTTGCTGGGCGTATCCTACGCGATGATTCGCGAGCGGCTGATTGCAACGCTCGAAAAATTCATCATTATGGACGACGTCACCCTCACCGACGAAACCCAGGTCTGGGGCACGCTGGCCCTGGAAGGTCCGCGGGCCGCGACCGTGGTGAGGGGATTGACGGGCGTGGACATCACCGCGCTCCCGGAACTAGGACACGCCGAGATACCTTCCGGCAAGCCCGGCTTGTCCGGGCGTCTTGTGCGCCGCTCGCCCGGCGGCGTGGCCGGAGCGGAATTCCTGGTGCCGCGCGCGCAGCTCGCGGAGTGCTGGGGCGTTCTGCAGCAGGCCGCGCGGGCGGCAGGCGGCGGAGCCGCCGGCTACGCCGCGCTGAACGCCCTGCGCCTCGAACAGGGCGTGCCCTGGTTCGGCTACGACTTCGGCGAAAAACAGATTCCCCACGAAGCGGGCTTGCAGGAGAGCCACATCAGCTACGTCAAGGGCTGCTACACGGGCCAGGAGATCGTGGAACGCGTGCGCTCGCGCGGCCAGGTCAACCGGGTGCGCGCCGGATTGCGCTTCGCCGGGGGAGAGCCGCCCGCCGCCGGCGCGCCGCTGCTGGCCGGCGGAAAGGAAGCAGGCTACGTCACCCGCGCCGCCTTTTCGCCCGCGGCCGGCGCGGTCATCGGCATGGGCTACCTGCGCCGGGAACACGCCGCGCCCGGAAGCCAACTGGAGTGCGCCGGGCAGGCAGCCGAAGTGATCGCGCTGCCCCTCGCGGCCCCCGCGCGGCCCTGACCGCCGCCCACCCCGGAAAAACCACGCCGGGGCTTTTTCCCGGAACTGTGTTATTCTTCTCGGGCAGTCGCAAGAAGTCGGATGACCTCATTACCCAGGCTGCTGTTAAGGCCTGCCTCACCTGACTTTATCCGCTACTTCACTGGGGACGCGAAGCCATCAAGACCCGGACGAGTGTCACGCACCCGCCACCGGCGCTGCTGAGAAACAAGGAGATCGGAATGAAGAATCTGTTCGTAGGCAATATGAGTTTTCAGACCACGGAAAGCGAATTGCGCGCGCTGTTTGAGCCCTTCGGGCAGATCACCCGCGTGCACATCGCCATGGACCGCGAGACCGGGCGGGCCCGCGGCTTTGCTTTCGTGGAAATGAACAACGACGAGGAAGCGGCGAAGGCCATTGCCGCTCTCGACGGAAAAGAAGTCGGCGGGCGCAACCTGAAGGTCAACGAAGCGCGGCCCAAGGGCGAAGGCGGAGGACGCGGCCCGGGCGGCCCGCGCGGCGGGTTCGGCGGGGGCAAGGGCGGCGGACGCGGCAACAACCGCTTCTCCAACGAAGATTATCGCGAATCGGCACGGCAGCCGCGCGAACCGCGCTGGTAACGCCCGTCTCTGGTTTGCCCTGCTGCGGCGCGGTCCGCAGACACTCGCGCATTCAAGGAGATGGAATGGCAACGAAATCGAAATCCTCGTTTCAGAAGCGCCAGAAGGAAATGAAGCGCCAGGAAAAGCAGCGCATGAAGGCGGAGCGCCGCGCGCAGAAGAAACTCAGCAACCGCGCGGAACGCGAAGGCGCGCTGCAAGCCGGCGGGACGGACGCGTCCGCCGGAGGGAGCGAACTGGCCGAAGGGGAAGAACCCGCCGGCGAGAGCGAGCCCCTCGAACCGCAAGCCTGAGCTCGCCGGGCTTTTCTTTCCCCGCACGCAGTTCTTCGACTCGACGGAACTTCCCTTCCCGCACGCTGCGCCTCCTCGGACTGCTCCTTCGGGAGCAATCAGAGCCAGGCCGGGGTGTGTTCAGTCGAATTCGCGGCGCGGCGCGGTCTGCTGCGCGCCCACGCGTCCGGCAACGATCTCGGCCTGGAAGTAATTCTCCCCGCGAATGGCGCAGCCGGCCAGCCGCCGCAGGATGGCGATCTGCCCGATGTGCGTGAGGGCGTCGGCCAGCGGGCCCTGGAAGAGCTTTTCCGGCGGGGCCTGCAACGGCGCATCGGAAGCGAGATAGCCGTCGAAGGCCTGCAGCGCCGCGAAGAACCGCGCGGTCTCCGCGTTCCACTCGAGGGGGTGCGAGTCGTGCCACTCCTGCTGGCCGCGCGCCATCGAAAGCGCCCAGGCGAAGAGGTCCCCGAGGTGCGCCAGGATCCGCGCCGGGGTGCGCGCCGTGTCCCCGGCCGAGAAGGACGCGAACGATTCCGGGGCGCCGCGCAGCACCTTGCCGCCGCGGTAGGCGATGGTCGCGAGCGTGTGGCGAAGCAGTTGACGTGCGGGATCGGGCGCAGTGGTCATGACGGGATCGCTCCTTGTGGAATTTCAGGAATCTGCGGGGTCAATGATGGCAGAAAAAGATGCCGGCCAAAAGGGCGGCATGGCGGAAGCTAGGCGATGTTCAGGGCGCGCTTGAACGAGCCGCGCTCGCTGTCGATCTTCTTCTGCAATTGGAGAACGGCGTAGAGCAGCGCTTCCGGGCGCGGCGGGCAGCCGGGGACGTAGACGTCGATGGGAATGACCTGGTTGCAGCCCTGCACGATGGCGTAGTTATTGAAGACCCCGCCGGAGGTCGCGCAGGCGCCCATGGAAATCACCCACTTGGGCTCGGGCATCTGATCGTAAAGCTGCTTCACCACCGGGGCCATCTTCTGGGACAGCCGCCCGGCCACGATCATCAGATCCGCCTGGCGCGGGGAGGGACGGAAGACTTCGGCTCCGAAGCGGGCCACGTCGTAGCGCGCCGCGGCCATGGACATCATCTCGATGGCGCAGCAGGCCAGACCGAATCCGAGGGGCCACACCGAGCTCTTGCGAGCCCAGTTCACGACCTTGTCGAGCTGCGTGAAGATGATGCCTTCCTCCTGCAGCAGCTTGCCGAAATCGTCCGGCTTGGTCAGCGTGACGCTCTTACCCAGGGATACGCTCATGGTCTCCTCGTCCCTACAATTCTCGCATACGCCCGTGCTGGAGACAAATTCGGAAATATCCCGTGTGACCCCTGGCCCCGCGTTGCCATCTCCGGCGCGCCCGGCAACCGCCGCCACTACACCGCCAGGACGACCTTGCCGAACTGTTTGCCCGCATCGAGATAGGCGTGGGCCTCGGCGCAAGAGGAAAGGGGAAAGACGCGGTCCACCACGGGCTGCAGGCGGCCCTCGGCCACCAGCTTCATGACCGTGTGCAGCTCGCTCTTGCGCCCCATGTACGAGCCCAGGAGGGAAAGCTGCCGGCTGAAGAGAAAGCGCAGGTCAATCTTGGCGTCGTAGCCGGTGGTATTGCCGCAAGTGACCAGCCGCCCGCCGGTGGCGAGGCTGGCCACGCTCTCGTCCCAGGTCGCCGTGCCCACGTGCTCGAAGACCACGTCCACGCCGCGCCGGTTGGTCAGGCGCTTCACCTGCTCGCGGATCTTCTGCTTCTTGTGGTCAATGACCTCGTCGGCGCCCAGTTCGCGGGCCTTGGCCAGCTTCTCCTCGCTGCCCGCCGTGGCGATCACCCGCGCGCCGAAGAATTTGGCGATCTGGATGGCCGCGCTGCCCACTCCGCTCCCTCCGCCCAACACCAGCACCTCTTCTCCCGGCTGGAGCTCCGCGCGGGCCACGAGCATGTGCCAGGCGGTCTGAAACACCAGGGGCACGGCGGCGGCCTGCTCGAACGTAAGATTTTCGGGATACGCCAGGCAGTTGACTTCGGGGCAGCGCACAAATTCCGCGCAGCCGCCATCAATCAGGTAGCCGAGATTCGTGAATTCCCGGCATTTGTTGTCGTTGCCGGAAAGGCAAGGCAAACACTTCCCGCAAGTCACTCCCGGCGCGAGCACGACCTTCTGCCCCGCCTTGACGCGGGTCACTCCCGCGCCCACCTCGGCGATCTCCCCGGCAACGTCGCTGCCGGGAATGTGCGGGAGGGGAATGGGCACGCCGGGCAAGCCTCCCCGCACCCAGAGATCGAGATGGTTGAGCGCGCAGGCCCGCACGCGCACCAGCACTTCGCCGGGGCGCGGCGCGGGCTGCGGCGCATCGCCGTACTGCAGGACTTCCGGACCGCCATGCTGCTGAAAAACGACCGCTTTCATGGGCACTCCTGGCGTAAAATGGATTTTACGGTAGCACCGCGAAGCGGGAGTGTCCAGAAAGCCGCGCGTTGACACCCGCCAGCGTGCGCCGTAGGCTTGAAATTGGCACACCCATGGACCTGTTCGAAGAAGTCATAAAGCTGCGGCGCGCGGGCAAGCGCGGGGCGCTGGCCACCATCGTGCACACCAACGGCTCGATCCCCAGCTACGAGAGCTCGCGCATGCTGGTGCGCGAGGACGGCTCGATCGCCGGGACCATCGGCGGCGGCTGCGTGGAAGCCGACGTGTGGGCCGCGGCGCGCGAGGTGATGCAGAAGGAAACGCCGCGCAAGATGGTCTTCAACCTGAACCACGACGCCAACTACGACAACGGCCTGATCTGCGGCGGCACCCTGGAGGTTTTTGTGGAGCCCATTCTCCCGCAACCTGCCGTCTATCTCTTCGGAGGCGGGCACGTTTCCATGGCCCTGGCGCAGGCGGCGCACGCCGCGGGCTTTGCCGTGGGGGTGATCGACGACCGCGAGCAGTTCGCCAACGCGCAGCGCTTTCCCATGGCCGGCGAGATCTACACGACCTTCGAAGACGCCTTCGCCAAGCTCCAGCCCAACGCCTCGAGCTACCTGGTCATCGTCACCCGCGGGCACAAGGAAGACATGCGCTGCCTGGCCTGGGCCGTGCGCACCGAGGCCCGCTACATCGGGATGATCGGCAGCAAGCGCAAGGTGCTTTCCGTCTACCAGGCGCTCGAAAAGGAAGGGTTCCGCCCGCAGGAGTTCGAGCGCGTCTTCGCCCCCATGGGCCTGGACATCGGCGCGCTCTCCCCGGAGGAGATCGCCATCAGCATCACCGCGGAACTCATCGCCGTGCGGCGCAACTCCGCGGGTCTCAAGCACAAGAAAGTTTCGCTGGATACCAGCAAGTCGGCGCTCGCCCGCTGAAAGGCCATTCATGCTCGCGGCCGTCATCCTCTCCGGCGGAGAATCCCGCCGCATGGGTTCCCCGAAGGCTTTGCTGCCCTACCAGGGGCGCCCGTTTCTGCAGCACCTTCTCGACGTCACCCGCCATCCCAAGATCGGCATCCGGCGCATCGTGCTCGGCCCCCATGCCACGGCCATCCTGCAGAACGTGGCCCTCGATCCCGCGGAACTGGTGGTCAATGCAGACTGGCGGAAGGGCCAGTTGTCTTCGATCCAGGCGGCCCTGCACAGCCTCCCCGAGGGAAGAACCGACGGCATGCTCCTATGCCTGGTGGATCATCCGCTGATCAGCGCGGATCTCGTCGCCGACCTGATCAACAGCTTTTACATCACGCGCGCCCCCATCGTCCTGCCCACGTACTTTGGCCGCCGCGGCCACCCCGTGATTTTTTCCGCCGCGCTCTACCCTGAACTGCTCGCCGCGCCCCTCGAACAGGGCGCCCGGGCGGTGGTCTGGGCGCACAAGATGGAGATCGCCGAAGTGCCCACCAACGAAGAGGGGATACTCCTGAACCTCAACGATCCGGAAGCTCTGAGAAAACTGACGGGATAGCTGAAGGGACGCGCCGGTCTGCGGCAGCGCCGGGGTCTCGCCGGTGGTTCTTCTTTTCTACGTCGGGGATCGCGTTCAGGGCATCTGCGCGAAGAGCGCCGCCAGGGCGTCGCAGGCGAGCTGCGCGGCGTGAAAGGTGGCGCCCGGCAAGCCGCCCAGGGCCGCGGAAATCTCTTCCGCGGTGATCCCGCGGCACTCGCCCAGCGCTCTCCCCGCCAGGCGCTCGGTCAGGAAGGAACCGCAGGCGATGGCCGTGGTGCAGCCGCGGCAGAGAAAGCGCACTTCCGCGAAGCGCCCGTCCTCGACGCGCGCCGCCAACCGCAGGACGTCCCCGCACACGGGATTGCTCACTTCGGCGGTGGCCGTCGCGCCGGGCAGTTCGCCCGCGTTGCGCGGGTTTTTGAAATGGTCGAGAACGGCGTGGCTGTACATCGCGCAAAGTATGGCAACGCCGGCGGAAAACCGCAATGCGCCGCGGCTGCGGGTCAGCGCTTTTAGGGCGCGGTGGTTTTCTTCGCCGGCAGATATTTCTTTTCGATGGAGGCCACGACGACGTAGTTGGGGTCCACCATTTCCGCCAGCCGGATCTTCGCCGTCTTGGAAAGCAGCTCGTAGGCGTCCTGCTCGGAGAGCCCGTACTCCGCGTGGATCCAGCCCACCAGTTCGGTGAACGCGATGCGCACGGCGTCGTCCACCGGGCGGTAGATTCCGGTGGTCATGATCTCGCGGTCGTTCTCGAAGCGCGGCCAGTTGATGCTTTTCCCCTTACGCACCTGGACCTGCAGGCGCACGCGGAGAGGCACTTCGATGGCCGTTCCGGCAATCTCCCCGTCGCCCATGGCCGCGTGCCCGTCCCCGAAATAGAGCAGCGCGCCGGAAACGTTCACCGGCAGGTACAGGGTATTGCCCGCGGAAACTTCCGGAGCGTCCATGTTTCCGCCGAACTCCGCCGGAACGATCGAGCTGCGCGCCTCCCCGCCCGCCGGGGCCACCCCGATGCAGCCGAGAAAGGGATGCAGCGCAATCTTGGTGGTGAATTTGGAATCCAGCGCTTGAAACGTCGCGGTGTTGGAGGCCGGGTCCAGGGGATAGAACCAGACGCGTTCAGGCAGCGGCGGATGCAGCATGGCTGTGTAGCTGGTGGCGTTGAGCGCGCCAAAGAGGGGCACCGTCGCGCCGATTCCCTGGCGGCTGGTGAGCTGCACGTCCAGGATGCGCACCACCAGCGTGTCGCCCGGCTCCGCGCCTTCGATGTAGAAGGGGCCGGTGAGCGGGTTGTCGCCCTTCACCAGCGCCAGGGTGTCGCCCGGCTTTTGGATGGCGTTGCCGAAGGCATCCAGTGTCGTGGCGTCGATGGTGTCGCCGGGACGCACGCGGGCCACCGGCGGCGCCACGCCGTAGACGTATTTCACGTTCGCGAGCGTGCCCTCGAAGCGCACCGTCTTCGCTTCCGGCGGCGCCTGCTGGGCCCTGGCCAGGCCGGCGCCGGAAACGGCCATCACCGAAAGCACCACGAGCAGCACACCTGGACGCATGAGAAGAGACCTCCGACTGGGGATCGCGCACAAAGACGACAAAGTCCACCACAGCGGCGGCGCAGAGTCAACACGCGCCAGCAACCGCGCCGCTAAAATTTCAGGTGCAGGCGCAGGGAGGGAACGAGCACCGGGCCGCGGTCGCGGTTGTAGCCGGGGTTATTGACGTGCTGCAACCCCGCGGAGGCGAAGACGCCGCGCCACAGATGCGCCGTGTAGTAGACCTCGACGATCTGTTCGCGGCCATAGTTCAGGCTGCCATCCCCGAGCAGAAAACCGCTTCCGCCCAGCGCCAGGTATTGTTGGTGGTCGCGCGAGATGCCGTTGGAAACGAAGGCCACCCCGGCGCGGTCCAGACCGCGCCGCCAGCGCTTGCCGTTTGCGCCCAGCCCGGCAAGGAGCGTCTGGTCCACCTCGGTATAGGCGTAGGATTCGTGGCGGCCTTCGCTCCAGCCCCAGCGCCCGAAGACGCCGAGCCAGTCATTCAGGGGCTGCTCGAAATTGACGCCGAAACCGTATTTGACGGTGGTGCGCAGGGGATGCGCGGTAATGTCCGGCACGGGCGTGCGCCCGGCCAGGAAATTGTCCACCGCCTCGCGGTAGCTTCCCATGTTGGCGTGGTTCACATAGCTGAGCAGGCGGAGCACGCCCCGGCGGCGCGGGAGCAAGGAGCCGTGCAGCTCGAATTCGACGTTTTCCGAGCGCGCCCGGGCGAGATCCGCGTCGAGGTGAATGCCGTTGGCCACCTTGGGCATCAGTCCTTCCGCAAAGCGCACGGCCCAGCGCCGGTCGTGGTATTCGAGCATGGCGCCGAAGGTGTAGCCCCGCGTGTCGGCCGCGTAGTCGTAGGCGCCGTTGTTGTCCACGGTCCAGTTCATGAACTGGAAGTTGCTGTCCGTGCCGTAGGAGTTCAGATCGAAGAAATCGGCCAGGCCGAATTTGCCGAAGCGCAGCTCGAGGCGGCGCACCGGCAGCTCGCGGAAGAGCGAGAGCGGCGTGCGCTCCGCGGCCAGCTTCTCGTGACTCAGCGCAAAGACCTGATGCCACATCAGCCGCGCCACATACGGCGCCTTGCTCAGCGTGGGATTGCGCACCACGTCGAGATTCGTGAAGCCCGCCAGGCCCAGCGCTTCGCCGAGCCCGTGCCCGCCGGTCTCCTGCACAGCGCAGAGCAGCTCCGCGGTGCGGCTGAGCTGGATTCCGGTGTAGAGCGTCAGCACGCGGGAGGTGGCGTTTTGCGCTTGGGGCGAGAGGCTGTTCAGCCCGGAATACGGCGCGGGGAACGCGGGATGCCACTGCGAGATGAGATTGGCCTGGCCGGAAATCCACCAGCGGCTGGTCTCCGAGTGGGGAAAGATTGTTGCGGACGGCTCGTCAGCCGGCGCATTCCCGGCGGACGCCGCATCCTCCGTCTGCGCGCTGGAGACGGCGGCGGGCTCCTGCGCCTGTGCCGCTGACGCGCACACCCCGGCCGCGACTGCCGAGAGCAGGCAGAGAGCGAGCCAGTGGTGTAGAAAGCGCTTCATATTCCCCGCAAGGACGATGTTGAGAGTTGAAACGGCCGGAAACTACCTGGAAAAGTGTTACGGGCGTGGGCGACTTTAGCCGAAACGCAATCCCGGCAGATTGCAGCGTTACAGCGGACATTCTAAACTGCTTCGCAGCCATGACCAAAAGAAAAACGACCGAAACTTTGCGGATTGTCTCCCTGGCGCCGAGCGCTACCTCGATCCTGTGCGCCATCGGCGCGAAGAAACTGCTCGCCGGCGTGACCAAGTGGTGCAAGGAGGTTGCCCCGGTGCAGGGCGTGCCGCAGGTCGGCGACTGCTGGTCGGGCGATCCCGCGGAGATTCTCGCGCTCGATCCGGGGCTGGTGATCGGCTCGGTGCCCTACAAACAGGAAACCGTAGCCAAGCTGCTGGAGCAGCCGCTCACCTTTCTGGCCATGAACCCGCGCTCGCTCGCCGGGATCGAGAGCGACATCCGCCTGCTGGGGCGCATCGTGGACCGCGCGGCCGCAGCCGACAAACTTGCCGCGCGGATGCGCCGCGAATTCGCCGCCCTGGCGAAACATTCGCAGCGCGCCAAGCACCGCCCGCGCGTGTACTGCGAGTCCTGGCCCAATCCGCGCATCAGTTCCCCGCCCTGGGTGGCGGAGCTGGTAAAAATCGCCGGCGGCGAAATGGCCATTCCTGCGGGGCAGCGCGTGAGCGACGAGCAGGTCGCCGAAGCGCGGCCGGAGGTAATCGTCCTGGCCTGGGCCGCCACCGGCGCGAAGGCCAAACCGGCGAAGGCCCATGGCGTCGCGGCCTGGAAGAACATCCCCGCCATCCGCGACAAGCGCGTGTATGTCATTTCCGATGAGCTATTGAACACGCCGGGGCCGCCGCTGCTCGCAGGCGCGCGCGAACTCTTCCGTATCCTGCACGGATTTCCCGCGCGGCGGGAGAAGGCGTGATGCTGGTCGTGGCCGCGGTAATCGAGCGCGAGGACCGGCGGCTGCTCATCGGGCAGCGGCGCGCGGCGGACAGCTCCCCGCTCAAATGGGAATTCCCCGGCGGCAAGGTGCGGCAGGACGAAGAGCCGGAGGCAGCGCTGGCGCGTGAGCTGCGCGAGGAGTTGGGCGTCACGCTGCGCAAGTGCCGGGAGATCGCCCGCGTGCAGCACACCTACGCAGAGCGGCCGGAGCCGCTGGAAATACGTTTTTTTGCGGTGGCCATTGCCGAAGGGGAGATCATTCCCCGGGTATTCGCGCAGATCGCCTGGGCGCTGCCGAAGGAACTGGGCAGTTACGATTTTCTGGCGGCGAACCGAGCGCTCATTGCCAATCTCGCCACCGGGCGCATCAAGCCGGCGGAAATCCTGGCCGCGCAAGCGTAACTTTTTTCATCGCCGCAGGCAGGCATCATTCCGAGGAGCCCGCTACGACGTCATCGGGTCGGGCTTATCGGGGTTGATGCCCAGTTCTTGCGCGGCTTTTTCGAGCAGGGCGCGCTCGATCTGCCCTTCGCGGAACAGCTCGACCAGGGTGGCGTAGGCGACGTGCTTGGCGTCCACTTCGAAGAAGTCGCGCAGCGACGCGCGGCCTTCGCTGCGGCCGAAGCCGTCGGTGCCCAGCGAGGCCAGGCGCCGCGGCATCCACTTGCTCACCAGATTGGGCAAGGCCTTCAAGTAGTCGGTGGCCGCGACCAGCACGCCCGGCGCATTGCCCAGGCTCGCGGTGAGGTACGGCACCCGCGGCTTTTCGGCCGGGTGCAGCATGTTCCAGCGCTCGGCTTCCAGGCCGTCCATGTACAGCGCCTTGTAGCTGGTGACGCTCCAGACGTCGGCGGCTACGCCGAATTTTTCCTCGAGCAGCTCCTGCGCCTGCAGCACCTCGCGCAGGATCGCGCCGCTGCCGAAAAGCTGCGCGCGCAGCCTGGCGTTCTTCTTCTCCGAGGCGCGGAAGCGGTACATGCCCTTGAGGATGCCCTCGCGGACGTCGCCGGGCATCGCGGGCATGGCGTAGGGCTCGTTCATCACCGTGATGTAGTAGAAGCAGCTCTCGCCGTCCTTGTACATGCGCCGGATGCCGTCCTGGAGAATGACCGCGATCTCGTAGGCAAACGCCGGGTCGTAGGCGCGCAGGGTGGGAATGGGCAGCGCGAGGATGTGGCTGTTGCCGTCCTGGTGCTGCAGTCCTTCCCCGGCCAGCGTGGTGCGCCCCGCGGTGCCGCCGAGCATGAAGCCGCGGCAGCGCATGTCCGCCGCCGCCCAGATCAGGTCGCTGATGCGCTGCAGCCCGAACATGGAATAGAAGATGAAGAACGGAATGGTGTTGATGCCATGCGTGGCGTAGGCGCTGCCCGCGGCGATGAACGAGGCCATCGAGCCGGCTTCGGTGATGCCCTCTTCCAGAATCTGCCCGTCCTTGGCCTCTTTATAGTAGAGCAGCGTGTGCACGTCCACCGGCTCGTAGAGCTGGCCGACGCTCGAATAGATGCCCACCTGGCGGAACAGCGATTCCATGCCGAAGGTGCGCGCTTCATCGGGCACGATGGGCACCACCAGCTTGCCGATCTCCGGGTCGCGCAGCATCTTGTTGAGCATGCGCACGAAGGCCATGGTGGTGGAAACTTCGCGGCCCTCGCTGCCTTCGAAGAATTCCTTCCACAGCTCGTCCTGCTGCGCCGCGATGGGCTTGGCGCGCACGCTGCGCTTGGGCACGTAGCCGCCCAGGGCCTCGCGGCGCGCGCGCAGGTACTGAATTTCCGCGCTGTCGTCCGGCGGACGGTAGAACGGCGCTTCGGCGACGTCGTCATCGCTCAGGGGAATGCCGAAGCGCGAGCGGAACTCGCGCAGTTCCTCTTCGTTGAGCTTTTTCTGCTGGTGCGAGATGTTTTTGCCCTCGCCGCTCTCCCCCAGGCCGTAGCCCTTGATGGTGCGCGCCAGGATGACCGTGGGCATGCCCTTGTGTTCCACCGCCGCCTTGTACGCAGCGTACACCTTGCGCGGATCGTGCCCGCCCAGACGCAGACGGCGCAGCGTGTCATCCGAGAGCGGCTCCACCAGCTTGAGCAGCCGGGGGTCGGAGCCGAAGAAACTCTGGCGCACATACGCGCCGGTGGCCACCACCAGCTTCTGGTATTCCCCGTCCACCGTCTCGCCCATGCGCTGGATCAGCAAGCCGTCGGTATCCAGCTCGAAGATGGGGTCCCAGTCGCTGCCCCACAGCACCTTGATGACGTTCCACCCCGCGCCGCGGAAGGCCGCTTCCAACTCCTGAATAATCTGGCCGTTGCCGCGCACCGGGCCGTCCAGGCGCTGCAGGTTGCAGTTCACCACGAAGATCAGGTTGTCCAGCTTCTCGCGCGAGGCCAGGGTGATGGCCCCCAGCGTTTCCGGCTCGTCCGTTTCGCCATCGCCCAGGAAGGCCCAGACCTTGGCGTCGGTCGCGGGCTTCAGGCCGCGGTTCTCCAGGTAGCGATTGAAGCGCGCCTGGTAGATGGCCATGATCGGGCTGAGGCCCATGGAAACGGTGGGAAACTCCCAGAAATCCGGCATCAACCAGGGATGCGGGTAGGAAGAAAGCCCCCCGCCGGGTTTCAGCTCGCGCCGGAAATTCTCCATCTGGTGCACGGAGAGGCGCCCTTCGAGAAACGCCCGGGCATAGATGCCCGGGGCCGCGTGCCCCTGCAGATAAACGGTGTCGCCCTCGAATTCCTCGCTGCGCGCCCGGAAAAAGTGGTTGAAGCCGACCTCGAACAGCGTGGCCGCGGAGGCGTAGGTCGAGATGTGCCCGC
The DNA here is from genome assembly GCA_020073585.1 of Terriglobia bacterium. Classification (GTDB taxonomy): domain Bacteria; phylum Acidobacteriota; class Terriglobia; order Acidiferrales; family UBA7541; genus Acidiferrum. The sequence goes on from JAIQEV010000019.1 coordinate 25,220, forward strand.
CGATGTTGTGTTCCACGCGGTTGGCACGCACCACCATGGCCAGCGCATTCCAGCGCACCAAGCTCTTAATGCGCCGTTCGATGGCCTGGTCCCCGGGAAAGAGCGGCTGGTTGCGCGGCGGGATGGTATTGCCGTAGGCGGTGCGCGCGGTGAACGGGATCTCCACCCCGGCCAGGTGCGCATGGGTGCGCAGGCGCTCCAGGATCTCCCGGGCGACCTCCGGGCCGCTGGCCTGCAGGACCGAGTCCAGCGACTCCAGCCACTCGCGGATTTCTACGTCCTCCGGGGAAAGCGGGTGCTTTGTGGCGCTATCGTTCATGTCCTGGTGTGACCCCTTTGGTTTGGCTACGCAAAGCCTAATTTCGACAGCCAGCGAGTGTTCAATACGCTGAACACATACAATACACCGCAAATGCCATTCGTGCACCCCCTTCTGCGCCCAGGTGTTCTCTTACTTTGCCGGTCCGCTACTTCCGGCAGAATGTGTTGCCCCCTCCGCTCCTCCGTCGAACACAGTTTGCAACGATCATTCCCGGCTTTTCGGTATCCGTATCGCTCCCAGGGCTTCTCCCAAGTTTCGGAATCCTGCTCGGCATTCCGAGCACGCGAACCGGGATTTCAATTCCGGGGCTGGACTTTCTGCCGACTTACTCTCAGGAAAGTGCCATGAAGTTTCTTTCACAGTGCCCAGCATTATTGCCTCTGGAATGCGTTCATGACAGGGCTCCGATGCACGGGCCAATCAATTGGCCGCTGGTCGGAATCCAAACCGCAGAGCTCCCCATACAGCCTTCTTTTGAGCGAGTTGCTCGGTTTACGAACCAGATTCTCGATTCGCTCAAGCTCCCTGTGTCTCTTACGCGTAAATAAGATTCAGAGGCCCGCCGGATCGCCTGGGGTCCCAACTCTCACACTCGGAGGAAACATGCCTTTCGGAAGGAAACTATTTGTGCTCGCGCTCTTGCTCGCATTGGCCGCAACACTCGCGCTTCCCATTGCCTTACAACCACTTGCAACCTATGAGCAGCCGGTTCTACAAAGCGATGGCGGCCTTCCGCCCCCGCCGTCACCCTGGGCGCTTCCGTCATCCACACAAGCCTCGTAGCACACGAGGGTTGCAAACCGACCGGAGGGAAGGTTTCTTGGACCTTCCCTCCCGCGTCCATGTTAGAATTTCTGGCTGATAATCATGGTCAGCCAGTTAATTCTCTGGACCTGTAACTCTCTCGAAGCCATTCTGCTCCTGCGAGCGGTTCGCGGAAGATTCTTCGCGAAGTACTCCCTTTTCTACGCGTATCTCCTCTGGGTATTGCTGCGATCGCTCGCTGGGTTTTACATCATGCTCAGGCATCCGGGGCTGTACCCCACTTTTTATTGGGATACACAATTCTTCGATGGATTGCTGGGTTGCGGGATAATTTTCGAGCTTTACAGGCAGGGTCTCGTCCACTACCCAGGCGCCGCGCGCATGACACGCAATGTTCTGGCTTTTATTTTTGCCATGGTCATCTCGAAAGTCCTGGCCAATGTGATGTCGGGCCCGGTCCGGTCACCCGCACCAATAGCCTATGACTTGGAACGATCTCTCCGGATGGTGCAGTCCATATTTCTAATCGCGCTATTGGCCCTGTTTTACTACTACGTGATTCCACTGGGCAAGAATCTTCGGGGCATGATGCTGGGCTACGGTTTCTTCCTGGGCACCAGCGTCGTCAATCTGACGTTTCGCACGCAGTTGGGCTCCGGTTTCCACATGTGGTGGGCCTATATTCAGCCGCTTTCCTACGTTCTCGTTTTGGCCATCTGGTGCCCCGCCTTATGGTCGTATGAGCCGATGCCCTTGCCCGATCCCAAATCGAAGCTCGAATACGATTATCAAGTGCTTTCACTCGAAACGAAAAAGCACCTGGTCCAAATCCGCAGTTATCTCTCGAAGGCGGCGCTTCCATGAATTGGCCCGCCATTCTCGTCATTTTTTTCGGCTTCCTGTCCATCGTATGGATTGGTGCTTCGCTGCTGCGCGGGGGGACCCACTCGGGGAGCACGCGGAACCGGCCGGAAGAACAGACGGCAGTATCCGCCTTGCGCGCCGAACCGTGCCCCCCTGATGTGGTTGCGCGGGTCTTCGAACGGGGAGACTCGGACTTTATCTCGGGGCAGCACTCTCCTGAGGCTGAGCAGTTGTTTCGCCGCGAACGGAAGAGACTCGCCTATCTGTGGCTGCGCCACACCCGCCACCAACTCGCCAGCGTCAGACGATTTCATGCCGGGATGGCCCGCAAAAGCGCGAACCTCAACCCTGCAGTGGAAATCAGGATTGTTTTCGATTGCGCGCTCGTTTCCGGAATGTGCTGGCTGCTGGCCGCCGCCATCTATTTCTTCGGTCCCGTTCACGCGCGGGGGATGGCTCGCTATACGAGCGAATTGTCCGTGCGACTATGGAGCTTGGCCGGGAAATCCGCGGAGATTCCGCAATCGCCGCCGGCAGATTTCGCGCGGAGCGGCGGCTAAATGGAAACCAGGATCACACCAATGGCGGTGGAAACCGCGCGCGAGGATCTGCAGAACCGTACTCTGGCAAAACTCAAGGGGAATTTTGCCCGGCTGATCTATCTCGCCTCGACCCGCGATTACACCACGGGGCGCTATCAGCATGACGGACTGGCGAATGAATTCTCGCCAGACGCCGCCGCCGCGGCCCTGACGGCCTGCCACCAGGAAATCTTCCAGAGCCTGGCGACGAGTTCCCTCGAGGACTTAGTGGAAGACCTGGAAGTCTATGCCCGCTGCAATCAGATAGAAATGAGCGAACTCATCGGCACTTGGGAGAAGCTCCAGCCCTACCGGATCACGCCGCCCATGAATTGCGGTCCCCTGACGGCGGAGCTCTTTACGTCGAATGTCACTGTCGCCTTGGCAATCTTGCGTTCCCGCCTTCTTCCCCGTGAACGGCATCCACAAGACGCATAGCCACCCCGGTTACCTGTCCCACGATCTCCGCTTCGGTCCCATACGCGTATTTTTTCACGCTGCAAGGCGATAGCGGGTGAGGGAGCACCAGGAGTTCGTTGCGATTCAGTTCGCACCAGCCGCACGCATAGCCGTCGCGAAGTTCGACAAAATAGATCGGCCGGTCATATTCCGTCCGCCATTTGCCCGGCTGGATTTTTCTGACTCCCTCGTCAATCTGAACGAACGAGCCGGGGCGCAGCAGCGGATGGAGGGTAAAATCCTGCAGGCCGATGTACCCGTAGTGCTGGTGCCGCAAGTCCAGGTGCTGGATCAGGGAGATCGGAATCTCTCCCCACACCTCCACCATTCGGGACAGCAGGTTTGTGGTGCTGACGCTGAATCCCGGGTCGAAGCGGACGGGAAAAGTTACGGTTCGTTCCGGGTCGTGGATTTCAATCGTCGCGCGGGAAGTGTCCCGCGGCGGCATCGCCAGGCGATGTTTCTCGATCTTTTCCAGGTCAATCCCGAAGAGCAAAAGCAGGTCGGTGAACTTGATCCTGTAAATCACGCTGAGACTGAATAGCTTGAAGATGCTGGGTATGGAGTCGGTGTTTTCGAGCTGGGTGAGCCACGCATTCGAAATATAATACTCCGGATTGCCCTCGGCCTCGGCGATCTTTTGGCTTTGATCGGCGACTTCGCGCGTGGTGATTCCGATCCGCGAACGTAATTCCCGTAGCCGGCCCGCAACGCTCAAGCGAATTCCCATGAAAAATCATACCCCAGGCCATCGGTTCTGGTCTATAAAACGAATGTTTCATCCGAAATGGATAAAAATGGCGGGAAAGACGCGCGAACGCCGTTACATGCGCCTGCCGTACTGCGGCACGCTCAGGACTATTTGGCGCGCCAACGCTGACGGCTTGTCTTGACCCCGCTCAATCGGACAGCACGCGCTTTTTTCTTAGCGCAACAAACGTTTCAGCAAGAATGAGGAGCAGTGCCCCGGGAATCCGGCAGCGCTGGGACGGGTCCCGAACGTTGTCCAGAGTGACGCTATCGTCGTCAGGAAGGCTGCGTATGGTGAACATCGGATCGTTACCGAGATAAATGGTCGCGGTGGAACTCTTGGCTGGAGCTTCCCTGTCTCTTGGTTCCGTAGAGTGACTACTTGACATGCAACGATGTCCTCCTCCTCGGGTAAGAACAGAACGCGATTGAATGGAACTCTTCGGACAGGTCTCTTCCGGGCGTTGTCCGACGGCCATGCCCCGCGTATGGTTATTTTCCACGCAATTTTGGCAGGTCCGCGTTTTTTAGCATTCCGCTTGCAATTGCAACCAGGAACGCCCAGAAGAACCCCGCGGACTTGCTTCGACGGGCGTGTCAGCGACTTTGCGACCAGCGGCCAGGGAATTTAGTGAGCTTTTGCATCCGCGTTGGACGGTTTGTTGATCCAGACCTCGGTTGCGACCGCTGCTGGCTGGGGTCCTGGCGGACCAAGCGCTCAGGGTGAACGCGATAGGCGGCAGCGAGAACGGCCAGGAGACCACTTCCTTCGGGCAAGAGCCCGGCGCTTCCAATGGCGCGGGAATCGCTACAGGGAGCGGCCGCCGTCCACGGCCAGGACCTGGCCGGTCATGAAGGTGGCGTGCACCAGGAAGAGCACTCCCGCGACGATGTCCTCGGGGGTGCCGGTGCGGCCCAGGGGGGCTTGGCGGATGTAGTCGGCTTCCCACTCCGGGGGATCGCCTGGCATGGAGATGGTGCCGGGGGCGATGGCGTTCACGCGGACTTCCGGGGCCAGGGCGCGGGCCAGGCAGCGCGTGAGCATGATCACCCCGGCTTTGGAGACACTGTAGGGAATGTAGTTCGGCCAGGGCAGCAGGCCGCCCACGGAGGCAAAATTGACGATCACCCCGCGGCGCGCTTTCAGCAGCGGGGCGGCGGCCTGGGCGCAAAAGAACTGCGCCTTGAGGTTGGTGTCCAGCGCGGTGTCCCAGTGCTCTTCGGTGACGGTGGCGATGCTGGCGGGAAAGAAGACAGCGGCGTTGTTGACCAGAATGTCCAGGCCGCCGAAGTGCCGCGCGGCTTGCTCGAAGAGGCCGCGGATTTCGGCGGGGTGGCGCAGGTCGGCGGAGAGAGGCAGCGCGCGGCGGCCCAGGGCCTCGATTTCCGCGGCGGCTTCGCGCGCGGCGGCATCCGCGCCGCGGTAGTGCAGGACCACGTCGGCGCCCTCGCGCGCCAGGCGCAGGGCGATGGCGCGGCCCAGGCGGCGGCCCGCTCCGGTGACCAGAGCCACGCGGCCCGCGAGCGACTCTTCCTTCTTGGGGAGGCCGGCTGGCATGTCCATTTGCATAGGAAACGTTACCACACCCGCCAGAAAGACGGGCTCGACATGTCGCGCCCCTGCGGGTGGCTTATTGACCGCTTTGCGGTCATGCTTACGGCTGACCGCTTCGCGGTCACACCTACAGTTGTTAGAATCGGGCCTGCGAGGGAGGAACGATGAAACTCGATCTGCTGGCGATTGCCGCGCATCCCGACGACGTGGAGCTGACCTGCGGGGGAACGCTGTTGAAGATGGCGCGGCGCGGCTACAAGACCGGAATCCTGGACCTGACCGCGGGGGAGATGGGTACGCGGGGCACGCCGGAGACGCGCGCCAAGGAGGCGGCCAAAGCGGGCAAGTTGCTCGGCGCGAAGTGGCGCGGCACGCTGGGCGTGCCGGATTCCGACGTGCAGCCCAGCCGGGAGAACAAGCTGCGCCTGGCGCAGCAGATCCGCATGCTGCAGCCGCATACCGTGATCCTTCCCTATTGGGAGGCCCGGCACCCCGACCACTACCATGCCTCCACGCTGGGCTACGAGGCCTGCTTTCTCGCCGGGCTGAAGCAGCTGCCCATCGACGGCGAACCCTTTCGCCCGTTCAAGATTCTCTACGCCACGGCGTACGCCACCATCCGGCCCGCGTTTGTCGTGGACATCACCGCGGAGTACGAGCAGCGGCGGCGGGCGATCCTGGCGTTCGCCTCGCAGTTCCGTCCCGGGAAGCGCGCGGCGAAGAGCAGCGTGCACCTGGCGATCGACCGCCTGGAAGAGCAGATGAACCAACTGGCGCGGCACTACGGGCAGATGATCGGGGTGCAATACGGGGAGGCCTTCCTGACCAAGGAACCGCTGCAGGTGGAGGACGTGGTGAGGATGCCGGTGCGCTCGATCTGAACTGCGGCGGGTTAGGAGTCTTCGTCTTCCTGGGCGGGGGTAAAACCGTGCAGCATCTGGCCGTCGCTCTTGCGCTCGACCTTCACGCGGATGAGGGCCTCCTGCTCGGCCCCGCTCTTGCGCAGCACGGCGACGGTGCTGAGGGCCTCGGAATAGACGCGGGTGACGAGGTAGATTTCGCCCGTTCCGTCCTTCTTCCACAACTGGCCAAGTTGAATTTTGCGGACGCTCATGGGGTGGATAGATACTCTAGATGCAGGGCCTTAGGCGCGTCAACCTAAACCCCATCCTTTTTGGACACAACGCGGGCGGGAAACCTTCCGGGCCGCGCGTACATCTTACGCAGCGGAGGGCCGCACTGGCCCGGGCCGACCCCGCAGGGGGTGTATACTTTCGTCAGAGGGCGCCATGAAACAACTACTGCGGCATATCACGGGTTTGCTGCTGGCCACCGCGCTATGCGCCGGATCGGCGCTCGCCGCTCCCCAGAGCCAGCCGCCCCAGGACCAGGGCCAAACGCCAGCGCCGCCGCAACAGCCGGCAACCCCGCCGAAAACACCCCCCGAACAGCCCGTGCCCCAGCAGGCGCAGGTCTCCCCGAAAAACTCGAAAGAGGACGTGGAGGCGATCGGGAACCGCAACGTGGGGAAAGGCGTCAATTTCTATTCCCTGGAAAAAGAGATCGCGCTAGGCAAGCAACTGGCCCAGGAGGTCGAGCGCAGTTCGAAGATGATCGACGACCCGGTGGTCTCGGAGTATGTGGACCGCGTGGGGCAGAACCTGGTGCGCAATTCGGACGCGCGCGTGCCCTTCACCATCAAGGTCATCGATTCCGACGAGGTCAACGCCTTCGCGCTGCCCGGCGGCTTTTTCTACGTGAACAGCGGCCTGATCCTGCGCGCGCAGGAAGAGTCCGAACTGGCGGGCGTGATGGCCCACGAAATCTCGCACGTAACCGCGCGCCACGGCACCAAGCAGGCCACCAAGGGCGAAATCCTGCAACTGGCCACGATCCCGCTGATCCTGCTGGGCCCCGGGGGCTGGGCGGGCTACGGAATCTACCAGGGGCTGAACCTGGCCATCCCGCTGACGTACCTGAAATTTTCGCGCGACGCGGAGCGCGAAGCCGATTTTCTCGGGCTGCAGTACATGTACAAGGCGGGTTACGACCCCAACGCCTATGTGACCTTCTTTGAGCGCATCCAGGCCGACGAGCGGCGCCGTGCGGGCACCATCCCCAAGGTATTTTCCTCGCACCCGCCAACCCCCGAGCGCATCGCCATGGCGCAAAAAGAGATCGCGCGGATTCTGCCGGCGCGCCAGGAATACATTGTCACCACCTCCGAATTCGACCAGGTGAAGGCCCGCCTGCGCAATATCATGTTCAGCCGCAAGACCAAGGAAAACGAGCCGGGCAAGCCTACTCTGCGCACCCGCACCGAGCAGGAAAAGAACAAGAAGCCGCAGACCACCGGCACGGATCCGGCCGATGACGGGCGGCCCACACTCAAGCGCCGGCCGGACTCCCCCTGATCCGCCTGTCAGAACAGCTTCTTTGCAACAGAAAAAGGGCGGCCTTTGCGGGCCGCCCTTTTTCTTTTCTCCGGAAGCACGGAACGCTGGCCTGCTGTGGCTTGCGCCTGGGGGAGATTCCGCGGGAAGCGTTTCAGTGCAGGGAGTGCTGGCCGCAAGGGACCTCTTCCTCGGGGAGGAAGAGGCGCGGCTCTTTCGCGCTACCTGTGGTGGGCAGCAGGTCTGTCAACACATGGTCCACGGTGGCGACCGCATCGTCGTAGTGGCGGAGGCGCGCCTCGCGGTCTTCCAACAGTACGCAATGCCCCAGCGCCGTGAGGGCGCCGCGAATATGGTAATTGAGCTCGGCCACGAGAATGGCTCGTTCTTTCGCCCGGGCGTGGCATTGGCTCTCATAGAGCGCTGACAGATAGACAAAGAGGAGCAGAGATCCGAGGAGGCCCATGGCCAGGTCATCGAGGATGGTCGCAGCCCGGGAAATACCAAGCCGCGAAAAGACCAGATTCAGCGTATAGCTCGCGAAACAGAGGATCACACCGGCGCTCACGACCGACTTGATATGTGCGAAGGCCAACCAGGAGGGCAAACTCTTCTTCGGCATGGGTCTTTCCCGAGGAAACTTTTCAAGTATATAACGAAATGGAAGGGAAAGCCCGCGCCGTTTCCCCGGGGGAAAACGGCGTCACTTGGAACGGAAGCGTGGCTGGGTTGCGGACTACGCGCGGCGCTCTTCGGCCTGGTGCGGAACGCCCATGCGGCGCATTTCGTCGGCGTAATACTTGCGGTAGAGAACGTCCCACTCTTCGCTGCCTTCGAGAATCTCTTTTTTCTGCGAGGTGATCTTCTTGCGGACCTCGGCATCCACCTTTTCCTCTTCGTGGAGCAGGGCCTGCAGGATGAGCACCACCTGATTGCGGATGGTGTCGCGGTCTTCGATGAATTCCACTTCGCCGCTGGCCACCAGCACGTCGGTGATCTGGTGCGAGAGGCGGATGATTTTTTCGCGGCTGAGTCGCATGCCCATCCCTGAACTGGAAATCACTCTTCCGTCATGGCCCGTTTACCCGGCGCACGGCACGCGCCGATCCCGCGCTCAGCGCAGGATCAGCTTGCGGTCGCGGGCCAACTGGGCCTTGGCCTTCTTGAACATCTCCTGATAGGAGACGCCGGTGCGGCGCATCTCGTCCTGGTGCTGGATCAGGATCTCGCGGACCTCGTCGTTGAGGCGGTCCTCGACGCTCAGCTCTTCCTGCATCTTCTGGCGGACGCGCAGGGCCACCGGCTCGACGGCCTTGGTTTCAATCTGCTCGCTGTCCACCAGGCGCTTGACCACTTCCGTGGCCATGTACGCGACGAAATCTCGAGAGAGGAGCATGCCACCCGCTTCCTGTGCACCGCAGCAAAGAAGAAAGTTTACTGGCTCAAGCGGGAAAGTGCAAGGAAGGCGGCGGGCCTGGGAATGCGGAGAATTCGCGGCGCGTTGACGGTGTGCGGCGCTTCCTGTACGATGATGGTGCAGGGGCGGTTAGCTCAGCGGTTAGAGCATTCGGTTTACACCCGAAAGGTCGTCCGTTCGAATCGGACACTGCCCACCATCTGTAAAGAATACTTCCGCGGGGACGTAGTTCAGTTGGTTAGAACGCTGCCCTGTCACGGCAGAGGTCGCGGGTTCGAGTCCCGTCGTCCCCGCCATTCATCTCCCGGCGCTCCGCGGAAGCCGCTTCTGCCCTCTGATTTTCCGCCGCGGCCAAATCGCCAAGTTTCCGCCAAATTAAACGGCCCCGTCGCCGGATCTCTCCGCGCGGAACATCTCCGCGCCGTCGAAGCTGCGCAGCTTTTCCGCGCGCACGACGAGAATGACGCGGCCGGGGCTCAGGAAGCGCCGGGTCTCGGCGGCGCGCTGCTCCGGGGTCAGCGGGCGGTCCCAGGTATCGAGATGCACGGAGACCCAGCGGGCGACAAGCTGGGGATCGGAGGAAATTTCGGCGCGGCCACGCAGCGTCACCTGGCGCAAACCGCGGTGAAAGCAGAGGGAGACGGCGGGATTGCGGAGGACCGCCTGGACCTTGTCGCGGTTGGCGGTGGAGGTGAGCATGACGCAGCCGTCGAGCACCACATAGGCCATGGCGCAGGCCACCGGCGCGGGCTCCCGGGTGACTCAGGCGAAGACGCAGTAGAAGGGCGGGCTCTCGATGAGCTTCCAGGCTTCCGCGTCGCTCAGGCGGTACGGCTCGATGTACTGGCGGTTCCACCAGGCTGGCCGCTCGCTCAACGATTCCCTCCCTGCCCTTGCGGCGCCGCAGCATCCGCCGAGCGGGTACCCTAGCACACTCCGCGGAATAATCGCACGCCGCAGCACAGCTTGGGGAGAGTTTCCGGCGTGGAAGGCCGAAAGGCCGGCGGTCAGCGCGAGCGCCGGAGCTCTTCAATCCAGCGCACCAGGGTGGTGTAGGAGTTACCTTCGACGTCCAGGAATTCGAGGCCCATGCCCACGCGCGGCTTGACGGCGCGAACGGTGGCCAGGATCTCCACCTGCTCGCCCTTGAAGATCAGCTTCAAGCGCACGCGCATGCGCACGGCGAGAGGGCGGCTGGTGCACACGAAGCATCCGCCCAGGGAAATGTCGGAGGTGATCCCGGTGGAGCGGGACCCCGAATCGAGATCCAGCAGCTCGGCATTCGCGCTAAAGGCATAGCGAATGGCATAGCGGCGGTCATGGATCGCGGATGCGGCTGAGTTGCGGTCCTCAGTTGGCTGGCCCATGCGAAACACCCTGATCGGCCGACGCCCCTGGCAAAGAAGCGCCGGCTAAATCCCGCCGGGCATTTGCGAGATGGGCAAACGCCCCCTCGTCAGCGGCGGGTCGTACAAAGAACTGTGCTAGTCTCTCCGTGTTGCTTCTCTCTCGATACGAAGACCAACGATGAGCACCGACAAGACTCGTCAAAGCGACCGCGTGGCCCTGCGCGTACCGGTGGAAGCCTCCTGGTACAACAGCAGCGGCCAGCCCGTGGCGCAGACCGTGGAAACGCTGCTGATCAGCCGCGGGGGAGCCGTGCTGCGGCTCGCCGAACAGCTGGCCACCGGGCAGGAAGTGCTCCTGCAGCGGCATATGAGCGACACCGTGTGCAAGACGGCGCACGCCACGGTGGTCACGGAAATCGACCGCGATCCCCGGGGCTTCATCTATGCCGTGGCCATCCGCGATCCCCAGCCGGATTTCTGGGACATCGACTTTCCGACGCCCGCGCAGGCCGCGGACGCCCTGGCGCGCATGCTGATGGAGTGCAGCTTCTGCCGGCGGCGCGAAATCGTGTACCTGAACGAGCTGGAGCTGAAATCGTTCGAAGTGCGCAAGTGCGTGGCGCGCATCTGCCGGCACTGCTCCGCGCCTTCCATCTGGACCGAGGCGCGCTCGGAAGAGCGCGGCGGTCCGGAACGCGCCGAGGCCAGCGATCTTTCTTCCCCGGCAGATCAAGTGCAACCCTCCCGCAACCGGGCGCGCATCAAAGCCCGCGTCCTGGCCTGCATCCGCCGCCGCGGCTTCCAGGAAGAGATCGCCGTGTGCGAGGACCTCTCGCGCGGCGGCCTGGCGTTCCGCAGCCGCAATCAATACCCGGAAGGCACGCGGCTGGAAATTGCCGTGCCCTTCACGCCGGGCAACAGCGCCATCTTTGTGCCCATCCGCATCGTATCCTCGCGGCTGATTCCCGCGGCCGGGCTCTATCGCCACGGCGCGGCCTATCTCAAGTAGCGCGGCACGCGGCACCGCCGGTTATTCCGCAGCCGGCGCGGCAGCGCGTTCCATACGGCGCCGGCGCAGATAGTGCATGGAGATGTTCAGATAGACCTCCCCGCAGGGCGTCTCGATGCACAGAACCATGGCTTCGGTATCCGCGCTGCCCGCCAGCCCCACCTCCTGGCCGTGAATCTGCGGAGGGAAGATCTTGAAACGGAATCCCTTGTCATTCAGGAGCGTGACGGAATTGCCGATGATCATGTTGGCGAGCTCGCAGACGGTCTCGCGAACGACCTGCTCGCTTTCCGGGAGGTCGCTGCCCGCGAGATGACTGGCGACTTTCATGGCCACGTCCGGCGCCAGATCGAGAATCACCCGCCCCTCGATCTCGCCCTTGATGAGAATGAGAGCCGCGACGCCCTTGCGGCGATAGGTCTCCTCATCCATGGAAAGATCCAGGATGTTGGTGGGGGCCTGCAGGGCTTCGGCGAAGACGGCGTCCGCCGCGTTGATAAACGGCTGGATCAGCTCCATTTTCATTGGTCGAACTCCTCCCCCGCGGCGACGGGGGCGGCGGAGGCGCTGCCGGCCTCATCGCTCAGGACATAGCGCAGGATTTCGTACAAGCCGTCGGGCTTGACGGGCTTCTGCACGAAGTGCTTGGCGCCCTTCTGCAGCGCGGCCAGAATGTTTTCCTGATAGCCGACCGAGGAGACCATGATGATGCGGGCCTCGGCGTGCTGCCTCACGATGCGCTCCACCGCCTCGATGCCTTCCATCTGCGGCATGGTGATGTCCATGAGGACCACGTCGGGCTTGACGCGGTTGTATTCCGCGATGGCCGTCAAGCCGTCGCCGGCTTCCGCGGCCACCTCGCCGCCGAACATCTCGATCATCTTGATGATGTTCTTGCGCGCGAAGACCGAATCATCCACTACCAGGTAGCGGACCGGCTGATTGTCTTTTCGAAGCAGAGCGGCAAATTGCGGCATGGCCTTCTCCTTATTCCCCAGGCGCCCTTTCAGGCGCGCGAGGAAGAAACAGGTATCCTTCGTTGCGTTTCGTTCTTTTCCGTCTTTTCAACCCCGTCCGTTCTCTCGGAGCTTCGGCGATGGCTTCCGTAGTGGCTGACGAGATGCGCGCCGATTCCTTCCAGCGGAACGATGGTCCCCACAAAACCCTTTTCCATGGCCGCGCGGGGCATTCCGCTCACCACGCAACTGTCCTCGCTCTGCGCGATGGTCGGCCCGCCCGCGTTCTTGATGGCGCCCAGGCCTTCCGCCCCGTCCTCGCCCATTCCGGTCATCAGCAGCCCCACGGCGCTGGGGCCGAACTCCTGGGCCACGGCATGAAACAGCACGTCCACCGAGGGGCGATGCCCGTTCACCGGGGGACTGTCGGAAAGCACGGCCATATCGCCGCGGGGCATGCGGCGGGCCAGGAGATGGCGGTTGCCGGGACAGATGAGCACGCGCCCGGCCAGCAGCAGATCCCCGGAACGCGCCTCGGAAACGTCCAGGGCGCAGCAATCGTTGAGGCGCTTGGCGAACATTTCCGTAAAGCCTTCCGGCATGTGCTGGACCACCAGGATGCAGGCGGGGAAATCCGCCGGAATCTGCTGCAGGACATACTGCAGGGCGTTCGGACCGCCGGTGGAAATTCCGATGGCGATGATGCGGTTCGGCGCGGTGGCCGCGCGCTGGCGGCTTTTCTCCACCGGCGGCGGCTCCGCGGAAACCTGCGCCGCGTTTCTGCGGGCCTTGACGCGGCTGGCCACCTTGATCTTCTGGATCAAGTCCGCGGCGATGGTTTCCAGGCGGCCGGCGGCTGCGCCTTTCGGTTTGGCGACAAAGTCGATGGCGCCGAAGGCCAGGGCCTTGAAGGTCGAATAAGCGCCCTCGTGGGAGTGCGTGCTGCAGACGATCACCGGAACCTGCTGCTCCTTGGTGATCAAGCGCAGGGTTTCCAGCCCGTCCATCCGCGGCATCTCCAGATCCAGCGTGACCACATCCGGGCGCAGCTCCTCGATCTTCTTCAGGGCAAACGCGCCGTCCATGGCCGTCCCGACCACCTCGATGGAGGAATCCGCTTCGAGAATGCGCGGGATCAGCTTGCGCATCAGCGCGGAGTCGTCCACTACCAGAACGCGAATGGGTTTGCTCATGCGATAGCTCCCAGGGCCGGGGCGCGCGAGAGGCGCGCCAGCACCGCGGACACGTTCAGAATCAGCACTACCGTTCCGTCACCGAGAATGGAGGCCCCGCTCACCAGATCGCTGGTGATGATCTCTTCCGGGAGGGCCTTGATCACCAGTTCTTCCTCGCCCACCAGGCTGTCCACGAGCAGGCCGAAGCGGCGTTCCCCCGCGCCAATGACAATCACAAAGGAGCGCTTGCGCGCCTCCACGGCGTGAATGCGCTCGAGGCTGCTGAGGCGCACCAGCGACAGGATGTGATCGCGCAACTGCAGAACCTCACGCTGATCCACGCGGTGGATTTCGGACTCGGAAACCCGCGTGATCTCCACCACCGAAGAGAGGGGCACGGCAAAAAGACGGTTGTTCACGCGGAACATGAGGGCCTGGATGCTCGCCAGGGTCAGCGGCACGCGGAGCTGGATGAGGGTGCCCTGGCCGAGCTGCGAGGAGACCTGCACGGTGCCCTTCAGGCGGTCGAGCACGCTGCGCACAATATCCATGCCCACGCCGCGGCCGGAAACTTCGGTCACTTCCGCAGCGGTGCTGAGGCCGGGCTCAAAGATGAGATTGAAGGCCTCGGCGTCGCTGAGACGCTCGGCGTCCGCCGCCGAAAGCAGGCCGCGCGCGACAGCCTTGGCACGGAGACGCGCGACGTCAATGCCCCGCCCGTCATCGCGCACTTCGGTGACCACCTGCGCGCCCTGGTGGTAGGCGTTGAGAAAGACCGTGCCGCGGGCGGGCTTGCCGGCGGCCAGGCGCGCCTCGGGGGGCTCGATGCCGTGATCCACGGCGTTGCGCACCAGGTGCGTGATGGGCTCGGCGAGCGCGTCGAGGATGCCCTTGTCGAGATCGGTATTTTGCCCGGCCAGCTCGAGGGCCACATCCTTGTTGCACTGCTTGGCGACGTCGCGCACGACGCGCGGGAAGCGGCGGAAAAGCTGCTCCACGGGAACCATGCGGATCTTCAGAACCGACTTGTGCAGCTCGTCCAGCACGCGCGCCTGAAAGGACAGAGCGTCCAGGAGTTTGGCGTGCAGGGGGTCGTGGGCGTGCCGCCGGTCGAATTCGACGATGGCCCGGTTCAGCATGGACTTGCCGATGATGAGTTCGCCGACCAGGTTCATCACGGAATCGATGCGCGCGGTCTCGACGCGGAGCGTGCTCTCGACCACGGCATTGACCGCGGAAGCGCTGCCGCTGGGGCGCTGCTCCGGTGCGCCCTGCGCGGGGGTCGCCGCGCCGACGGTCACGGTGGCTTGGGCCTCGAGGAGTTCGCTGAGCAAGTCGTGCTCGGGGGTTTCCGCCGGGGTCGCGCGGGCAATCACCAGGTCCGCGACAATCGCGGGAATCTTGCAGCGGCGCGCGATGGCCTCTTCCGTCATCGTGCAGGCGACGGCCGCCTCGATGACTTCCACGGATGCGGCCGCGCTGTTGTCCTCGGGATGCAGAGCGATGACCGTGCCGATGCCGTGGAGCACGTTGCGTACCAGCTGAAAGGCCGCAGCGCGCATGGCGCTCTGCGGGTCGATGCGCAGGGCCAGGTTGTACACGTTCTCGCCGCGGTGCAGGGCCTCGGAAATCATCAACTGCTCGTATTCGCTCCAGACGAAGCGCGCGGTCAGCCGGTTATCGGCGGGCGCGGCGGCGGGAGTGTGCGTCGCGGCCTTCAGGAACTGGCGAATTTGCGCGCGCAGCGGCTCCGTGGAGGGGGGCTCGACATTCTGGCGGTACGCATTCAGCAGCGAATCGAACACGTCGGCGGCGGCCAGCACGACTTCCGCAAGCTGCGCGCCGCGGACCTGGCCGATCTCCGGCAACAGCACGTCCTCCAGCTCGTGCGCCATCTCGCTCAAGCCCAGATAGCCGCAGGCGGCGGAATCGCCCTTCAGCGTGTGCACCACGCGGCGCACGCGGCGAATCACTTCGGGGTCCGCAGGATGCGTTTCCAGCTCGAGCCCGGCATCGTTCAATGTCTGCAGCAGCTCGTACGCGCTCTCGAAAAAGAGCGCGCGCAGATCCCCGCCGCGATCGTCGAGCGGATGGCTCACGTGGCCGCCTCCAGGCGCTGGTAGGCCGTGCCGTTATTCTCGTGGACCATGCGGAATTTGGTGCTCAGCCCGAACAGGCTCTCCGCGTGCCCCACGAACAGGTAGCCCCCCGGATTCAAGCAGTGCCAGAACTTCTCGATCAGCCGCTTCTGCTCGGCCTCATCGAAGTAGATCATCACGTTGCGGCACAGGATGATGTCGTTGCGGCGCGGCAGAAATTCCGTCTTCAGGTTGTGAAAGTCGAACTGCACGAGTTCCTTGAGCGCGTGCTTCACGGCGTATTTGTCGCCGGCTTTCTCGAAATAGCGCAGCCGTGTGGTGTAGTCCACCGGCTCCATGTGCGTTTCCGAATAGGCGCCTTCCTGCGCGGTGCGCAGCGCCGCGTAACTCATGTCCGAGGCCAGCACCTCGAGCTTCCAGGGCGGCGGGATCAGGGGCTTGGGCGAAGGCACCTCGAAGGGCAGCGGATTGCGCAGGTAATAGTAGGCCAGCGCGTCGCAGAAGAGCATGGCCACGGAGTACGGCTCCTGC
This sequence comes from Terriglobia bacterium, assembly GCA_020073585.1. Taxonomy (GTDB): domain Bacteria; phylum Acidobacteriota; class Terriglobia; order Acidiferrales; family UBA7541; genus Acidiferrum. The sequence goes on from JAIQEV010000019.1 coordinate 41,445, forward strand.
CCCGTCGAGCAGCCCGCGCTCCAGACGCGCATCGTCCAGTCGCGGCGCTCCTGCTTGCGGTGCAGCAGGTCTTCCAGGACCGTCTTCTGCAGCAGATCCAGTTGCGGCTTGTTGCGGAAGAAACTGGTTTCGTTGACGGTCAGATTTTCGAGCAGCAGCGCCAGCTCCTGCTTGCCTTCGCGGCTGGTGAGCAGCCGGTAGTAGGCGTAGAAGGAGTCCAGTTGGCAGGTTTTCAGGCGGCGCTGCAGCCGGTCTTTCAGGAAATGGGCGCGGCGCTCATCGAAGTACATTCCGCATTCCTGGTAGATGAGCGTTTGCAGCAGCTTCAATTCGGCGTCGGTCAGCGGAACCTGTGCGATGACGGTTTCCATAGGGGATTCCTGGAGCGGTTCCGGCCGTTGGCCGCAGCCCGGGGCAACTGCCCCGTCAGCGCATGCTGGCAACGGGTTCCGCGGCCTCCTCGATGCGCCCGAATTCCGGGCGGTGCAGCAGTTTCGCGATATCCAGCAGAATGATCAGCCGCCCCTTCAGTTTGCCCACGCCGGTCACGTAACCCGATTCCCCGTCGGAGAACATGTTGCCCGGGGCTTCGATCTCCGATGGCGGAAGCTTCAGCACTTCCGACGCGGAATTGACAATGAGCCCCAGGAGCCGGTTGTGGAGCTCCACGACGAGAATGCGGTTTTTCTTGTCCGCGCGAATTTCCGCCTGCCCGAAGCGTTTGCGCAGGTCCATCACCGGGATGATCTTCCCGCGAAGATTGATGACCCCTTCGATCATCTCCGGGGCGTTGGGCACGACGGTGATGTCCGGAACGCGCACGATCTCGCGCACGGCGGAGATGCGCACGCCGTACGTCTCGTCCCCGATGCGAAATCCCACTACCTGGAGGTCTTTTTCCATCGCACAAGCTCCGGATACTTCAGGAATGCTAGACTTCCGCGTATTCCATGCTGCGCACCCGCGTCGCTTCGGAATTCTGCCGGGCCTTGGAGTATTCCTGGCGGGCCCGCGGGGCCGCCCGATCGATGGCGAAGCGGTCCATGGAGCTGAGCAGGTGCCCGGAAAGCTTGAGCATCTGCTCGGCCGCCGCCGAGAGTTCGGTGGAGCTGGAGGCCGACTGCTGCACCAGTTCGCGCATTTTATCCATGGCGCGCACCACCGCCTGGGCCCCCGAAGCCTGCTCCTCGACCGCGGAATTGATCTCCTGGGTGATTTCCGTGAGGCGGCTGGTGGCCTTGGCGATCTGCGAGGATCCCACGGACTGCTCGTTGGTGGCCGCGCCGATCTCCTGCGAGAATTTGTAGACTTCGGTGACCACGTTGGAAATCTTGTGCAGCGCCGAATTCAGATCACTGCCGAGCGACAGCCCTTCCTCGACGATGCGCGTGCTGCGCTCCATGTTTTCCACGGCCTGCCGGGCCTCGCGCTGGATGCTTTGGATGAGGTCCGCGATTTCCTTGGTGGACTGCGTGGATTTCTCCGCCAGCTTGCGCACTTCGTCGGCGACCACCGCGAAGCCCAAGCCGTGCTCGCCGGCGCGGGCCGCTTCGATCGCGGCGTTCAGCGCCAGCAGGTTGGTCTGTTCCGCAAGGTCGTCGATCACTTCGATGATCTTGCCGATGTCGTCGGCGCGATGCCCGAGGACGTTGATGATCTCCGCCGAGGTCTGGATGGCCATGTTGGTGCGGTTCAGGCCGTCCGTGGCCTTTTCCATGGTGGCGATGCCCGAGCCGACTTCCTCGCGCGAGCGGTTGGCGATGTCCAGCAGCACCTTGGCGGTATCCGCCACGCGCTGGATGGAGGTGACCATTTCGTCGATGGACGCCGAAGTTTCCGCGACGCTGGAGGCCTGCACCTGGGTATTCTTCACCACGTTCTGCACGTTGATGCTCATCTCGTGCATGGTGCTGGTCACTTCCTCGATCGCCGTCGAGGCCTGCACGCTGACCCGCGCCGAGTCGCTGGAAGCGCCCGCCACCTGGCTGGAGCCCGAGGAAACCTGCGAGGCGCTTTCCCGGACCTGGCGCACCAGTTGCTGCAAGCCCTCGGACATCTGCACGAAGGCGTTGCCGAGCGTGTCGCGCTTGGAGCGCGGCGCCACTTCCACCGTCAGATCCCCGGCCGCCACGGCCATGGAGATCGCCGCGATCTCCTTGAGATAGGAGACCAGGTTATTGAAGGTCGTGGCCAGGGCCCCGATCTCGTCGTTGCGGTGGATGTCGATATTCTGGTCCAGGTCGCCGGAGTCGCCAATCTCCCGCGCCACGGTGATCAGGTGCTTGAGCGGTTCGGAAATGGACTTGGCGGTGTAGTAGGCGGTGCCCATGCCCAGAAGGATGGCCAGGAGCGTGCCGAAGGTGCTCAAAACAGTGGTGACCGTGGTGGCTCGCGAAGCGGTCTTGGTCATCTCTTGCAAGTTGCTGCTGATATCGTGCGTGGTCTGATCCAGCACGCTCGAGGACTTCGTCAGCCACGCTCCCGGATCCTTCTGCAGATAGAAAATCTGCAGATCGGAGACGGACGCGTCGCCGGAGTCCACCTGATGGCGCTTGGCGAGCAGCGGCTTGGCGAAATTTTCGGTCCAGTTCTGTTCGGTGCCTTCGACCTGAATCAGAGCGGAGTGCACCAGGTCGCTATTGGTCTGCGTTTCGCTGCGCTTGATCAGTTCGCCGAGGTCGGCGATCCCGTGCGTGACTTTCTCCTCATCGCGCGGATCTCCACTCAGCAGAAAATTGTCGAGGTTCACGCGGTTGGTCATGATCTGGAAGCGCACGGCTTCGATGGCCCGCACGTTGTCCAGCGCCGCCGCGGCATCCGCCCGCACCGCGCGTTCTTTCAGCACGGCCACCGAGTTCAAAATGAACAGCACGGCCAGAAACGCCAGAATGGCCCCAAAGCCCAGATAGAGTCTCTTTCCGATCCTCATTGCCAAACCCTCCGTTCCTGGCGAAACCGCATTTCCCCCCGCTGCTTCGCCGCCATCCCTTGGGGATTGCCTCTCGATTACTCGACCGGACTCTTGAACTCGAATGTCACTACCACCGTCGTCTCTTCCGTGCCTGGAGCGAACTTCCATTCCTTGACGGCGCTCTGCGCTGCGTTCACCAGCAAGGGGTGGCCGCCGATCACTCGTGAGGTCCGCACCAGCCCATCCGGCGTGACCACGACCTCCAGTTTGACCTTGCCGGAGATGTTCATGCGCCGAGCAAGTTCGGGATACGTGGGCGCAACTTTGAGACGCACCTTGCGTTTCTCTTCTTCGACAGACCCCTTCTGCGCAAAGCCCAGCGACGCCGTAAGAAACAAGACCACCACTGCCAACAGGACTCGAATCCGCTTGCTTCTCATTGCCTCTGCTTCTCCTCGGGACAGAAAGCACCCGCCCAGAGAAAGGCACGTCGAGTGCCAGGCCGCGAAAGGCCGCACCACGGCCGGCGAATTTCCGCAAATCGCAAACAACCTGTTTCTAAACTGCGAGATAGGCGTAAGGAGCGCCCCGGAAGGCGCTTCCGAAAATTCTTGCAAGCGTCTCAACTGCCCCCCGTAACCCTGCAATCGGTCTCAGCGTGAGACGTTCGTGCTGATTCTCGCGGGTGGTTGATTCAGCACCAGGCGTCTCAACTTCGATTGACTCAATTTGAGATACGCAGGTAGCGTGGAGGTGTTCTGCTTATAGATTGAGACGCACGCAGAGCCCCAGACCCCCTATGCGTGGCACTAAAGCCGTATCGTCTCGCCGTACTCCCCCAGGCCGGGGAGGCGTACAAGGTGTCCGCACAGCTTCGCGCCGCGCCGAAGAGCTCATGGACCTGGCGCTGGACGCCGTGCAGTCCGGCAATCTTCCGGAGTTCCTGCGGAAATTCGCCGTGCGCGCCGCGCGCCTGCTGCAGGCCCAGTGGTGCGGCGTGGCCGTTTTCCAAGGCGAAGATGCGGAGCTCTTTTGCACCGATGCCCCGCGCCGCGAAGCGGACCCGCGCCAGAAACTTCTCGCCCAGGCCATCCTCGCGGCGGCCGAGACGGCGGACGAGATCGCCGTGCGGCCTTGCGATCGGGCGCTTTTCCCCGCACTGGTGCCAGCGCGAAAGAACCTGGAGACCATTTTCCTGCAGATCGTCTCCGGCGATGGCGAGCGCTTCGGCTGCATCTGCGTCGTGCGCCCGGCGCAGCTCCTGGACGATTCCGAGCGCCGGCTGCTCCGCGCCCTGGCCTCCCATGCCTCGCTCTCGCTGGTGAATTTCCGGCGCTTTTCGCAGCTGGAGCGCTCCAAGCGCCAGTGGGTCGAGGACATTGACGCCATCACCGATTACATCGTGGTCCACGACCAATCCTGGAGGATCGTGCGCACCAACCGTTCGCTGGCTTCGCAGCTCGGTGCGCCGCCCGTGGCCCTGGTAGGCGCGCCCATGAGCCGCTTGCGGCCGATTGCCGGGGAAGACAGCGGGCTTCCCTGCCCGCTGTGCCGCGATGCGCAGCGCGCCCGCGAGGAATACATGCTGGCGGGCCAGGAGCGCACCTACCTGGTTTCCACTTCTCGCACCCCAGGGGCCGCCGGCCAGGATGCGCGCACCATTCACGTTCTCCGGGACATCACCGACCGGCTGGAAGCCGAGCGGCGCTACCGCGACCTCTTCAACAGCATCCAGGAAGGATTGTTCTTTGCCACCCCGGACGGGCAATTCTTGGACGTCAATGACGCCATGGTGCGCATGCTGGGGTACAGCTCGCGCGAGGAGTTGCTGCGCGCCGACGTCAGCCGCCACCTCTATCCCGATCCGGCTTCGCGGGAACGCGTTTTGCACGCTCTGCGCCAGCAAGGCGTGCTGCGCAATTATGAAGAGACCCTGCGGCGCAAGGATGCCTCCCTGCTGCATACCCTGCAGAACATCACCGCGGTGCGCAACGCCCAGGGGGAAATCGCCCAGATCCGCGGGCTGATGCTGGACGTGACCGAGCAGCGCATCTTCCAGGCCCAGTTGCAGCGCGAGCGGGACTTCAACCAGAAGATCCTGAACGCCACGCAGAGCATGATCTTGGTGCTGGACACCGCGGGCCTCATCACCTACGCCAACCGCCGCTGCTACGACGCCGGCTACCGCGAGAAGGAATTGATCGGCCGCCGCCTGGTGGACTGGGTCGAGCCCGCGCAGCGCCGCGAATTCGACGAGGCCCTGGGAACCACGGCCCACGGGCAGCAGATGGAAAATCTCGAGCTGCGCATGCGCCGCGGCGACGCCACCCTGGGCCACTTTTCCATCAGCCTCAGCCCCATGCGCGACGAGCAGGGCGTGGTCAACAACATTGTCGTGGTCATGACGGACATCACCGACGCGGCCATTCTGCAGGCCAAGCTGGCGCACTCCGAGAAGATGGCCACCCTGGGCCGCCTGGTTTCCGGCGTGGCCCATGAGGTCAACAACCCCCTGGCGGCAATCCTCGGCTTCACCGACCTGCTGCTGGAAAATCCCGACCTCCCGGCGGTGGTCAAGCAGGACCTGGAAATCATCCTGCAGGAGACCCAGCGCACCAAGGAGATCGTGCAGGACCTGCTCAGCTTCGCCCGGCAGCGCACCGCGCGCCGCGAAGCGGTGCATCTCAACGCCGTGCTGCGGCAGACCCTCAAGCTGCGCAGCTACGATTTCGCCAGTCACGGCGTGGAAGTCCGCGAGACCCTGCAGGAGCATCTCGATCCCGTGCTGGGCGACGCGCAGCAGCTCCAGCAAGTCTTCATGAACATCCTGAACAATGCCTATGACGCCGTGCAGGAAACGCAGCGTCCCGGGCAGATCGAAATTCGCAGCTCCCGGCGGGGCCCAGACATCGAAGTGGCCATCAGCGACAACGGCACGGGCATTTCCGATCCCGAGCGCATTTTCGATCCCTTCTTCACCACCAAGCCGGTCGGCAAAGGCACGGGCCTGGGCCTGAGCATCTGTTACGGGATTGTGCGCGCCCACGGCGGCGAGATTCAGTGCTGGAATAACGCCGCGGGCCAGGGCAGCACCTTTGCGGTGCGCATCCCCGCCGCCGCGGCCGCGCTTCTTTCGGCAACCGCGATGGAGGCCGGGCGATGAGCGTCAGCGCCGCAGCCCGCGCTTCCCTGCCCATCCTGCTGATCGAGGACGAGGCTGCGGTGACCGCGTTCGTGCGCGCCGCTCTGGAACGCCGCGGCTACTCGGTCGTGCCCGTCTCCTCCGGCGTGGAAGGCCTGCAGCAGCTCGCGCACGGCGGTTACAGTGGCGTGATTTCGGACATTCGCATGCCCGGCAGCGTCAACGGCGCCGAAGTGCACGCCTGGATCCGCCGGAACCGCCCCGACCTGGCGGCGCGCATCATTCTGATCAGCGGGGACACCGCCAACAGCGAAACCCAGGAACTGCTCGGCAACAGCGGCACGCCCTGCATCGAAAAGCCTTTTCGAGTCCAGCACCTACTTTCTGTCGTGGAGAAGACCTTCGGGAAACCATGAGCGACGACCTGAAAATCCGTTTATTGATTGTGGACGACGAGCAGAGCATCCGCCGCCTGTGCATGACCATCGGGCAAACCCTCGGATTTACCTGCTCCGAGGCGGAGAGCGCGGAGGCCGCCCTGGCCAAGCTGGACACCGCCACCCCCGACCTGATTCTCACCGACCTCAAGCTGCCCAGCCTCTCCGGCGTGGAACTCCTGCGCCAGGCGCGCGCCATTCTGCCGCGCACCGAGGTGGCCATCATGACCGGGCACGGCTCGATCGAATCGGCGGTGGACGCCATGAAGATCGGCGCCTACGACTACATCGAGAAGCCCTTCCGCGTCGAGAAGCTGCGCCTGCTGTTGCAGCGCATGGCCGAAAAGGTGCGCCTGGTCGCGGAAAACCAGTTTCTGCGCGAGCGCGTAAATACCGAAGAGAGCCTGGGCGGCATCGTCGGCGCTTCGGCCAAGATCCAGGACGTGCTGCGCATGATCTCGCGCCTCCAGGATTCGCGCACCCCGGTGCTGATCTTCGGCGAGAGCGGCACGGGCAAGGAACTGGTGGCCCGGGCCATTCATTTCCGCGGTTCCCTGGCCCAGACCCCCTTCGTCGCCGTGGACTGCGGCTCCCTGGTGCCCACGCTGATGGAAAGCGAGCTCTTCGGCTATGAGAAGGGCGCCTTCACCGGGGCCATCAAGTCCAAGGCCGGGCTCTTCCAGGCCGCCAATGGCGGCACCATTTTCCTCGACGAGATCGGGGAGCTGCCTCTGGAGATGCAGGCAAAACTCCTGCGCGTTCTCCAGGAAAAGGAAGTGCGGCCCGTGGGCAGCAACGACCGCGTGTCCACCGACGTCCGCGTCATCGCCGCGACCAACCGCGACCTCGAAGCCGCCTATCGCGACGGCACCTTCCGCAAGGATCTCTATTTCCGCTTGAATGTCGTGACCGTGCACATCCCCTCGCTGCGCGAGCGCCGCTCGGACATCCCCATGCTCGTGCACCATTTTCTGGACCGCTACGCCCCCGGCGAAAACGTCCAGGTAACTTCCGCGGCCATGAAGAGTCTGCTGCAGTACGACTGGCCGGGCAACGTTCGCGAACTGGAGAACTGCGTCGCCCGCGCCGTGACCCTCGGTGACCACCTCACCATTGATAGCGGCGACCTTCCGCCGGCCATCCGCTCCGAGCAGGCCTCCGCCGACGGAAGCGGCGCCGCGGCGTCCGATGCCGCCGCCCTGTCCACCATGGCCCTGGCCGAAATGGAGCGCATGACCATCCTGCGCGTCTTCGAACAGGCGCGCGGCGACAAAGCCCTGGCTGGCAAGATGCTCGGCATCAGCCGGGCCACGCTCTATCGCAAGCTGAAACGTTACAATATTGGGGTGAAGTCCGCCTCCGAGGGTCCGGCCGTCGCCAATCCGGCGTCTCAGGCTGCCTCGCACTAATCTCCCGCAGCCTGTGGAAATATCTTCGCGTGTGCTGATGCGTGAGACGCCGGCGTGTCAGCCTGAGACGCGTGAGCCACGCTCTTCCCCACGGGCTTATGTAAGCTCCGCTCTTTCAATTAGTTAAAGATTTTATCCCCACCGCAAACTTTGGCGCGCAGCGTGCACTCTTCTTTGCGGCGCCTCTGCGTCCAGCCTGGCTCCGTGTGTTTGGAGCCCGGCCCGGCGACAGGCGGCGCGATACCTAAGGCGAGAGAACACGTGAAACGCTCGGGTGGGGTCATGGTCGCGGACGCCGCACGCACTTGTGCGGAACAGTTGGCGCGCTTTTTTCCACGCGCCCTGCCGGTGCGCATTCCGGTACGGATTACCGCCTTGCGCCCGGGCCAGGCACGTCTCCAGGAACGCATCGTCGTCGAGTACAGCGCCAGCGAGCACGCCATCTTCGTCTGCACCCTGCCCCTCGAGTTCGACGACCGCGTCAGCGTCGAACCCCAAGGCGCCGGAAAAGCGGCCGAGGCCGAGGTGATCGCGGTGCAATACCACGAAGGTGCGAAGGCCGTAGCCATACGTTTTCTCAAAGGCTCTTGCGATTGGATGGTGCAGCCGTGACCACTGCTTCCAAAACTTTGCCTCCGCCGGCCGGCAAGCCGGCTCCCCGCGCCAATCCGGCGCGCGACAGGCAGTGGGCCGAAGCCCGCTCGCTCTTCCCCATCTACACGGCCATCGCCAGACAGGTCGGCATCAAGCCGCTGTTCGGCCCGGACAAGACCGCTCTTCCGGAAACCGTCAGCCCCGAAATCTTCGATCAGGTCACCGTGTGGCTGAATACCGTGGATACCCAGGTGCAAGTGCACCAGCTTCGCCACCTGCTGCAGATGACCTCGCTGAACGCCAACGAAGGCGGCCTGCGCGCCATGATCCTGCGCCACCTGCGCAAGACCATCAAGTCCGACACCGACCGCCACAAGATCGACTTTCTGCTGGTGCAGTATTTCGCGCTGTGCGCCCCGCCCAAGATCTATCACGCCAAGATCGAGCTCGAGGACGTGGCCCAGGTGATGAAGCCGGTCCTGGGCGAAGCCGACGCCGCCCCCCTCGAATGGTGCGCGCCCCTCGAAACCATCATCGCAACTCTGGGCACGCTGCGCAGCCTCCGCGAAATGCTGAAAACCAATTTCATCGAGCAGGGCCGCCGCGTGAAGGATTCCGCCGGCAACATGTTCTACGATCCCTCCGCCCTGCTGGCCTTCATCCGCTTCAATTTCATGCTGCGCCGCACGCTGATCGAGCTGATGCACGCCGACCTGGCGGCCATCCGCACCGGCCTCACGCAGATGGAAGCCGCCCATGTGCGCACGGTGGACTGCACGCAGTTCGGCCTGAGCGCCTCCGAGCCGCTGGCCAAGATCCGGCAGATCGCCGACGAATGGAAGCAGCCCTTTCAGAAGGACTACACCGAGCGCACCGTCAACCAGGGCTTTGAAAAACTGCTGGCCCTGCGCAACGACGTCGAGCGCGCCCTGGCTGGCGTAAGCGGCAAACCCGCTCCCGCAGCCGCCGCACCCGCTGCGAAAACCGCCCCGCCGGCGGCCAAGCCCGCCGCGCCCCAGAAAACCCCGCCGCCGCCCGCCCCGGCCGTGCGCCAGGAAAAGCCCGCCGCAGCGCCCGTCCCCGCGCTGGATTTCGAGACCTGCATGGAGAAGATCTGGGAGCAGCTCATCGCCGCGCCGCCCACCCGCGGCCGCTCGATGACCACCATCACCCTGGGCACCGCCCGGGTGCTCTTGCCCTCCTGGGAAGTCACCGCCTTTGTCAGCGAAGACGGCCCCTCGGCCGAAGATCTGCGCCGTGCGGTGGTGGCCCGCGCGCTGGTTACGGCGGCCCTGGAAGCCGCCAAGGAAACCGGGAACGCCTCCAGCCTCGAGCGCGCCATCAGCATCGCGCGCGTCGAAGCTTCCCGTCTGCAGGAGCGCGTGGATATCGCCAAACAGGCGAAAGACACGGAAGTCGCGGTCAACCTGAGCATGAGCACGAAGCGGCTGCTCTCCGCGCTGGATGAAGCGGAGAAGCTGTAGACGCCGGCACTCCCGGCATTGCGCCGGACATTCGATGGGGAGCGGGACCTTCGTTGCGAGACGCCAACGTCGTCATTCTTACCGATGAAACCGATTTCGCGCGCCTGCTGACGGCGTGCTGGCAAGGCGAGCGCCAGATGCCGGCCCTGACCGTCCTGAGCAGCGAGCTGTGGAAGCGCCAGCAACGGCCCTCTTGCGACCTGGTGGTGATCGGGCCGCTGCGCGACGCCAACCTCGCCGCCATCCTGCACACTCTGGACTCCGTCGCGGCGGTGATTCTCTGCGTCCAGGGCGATCCGCGGGAACTCGGCGAGCTGCGCGCGCGCTATCCCCGCCTGGTGCACATTCCTTTGCGCGAAGACTGGGCCCAGACGGTCCTGCTCGTCGCCGGGGAATCCCTGCGGCGCACGGAAGCTCTGCGCCAGGCGCGGCACTCGCAGCGCGCGGCTGCCGAGAACGCCTCGCACGCCACCCTCGGCCGCTACATGCTCGACATGCGCCACAGCGTCAACAATGCCCTGACCAGCGTCCTGGGCAATGCGGAATTGCTGCTGCTCGAGCCCGGCCAGCTCAGCACTCAATCCCTCGAGCAGATCAAGACCATGCACAGCATGGCCTTGCGCATCAACGAAATCATGCAGCGATTCTCATCGCTGGCGAGCGAGATGCGGGAGACTGAGAAAGCATCTCAGGGTGAGACGGAAGCCACCCCGGCGGGGAGATCCGGGCGGCGCTGAGGGGCCGCTGCTTTCTTGTATCTCTTGTATTGTCAAGCACTTCCGAGCGATGGCACAAAACGGCGAATGAGTGCCGTCCCTGGTCGCCGACGTGCTTCTCTACTGTGCGGATTTCTCTCAGGAGTTGGTGCGCGTGGACAAGAAAATCCTGATCGTGGACGACTCGCCGTCGCAGGTGCGCCTCATGCAGGACCTGCTGGTGCATGAGGGTTACCGCCCCGTCGGCCTGAGCGACCCGCTCAAGGTCGAGGAAACCATCACCAGCGAGCGTCCCTGCGTCATCCTCCTGGACGTGGTCATGCCCGACCGCAACGGCTTTCAACTTTGCCGCGAGCTGAAAAGCAACGCGCAGTTCCGCGGCATCCCGGTGATTCTGGTGACCTCCAAGGGCACCGCCAGCGACAAATTCTGGGGCCAGCAGCAGGGCGCGGACGATTACATCACCAAGCCTTTTACGCGCGAAGAGCTGTTGCGCGCGGTTCGGCGGTTTGCATGAGCGACCTGACCAGCCATTTCGAGCAGCGCGAAGACGGCTACCAGCTCACCCCGGTATCGGGCGAAGCGGACGCTGGCGATCTGCTGGAAGCCGCCGGGCCTCTCGAGCACAGCCCGCCCGAGCAGCAGCACTGCGTCTTTCGCAGCGGACGCGAGCGCTTCTGCCTGCCGGTGCTGGACGTGGAAGAGGTGGTCGAGTTTCCGATGGTCACGCGGCTACCGCTGGGGCCCGCGTACCTGATGGGTATTTTCAATCTGCGCGGGGCCATCGTGCCGCTGATTGATATCGCCATGACCGAAGGCCGCCGTCCGGGTCTTCTGCCCAAGCACGTGGTGGTCGCTTCGCTGCGCGGCGACGCCCATCACGAGGATGTGCGCATCGGCATCGCCGCCGACGAAGTCGTCGGCACCTATTCCGCCGCCGCCGACGCCATGCTCGAACACGCGCCGGAAAACGTGCCGCACTGTATCGGCATGCTCCGGCACGACGACCGCCTGGCGCTGATGATCGATTTGCGGCGCCTGCTCGAGGTTTTTCCGGGGCCCGCAATCTGAGCGCATTTGCACAGGGGATGGATGGCGGCCCGGGGGACGGGCGCCAATTGGGAAACTGGAGGAAGTCATGAAAGGTCGTTTGAGTTCCACAATCTGGATGCTGATCCTGTGGACCGGAGTGGCGCTGTTCGGCGTTCTGCTGCTCGCCTATCACGCGGGGCGCACCGCCGGCGGGGCCGCTATCTTCGAGTTCGGCTCCATGTCCGGGGGCGCCGGCGGGGTGGTGCTGGTCGCCGCGCTGCTGGCCCTGGGCACGACGCTGGCGCTGGCCATGCTCCTCGGCAAGCGCATCCTCACGCCGGTGCAGGATCTCGCGGAATTTTCCGAGCGCCTGGCCGTCGGCGATCCCCGCGCGCGCATCGAAGTCGCCGGCAACGACGACCTCGGCTATATCGCGGAGAACCTCAACCGCGCCGTCCTGCGGGTCTCCAAGGCCACCTCGAATCAGGAAGCCAGTGAACTGCTGCAGCGCAGCATCACCGACCTCCTCGCGGTCATCAACCAGGTGGCCCGCGGCGACCTGACGCTGCGCGGCAAGGTCACCAACGACGCCCTCGGCAACGTGGTGGACTCCATCAACTACATGCTCGACAACTTCTCCAAGGTCCTCGAGCGCGTGCGCAAAGCGGCCATGGAAGTCAGCGGCAGCGCCCACAACATTCTCACCGCCGCCGACGAGATGCAGGCCGGCGCCACCCAGCAGGACCAGGAAATCACCAACACCTCCTCGGCCGTGGAAGAGCTCACGGTCTCCATGAAGCAGGTGTCCAACAACGCCGAAGCCAGCGCCGAAGCCGCGCGCCGCGCCCTGGACGCCGCCGAACAGGGCAACCGCGCCGTGCGCGACACCCTCGAAGGCATGCAGCGCATCCGCGCCTCGGTGCAGGCCACCGCCAAGAAGATCAAGTCTCTCGGCGACCGCTCCCTGGAAATTTCCGAAATCATCAACGTCATTAACGACATCACCGAGCAGACCAACCTCCTGGCCCTCAACGCCGCCATCGAGGCGGCCCGCGCCGGAGAAGCCGGCCGCGGTTTCGCGGTCGTCGCCGACGAAGTCCGCAAACTGGCCGAGCACTCGCGCAGCGCCACCAAGGACATCGCCGCGCTCATCAAGGCCATTCAAGCCGAGACCAACGAGGCCGTGGTGGTCATGGAGGAAGGCACCAAGGAAGTCGAAGGCGGCGCGCAGCTCGCCGATCAGGCCGGACGCGCCCTGGACGCCATTTCCAGCGTGGTCCGCCAGTCGGCCGAACTGGTCCAGGAAATTTCCCTGGCTTCCAAACAGCAGGTGCGCGGCACGGAAGGTGTCGCCCACGCCATGCAAATCATTTCCGGAATCACCCGCCAGACTTCGCAGGGCGTCCGGCAAACGGTCAGCACCGTCAGCCAGCTCGTGAAACTCAACGATCAGCTCAACGAAGCGCTGGCGCAGTTCCGCGCGCCCGGCAACAAGTCCGCCGCCGGGGAAGCCCCCGAGCCGGCAGTCCCCGCGGGCGCGTTCCGGTAAAACAACAACCCCCTGCCCTGGTGAGGAAGCCAGCGCGGAAACGTGCCGACCATGACCGAACACCAGAATCCGACGCCGGAATTGACGGACCACGAGCTGTCCGAGATCCGCTTGCTGATCGAGGAACGCACCGGGATCCATTTCGACGCCTCGCGCCTGCGCTTCGTCTCCCTCCGCGTGCGCGAACAGATGCAGCACAAGGGCTTTGCCCGCGGTTCCGACCTGCTGCGGGCCGCGCGCCGCTCCAACGTGGAATACGAGGGGCTGCTCGAGCGCCTGCTCACCCAGGAAACCTCCTTCTTCCGCTATCCCGCGGTGTACGACGCGCTGCGCAAGCGCGTCCTCCCCGAGCTGCACGTCAAGAAATTCTGGAACAATCCGCGGACCTTGCGCGTCTGGAGCGCGGGCTGTTCCACCGGCGAAGAGCCCTACTCCATCGCCATCACCATCGCCGAAACCCTCAATTCCGCGGAAGCCTGGAACATCGAGATCATGGCCACGGACGTGGGCCGCCAGGCCCTGAAGATCGCCGAGACCGGAATCTACAACGGCCAGAGAATCGCCAGCGTCACTCCCGACCAGCTCGCGCTGCACTTCACCACCACCCCCGCGGGCTGCCAGGTAAGGCCGCGCATCCGCAAGATGGTCACCTTCGCGCAGATGAACCTGGCCTCGGCCGTCTACATGGGCCGCATGGACCTGATCTTCTGCATGAACGTCATGATCTATTTCAGCGAAGAGCGCCGCCGCGCTCTCATCCAGCGCTTCTACGACACGCTGGAACCCGGCGGATACCTGCTCCTCGGGCACTCCGAGTCGCTGTCCAAGATTCCCGTGAAGTTTCAGGCCATCGTGCTGAACGAATGCATTCTGTACCGCAAGCCGGCCCCGGGCGATCAGCCGCAGCCGGAGCTGGTAACGGAGGGCCGCGCGTGAGCATTCCCGAACGCGAAGCCGTCGAGCTCTTTCTCCAGGAAGCCTCGGAGCACCTGCAGTATCTGCGGGAGTACTCCAGCATTCTCGGGGAGACCGGCGTGCAGCGCGAGGACATCGAGCGCCTGTACATCGCCGCGCACACCCTCGCCGGCACCTCGGCCAGCTACGGCTTTCCGCGCTTCTCGGAAATCGCCGGGAAGCTCGCGCATATTTTCCAGTACGCGCTCAACGCCCCGCTGGGCTCGGATCTCTACGGGCCGCTCACCGAATTCCTCTCCGACGCCATCTCCCTGCTGGAAAGCAACCTGCTGGAGATCAGCGACACCGGCAACGAGGTCTCCGACGACATCGCGGCCTTCAAGGAGCGCTATCGCTTCGCCTTCCCCACCGAGCCGCCGCCGCTCAACCTGCAGGCCGAGACGCAACGCGAACCGGCGCCCTCCATCGCGCAGGCCTACGAAGCGGAAGAGCGCGCCGCCACCGGTTCCTATTTCGACCGCTTGCCGGCCGATGACGAGATTCCCGCGGAAATTCTGGAATTCTTCCAGCCGGAAGCGGAAGAGCATTTGCAGATCATCAGCGATTGCCTGCTGGCGCTCGAGGGCGCGCACAATCCGGAAGAGATCAACCGCCTGTTCCGCGCCATTCACACCGTGAAGGGTTCCGCGGCGCAGGTCGGACTGCGCCGCCTGGGCGCCATCGCCCACCGCATCGAGGACCTCGTCGGGCGCCTGCGCGACGGCCTGCTCGAGTCCTCCCCCGCCGTCGTGGACGTTTGCCTGGAATCCGTGGACGTCCTGAAAAAGAC
Organism: Terriglobia bacterium; assembly: GCA_020073585.1. Taxonomy (GTDB): domain Bacteria; phylum Acidobacteriota; class Terriglobia; order Acidiferrales; family UBA7541; genus Acidiferrum. The sequence goes on from JAIQEV010000019.1 coordinate 56,463, forward strand.
CCTGCACCAGCAGTGGACCGGCGAAGCCGACATGCGCGCCGGCGTGGATGCCCTGCTCGCGCGCGTGGCCGAATTTGCTCCCGAAGAGGCCGAAGAAGACGAGGCCGCGCCGGCCGCCGCGACTCCCGCGCCCGCGGCGGAAAACACGCCCGCCGCGGCCGCCGGGACGCCGGCGCCGCGCCAGCCCAAGAAGTCCACGGCGCAGAGCCAGCACGCGGCGAAGTCCGTGCGCATTTCGCTGGGCCGCCTGGACCGCTTGATGAACAACGTCGGCGAGCTGGTGATCAACCGCACCCGCATGGTCGGCCGCGTCGGAGAGCTGCAGAAGCTCGTGGACACCCTGGGCTTCTCGAAGGAACGCCTGCACGGCAAAGTCACCGAGTTCCAGGAAAAATACGAATTCAACCGCGTCAGCTCCGCGCGCCTGGCCACCTCCTTCCCCGGCGCCCGCGGCGGCGCGCCGTCCCCGGACCAGTTTTCCGCCTCCGCGGCGGGCGACAAGTCCTCCTTCCTCTCGGACTTCAGCGAGCTGGAAATGGACCGCTACGACGACGTCAACATCCTCTCGCGCTCCATGACCGAGATTTCCGCCGACGTGAACGAAGTGCTCTCGCAGCTCGAAGGCTTCATCGGCCGCGTCGAAGGAGACATCGACGAATTCACCAAGCTCGCGCACCGCCTGCAGGATGAAATTACCGCCGCGCGCATGGTGCCCATCGAGACGCTCTTCTCGATGCTCACCCGCGCCGTGCGCGACGCTGCCAAATCCGCCCGCAAACTCGTGGACATGGAGATGACCGGCGGAGATACCGAGCTGGACAACAACATCATTCAGCAGATTGCCGACCCCCTGGTGCACCTGGTGCGCAACGCCGTGGCCCACGGCATCGAGTCCGCCGAGGAACGCGCCGCCGCGGGGAAACCCGAAACCGGAAAGGTCTTCCTGCGCTCGTATCATCGCGGCAATCACATCTACATCGAGGTCGGCGACGACGGCGGCGGGATCAACTACGAGCGCGTGAAGCAAAGCGCGATCGACCGCGGGCTGGTCTCGCCGGAAACCGCGGGGCGCCTGACGGAGCGCGACCTGCGCGAGATGCTCTTCCACCCGGGCTTTTCCACGGCCTCCGCCAAGACCGAGCTGGCCGGGCGCGGGGTGGGCCTGGACGTGGTGCGCGCCAATCTCACCGCGCTCAACGGCGAAATCGAAATTCACAGCAAACAGGGCGAAGGCACGCGCTTCACCCTCAAGGTGCCTCTGACCCTGATCATCTCTCCGGCGCTTTTCGTGCGCTGCGGCACGGCCATCTTCGCGCTGCCGCTGGCCGTCGTCGAGGAGATCCGCCGCCTGCGCGCGGACGAAATCGAGGATGTCGGCGGCAAGCTGCTGACCAAGGTGCGCGACGTCGTCACCGAAGTCGTGCGCCTCGATTCCTATCTGGGCCTGCCGCCCCTCGAGCCCATCAACGGCTATTTCCGCATGGTGGTGGCCAATACCGGCGACCGCCAGATCGGCCTGGTCATCGAAGAGGTCCTGGGCAAGGACGAAATCGTCATCAAGAACCTGGGCGAGTATCTGCGCCGCGTGAAGCTCTTCTCCGGCACCACCATCGCTCCGGACGGCAGCCTCATCCTGCTCATCGACCTCAACCGCATGATCGCCAGCGAGCCCAGCGAGCGCCGCTCCGTGCAGGTCAGCGCCAGCGCCGCGCGCGTCTTCGCGCCGGGCTCCGCGGCCATCGCCCGCGGCTCCATCCCTTCCGACGCCATCGACCGCGTGCAGCAGGAGCGCGTGGTGGTCATCGTGGACGATTCCATCAGCGTGCGCAAATTTGTCGGGCGCATGCTGGAGAAGGCCGGCTATCGCGTGAAACTTGCCTCCGACGGCCTGGAGGCCGCCGAACTCATCGCCCAGCAGGGTTGCCACCTGGTCATCACCGACCTGGAAATGCCGCGCATGACCGGCTACGAGCTGATGGCGCAACTGCGCCAGAGTCCTTCGACGCGGCGCATCCCGGTGATGGTCGTGACTTCGCGCGCGGGCGCCAAGCACCGCGACCGCGCCATGAAAGAAGGCGCCGTGGCCTTCCTGACCAAGCCCGTGCAGGAGGATCAGTTGATCCATGCGGTCGAGCAGTTGATTGGCGCCGATGCGCAGCAGCATGCGGTGCCGGTGGCGTGAACGGACAATGAGCGCAAACGCTGACAAGAAGATTCGCGTCCTGATCGTCGACGATTCCACCTTCATGCGCAAGGTGCTGGAGACCATTTTCAACGGCGAGCCGAATTTCCAGGTGATCGGCCAGTGCAAGGACGGCCAGGAAGCGGTGGCTCTGGCGGAGTCCCTGCAGCCCGATGTCATCACCATGGACATCAACATGCCGCACATGAACGGCCTGCAGGCCACCGAAAAGATCATGTCCTCGAACCCGCGGCCGATCGTAATCGTCACCTCGGAATCGAAGGAAGGCGCCGGCGGAACGCTGCGCGCGCTGGAACTCGGCGCGATCGAATTCGTTTCCAAGCCCTCGAGCGGCATAGACCTGGACATGAACAGCGTCAAGGAAGACCTGCTGCGCAAAACGCGCATGGCCTCCAAGGTCCGCGTGGTGCGCACGGTGGCCCGCGCGAAACCCGCATCGGCGCCGGCCAACGGCGTAGGCGGCGCCGCAAAATTTGGGGCGGGCGCGCGGCCGGCTCTGGCGGGCTCCGCGGACCAGCGCTTTCCCGTCGTGGTCATCGGCGCGTCCACCGGGGGGCCGGCCACGGTGATGCGTCTGGCGCCCGGCTTTACGCGCGACTTCCCTGCTGCGGTGGTCCTGGTGCTGCACATGCCGCAGGCGTTTACGACCCAGTTCGCGGCGCAGCTTGCGGAATTCACCGGCATCCGCGTGAAAGAAGCCGAACACAATGAAGCGCTGCAGACCGGCACGCTGTACGTCTGCCCCGGCTCGAAGCACATGCGGGTCACGCCGGCGGGCCGCGTGCAACTGGACGACACCAGCGGGCGCATCAACGGCTATCTGCCGTGCATCGACGTCACCATGGAAAGTATCGCGGCCTACGCCGGAGCGATGACCATCGGCGCGGTCCTCACCGGAATGGCCGGCGACGGCGCACAGGGCGCCAAAGCCATCCGGACGGCGCGCGGTCTGGTCCTGGCGCAGGACGAGGCCACCTCCGTGATCTTCGGCATGCCGGCGGAAGCGATCAAGCTGAACGTCGTGGACCAGGTTCTGCCGATTGACGACATTTACGGGGCCATCGAGAAGCGCGTCATCGCCCTGACCCGCGCCACGCCGGTGGGAGCGCGCGGATGAATTTTGCGTCACAGCCTGCCGCCAAGGGCCGGGTGATCCGCCCGGAACAGATGATCCTGTTCCGCATCGGCAGCCAGCTTTTTGCCATCTCCGCCAGCGTGGTGCAGGAGATTCGCAGCGCGGACAGCATCGGCAGCGCGGCGGCGGACATACAGCAGCCGGGGCTGCGCAAGGTCCGCTCGCTCGTGCGCCGCGGGCGGCGCACGCTGTACATCGTGCATGGCGGGACGCTCTTCGGACTGCCGCCTTCGCAGGCGGCCTTGGTTTTCCTGTTCCGCAATCGCCGTGCCGCGCTGCTGGTGGATGCCATCGACCGCATGGCGGCGATCACGCGGCTGCAAGCGGTGCCGCAGTCTTTTTGCCACGAGGAGCGCAACTGGTATCGCGGCTTCGTGGCCATGGAAAATTCCGTGATTCCGGTGGTGAATCCCGACGGCCTGCTGCTGGCGCAGGAAATCGCCCAACTGGACGCCGCCGCCGAAACCGCTTCCGCGGAAAATGCCGCAGCGGATCCGATCGGCGGGGAAAACGAATTCCCGGAGAGCGGCATTCCGGAAGACGCCGCCAGGGAATATTCCGCGGAAAACGCGGACGGGCGGAACCCGGCATGAACGCGACACTCGAAACCGGCGCGCAGTCTTTCGTGCTCCTGCGGCTCGGCGACCGGCAGTTTGCGCTGCCGGCCGAGCGCATTGCGGAGCTGGTGCCGGCGAGCCGCGTCTTCCATTTCCCGCACCACACGCCGCAACTCGAAGGCGTGATTCTGCGCCGCGGGCGCATCGTGCCGGTCTGCGACGTTTCGGAAACGCTCACCGGGCGGCGCATGTCCAGCCGCCGCCTCTATCTCCTGGCGCTGCGGCACTACGCCGCGGGCCTGGAAACCGTGGCCATCCCGGTCACCGGCGAGTGCGAGCTGATCACCACGGAGATGACCGCCGCGGAAGGCGAGCATCCGCCGCACGTGCAGGGCTGGCTTTCCAACGCCGGAAACGTCATCGAAGTGCTGCAACTGGACCATCTCATCCCCGGACCCGAGTTGCCGGCGACCGCGGATGGCGCCGCGCTTGCGCGGGAGGTCCGGCCATGAGCCTGCCCGGACGCGCGGCCAAGATTCTGCTGATTGACACGAACGTCTATTTCGCGAAGCGCCTGGGTGACGCGCTGAAGCACGAAGGCTTCGATGTTGTGAGCTCCACACAGCCGGCCTATGCCCTCACCATGCTCGAATACGACACACCTTCGGCGATTCTGTGCGCCACGAACCTGCGCGAGATGGGGGCCCTGGAAATCGCGCAGATCGTCCATGCCGATCCGAAAAACGCCGCTCTGCCGGTCATCGCGCTGGGCGACGGCAACCAGCGCGCCCTGATGGAGGCCTTCCAGGCGGGCTGCGAGGACTACATCGACCGCAAGCGCAGCCCCGCGGTCATCGCCGCGCACATCAAGAGCCTCCTGCTCAGCAAAGTCGAGGGCTTCCAGCCCACGCAGATGCTGCCGCAGGCCGATACCAGCCTCAGCGGCAGCCTCACGCACCACGATCTTCCCGGCGTGATCCAGCTTCTGGTGCAGGCGCGGCAGACCGGGGCCCTGCACATCAACGCCACGGGGCTCGACGGGGTGATGTTCTTCGATGCCGGAGAGATCAGCCACGCAGAGTGCGGCGCGCTGTTCGGCGATGAAGCCGTCATCCACATACTGAAGAGCTGCGTGCAGAACGGAGAGGGCGTGTACAAGTTCCTGTACGGCTCGAGCTCCGGGCAGCGCACGGTTCTGCGTTCCTCGACCGACTTGATGCTCGACGCCATGCGCGAGTTCGACGAGAGCCAGCGCGACATGGCAGACAAGGAAGCGCAATGAGCGAAACGTACACCTTGCCGCCCGCCGCCGATCCCGGCGGGAAACGCTCGCCGACCGTCTATTTCATCGACGACAGCGCCACCATGCGCGAAGTGATCAAGATCGCCTTCCGCAAGGAGAACATCCACGTCATCACCTGCGCGGACGCCGCTTCGGCCCTGGCGCAGTTCGAAGCCGAGCCTCCCGACGCGGTCATCACCGACGTGATCATGCCGGATCAGGACGGCTATTCGGTGTGCAGCCAGATCAAGGAGAATCCGCTGTACAGCGCGACGCCGGTGCTGCTGATGTCCGGGGTGGTCAACAAGAGCGTGGCCGACAGGGCCGTGGCCGTGAAGGCTGACGAATTGATCCGCAAGCCCTTTCAGCCGCAGGAGCTGATCGCCCGGGTGAAGGCGTTTCTGTCTCCGGGGGAAGCGCCAGCCGCGCCGCACCCGACCGCGCACGCACCCGCGCAAACGCCCCACGCGCTGAGCAATCTTTTCGCGCCGCCGCCCGCGTATGCCCCTGCGCCTCCGCCGCCGCCCGCGCACGCGGGCGAATCGGCCTGGCCCCGCGCCCTCGCGGACGCTTTCTCGCACGCTCCGGCAGCCGCGCCGCCGGCTGCCCCGCAGCGCCCGGCGAGCATCCCCATGCCGCAGCGCCCGACCGCGCCGGCGGGCCATGAGGTCCAGCGACTGCGCTCGGAAATCATGCGCCTGGAGATGCTGGTGAGAAAGCTGCAGACCGAGCTGCAGATCGAGCGCGAATACAATCAGACGCTGGAACAGCACATCCACACCCTGCAGGAATCGCTGTAGTCCTCGCTGCCGGAGGGCGGGCGTCGCCATGGCGTTTGCGGCGCCGATTTCCATCTGGAGATCCGGAGCCGCGGCGGCGAAGGCGCGCCGATCTGCATGGCCATCCCCGAAGTGGTCTCCCCGCTGCAGACCGTAGGAAGGCAGGCGGAACGCCGCGAGCTTCCCTGAAAAGAAACGAGTTGGAGGAGTTTCGGCAGAGAGACTTTTTCCAAGAAAAAGATTTTGGGTAGAGGGAGCAAGGCTACCCCCACCCCCCGTGTTTTTAGCAAAGAGTGCGCAAAAGATTGATTTATTGGGAGTTGTGTTGCGCTGTGTGCGAAAGAGTGCAAAAGAGTGCGCAAGAGTATGAAACGAAAGAATTTTAAGTCGTGTAGATTTCCGTTGATACGAAAGAGTGCGGAAGTGCTGATTCTGGAGGGGTTGTGGGAGGGAGAAGGAGTGTTGCTTGGCGAGCGATGGCACGGACAAGGGGCGAAATCCTATCTCCTCCGCGCCAGAGACGAATGAGAGTATAGCCCATCCGGTAAACATGGTCAATTGCATATGTGACCGCAAAGCGGTCAACATAGTTTACTGGTATTCGAATGGTGCGGCGAAGCGGATTCGGGGGATGGGGAGGGCAGCTAAGAGAAAAACCTCACTCCTGCCCCGCAAACCCAACCGGGGCGCAAGAAACACGCTCCGTAAAGGCATCCGGAACGCAACGAACACGCTTCGCAGGAACGGGGCACCCCGACCTTGCTAGGTCATTAAGTTTGCGCCACCCGCCTGCGTTCCATACTGTACGGAAGGGTATTCGAATGGGCTGAGGAACAGTGGCCGAATGCGGCCGGGGTGAATAAAACCCAAGAGGCCCATGCGTAGAATCGACGCATGGGGCGCCCGCACTGGCCGAATGAGATTTGAGAAAGAGTGGAGCAAGGGAGAGGAAAAGATAACGCGGAGACGCGGAGAGCGCAGAGCGGAGGTGTTCGAATGCGATCGTGGTGAAGAAAACCAAAGAGTCCCACGCGTAAAATCGAAGGGCACCCGCGGATTTGAATATCCAGCTTGTCCGGTAATCCGACTTACCGAGAGTTAGCCGCGTGGTCGAGTAGTCCGTTCACTAGTGATAAGGATTTGCCGACAGCGTCTAACGCACAGCCTCGGGCAGATCGAGTCGACAATAGCTTCCGAGTAGGCGACCACTCGTCCAGAATTATGCGATCCGCTGCGCCCTGATGAACGGTGTCCGGGTTACCACATATACGGGTAGCGCGTTTCTCGGGGCTCAATGTTGACCGTGACGAAGATCACAGGCACGACTGCATCAGTGGTGTATACAAACATTATGTTGGCAGGGAGGGCAAACGGACAGGTCTAGGCCCGTTGTGTTCAGATCACGCACGAAGCAGGAGATCAAGCCTGTAGGTAGCAACTAACTGCGCAATGAATTTGCAGCTGGAATGGTTGGACGCCCAAGGGGGGCGCATGTTGATCTGGGTGAAGAGGCTGTCGATGACCTGCTCCCCTCAATCCGCAGGGAAGTGTATATGATTCTGCGGAATGAGGAGGAGTGTGATGTCGAAGGGAAAGCACAGCGAAGCGGAGATGATCGGAGCGCTGAAACAATTGGAAGCGGGGCGGCGGGCTGAGGATGTAGGCCGCGAGATGGGCGTCTCGAAGCACACGATCTACGCCTGGAAGGCGAAGTACGGGGGCTTGGATGTGAACGAGGCGCAGCGGCT
>JAIQEV010000020.1 GCA_020073585.1 Terriglobia bacterium
CCGATCAAAACGACAACGATCATTTTGATACCCATGGAGAGAAGGATCTCTATCGGATGAAAGCGAACTCCTGTGGTGACATCGATATCCATATCGGAATGGTGGACCATATGGAGCCGCCAGAGCAGGGGGGCGGAATGAAGCATCCCCCAGCGCTTCGCCCGCCGTGTGAATCGCCGCCGCCGGAATGTCCGCCGCCGCCAGCCGCTCCCGCCACACCTCCGCCGGCTCCTGCGCAAAACGCTTCTGCAGCCTCGCGATCAGCTCCCCCCGGTTCGCGATGCGCAGCGCGTTGCTCGCAAACCGCGCGTCGCTCCCCAGCTCTTCCTGCAATCCCATCACCTGTAACAGCCGCTTCCACTGCTCCGGCGTCCCCACCCCCACCACGAAGTGCCGCGCGTCGCTGCCGCGGAACACCTGGTACGGCACGATGTTGGGGTGCGCGTTTCCCCAGCGCCGCGGCAATTCCCCCGCGTTCAGGTAGCTGCTGCCCGCGTTGGCCAGCCAAGTCAGTTGCGCATCGAACAGCGCCACATCCACGAACTGTCCCTGCCCGCTTCTCTCCCGCGCGAACAGCGCTCCCAGTATCCCCATCACCGCGTACATCCCGCAGGTCATGTCCGCGATGGCGATCGGATAGCGCATCGGGCTGCCGTCCGGCTCCCCGGTAAAGCTCATCACTCCCGCTTCGGCCTGCGCCAGGATGTCGTACCCCGGCATCCCCGCCTTCGGCCCCGTAAATCCGTACCCGGTGATGCCGCAGTAGACCAGCCGCGGATATTTCGCGCACAGCGTCTGCGGATCGATCCCCCGCTTCTCGAGCGACGCCAGCACCGGCTGGTTCACCACAAACACGTCCGCCGTCGCCAGCAGCCGCTGCAGCATCTCCGCGCCGCGCGGCCGGGCGTAGTTCAGCGTCAGCGATCTCTTGTTGCGATTGGCGGCCAGGAAGTACGCCGATTCGCTGCCCACAAACGGCGGGCCCCACCCGCGCGCCTGGTCGCCCACGCCCGGCCGCTCCACCTTGATCACGTCGGCGCCAAAATCGCCCAGCAGCATGGCGCAATACGGCCCGGCCAGGGCTTCGGTAAGTTCTACCACGCGGATGGAATCGAGAACGGGGGCCACAGGCGGGAATTATAGCCGACATCTGAAACAACGCGCGCGCTCCGCGGCAGGAAGCCCCCCTTCCCCCGCGCCTGGCCCGCGCCTGCCGCTCGCCGCCTTAGACGGCGACCGTGGCGGAATTGCCCGCCGTTTCCGTGTGCCGCGCCCTCTCCGTGGCCCGCAGCCGCTGCAGCCCCAGCAGCGCCGCTCCCAGCGCGCACACGTAATCGGCGTTCTCGGGTACGTGCACCGTCACCTTCAGCCGGTTCTCCAGCGCCCGCAGCATGCCGCGCTGCCGCGCCACCCCGCCGATGAACACCAGGTCCTGGCCCATCCCGGTGCGCTTCAGCAGCATCCCCGCGCGGTCCGCCAGCGATTCGTAGATTCCCGCCAGAATATTCTCCAGGCTGACCCCGGCGCTGACGTGGTTGATGATTTCGCTCTCCGCCAGCACCGCGCAGATGCTGCTGATGGCCTGCGGCTTGTCCGCGTCCAGCGCTTTTTCCCCGGCCTGCTCCAGCGGAATTTCCAGATACTTGGTGGCCCGCGCGATGAAGCTCCCCGATCCGGCCGCGCACTTGTCATTGGACTTGAACTGGTTGACCCGCCCCGTCTCCGTCAGCGTGATCGCCCGCGTCGTCTGGCTCCCGATGTCCAGCACGCAGGTGGCATGCGGGTAGAGGAACCTCGTGCCGCGCGCGCTGCTGGTGATCTCCGTGATCTGGATGTCCCGGAACGAGACGGCGTGCCGCCCGAAGCCCGTCGCGGCCACGTAGCGCACCTCCGCATCCCGCTGCCCGGCCGCTTCCAGCGCCGCGCCCAGCGCTTCCCGCGCCGCCTTCTCCATCTCCACTCCCGTGCGCAGCGATGCGCGCCCCAGAATCTCCGGCGCGCCCTCCGCCGCGGGCGTCTGCCCGTCCGCCGAAGCCACTCCGATCACCACCGCCTTGGTGAATCCCGTGCCGACGTCAATTCCCGCGATTCGTACCATGCGCCCCATCCCGGACTCCCGCTTCGGAATCCTGATCCATTTTTTCCAGAGCGTACAAAGCCGCGCCCATCGCTCCCGCAAAATGCGCCAGCGGGCTGATCTGCAGTTTCATTCCCAGTACGTCCTCCAGCGCCTTCACCATCCCCACGTTGCGCGATACCCCGCCGGTCATGGTGATCGCCGGCTCCACCGGCACGCGCCGCGCCAGCGAGATCGTCCGCCGCGCAATCGCCAGGTTCACCCCGCTCAGCACGTCTTCCGCCTTCTTCCCCTGCGCCAGATAGGAAAGAATGTCCGACTCCACGAACACCGTGCACACTGTCGTGATCTTCACCGGATTCTTGCCCTTCAGCGAAAACGGCCCCATGTCGTCCAGCGGCATTGCCAGCACGTCGGCGGCGTTGGCCAGAAACCGCCCGGTCCCCGCGGCGCATTTGTCGTTCATCACGAAATCCAGCACGTTCCCCTCCGCGCCGATGCTGATGGCCTTGCTGTCCTGCCCCCCCATGTCGATCACCGTGCGCGTGTTCGGAAAAAGAAAATGCGCGCCGCGCGCGTGGCAGCTGATCTCCGTCATCTGCGTGTTGCCGAACTGGATTTTGTACCGCCCGTAGCCCGTGCCCACCACGTAGCCCACCTGCTCCGGCGCGATGCCCGCTTCCTTGCAGGCCGCCAGGAAACCGTTCTCCCCGGCTTTCTGCACGTTGGCCCCGGTGTCCACCAGCGCGCTGGCGATCATCTTCTTCTCGCCTCCGTCCGCCTGCATGATGACCGCCTTGGTCTGCGTCGATCCGACGTCCACTCCCGCTGCATAGCGCATCGCTTTCACCTCGCTCATCAATTCAATACCCTCAGTTTCGGGCTCGCCGTCGGAACCATGGGGATGCCCGAGCCTGCCTTTCCGGCGCTCAGTTGCGCGGCCGTGCGCGCCGGTGCGTGCCCCAGCGATTCGAAAAAGGCGTCCATGCGGTTCTTGATCTGCGCTTCGGAGAAGTAGCGCGGGTCCTCGATGTCCGACTCCAGATACAGCGTGGGAATGCCCAACTCCTTGGTGAAGTAGTCGCGCATGTCCCCTTGCCCCGCGGAAAACAGCCGGCAGCTCTTCACGAAGTGGATGATCAGCCCGTCGGCGTCCCACTCCTCCACGTACCGCCGGATCTGGTCGTAGCGCTGCAGGTAGTTGCGGTTGGTCACGTTGTTCTCGATCATGTGCAGCGCGATGGCCTCAAACGGCTCCTGGGGATCGTGCCGGAAGCCGAACTCCCACAGGCCCCCCACCGTCGAATACGTCGAAGCCACGGTGCACGCCCCCCACTTCGCGAACATGTCCCGGAACGTGCGAAAGAACGGATACGGCGGCGGCCCTTCCAGCACCACTCGGAATTTCTCCTTTTCGAATGGCCCCTGTCCCCGTTCCACCATCTGCTCGTATTCCTTCAGCGCCACCTCGAAAAAGTGCACCCCCCGGGGATTCGCGCGATAGACGTACAGCGGCCCCATCAGCGAGATGGCGTCGAAGTACGCGTCATAGGGCGACGGTTTCTTCTTCGAGAGATGCTTGATGCGCGACCACAGCTCTTCCACCCGCGCCGAATTGCGCACCGCCTCCCGGAAACGGTCCATGTCGAATTTCTTCCCGGTGATCTGCTCCAGTTGCTTCACCAGATCGTGCAACTGCCGCACCACGTAAGCCACGTCATCCTTGCTCGGCGTATCGGTGCGCAGAAACGGCACGTCCAGCATGAACAGCGGCGATTTCTGGAACTCCGCGATGTGCTCGAACCATTTCGTGTACACGTTGCAGCCCACGAAGTTGCATAGCGCCAGCGCGGCCACCGGAAGCTTTCCTCCGGCCGGCGTGATGCCCTTGACCATCGCCCCGATATCCGCCTTCACGTAGGCGCAGTTGTCCGTGGCGTAACCCATCTCCTCGGCCACCAGAATCGGCTCCAGCGATTGCCGCCGGATGGCCAGTTGCAGCGCATTGACCTCCGGATAGAGCGGCAGCACGTCGAACGCCTCCAGCAGCTCGATGCAATTGCCGGATATCATCAGCGACACCGCCGGCGGCTTCCCCGTCGTCGCCGACTCGTCGAGCTTCTGGTACCACTCGACCATCATCTCCTTCTGCAACTGGTGGATCTGCCCGCGATAGTCGCTCTTTTCGGTGTTGGACATGACTCCCTCGCTCCCCGCTCACTCAAAGAGCAGTGATTCCACAAAGGTTTCCACTTCCATCCGGAAGCGGTCGAACGTGTAGGCCTTTTCCTCGAATTCCAGCGGCAGATGCGGAATCTTCGCCGCTTCTAGCTCGCGCTTGAACAGCACGTAATCGAAACACGCCGGCTCGCAGAATTTCGCGGTCAGAAAAACCACCGCCTGGGCCTTCGCCTGCCTCACCTTCTCCACCAGCTGCTTGTGCCGCGGATTCCGGTTGTCGTGCCGTACCGAGGAATACACCGAGCGGTCCTGATAGCTCTCCGCCAGATTCATCAGCGGATCCCCCGCCACGGGCACATCCGCGTTGAACCAGCGCCGCCCCAGGATAAAATCGTCGTCCGCGATCGTGCAGCCCGCTTCCTCCATCACCCGGATCAGGTCCAGCGGCGGCTGCTCGCAGAACGAGCCTTCGATCACCACCCGGATGGCGTCGCGCCGCTTGCCCGTCCGCCCCGGCAGCTCCTCCAGCACTCCGCGCAGCCATTCGTTGTGCGTCTCCACCGGCACGAAATTCCCCGCGCGCATCAGCACGTACAGCTCCCAGGTCCGCAGCCGCTCCGGATAATCCCTGCGAAATTCGTACAGCCGGCGCAGCAGATTGCGGTTCTCGTTGAATACCGCGATGGAGTTGCGCAGCGCTTCGTCGCTGATCGTTCTTCCGGACAGCTCCTGGAGATGCCCGATCAGCCGCCGGTATTCGCTGGCCAGAAAATCGTGGCTGGCCGTCCCGTTGGGATTGTGCGGCAGGTGCAGGAAGTCCACGTACATGCCCGGCTGGTTGCGCTTGATGACGAAGGCCAGATTGCGCGCCGAATCGCAGATGGTCGAAAACAGCAGCCCGTCCATCAGCGCCAGCCGCTCGGTCATGGCCAGTTCCAGCGTGCTCTTCACGATCGAGCAGATGAACGAGCCAAAGCGCGCGTCGGCGTGCTGCAGTTCCAACCCATCCCCGGCGCCGTGCAGCGCCACCGGCAGCATCCCCGCGGCATGGATGATTTCGCTCGGCGCGTACACCGGGAAATAGCCGATCACCCGCCCCCCGGGATGCTCCTGCTTCCAGGCCGCCACCGTGGGGAAGGTCAGGTCGCCGAGCAGCGTCGCGCATTGGTCGAACGTTCGTTCAAAATCGAAGGCCAACGTTTCCCTCATCCTCTTCCTCCCGCTTCTTCCCTACCCCACCATCGTCAATCCGCCATCCACGCTGGTGACCTGCCCCGTGATGTACCCCGCCGCATCTGACGCCAGGAACACCGCCAGCGGCGCGATCTCTTCCGCGCGCCCCAGCCGCTTCATCGGGATCGCTCCGATCACCGCTCCGATCACCTTACCCCCAAACTCTTCCTTCTGGATCTCCCCCAGCAGCGGCGTATCCACCAGCCCCGGACAGATCACGTTCACCCGGATATTGTCCCGCGCGTGCTCCCGCGCCAGCGTCTTCGAAAACGCCACCACCGCCGCCTTGGCCCCGGCATACACCGCTTCGCCCATCGACCCCACCCGCGCCGAATCCGAGCTGATGTTCACGATGCAGCCCTGTTTGCGCTCCTTCATATGCGGCAGCACCGCATGGCAGGTGTGAATCACCCCGCGATAGTTGATCCCGATGATGCGGTCCCACAGTTCCGGCGTGGTCTTCAGAAACGGCATCAGCCGGTCCCACCCCGCGCAGTTCACCAGCACATCGATCCGCCCCAACTGCACGATCCCCGCATCCCGCAGCTTCTGCGCATCCTCCAGCCGCGTCACGTCCGCGCCCGTCGCGAACACTTTCCGCCCCGTCGCCCGCGCAATCTCCCCGGCCGTGGCTTCCGCCTCTTCCGCGCGCAGATCCCCGATGAGCACATCCGCGCCGGCTTCCGCAAAGGCCTGCGCCAGCGCCCGCCCGATCCCCCGGGCGCCTCCGGTGATCACCACTGCCTTGCCCTGTACGCTCGCCGTAGTCATCACCGTAGGCGGCCTTCCACAATCTGCATCTTGGCGGCGGGCGCGGCGGCGGCCACTTGCGCGGCCGGCGCTTTTTCCTTCAGCCCGAACAATTCCACCGCGTTGTCGCGCAGCAGTTTCTGCTTCGTCTCTTCCTTCAATCCCAGTTGCTCCAGTTGCTCCAGGTTCTCTTTCCACGGCAGCCCATTCGTGCCCCACAGGCAGCGGTCTCTTCCCATGCGGCTGTTGATGAACTGCAGCACCTGCGGCGGCAGGTATTTGGGCATCCAGGCGTCCACCCCCAGCCAGATGTTGTCCCACTTGTAGCAGACCGATACCAGCTCATCCACCCACGGCCAGCCCGTATGCGCCCCGATCAGCTTCAACTGCGGAAAGTCGCACGCCACGCGGTCCAGGTGCATGGGCCGCCCGCCTTCGCTGGGCATGGCCTCCAGCACGTGCCCCACCTGCAGCGATACCGGCACGCCCAGTTCCTCGCACCTGGCGTACAGCGGATACATCTTCTTGTCGTCGAGCCCGATGTCGAACCCGTAGATGTGCACGTACACGCCTTTGAAATTGTGCTTGGTCACCGCGGTTTCGATTTCCCGCAGGCTGTCCTTGATGCGGAAGGGGTTGTACCCGGCGAGGCCCACGAAGCGCTCGGGATATTTTTCCGTGTACTGCAGCACGTCCTCGAGCTGCGTATCCATGTACATCCACTTGCGCCAGTACGACCACATCTTGCACTGGGTAATGAAGACCTTCTCCACCCCCGCGGCGTCCATCTTCGCCAGCATGGCCTCGATGGACTCATAGCGCGGCAGCCCGCCGATGGCCCGCTCCATCCGGCACAGCAGTTCGCCTTCTTTGGCCTTGTCCCAGCGCTCCATGAACTCGCGGGTGGCTACGTAATACATGAAGTCGATCGCCTGGATGCCCATGCGCACTCTCCCGGTTTGGCACAGCCTACGCAGCGCCGCACGCCATTGCTGTGACCTGGGTCACACAGGGGGTGTGAGATTGCACATCGCCGCGCCTCCCCGGCGCACCCCTGGCCTCCGCCAGAATCCTCCTCCAACGCCTCCAAATAATCCTAAAGACCTTAAAATCAGTTAGTTTCGCTCCTGAAAGAAACTGCCCCGAAACTCCCCGCCCCGCCTTCCTCCCACCGCGCTTCCGCCCCCCTCGCCTGCCCCCGTCCGCGCACCCCCGCCCCCAACCGCTGCATTTCCCACAGCATTTCCTCCCCCGCCGCCTTCACCCCGCGCCGCGCCCGCCGCATCCACCGCAATCCGCGCGTCAGGAATCCGTCCGGCTGCTTCCGGCACGCAAATTCTCGCTAGGCTGTCTTGGAGTTTTCTTCCTGCGCGCGTCGCACTCGCGGACCCTGGAGTGCGCCCTGCGGCTTGATCAGTGGGGATCGTCCGTGCCAAAATACTGACGAGCGGTTTCTGCTCGTCAGCGTTCGCTTGTTCCGTTGGCCTTCGGCGGTATCGTCTAGGGGTTAGGACGTCAGGTTCTCAACCTGAAAACCGGGGTTCGATTCCCCGTACCGCTACCACACTCGCAATCTCAGCAACCGCAAGCTCTTCCCCATCTCAGGAAGCTCGCGGCCTGCCGCCCCCCGCCCCTTCAGCGCTCCGCAGCCGTCATGCTCCCCGATTCCGGCCGCCGCAACGGCCGGATCGTGAAGAAATTGTTCCGGCAGGGATCGCACCGCAGGGCCGGTAAATGCAAGGCCCGCCCCACAAACGAGAAGAATCCCACCACGCTCTCGCGCGGAACCCCGCGCAACCCTAAACTTCCGCATTGCCCGCAGTGCGCGTAAAAAAGTTGGCTGAGGGGCACGGCCGTCGCATAAAACCGCAGTTCGCATCCCGCGCACCGCCAGGGCAGCAGCCCGATCAGCCCCAGCGCGTGATCCTTATAGGACCTGCGCCGCGAGCGCTGGCATTCCCGATGTTTGCAGACCGGACAGTTCACCCGCGTATCCTTTGTGCTTGTGCCCGCCGGGCGCTCAGCGCTTCTCTCCCGGGACACGGCTTTTCCGCATGTTGACCGTTTCGCGGTCGCCCTTACAACAGTAGCACGCGCGCCTCTGGCGCAAGCCTGCTTCCCGGAGTAAGAGTACAATAGCAAGCAACACAGGAGCCATCATGAAGGCTTATACGGCGGACCACGCGCACTCCGGCATCCATACCAAGCTCCCCAAGCTTGATACCTGGCCCAATCAGTTTCCCGCCTATGTCATCACCACCCGCTTTCCCGAATACACCTCCGTCTGCCCCAAGACCGGCCTCCCCGACTACGGCGCCATCACCATCCAGTACATGCCCCGCAAGGCCTGCCTCGAGCTGAAAGCCCTCAAACTCTATCTCCTCGCCTACCGCAATCTCGGCATCTTCTACGAAAACGCCGTCAACCGCATGCTGCGCGATATCGTTGCCGCCATCCACCCCGAGTGGTGCGTCGTCCGCGGCGAATTCACTCCCCGCGGCGGTCTCTCCACCACCGTCCTGGCGCGCTGGCCCCGCCTCGCCCCGCGCCGGGAAAGAAACTCCCGCTGAACAATTGTGGACAGACCTGCCCTCCCTGGGGATAATCGGGGGCATTCCGGGCCACCACACCAGCCCGTTGATTGAGGAGGCAAAATGAGTACGTCCCCGAATGTGCCGAGTGCGGAAGAGTCGCATCACTACGAGGCCGCCGGCACCCCGCGGTGGATTTCCTTGCTGTTCGTTGTTCTTTTTCTGGGACTCGCGGCTGTCGCCGTTGTGGGCCACTTGGCCAATACCAAGGTCGCCCAGGATCTCGCCAAAGCCCAGGATCAAAGCAAGATTCTCGCCGCCCAGTTGGATCAGGCCAATTCCCGCCTGGCCGATATCAAGGGCCACATGGAAGTCACCGAGCAGAAACTCGGCATGACCCAGACGGAACTGGCCGAGGCCAAAAGCCGCGCTGAATCCATTCGCAAGGAACAGAAAGCCTCCGATCAGCGCCTCACCTCCCAGCTCGGCCAGGTCAAGCAGGAGAGCGAGGAAAAGATCGGTGCCGTGGCCACGGAAGTCGGCGGCGCCAAGAAGGACATCGAAGCGACGCGCACCGACCTGGAAGCCACCAAGTCCAAGCTCGAGCGCGCCCTCGGCGACATGGGCGTTATGAGCGGCCTCATCGCCCGCAACCGCGACGATCTCGAAGACCTCAAGCGCCGCGGCGATCGCAACTACTTCGAATTCACCATCCAGAAGTCCAAAAACGCCGAACGCGTCGGCCCCGTGCAGATCTCCCTGCAAAAGGTGGACTCCAAGAAGGGCCGCTATACCATGACCGTCTTCGCCGATGACAAGTCCATCGAGAAGAAGGACCGCACCGTTGGCGAGCCGGTGCAGTTCTACACCAAGGGCGCCGGGCGCACCATGCCCTACGAAATCGTCGTCTTCGAAGTGGGCAAGAACTCGGCCTCGGGCTATCTGGCGACGCCCAAGGAAGCCGCGCCCGCTGCGGCGCCCGCGCCCAAGCCGGCCTCCTGATTCCGGCCACCGGCGCGCTTCGTTCCATTGCCGCGAAAGCCCTGTCCCGCTCCTGGAAATTTCAGGCCGGACAGGGCTTTCGTCTTTTCCCCCGCCGGGCTACGATTCGGCCATGCGCCTCCAGCGCCCCGCTGCGTCGCTCGCTCTCCTCGCTACTCTCTTCTTGCCCGCGGCTCCTTACTCCTCCGCGCAGCAGCCCTCCCCGCAATCCCCTGCTTCCATCCGCGTCGAGGTCAATCGCGTCAATGTCGGCGTGATCGTCACCGATGCCCAGGGAAAATTCGTCGAGGGCCTGCGCCAGCAGGACTTCCATGTTTTCGATGACGGCGTCGAGCAGCCCCTCACCAACTTTGCCGCCATGGACGAACCCGCGCAGATCGTTCTGCTCCTCGAGACCGGCCCCGCCGTCTATCTCCTCGAGGGCAGCCACGTGCGCGCCGCCTCTTCCCTTCTCGACGGCCTCGCCCCCGGCGACCGCATCGCCATCGTAGCTTACGCCGACCGCCCCTCGCCCCTGCTCGACTTCACCGCCGACCTGCCGTCCGCCGCGGCCGCCCTTTCCTCTTTGCGCTTCAATCTCGGCTTCGGCCAGCTCAATCTCGCTTCCAGCCTCATCGCCCTCTACGACAGCCTGGCCTCCCTGCCCGGCAAGAAAACCATCGTTCTGCTCTCCACCGGCGTGGACACTTCCCCGCAGCCCGCCTGGGACGCTCTTCCCGCGCGCCTGCTCACCGGCGACGTGCGCATCCTCGCCGTCTCCCTCGGCGGCGAATTGCGCGCTCCCCCTCCCACCGGCAAATCCGGCAAGCGCAGCAAGCAAGACAAGAAAAATCCTTCCCCGAATGCCGTTTCACCGGAAAAAGCCGCCGCCGCGGAACAGGGCTTCGCTGAAGCCGATGCCCGCCTCTCCGCCATCACCGCCGCCACCGGCGGCCGCGTCTTCTTCCCCAAAGGCCCCCGCGAGTACCCCGCCGTCTACGCCCAGATCGCCCAGCTCGTCCGCCACGAATACAGCCTCAGCTTCGCCCCGCCCGCCCGCGACGGCCACGTCCACTCCCTCGAAGTCCGCGTCAGCTCCGCGCCCACACCGCCGGGTACACCCTCCGCCCCGCCCGCTCCCGCCACACACCCCGTCTACCGCGTCGACCATCGCCGCGCCTACCTCGCTCCGCGCTAGTCACACCTCTCCCCGCGCCGCCCTGTTTCCTGTTTGTCTGCTTGTACCGCGGAACTCTTGAGGGTTTCTACTCAAACTCTTTCAGCGTCTGCGCCATCTTCGTCAGCCGCTCGTCCGCCAGCGCAAACACCGTGCCCGCTTCGTACTTCCCGTCGCTGCCCAGTTGTCCCGCCGCCACCCCGGACAAAATCTCCAGCCCCTCTTCCACCTTGCCCACCGGATAGATGTGGAATTTCCCCGCGCCCACCGCCTCCAGCAAATCCTCGCGCAGCATCAGGTCTTCCACGTTCTCCACCGGTATGATCACTCCCTGCGTCCCCGTCAGCCCCTTGATCCGGCACACATCGTAAAACCCTTCGATCTTTTCGTTCACCCCGCCGATGGCCTGCACGTCCCCCTGCTGGTTCACCGACCCGGTCACCGCCAGCTCCTGCCGCAGCGGCAGTCCGGAAAGCGCCGAGAGCAGCGCGTAGATCTCCGTGATGCTGGCGCTGTCCCCGTCCACCCCCGCATACGACTGCTCGAAGCAGATGCTCGCCGCCAGCGATAGCGGCTTGTCCTGCGCGAACCGGCTGCGGATATACCCCGAGATGATCTGCATCCCCTTGTCGTGGAAGCGTCCGCTCAGGTTCGCTTCGCGCTCGATGTTGATCAGCCCCGCCTTGCCCAGCGCCGCCGACGCCGTGATGCGCACCGGCTTGCCGAACGAATACCCCCCGATCTCCAGCACGCTCAGCCCGTTCACCTGCCCGATGCGCGCGCCCCCTACGTCGATCAGCAGCGTGCCTTCATCAATCATCTCCCGGATGCGCGTCTCGATCAGGTTGTGCCGCTCCACCTTCAAGTCCAGCGCGCTGCGCACGTGCCCCGCGCGCACCTGCGCCTCGCTCGCTCCCCGCGCCGCGTACGACGCTTCCCGCGCCAGGTCCGCGATGTCCACGAACCGCGCCGTCACCTTGTTCCGCCGCCCCGCGCGCCGCACCCCGTACTCCAGCATCGCCGCGAACGCCCCGCGATCGAACGGCAGCAGCTTCTCCTGCTCGCACAGCGCCCGCAGCCGCCCCGCGTATTCCGCGATGACCCCGTCGCTCATGTGCATCTCTTCGTCGAATTCCACGCGCACCTTGAAAATCTTCTGGAAATCTTCCTCGTACTCGTACAGCAGCTCGTACATCTGCCGGTCCCCGATCAGGATCACCTTCACGTTCAGGTCCACCGGCTCCGGCTTCAGCGCGCTGCCCCCGAACGGAAAAAACATCTCCAGCGCCTGAATCTCCAGCCGGTTGTGGTTCAGCGTGCGCTTCAGCGCCCGCCACACCCCGGTCTCCGACAGCGCTTCCACCGCGTACATGATCAGGAATCCCCCGTCCGCCCGCAGCAGCGACCCTGCCCGCAGGTCCATGAAGTCGCTGCTCCATCCCCCGCGCGCGTCGTACGCCCGCTGAATCGTCCCGAACAGATTCGCGTACGTCGGCATGGTCTCGAAGATCACCGGCGATTCCTTCTCGTCGTTGTGCGCCAGGATCACGTTCACCCCGTACACCCGGAAAGGATCGCGCTCCGGCCCCGCCGGCTTCAACAGCCCTTCCACCGCCTCCCCGCTCTCCTCCTGCTCCCCCTCGCGCTCCTTGAACGGCTCCAGATTGTCCAGCAGGTGGTGCCGCACCTCTTCCAAATAATCGATCACCCCGTCGCCCGGATATTTCTCCTTCAGCTCTTCGATGAACCCGTCCAGCAGCACCGACGCCGCTTCCTGCTCCAGATAGCTCAGCTCGCTGGCCAGCTCCCGCGACAGCGTCAGCGTCTTCCGATACACCACCGTGAATTCCTGCCGGAACTGCTCGTACTTCCGCTCGATCCCTTCCGCCGCTCCCGCCTCCAGCTTGCCCTCGTGCACCATCTTGGCGATGTCCTCGATGGGCACCATCTGCCCGTCCAGCACCGGGAAAATCTCCGGCAGCGCCACCGCCCCCACCTGCATGTGCCCCAGCGCGAACTGCTCCCGCGCGATGCGCCGCGTGAAGTCGTCCATCAAATCTTTCTCGCGCGCCGTGAAGCGCTCCACGATCCGCGCCTTCTGCCTCTGGAACGGCTCCCCCTCGAACACCTGCGGTATCCGCCGCCGCAGAAAATCCACTCCCGCCTGCATGTCCTTCTTGAAGGAATTGGCCTGC
Organism: Terriglobia bacterium; assembly: GCA_020073585.1. Lineage (GTDB taxonomy): Bacteria > Acidobacteriota > Terriglobia > Acidiferrales > UBA7541 > Acidiferrum. The sequence goes on from JAIQEV010000020.1 coordinate 13,126, forward strand.
CCCCGCTGCAGCGATAGCAGCCGCGGCCGGTCCGCGCTCTTGAAGTTGTTCACGTAGCAGCGGTCCAGCGAAGGTTTGGTCTCCGGGTGCACCTCGCGGATCATCCGCGCGATCGTGCCCCCGCGGCTGGTTCCCGCCAGCCCGCACACGAACACGTTGTACCCCGGCGCCGTCAGCTCCACCCCCATCTTCAGCGCCCGCAGCGCCCGCTCCTGCCCGATGAACCCTTCGCGCAGCTCCGCCTGCGCCGTCGTTTCAAACGGCAGCCGCGCCGGATCGCACCGCCAGCGCAACTTCTCCGCCGGCAGCCCCCCGGGTAACGATGCTGGTTTGTTTGCCATGGATTTCTTCCGAGCGCGCTACTCTAGCACAAGCCGGCCCGCCGTGGATGCTCCCGGCTCAAGACGCTTGCTTATCAATAGCCATCAACTTATGCAACCCCGTCATCCCGAGCGCGGCGAGGGATCTCTCTTCGTTTTTCGCATTTACGCGATGGCCTCTAGCCCGCCTTTCTTCTCTGCGTACCCTCCGCGTCCTCTGCGTCTCGGCGTTATCTTTACTCTTCCCCCGCCCGCTGCAGCACGAGCACGCTTGCATGTTCACGCAGCTTTACTTCCCACCGGAACAAATCCCTCACACCCCCAGGATCTCTCCCGCACTCGACACGTCGATTTGCGCCGCCCGCGAAACCTTCGGCAGCCCCGGCATGAGCATGATGTTCCCCGCCAGCACCACCACGAACCCCGCCCCCGCCGAAAGCGCGGCATCGCTCACGTGCAGCATCCAATCCCGCGGCGCTCCGAAAAGCTTCGGGTTATCGGAGATCGAGTATTGCGTCTTGGCCACGCAAATCGGCAGCCCCGCGCAGCCCCACTCCCCGAACTGCCGCAGCTTCCTCTCGGCTTCCTCGCTATAGGACACCCCGCTCGCCCCGTAAACCTCCCGCGCCACTTTCTCAATCTTTTCCGTGAGCCCCTCTTCCAGCGCATAGATCGGCCGCGGCGTTACGCTGGGGTTCTTGGCGATCGTCTCCACCACCTTCTCCGCCAGCTCCACCGCGCCCAGCCCGCCCTTGGCGAACGCCTCGCTCCTCGCGCTGGCCACTCCCAGCTCCCCGCAATATCCGGCGATGCGCTCCAGCTCGCCTGTCGTGTCCTTCGGAAAGTGATTGATGGCTGCGACGATGGGCAGCCCCAGGCGCCGCAGAATTTCCACGTGCTTGCCCAGGTTGGCGAAGCCCCGCTCCAAATCCCCTTGGCCCTGCAACCGCAGGCTCTGCACCGAAGTCACCAGCACCGCCACCGCCGGCGCAATCCCCGAAGCGCGCATCACGATGTCCACGTACTTTTCCGCCCCGAGGTCCGCCGCAAATCCCGCTTCGTTCACCACGTAATCCGCCAGGCGCAGCCCCATCTCGTGCGAAATCACGCTGCTCGTGCCATGCGCGATGTTTCCGAACGGCCCGGCATGCACCAGCGCCGGCGTGCCTTCGCTGGTCTGCACCAGATTCGGCAGCAGCGCGTCGTTGAGCAGCGCCAGCATCGCCCCGGTCGCGCCCAGATCCCGCGCGCTCACCCGCTTCCCGGAGCGCGATACCCCCACCACGATCGCCTCCAGCCGCCGCCGCAAATCTTCGCGGCTCTTGGCCAGCGCCAGGATCGCCATCACTTCGGAAGCCGCCGCGATGACAAATCCGGTGTGCCGCCCCGCGCCTTCCTTTTTCCCGCCCACGCTCACCGCGATGTGCCGCAGCGCGCGGTCGTTCATGTCCAGCGTGCGCGGCCAGCTGATCCGCTCGGGGTCCAGCCCCAGTTCGTTCCCGTGGTAGAGGTGCGCGTCAATAAGCGCGGCGAGCAGATTGTGCGCCGTGGTGACCGCGTGAAAGTCGCCGTGAAAGTGCAGATTGATCTTCTGGCTGGGCTCGATCTGCGCCCTTCCCCCGCCCGCCGCTCCCCCCTTCATCCCGAAGATCGGCCCCAGCGACGGCTCGCGCGAAGTGATCACCGCCTTCTTCCCGATTCTCTCCAGCCCCTGCGTCAGCCCGATCGATGTGACCGTCTTCCCTTCCCCCGAAGCCGTCGGCGTCGTCGCCGTCACCAGGATCAGCTTCCCGCGCCGCGGAAACCCCGCATCCTCGAGCAGCTCCAGCTTGAGTTTTGCCCCGTAATGCCCGATCGGTTCAAAGTACGCGTCCGCAATCCCCAGCTTGCGCGCAATTTCCTCTATCGGCAGCAGTCCTTTCCTCATATCCCAGCCGCCCCGCCCCTTCCGCCACTAGTTTTTACCCCTGCGCTCGCGCGAGCATATCACTTCCGCACTTCCCCGCCGCGCTGTGTGCCGAGGAATGAAACAAGCGTGCTCCTTACGCCTGTTTTTGGCTTTCGCAGCTGTACCAAAAAGCGAGGCCCTCATTGTCTAGATTAGCCAGGTGCACTACAGAGGGACTTCGTTTACCTCGACCCAGCGAAGAATGCGTCCGGAATAATGATGGCCAGTGATATAAGCAAGCACGTGACGACCATCGCTTTGTCAACTGTGGACACGAAATGCCACCGTCTAAGAGCGTAAATTACAGCCGGAATCAACCACAACATAAGCAAGTAACAGCACAAAACCCCGATGATAGATAAAAACGGGTGAGTGTGCATCAAGCTGAATCCCACCATCTGAGGCCCGCTAGCCAATGTCCAGACTGTTTTCTCCCACGCGATCCGGGCGGCAAACAGAGGCCCAAAAGGCGAGAGGCACAACCAGACTATCCGTAGCCAATGTGGAAAGGCACTTCGCATGTCACGTCTCCCTCAAATTGTCTGAATTCGAACACAGCTACCACTAAGAAGGGCCAGCAATAATGTCCACGAAGGCATCGCATCAACGTCGGCGATTCATTAGATCGGCGGGCGGCCCACGCCTTCCGACTTTTCTCTTTTTGACGCCTGCGCACGGCGCGAGCATCCCACTTCTGCACTTCACCCTAGAGACCGCTCCGCTCTGCGCTCTCCGCGTTATCTTTTTCTCTCCTTTGCTCCCCTCTTCCTCGAATCCCATTCGGCGGCTGCGGGTGCTCACTGCTTTTCTTGCCGCCGTTGGCATTGTCCCCAGTCGACGAATCGGATCCGCGTTTCATCCTCTTGCCTCCACCACTAATACCGGCTACCATCGGCACATGGGGAAGGCCAAGGAATTCGACTTCGAGAAACCGGCTCCTGTCATTGATGAGGAAGACGAGGCTACCCTCGCCGCCATCGATGAAGGCATCCGCGATGCCAAAGCTGGGCGAGCCGTTCCCATCGAGGAAGTTCGCAAACTCTTGTCACAGTGGATTACCGCCTCCTCTTCACGCAAAGGGCGCTAAACGATCTCGCCTCGATCATCGGCCACATTGCCGAAGACGACGCTGAGGCCGCTTCCCGTTTTGGCACTGCTTTGCTCGACCACGTGGACTTGCTGACTCGCTTTCCCCGCATGGGCAGCACCATCCGAAAACGGTCGCGGGTGCGCAAATTGTTGCATAGCCCGATTTTGGTCTACTACCAAATCCGCGAAGATAAGCGCCTCGTGGAAGTGCTTCACGTCCGCCATGGATCACGCAAGTCGCCGGCATTTTGAAACCGCTGTTGGCTTCACCCTGATTTCGAGCCATCGCGACTTCGCCGGGCTATTTCCCTGCAATTCGCCAGGTAGTCCACGCCTTCCGATTTTTCTCTTTTTTACGCCTGTGCGCGGCGCGACCATACCACTTCCAGACTTCACCGCCGAGACCGCTCCGCTCTGCGCTCTCCGCGTCTCTGCGTTATCTTTTTCTCTCCCTCGTTCCCCTCTTTCTCGAATCCCATTCGACCGGTACGCGTGCTCTCATGCGCCGCCCGGCTCCCGCTGCTGCATGTACCCCCGGAAAACGCCCAGCGCCGCCGCCACGATCGTCGGCCCGATCACCAGCCCCAGCATCCCGAAGGCGTCCAGCCCGCCCAGCACCCCGATGAACAGCAGCAAACTGTTCAACTGCGTGCGGTTGCGCAGCAGCAGCGGCCGCAAAAAATTGTCCACCACTCCGGCGATCCCTCCGCAAAACGCCACCACCACCAGCGCCTTGCCCCAATGCCCCGTCAACCCCAGCCACAGCGCCGCCGGCACCCACACCAGAGCCGAACCCACCACCGGCACCAGCGACAGAAACGTCAGCAGCACCCCCCAGAACACCGGCGTCGCAAAGCCCACGACGGCAAACGAGATGCCCCCCAGCGTGCCCTGCACCGCGGCAATCAGCAGCCCCACGGCCACCCCCGCGAAGATCAGGTCCCGCGATTCCCGCATCACGCTCTCCTGCAGCGCATCCTCGAAGGGCAGCAGGCGCCGCACCCCGCGCACGATGCTCTCCCCGTCGCGAAAAATGAAAAACAGCGCGAACAGCAGCAGAAACAGATTGAACAGAAACGCAAAGACGTTGCGCACCAGCGCCGCCAGTTGCCCGGCCAGAAACGACGCGGTCCTCTCCGCCGCCTGCTGCAGCGGCCCCGAAAGATCCGCCTGCTGCCACGCCGCCGGTAGCACGTGCCGCAGCCAGCCCAGCACCTGCGCCGGCAGCTGCGTCTGCGGGTCCCGGAACAGTTTCTGCGCCGCCGCCGAGGCTTCCAGCGCTTCCCGCGCCGTCAGCGTCAGCACCACCAGCGACGGCACCACCAGAAACAGCGCCACCGCCAGCGTGCTCAGCAGCGACGCCGGGGTCGCGGAAAACCGCCTCGCCAGCCGCTTGTGCATGGGATAAAAGAAGATCGCCAGGATCGCCGACCACGCCAGCGGCACCAGAAACCCTTCCGTGATCCGGTACACCAGGTAGCCGAGCAGCAACAGCCCGCCATAGGACAGCACCGTGGCGAGACGGTCACTCGTGTTCTTGGCCGGGGATTCGGGTCTGCTCATGCGCGGTATATACTCCTAGAAGTCGGTGCATGCAGGCCCCTCGCCGGGCCGCCGGCGCAGCCGCATGAACTCCAGCTCCACTTCGCTCACAGCCTATCAGGTTCGCCTGCTGGTTGTGCTTTCCTTGATCAATTTTGTCAATTTTGCCGACCGCCACGTGATCGTGCCCCTGCTGCCCATCCTCCGCGAGCAGCTCCACGTTACCGACGCGCAGCTTGGCTCCCTGCAGACCTCCCTGCTCGTCGTCCTGGCCGTGGCCAGCGTGCCCTTCGGCTTTTTCGCCGACCGCATCAGCCGCACCCGCATCATCGCCGCCGGCGTCGCCTTCTGGAGCCTGGCCACCATCGCCGGCGGATTCGCGCCCTCCTTCGCCATGCTCCTGGTGGCCCGCGCCCTGGTCGGCGTCGGAGAAGCCGCCTATGCCCCGGCCGCCCAATCCCTGATTTCCGGCGCCTTTCCCAGGGAGCGCCGCGCCTGGGGACAAGCCATCTTTGCCACCGGCATGCTCCTCGGCGGCGCTTCCGGCCTGGCTCTCGGCGGCCTCATGGGCCAGATTCACGGCTGGCGCTACGCCTTCTTCCTCGTCGGCCTGCTCGGCCTGATCCCCGGCCTCAGCGTGCTCAAGCTGCAGGAGCCGCCGCGCGTCCCGCGCATCGAAGTGGTGCCCTTCCGCCAGTTGCTCAGCGTCCCGGCCTTCCTGGCCATGATTCTCGCCGGTGTATTTATCACTTTTTCAAGTATGTCTCTGCTTACCTGGGGCATCGACTTCGCCGTCAGCTACAAGGAATTCAGCCTCCGCGAAGCCGCCCTCTACCTCGCCGCCATCGCCCTGTTTTCCCTGCTCCTCGGCGTTTTGACCGGCGGCTACGTCGCCGACCGCCTGCAGAAAAAATTCGCCTACGGCCGCCTCATCGCCATTGCCGCGGCCTTCCTGCTGGCCGCGCCGTTCGTTCTGCTGGCCATCCAGTCCGACGAAAAATGGGTTGTGCTCGCCGGATTGTTCATCGCGGAATTTTTCATGTCCTGGTATCACGGCCCGGTCACCGCGGTGATTCACGACATGATGCCGCAGCGCGCGCATGCCACCTCCATCGGGGTGTACATGTTCGTGACGCAACTGGTCGGAGCGTTCGGCCCGCAACTGGTGGGCAAGATTTCCGATCTGCGCGATCTGCAGGTGGGGCTGCAGGTGGCCGTGGGGGTAATGGTTTGCGGGGCGCTGCTGCTGTTTCTGGTGATCTACTTCATCCGGCGCGACGGCTTGCATCATCCGCGGCTCGATGCGTTCCGCGCGGAGCACGACTACTGAGCGCGGCTCAGCGCAGGCCGAGCTGGGCGATGAGGCGCAGGATGTCTTCGCGGGAAACGTCATACAGCGCGCGCTCGTCTTCTTCCTCGAGGCGCTCGCGGAGAAATTCGGCGGCGAGGAAGCTGGCCTCGCGGTCGCTCAAGTCGCGGCCGCTCTTGGCGCGGAATTCGACGAAGGCGGGATGCGCCAGGCCGAGAATGATGCCCGCACCATCCACGAAAAACTTGGTGTCAATCGTATCGCTGTGGCGGGTGGCGATGCCGTTCCACATATGCGAAAAGCGGCACTGAAAGACGCGCCCGGTGAGTTTGGAGACCACGTCAAACGGGCCGACGAACTGGCTCATCGGACCGGTATTGGCTAGCTGAGGCTTTGAGGCCACGAGTAGTTTTCCCTTTCCCCTGAAAAAAATCAACGGCTGACGGCGGCGGCCGTCTCCGCTTCCGAATAGCACTTGATGGCCGCGGCCACGCCGGCGCCGGCGGGGGCGCGATAGCCGTTTTCCAGCAACACCTTCTCGAAAGCCGCGAGGAAGAGCAGCACGTTGCCCTTCTGGCTGACGTGGCCCATCAGGCCGACGCGCCAGATCTTGCCCTTGAGCGGGCCGAAGCCGCCGGCGGTTTCGATATTGAATTCGTCGAGCAACTGGTTGCGCACCTTCACTTCGTCAATGCCGTCGGGGACCAGCACCGCGGTGACGGTGGGCAGGCGGTCGGCGGGATTCTTCACGAGCAGGCCGATGCCCATGGCTTCCAGGCCGGCGGTAAGCGCGTGCTCATTCTGACGGTGGCGCTCCCAGCGCTTTTCCAGGCCTTCCTCGGCGACGATGCGCATGGCTTCGCGCAGCGCGTAGATGAGGGAGATGGGCGGGGTGTGGTGATAGAGGCGATCCTTGCCCCAGTAGTTCATGGCCGAGGAAAGATCGAAATACCAGCTCTGGACCTTGGATTTGCGCGCGCGGATGGCTTCCTCGGCGCGGGTGCTCACGGTGATGGGAGACATGCCCGGGGGCGCGCTGAGGGCCTTCTGCGAGCCGCTGAAGCAGATGTCGATGCGCTGACGGTCCACATGCAGGGGCGCGCCGGCGAGGGTGGCCACGGTGTCCACGACCAGCATGGCGCCGAGCTCGTCGGCGACCTTGCGGAAGGCGTCGATACTGGTGAGCACGCCGGTGGAGGTTTCGCCGTGCGCCAGGCCGACAATCTTGACCTTCTTGCCTTTGCCCGCGCGGCGCACATCCTCGGGATCCACCGGGCGGCCGTAGGGGGCCTCGACGCGGGTGACGCGCGCCGGGGTGCGCTCGGCGATGATGGCCATGCGCTCGGAGAAGACCCCGTTCACGCAGATGAGCGCTTCGTCGCCCTCTTCCAGGGGATTGAGCACGGCGGCTTCGATGCCGCCGGAACCGGAGGCCGAGAGCGGAAAGGTGATGCGGCTCTCGGTCTGGAACATCTGGCGCAGCAACTGCTGGGTTTCGTCCATGACCACGCGGAAATAGGGGTCCAGATGGCCGACCAGGGGCGTGGCCAGGGCGCGGTAGACGCGCGCGTCTATGGACGAGGGTCCGGGGGTCATCATCAATCGCATGGGGGGATTCAGTTCGCCGATGTGTTGGGTCATGGCGTGCCTCGCAGTTTGCCGGGGAGTCGCCCCAGGGACCAAGGGGGCTCGACGGGAAGGGTAATTTTGGCGCAAACGAAGGGGAGGCGCAACCGACAAATTGGCCGGGAGACGGGAGCCGCGGAGACGACGAAATGGGTACCAGGACCCAGGAGGCACACCCACCCCCACCCCCGTTGTTTTTTGTAAAGAGTGCGCTTCTGCCTGATTCCAAGGGAGTTGCGCTGCGCTCTTGGGGAAAGAGTGCGTAAGAGCAGAAAACAAAGGAGGTTGAAGTATTGCGATTTCAATCAGATGCGCACTCTTTGCGTAAGAGCGGAATCTAAAGGAGTTAGAGGAGCAGTTCACAGTTGACAGTTTACAGTTGAAAGCAAGAAGAGGCGGGCGGGACGCGGGGGAAAGTTTTCGAACGGGAGATTGGCGTAACACAAAAAAAGATACCAGAACGATTTCTAACTTTCAATAGGCAACTGAGTGGTATTCGAATGGATGTGGGAAAGTGTTTGGGAAGATGTACTCTTGTAGTGTTGTGTCCCTAAAATTCACCACATATGTTCAGCGGATCCTCATGGGTAAAAACCCCTGAGTTTTCAACATGTTCGTGTTGGGCTGCAGCTCCGACCACCTAATAGAGAAATGCAATGAACTTCCGGGACACAATAGTAGTTTGAAAAGTCAAAACCCACACGCTTTGACTTCGTCAAACCATGCGGCACTCAAAGCTTGCCGAATCACAAAGGGTGCCCCACCAACTGACCGACAGAAAATCCTCAGAAAACCTCCGACTCGCAGACATGACTGGACCTAGCGGATCCGCGTGCAATGGGGGCATGAACAAGGTCCGGAAAATGACGAGTGTGGTGGTTCTGTGGATTCTCCCGGTGGTTGCGGGTAGCACCCTTCTGAACGCGCAGGTCGAGCTCCCAAGGGAGGGAGCACAAGTAGCCATCGCGGTGCGGGCTGCACACCCACCCCGGCTGGATGGGACTCTGGATGATCCGATTTGGGGGACCGCTCCGACGGTGGATGACTTCCGGCAGCGAGAACCGATCGAGACCCGCCTGGCCAGCGAGAAGACAGAGGTTCACATTCTGTATGACGCTCGCCACGTTTATTTCGGGATCCACTGCTATGACGACGACACCAAAGGTATTGTCGCCACCCAGCTACGGCGGGATATCTCACAAGACCTTGATGACAACTTCGCCGTCGTGATTGACCCCACCCTGAGCCACCGTAACGGGTATGTCTTCCAGGTAAACCCACTCGGTACCCAACGGGACGGAGAAATTGTTGAGGAGCAATCTCCGCCACAGACCGATTCCATTGTCGACCCTAGTTGGGACGGCCTCTGGATTTCGGCGGCGAAAATTACAAATGATGGCTGGACGGCGACGATCGAAATTCCGTTCAGCACGCTGAATTTTCGTGGTGCCACGGAAGTGACCTGGGGCGTAAACTTCCGCCGCTTCATCCGGCGAAAGAACGAAGAAGACGAATGGTCGGGCTTCCGCAGAGTTTTTGGTTTCTGGCGTGTGTCCCAGGCTGGAGTACTGCAAGGACTGAGCGGGATTGAGAGCGGGCGTTTGCTGGTGGTTAAGCCGTATGGGTTATTAGGTGTCCGGGAATTTTCTAGACAGCCGTGGAGTGCGCTCCACACCGGCGGCGTGGACGTGAAATATGGGTTGGCCAGCAACCTGATTGCCGTGGGCACGGTGAATACCGACTTCTCCGACGCCGACGTGGACCAGCAGCAGTTCAATCTCACTCCATATCCGGTGTTGATTCCGGAAAAGCGGCGCTTCTTTCTGGAGGACTCCGACATCTTCGATTTTCTGCTGTGGAACCAGGACCTGCTTTTCTTCACCCGCCAGATCGGGATTGACCCGGTCAGTGGGCAGGAGGTCCCGATTGACGCCGGTGGCAAGATAGCTGGGCACGCGGCAGGGCTCGATTTGGGGGTCATGGACGTGCGAACGCGCGCCGAGGGACCGAACCCGTATGGAAACTACGCCGTAATGCGGGTCAAACGTCCGCTGATGCCTGGCTCTTATGTCGGGTTCATGGCGACGGACCAGGAATCAGGGAATCCGCTCAATCCTTATGACCGCTCCGGCGGTCTGGATGCCAAGTTCGTGCTCTTCGGAAACCTGAACTTGCGTGGATACTACGCCAAATCCTGGAGCCCCGGATTGAACGGCGACAATGCCGCTTTTGGCGGCCGCCTGACTTACGCGAACAATTGGTTCAACATTTATGCCGGCCACGGTGTAACGGAAAGGAATTTCAACGCAGAGATGGGATTTGTGACCCGCACTGACGACCAGCCTACGATATTCCAGTTCAATTTCACGCCACGTCCGCACGTCCTGAATATTCGCGAACTCGATCTTGGCGGATTTGTGAGCTACGACCCGGATACGGCGGACAAACTGATCTATCGGGAGTCGACTGCCAACATTCGCGTGTTGTTCAACAACAGCGCTGAAATTGATTCGTCTCCCGCGGACGTCGTTTATCAATATCTAAGCCAGCCCTTGCACTTGTACAAGAATATTTCCATCCCTGCCGGCAGCTACCGGTTTGACTCCCACCAGTTGGCCTACACCTCCGCCGGCAATCGCCGTTTGACGTTTACCCCATCGTTTCAATGGGGTGGCTACTACACAGGAACGTTGAAGACGGCCGGGGTGACCGCGCAGTACCGGCCGAATCCGCACCTCGCCCTAGCGATCAATAACACGCTGAATGTATTTCGGTTGCCGCAGGGCAACTTCAACATTGAATTGGCGGGACTGCAGGTCAGCTGCGCTTTCAACCGTTTCGTGAGCCTGACGACATTCATGCAGGTCGATACCGCCCAAACTCAGGCGGCCAGCGCCAATGTCCGTTTACGCTACACGTTCCACCCCGATAGCGACCTCTATGTGATCTACAACCGGGGCACTCGTTTCCAAAGTCTTGCGGCAGGCAATCCGCTGCCCGTGCGCGAACAGAAATTTGCGGTGAAGGTGACCTACTCCTGGTCAAAGTGATCGGGGACAGCTGCATCCCCAGCGGATATAATGTCACAAGGGGAAAGCTAGGTTGAATGGCGACTTTAAAATAGGCGAGTGGTTGGTCAGTCCGGCCCTGAACCAGATTTCCTGGGAAGGCACCGGTACCCGTGTGGAGCCAAAAGCCATGCAGGTGCTGATTTATCTCGCCGAGAATCCCGGCGTCGCCAGCAAAGACCAGTTGATCTCGGCGGTGTGGCCCGACGTTTTCGTCTCCGATGACGTCCTAACGGGCTGTATCTCGGCCCTGCGCAAAGTTTTCAACGATAACGCCCGTCGTCCGCGGGTCATCGAGACTATTCACAAGAGTGGCTACAGGCTGCTTCTGTCGGTCGAACCAGTCAATCAGAATGGCCATGAGCGACCCGTCGGCGAGTCGGTCGAAGTCTCATGGTGGCGACGCGCGCTTGCCCATCGTCCGGCTGTGGCCATCGGTGTGATTGCCTTAGCTGCTGTTCTGGTGTCCGCGCTCGCCTGGGTGCCATCTCGGCGCCACTACGACTCCATTGCCGTACTGCCTTTTCTGAATGCTACCGGTGATTCCGCCACGCAGTACTTAAGCGACGGCATTGCGGAGCAGATTGTCAATGATCTTTCCAAGGTAAGTACGCTGAAAGTCATGGCCTGGGCGACTGTGTCCCGCTACCGCCAGCCGCAAATAAGCGTACACGCGGTGGGCCGTGAACTGGGTGTAAAAGCAGTTCTCACCGGCCGCCTGCTCCGCCAGGGGAATCGCGTTGTCTTGCAGACCGAACTGGTCGATGTGAGCAGCGGGTCACAACTTTGGGGACAGCAGTACGACCGCAACATGTCCGATATCCTAGCACTACAGGAGCAGCTTTCTCAGGATATCGCCGCAAACTTGCGAATTCGGCTCACCGGAACCGAGCAGTACAGAATCCTGCACCACTACAACGCCTCGCCCGCGGCCTACGAGCTGTACCTAAAGGGCCGCTTCTTTTGGGGCAAGAGGACCAAACAGGGGCTTCAGCAGGGCATCGACTACTTCCAGCAGGCGATTCACGTCGATCCCAACTACGCTCTCGCCTACGCCGGCCTAGCCGACTGCTATAACCTGCTAGATGATTGGGGCGAGACTGCGCCCCGTGATTCTTTTCCGAAAGCTCGGGCCGCAGCGGAAAAAGCCATCGCGCTCGATGACTCTCTCGCGGAGGCGCATGTCTCGCTAGCGATGGTCCGCGAAGCTTATGACTGGGATTGGGTAGGCGCCGAACAGGAATTCAGGCATGCGATCCAACTGAATCCCAATTATGCTACGGCGCACCAATGGTACGGCCTGCTGCTCGCAACACTCGGACGCTTTCCCGAAGCCGAGGCGGAAGTGAGACGCGCGCAACAACTGGACCCGCTCTCCCCCATCATCAACATGGCGGTCGCGGAAGTGTACGCCTGGGAGCGCCGTTACGACGAGGCTGCCGCCAAGTACAAGAAAGTCATCGAACTGAACCCCTCGTTCATTGGCGCCTATGGCAATCTGGCGGACGTTTATGAACAGAAGCATATGCATGTCGAAGCTGTGAAAGCCTTGCAGCAAAAATGGAATTTGAACGGGGATCCGAATTTTGCTCAGGTGCTCGATGGCACCTACTCACGTTCCGGATTCCCCGCTGTGATTCGCGAAGAACTGAATCGTGAGCTGCGAGAGCGCGGCAGGGGTCAATACACGAATCCGACGGGGATTGCCGAATACTATGCCGCACTGGGCGACGAACCCCATGCCTTTCAGTGGTTACAAAAAGGGTATGAGGAACATTCCAGCGGGATGCAGTATCTGGCCGTATCCCCTGGTTTCGATCCCATCCGATCGAGCACTCAATACCAATACTGGCTCATCGTTCTCGGTCTGCCAACTTCCGTCAAGATCACCACAAGAGATCCGAATAGATAGATGCTGCTGGAGTTGTTTCAAGTCCCGCACTTACCGCGGCAATGGCCACTCGGTGGCGTAACGGGCATCGCATAGAAGTAAATCCGCCGAAACGGGCCAGAAGTCCGCTTGTGGGAAGTCGGAAGCTGCATTTGGAGCTCGCCGCCGATTGCGGGCGGATGACGGCGCACTCGGAAATACTGCACAACGGGCTTTCCGGAAACGGGCAGCGCGGCTGCGGAAAGGATTTCGCAGCAAATATTTGCGTGACCGCGCAGCGGTCAACGCCGCGCGCGCTTTCCCTCCATCGCTTCGCGCAGCAATTTGTTAATCCGGGTCTGATAGCCTTTCCCGCGGCGCTTCAGCCAAGCCAGTACATCGGCATCCACGCGAATGGTCACCGGTCTCTTGATCGGCCGGTAAAACTTCCCCACCACCGCCCCCCGCCACTCCCGCATTTCGGGTGCGTCCGTCAAATCGATTTTCTCGTCCGGCATCCGCGCCAGCGATTTCAGCTCTTTGGCCTGTTTCTTAGAGACCTTCTTCATAGATCTTCCTCTCCCGGGGCGCGGCAAGACCGCGGGGCTATCCCCCGAGGTAGCCGAAGCGGGCGAGGCGTTTGCCGGATTCCGCGAATTCCTGCGGGGAGAGGGCGTGAACGCCGGCGCCGTCGCACCAGCGATTATAGAAATTGAAGAGGCTGCAGACGGTGATGGCGTCGTAGACGGCTTCGTCGGGCCAGCCGGCGGCTTTGAGCGCGTCCGCGTCCTGCTGGCCGATCCCGTGCGGCTGGTCATTGAGTTTTTCGACGAAGGCAAAGAGGGCCTTTTCGGGCGCCGAGAGAGGCGAAGAACGGAAGTCGCGAAGAACCGCGTCCACCAGTTCCCGGTCGCCGAGGAGTTCCGCCGCACCGGCGGAATGGGTGCCGGTTCAAAACGGGCAATGGTTGCGGCTGGAGGTGAAAGCGGAAATCAATTCGCGCATGCCGGGGGAGAGCGGCGAGGGGCCGCGCATGACTTCCTGGGTATAGCGCTCGAGATGGGCCGTGGCGCCGGGCTTGAAGGCAAACATGTGGAAAATCTGGGGGACGCTCCGGCCGGCTTCGCGCATTTTGGCAATCATTTTGGCGCGGGATTCGCTGCCCAGCGCCTGTTCCACGTCTTTCAGGTACATGGGTTCCATGGAGGGCCTCCTGTGAGCCGGCGTGCGCGGCGGGCGTTGCCCAGCCGCGCTTCGCGAGATGACGCTGCAGGGTAGCAGAAAATCGGAAGCAATGGGAATGGCCGCCGCGCGCGGGGACGCATCCCGCGGGGGCGCAGGCAAGACGGAAAGAAAAAGAAAGACGGGCTAGGCGGAGGCGTGGTCTTCGGCGAGGAGGTGCGGGGGCACGGGGCGGAGGTCGCGGACGATGCGGACCCAGGACATGACCTTGAGCACGTAGTAGGTGATGTCCACCTCCCACCAGAAGAAGCCCTGGCGGGCGGCGGCCATGTAGTGGTGGTGATTGTTGTGCCAGCCCTCGCCGAGGGTGACCAGGGCCAGGACGAAATTGTTCTTGCTGGTGTCCGTGGTGAGATAGCGGCGCGAGCCGAAGAGGTGCGAGAGCGAATTGATGGTGAAGGTGCCGTGCCAGAGGAGCACGGTGCTGAGGCAGAAGCCCCACAGGAAAAGACCCCAGCCGCCGATGAGAAAGAGCGCCACGGCGAGAACCACGGGGGGCAGGAGATGATATTTGTTGAGCCAGCGCAGCTCGGGAAATCTGGCGAAGTCGCCGATGTATTCGATGCGCGTGTCGTTGTACATGTCGGAGATGAACCAGCCGACGTGGGACCAGAAGAAGCCGAAGAGCGTGGGGGAGTGCAGATCCTCGTCGGTATCCGAATAGCGGTGATGATGGCGGTGATGGGCGGCCCACCAGAGGACGCCCTTCTGGCTGGAGGACATGGCCATCCAGGCGATGACGAACTGGAAGACGCGGCTGGTCTTGAAGGAGCGGTGCGCGAAGTAGCGGTGATAGCCCGCGGTGACGAAGAACATGCGCACCCAGTAGAGCGCCAGGCAGACGATCAGATACGACCAGTGAAATTTGACCCAAAAGACCGAGAGTGCGGCCAGGTGAATCAGCGCAAACGGCAGGGTATGCAGTATGGAAATGCGCGAGCCATTCGGCAGGGGTATGAATAAGGCCCGTGAAGCCATCCAGCGAGTTTCCTTTGCGTCCTGACGGATGAGGACTGATAATCTTGCGCCAACCGCGAGCGCGCAACCTGCCGGAAACGCCGTCACGAGTAAGCAGGATAAGTTTACGGGGCGGGGGGAGGCGGGTCAAGGAATGGTTGCCGGGGGGTAACCTGTGCGGCGCGCGCACGGATATGTTATCGTCACGACGGGCGCGGAAGTTTGCGGCTGCGCCGCCGCGCAACGCGGCTGGAAGGGTGAATCGAGCGATGGCGGAACGTCCGGTGCTGGTGGGATTGATCCCGCAGGTGGTGGTGCTGGAGGCCGGGGACCAGGTGTCGTGGATCTCCGATGCGGGCAATCTGCGCGTGGAGTTCGACGTGAACCGCTGCCCGTTCTCCTCGAACGTGTTTCAGGCCCCGATGGGGATGCGGCTGCTGAGCGGGCCGCCGCGCGTCGGGACGAAAGCCGGGATCTACAAGTACCGGCTGTGGCTGAACGACCAGATGGTCGGGCAGGGCGAAGTGATCCTGCGCGAGGCGTAAGATTTACGAAGGGTTCACGGTTCAACCGTTACGCGGTTGAGCCGTGGAAGAGCTGCTCTTCGATCCCACCGCGGATATTTCCAAACAGATTGCAGACACTCGCAGTTGAGATCCGGAGGCCCCGCAAGAAAGCGTGGGACCTCGGGATGACTGCCCGTAGATAGTCTTGCGCGCCGCGGCTACGGCTTGGGGGCGGGCTTTTTTGCCGCGCGGGCGGGCTGCTTGGCGATGACCAGGTCCTTGATCTTGTCATAGGTGGCCTGGGGAATGATCTTCCTGCGGACGAGGTCGTTCTTGGCGCGGTAGGGGCGGCCGTCCACGATTTTCTGGGAGTAGGCGTCGCCGATGCCGGGGAGAACCTTCAACTGGTCGAGGGTGGCGGTGTTGAGATCCAGGAGGCCCTTGGCGGGAGCGGCTTGCTCCGCCTTGGCCGCGGGCTTCGCGGCGGGCTCGGGGGCCGGCTTGGCCTGGCCCAGGGCCAGATTGGCGCCCAGGAATAGCAGGGCTGCGGCAAACAGCAGGCGTGTGCGGTACTGCTTCTTCATCTCTCTCTCCTTATATGGGGTGCGTTCGAAAATGTCAGTCGCCGACGGCGGCGACGCTGCGGGTGCTTTCGACGGACTCGGCCAGGCCGCGGCGCACGGGTCCCAGGAGGAAGGCGGGGACGGGGCGCTCGGGGACCAGGCTGAGGTTGGCGGATTTGCGGGGGAACTCGACGCGGAGGTCGAGCTTGAGCCCGGCTTCGCGGAGGAATTCGGCGGAAAAGCCGAGGTCGGCGGCGCGGTCCACGCCCCAGAACCAGAGCTTTTCTTCATTGTGCTGGAGAAAATTGACGGCCTGTTCGAGCTTGATCATGGCCCGGTCGAAGGAAGAGGCCATGAAGAAGGCGGCCAGGGTCCAGGCATGGCGGGGATAATGGACGCGGATGCGCACGCAGTATTTGCCGGCCTGATTGCGTTCCATGCTGCAACGATAGTCGTTGCGAACCGTAGTGGTGCGAGCGGGCATAGGAGTCTCACGCGACGTAGGAATAGCCTAGCTGGCCGGCCGGAGAATGGCAAGAGGGGCCGTCAACATAAATAACACGTTTGTTTACAGGCAATTAGACTAACTTTGCCCGGTGAAATTCTTCATGCGCTCGGGCATCAACTGCAACTTTCCTTCCTGCTTCAGGCGGTTCTGGAGGCCTGTGCGGAAGGCTTCGAAGGCCAAGTTGCGCTTGTTCTGGAGGACTTGCTCGGCCAGCGACTGCTTGTCCCTGTCGAAGTTGGCCGGGTCGGGCTCTTCCTTGGCGACCACCTGGTAGACCAGCCAGTTGTTGCCGAGACTGAGCGGGGCGCCGGCTTCGCCAGAGTTCAAGCGGAAGGCGGAAGCTAACTGGCGGCCGCTGGCGACGCCGGAAATGGAGCCGTTGCGGGCAAAGGAGTCGCTGGTCTTGGACTCCAGGCCCAGGGACTTGGCTGCGGCGGGGAATTTCTCGCCGGCCTTGACGCGGCGGGCGAGCTCCTCGGCGCGGGAGCGCGCGGCGGCGGCGGCCATGGTGCGCTTGAGGTCGGCCAGGACGCGGTCGCGAACTTCGGAGAGGGTGCCGGCATGAGCCGGCAGGATCTCTTTCACGGTCAGCACGACGTAGCCGCGGTCGGTGCGGATGGGCAGGCCGAGTTCGCCCTGGTGCAGGCGGAAGATGGCGTCCTTGATCTCCTGGGAATTGCCGAGTTCGAGGAGCACGTCGGTGGCGGCCACGGGGCGGGTCTCCGCGACGCTCAGATGGAACTGGCCGGCGAGGTCCTCGAGGGAGCCGCGGTTGGATTTGCGGACGGCGGCGGCAATCTGTTCGGCCTGGTCGGCGGCGCGCTGGTCGGCCTTCTCGAGGGAGAGCGGGGCGCGCAGGGACTCCTTGACCTCGTCGAAGGACTTGGTGTGCGCGGTCTCCCGGTCCACGGCCTTGATGATGTGAAAGCCGAACTGGGTGCGCACCAGGGGGGAGATGCCGCCCTTGGCGAGGCTGAAGGCGGCCTTTTCAAACTCCGCCACGGTCTGGCCCTGCTCGATCCAGCCGAGGTCGCCGCCCTTGTCCTTGGTGGTGTCCTCGGAATATTTTTTGGCCAGATCCTCGAACTTCGCGCCCTTCTGGGCCAGCTTGAGGACGTCCTCGGCCTTCTTGCGGATCTCGGCGACTTCCGCGTCGGTCTTTCCGGTGGTGCGGAAGAGGATGTGCTGGACGTGCACGCGGTTGGGCACCTGATAGAGCTGGATGCGGGACTGGTAGAGGGCCTTCAGTTCGTCGTCGGAGAGTTGGATGCTCTGGCGGAGCTGGTTGAGGTCGGCGAGAGCATAGCGCACGACGCGGCGCTCGGGAACCTGGTATTTGGCTTTGTTCTTTTCGAATTCGGCCTGGATGGCGACGTCGCCGGGAGCCTGCTGGGCATCGAGATCCTCGGGTTTGATATAGGCGTAGGCCAGGGTGATCTTCTGATTGCGGTAGCGGAACTCCTCCTGGATCTCGAGGGGGCTGACGCTGATGCCGTCGGTGACCAGGCGGCGGAACTTTTCCTCGAGCAGCCCCTGGCGGACAAGTTCTTCGAATTGCGGAACGTTCATGCCGAAGCGGCTCTGCACTTCGGCCGAGTAGCGGTCCATGCCGACAAAGGTGCCGCCGCTGAAGGCGGTGGGGAGAAACTGGCGGATGCGGTCGGCGCGTTCTTCGTCGCTGACGTGGATGCCGAGGCGGCGGCCTTCGAGCTCCAGCTCTTTCTGAAAGACGAGCTGGTTCAGTATCTGCTGGGCATAGAGGCCTTCGAGCTGTTTGGGGATCTGGCCGCGCGAGGAGATCTGCGCGAGTTGCTCGCGCACGTCGCTGACGGTGACGCTCTGATCGCCGATGCGGGCGACGGTATCGGGAGCGGCATCGCCCGTCGCGGGGCCTTGCGGCACGAGGTAGAGCAGCATGCTCACGGCGAGCAGGCCGATCACGATGCCGATAAAGATGCGAACCAGGGTCTTGCGATTGTCAAGAATGCCAGCCATCCGCGATGTCTCCAGGGTACGGGAACAAACGTTGCATTATAGGAGAGAGAAGGCATGCGCCACAACCGGAAAGGCGCAAGGACGGCTCCCGGGGCGAAAGGAGGGCCGGGACGCCAAGCGACGGGGAAGCCGCGGCGGGGCCGCAGGAGGGGATAAGAAGCGCAACGGGTGTTTGCTGATAGTGTACGCGGAGGCGCAGGCGTTGGACGCTCCCGGAGGGCTGTGCTAAATTCTTAAATTAGCGCAAAAGCCGCGCCCCAAACCGTGAGCACACAACAACCGTCCGACCCGCACCAGCAGAAGATACCGCGCGTGGAAGTGGTGTGGACCGCGGTGACGTACAAGACCGTGGCGGTCTACACGGGATTGCTTGCCGCGGTGCTGCTGGCGGGCGCGTACCTGCTGGTGCCGGACTGGTATTCGGCGGCCTACCGGAAACTCACGAACGCCATGATCGGCAGCGGCGAAGGGGACGTGGCGCCGATGGAGAAGAAACAGGCGCGCTTCGTGAACCTGGACGGCAAGGTGCAGATCAAGAAAGTGAATTCGGTGGAATGGGTGGATGCGGACTACCGCACGACGCTGGACAAGGGCGACCAGGTGAAGACGTCGGGGGAAGGGGCGGCGCGCATCGCCTTCGCGGACGGCACGACGTACACGGTGAAATCGGACTCCTTCGTCACCGTGGAGGAAAACTCGACCGAGCACGACCGGCCCACGAGCGTGGCCATGCGCGTGACCTCCGGCGCGCTGGACCTGGCGACGCCGAACCTGACGCCGGGTTCGCTGGCGGTGGTATCGGTGGATGACGCGAAAGCGCAGGCGCGGCAGAACAGCCGCATGAGCGTGAAGAACGACCCGACGAAGAACGAGCATGAGATCGTGGTGGCGCAGGGCAGCGCGGACGTGCAGCGCGGGTCGGAACACATCGAACTGGCGCAATGGGAGAAGGCCAGCTTCGCGACGGGCGGAGCGCTCCAGAAATCGACGGTGCTGGCGCCGCCGGACCTGGTGGAACCGCTCAATCTGCAGCCGCTGATCGTGGCGGACCCGAAAGCCGCGGCGGTGCATTTCGAATGGAAAGCGGTGCCGGACGCGGTATCGTATACGCTGCGGATCAGCACCTCGACGGTCTTCGCGAAGTACGTGGAGAAGAAGGTGACGGGGACCAACGCGGAGGTCAGCGGGCTGGAAGCGGGGGAGTATTTCTGGAACGTGACGGCGATGGACGTGAAGAAGCGCACCAGCGAGGTGAGCGATACGTTCAAGTTTTCGCTGGTGGCGCAGGGCAAGACGCAGGAGATGGTGCTGGAAGTGGACGGCACGCAACTGCACGGACGCGTGGTGGAGATCATCGGACGCACGGAGCCGGGGGCGGCGCTGATCGTCAACGGGCAGCCGGTATCCATGATCGCGCCGGACGGAAAGTTCCGGCACTTCACGGAACAACTGCAGCCGGGGCAGCAGACGATTGTGATTACCGGGCAGAACCGGCGCGGAGGCACGGCGATTCTGCGGGTGCCCATCGTGATACCGAAATAAGGACCGAGGCGCGGCCGGCGCGCTGTCCGGGGCCTGCGGGAAATTCCCGCGGGCTGCGGAGAACCATTTCTCCGCGGAGGGACTGAGGGGACATGAACAAGAACGGATATAACCTGCGGTCGATTTTCAGCCTGTTTTCATCGGACCTGGCGATCGACCTGGGCACGGCGAACACCCTGGTGTTTTCCGCGGGCAAGGGGATCGTGGTGAACGAGCCCTCGATCGTGGCCATCAACAAGAACAGCGGCGAAGTGGTGGCGGTGGGGCGCGAAGCCAAGGAGATGCTGGGGCGGACGCCGGGCAACGTGGTGGCCATCAAGCCGATGAAGGACGGAGTCATCGCGGACTTCAAGGTCACCGAAAAGATGCTGACCTACTTCATCCAGAAGGCCCACAACCGGCGGGTGCTGGTGCATCCGCGGATCGTCATCGGCGTGCCCAGCGAAATCACGCCGGTGGAAAAGCGCGCGGTGCAGGACTCGGCGTACCGGGCGCGGGCCAGCGAAGTCTTCCTGGTGGAGCAGGCCATGGCCGCGGCCATCGGAGCGGGGCTGCCCATCGAGGAGCCCAGCGGCAACATGGTGGTGGACATCGGCGGAGGCACCACGGACATCGCGGTGATCTCCATGAGCGGGATCGTCTATTCGCGGTCGGTGCGCGTGGCCGGAAACGAGATGGACGAAGCGGTGATGCAGTACCTGAAGCGCAAGTACAACATGCTGGTGGGGGAGCGCACCGCGGAACAGATCAAGATGGAGATCGGGTCGGCGTACCCGCTGGAAAAGCCGCTGACCATGGAAGTGAAAGGGCGCAACCTGATCGAAGGGGTGCCGCGCACGGTGACCATCGACGACAGCGAGATCCGCGAAGCGCTGAGCGAATGCGTGTCCACGATTCTGAACGCCATACGCGTGGCGCTGGAGCGCACGCCGCCGGAGCTTTCGGCGGACATCAGCGACCGGGGCATCGTGCTGACGGGCGGGGGCGCGCTGCTGAAGAATCTGGACAAGCGCATCCGCGAGGAGACCGGGTTGCCGGTGTCCATCGCCGACGATCCGCTGGCTTCGGTGGTGCTGGGCACGGGGAAGATGCTGAGCGACTTCCGGCTGCTGCGGCAAGTGTGCATCGACTAAGAAGAGTTGGCCGCTTCGCTGTCACCCAGAACAGAGTTGCGGCAGCAAAGCAGGACGGCGGCATCCCGGGCGGGCCGGGATAAAAGCCGCGCCCCGAGCCCGGCTGCGCCAAGGCGCCGCCGGGCGGGCGAAGAGTTACAGATTGCGAGTTTCGATCTCCCATGGCTACCATTGCTTCGCGTCACCGGTCTTTGGTCCTGCTGGCGATAGCCATCGTCGCGCAGGTGCTGCTGCTCGCCGTGCAGATTCAGCGGGCGCAGCAGAACCGGCATGACCGGCTGGTCCGCGTCTGGACGGTGGCGCTGATCTCGCCCTTCGAGCGCGCCGGGTCCTGGGGCGTGGGCAAAGTCCGCGGCACCTGGAACCATTACTTCGCGCTGCGCTACACGGCGCGGGAAAACGAGAGCCTGCGGCGCGAGCGCGACACCCTGAAGATACAGGTCAACGAGTTGCAGAGCCGGGCTGCGGAAGCCGGGCGCCTGGCCGCGCTGCTGAACTTCCGCCAGGAGCATCCCAGCGCTCCGCTGGTTCCCGCGCGGGTCATCGGCACCAGCGCGGAGGCCGCCAGCCAGACCATCTACATTGACCGCGGGAAACGCGACGGGGTCCTCCCCAACATGGGGGTGATCACGCCGGACGGGGTGGTGGGCAAGGTGATCGAGGCCTACTCCAGCGTCTCGCAGGTGCTGCTGCTCACGGACAAGGAGAGCGGGGTCGGGGCCATGCTCGCGGATTCGCGGCTGCAGAGCCCGGTGAGCGGGATGGGCGAACCGCTGCTACAAATGAAGTACGTGAGCGAGAGCGACGTTGTGAATCCCGGGGATCGCGTGGTGACCAGCGGGATGGACCGGATATTTCCGAAGGATCTGCCGGTGGGCACGGTGGTGGACGTGAAGCCCGGCGTGCCCTTCAAGCTGGTGCGCGTGCGGCCGTCGGCGGGGCTGCAGCGGCTGGAAGAGGTCCTGGTGCTGCGGTCGCTGCAGCCGCTGGAGTTGAAGAAAGAAGCGGAGCCTGCGGGAGCCGCCCCGGACAAGAGCCGGCCGGCGCCGGCGGTCGCCAAGCCATGAACAACGATACCTTTGACCTGCGCCTGAACACGGAATCGCACATCGAGGTGCACAAGTTTCGCGCCGGCGCGGTGGTGGCGACGATGGTGGCGGCGCTGGTGCTGCAGGCGCTGCTGCCCGTCTATTTCCCCAAAGCGGCCATCCTGGACCTGCCGCTGCTGCTCACCACGTATTTCGGGCTGAGCCGGCGCAATCCCTCGACGGGGCTGCTGCTGGGGATGGTGATCGGGCTATTGCAGGACAGTCTCAGCAAATCGCCGCTGGGCCTGTACGGCATCGCCAAAACGCTGATCGGGTTCATCGCTTCGTCCATCGGCGGGCGCCTGGACACCGAACACCCGGCGAGCCGCTTCGCGCTGGTGATTGTCTTCTTCGGCGTGCACCAGGGCGTGATCGTGCTGATCAAGCGGCTGCTGCTGGCGCAGCCGGAGATCTGGTTCACGATGCGGCTGGGGCTGGCGGCGGTGGTCAACGGCGTGGTGGCCGTGGGGCTGTTCTTCCTGCTGGACCGGCTGCGCAAGCCTTCCTGAGCGGTATTTCCCGTTTCTGAAAATTGGCAGACGGACAGGCATTCGGGCTGCGCGATTCCCTGCCCGGCGGCCGGCGGATTCGGGTGTGCGCGGAAGCAAAGATGAAGAAGACGAACGCAGAGGCGCAGAGGGCACAGAGATGGGGAGGAAGCGAGGTGCGGGGTTGCGGGAAAAGCCCGCTCTAGTCCGCGAGGCTCAGCTTTTCGAGAAAGGTATTGAAGGCCGCTTTGACCTTGGCGGGGTCCGGCGCCTTGGTCTTGGACTCGATGAGCGGCGCTACAAACTGGTCCATGGCTTTGTCGATCTCGTCGAACAAGGCGCGGTTCGTTTTGGACAGCGCAGCATCCCCGCCGTAATCCTCGGCTTTGTCCCAGAGGCGTTCCAGCACGCGGGCCAGTGTGGCAGCCGTGGCCAGATCGCCCTTCTGGAAATCGCGGTAAATCACCTGGGCAAGGGCGCGATAGGCGCCCATCTTGGTGTTGTCCACGCCCGCCACCTGCGGGGCATGCTTCTCCTGGGGAACAGCCGCAGAAAGCGAAACGGCTGCGAATAAAAAGACCACGAGCAGAGCCGGGAACAATCTTGAAGTTCGGCGCGCAAAACGTGACATCTTTCCTCCCTTCGCGGCAGTGCATCCCGTCAGAAATATGAGGCCACGAGCCTATGCCCGCGGATTTAAGCATGAAACGCCAATGTCGTCTGCTACGGCGCACGCGGGCTGTCCGCAAAGAGACACTGGGATGCCGGGGAAAAGGGGCCCGCGCGGGGCGCGGATCAGCGGGTGAGCAGGAACTGCTTGAACTCCTCGTAGGCGGCGGACATGGGGAGGGAGAGCTTGGGGCGCTGGAGGTAGACGGCGAGGCGCTCGGGGAGCTGCGGGGCGGTGCCCACGGCGCGCAGGACCACATCGGCGAATTTCGCGGGGTGCGCGGTGGAAAGAACGATGCCCTGCGAGGGTTCGGGATGCTCGCGGCGGTAGGCTTCCCAGCCGAGAACGCCGACGGCGGTGTGGGGATCGACGAGATAGTGGTGGCGCTCGTGAATCTGGCGCATGGCGGCGAGGGTTTCCTCGTCGGTGGCGGCGTGGCCCCAGATTTCGCGGCGCACTTCGTCGAGGCGATTGCGGCAGAGCGCGAGGAGGCGCGGGAAATTATTGGGATTGCCGACGTCCATGGCGTTGGAGTAGGTGGCGGTGGCCGGGCGCGGGCGGAATTCGCCGGTGCGCAGGTATTCAGGGACGGCGTCATTGACGTTGGTGGCGGCGACGAAGCGGGCCACGGGCATGCCGATGCGCTTGGCGAAGATGCCGGCGGTGAGATTGCCGAAATTGCCGCTGGGGACGGCGACGATGAGCGGGGTGGAGGTGGCCGGGAGCAGGCGGTAGGCGGCCACGTGATAAAACATCTGCGGGAGCAGGCGGGCGATGTTGATGGAGTTGGCGGAAGTGAGAAAGGCGCGCTGGTTCAGCTCGGCGTCGGAGAAGGCCTGCTTGACCAGGCGCTGGCAATCGTCGAACGTGCCGGTGACTTCCAGGGCGGTGATGTTCTCCCCGAGGGTGGTGAACTGCTTTTCCTGGGCTTCGCTGATGCGCCCGCGGGGATAGAGGATGACGACGCGGATGCCCGGGACGCGCAGAAAGCCGTGGGCCACGGCGCTGCCGGTATCGCCGGAGGTGGCCACGAGCACGGTGAGCGGGCGGGTCTCGCTGCGGACGAAATAGGCCATGAGGCGGGCCATGAAGCGCGCGCCGAAATCCTTGAAGGCCAGCGTAGGGCCGTGGAACAGCTCGAGAATGTGCAGGCCGGGGGAGAGCGAAACGAGGCGCACCGGAAAATTGATGGATTCGCTGACGATCTGCCAGAGCACCTCTTCGGGGAGTTCCGAGCCGGTGAAGGGGCGCACCACGCGGTAGCAGACTTCGGTGAAGGGCAGGCGGCGGAACTCCTCGAGCTCTTCCGGGGAATGGCGCGCGATCTCCACGGGCATGTACAGGCCGCCGTCGGGCGCCAGGCCGCGCAGGACCGCGGAGCGCAGCGAAGTGAGCGGAGCCTGGCCGCCGGTGCTGCGGTACCTCATCGGGCACGCTCGAGGGCTTGCTGAACGAGGGCGAGAAAGGCCGGGGCGTCGAGAGCGGCTTCGCGCAGGGCGCTAATGGGAATGGTGCCATGGGCGAGAGCCGCATAGCTCTGGCGGCGCGCGGCGATCAGCGCGGGATAGCAGCGGGCCACGGTGTCGCGCGGGGTTTCGCCGGGGCGCGGCTGAAACGCGCCGCGCCAGAGGACCGGCTTGGGATTGGAGAGATAGCGCTCGATGAGGAGCTGCTGCTCTTCGGCGGAGGCCGCGAGATAGACGACCTTCATCTGGCGGCGCAGGCGCATGAGCAGGTGGTTGCCGGTGTAGATGACGCTGCCGGTGGTGTCCAGGATCAGGGATTTTTCGGGCTGGCGCGCGAGGTCCGCGAGAACTTCGTCGAGGACGGCGGTCTCTTCGCGGAGATACTGCGCTTCGCGCTCGCCGTAGTGCGGGCTGTCCGGCCAGCCCATCCAGGCGGCCACGCCGCCGATGCCTGCATAGCCGCCGGCGGCGAGGAGCGGCTGGAGGCGCGCTTCGATGAGGTCGTCGCAGGAGAGCGCGGGATAGCCGGCGGCGGCCAGCTTCTGGGTCCAAAAAGTTTTGCCCGCGCCGGACATGCCGATGAAGGCCAGGCGCAGCGGAGCGTGAGAGATCGTGGTCATCGCCGGGTAGACAAGATTCTACGATAACGCGGCGATTGGCAGTCCGGCAAGGCGCGCGGCCATTCGAATTGCGGCCGCGGTCTTCAGAGCGCGGAGATTTATTTTGGCGCGGGCAAGGCGGAAGCGCTGGAGGGCGGCTCCATGGTGGTCTGCTGGCCGAAGGCGATCTGCCAGTGCCCTTCGCGCTTGACGAAGACGCGGGTGACGTGGAGGGTCTTGCCGCTGCGCGGCCGGTGCTCCGAGCGCATGACCGCGGAATCGCCGAAAGGCCACACCTGCATGGACTGCACCTGGGGCGGGATCAGCACGGTCGAAGTGCGCTTCAGCTCCTTGATCATGGCAATGCGGTCGGCCTTGTCGAGGGGCGGGCCGCCGTCGGGAGTGACGAAGAGAAAGTCCGCGGTGAAGTTGGGGATCCAGGCGTCCACGTCATTGTCCAGGACGCTGCGCTCCACGGCCTGCCACATGGCGACCACTTCCCGCGCGGCCGGATCTTCCGGCTGGTAGGGCACGCTCTTGCAGGGATTTTCGCACTCCACCGGGGCGCCGCCGCTCGGGGAGCCGAAACCCTGCCGGTGTTCCGGGAGGTGCTCAGCCAACTTGGTTTCCTGATAGACGAGGGTGCGCCAGCCCGCGGGCCGCTTCACCCAGGCGCGCACAAAACGCACGGCCAGATTTTGCGCGGGAATGCGGTGCGCGCCGCGGACCAGGATGACCCGGTCGTAGTCGCGCACCTGCAGATCCGTGTCGCTCTCCGCGGCGAGCGCCGGCAAGTCCTGGAGGATTTCGGCCCTGGTCCGGGTTTTCCCGGTGCGGTCCGTCCAGGTGAAATCCGCGTCCAGCAGGGCGCCGGCCGCGGCTGCGTCGTCCTTCGCGATGGCCTGCAGCAGAGCGTGGTCGGCTTGCAGCACGGCCTGGCTCTCACCCGCAGCGACAACGGTGCCGCTGGGCAGAACAGCAACCAGGGCAGTGCCGAAGATAGCGGCGAAGAAGGCAGAGGAGACGAAGCGTTTCATGCGCCCTCCATGATGCGGGAATAGCGGGAAGGCGGATTCTAGACTGGTAACGGTGGCGAAAACAACGGCATTCTGCGACCGGGGCGCGATGTATGTGCCCCTACGGGCGCTGTGAACAGGGAGCGGGCGGGGCCCCGACGGCTGTCCCCGATAGCGGTTCGGGGCGGGGCCGGGGCCAGGCGGCCCGGCCCTTGCGGAGGAGAAAAGTTCCCCGGATGGTGCACGGTGCAGTCTGCGAACCTGTACCGGCAGGCAGCTTGCGCGGGTATGCGGCAGGTGATACGTTAAAAATGTCTTCCTTTTGAGCGGGTGTGAACGCTTTGCGGTCACGCAGAAGAAGGAAGGCCGGACGGCGGTTCGGAAGCTTTGCCGGGCTCCTGCGGGAGTTTCGCGAGCCATGCGCCGTGGAAGATTTGGGTATGACGCGAGCAGGCCAATGTGGGCCGGGCCGGGTTGACCGCTTTGCGGTCGCCGAAATAGTTGACCGCAGAGCGGTCACCGACATTGGTGAGGCTCCCCCGATTGCAATCGGGGCTCGCGCGCGGGGTCCCTGTGTCGTACTGGTTCCGCAACGATAATCGATTGCCACAAGGGCGGCTGTCGGTCGCCTCCTACGTCATCATCGGGATGATCGCGCTGCTGCTGCTGGGATTCTGGAAGCTGCAGGTGATCGATTCCGACAAGTATGCGCTGATGGCGGAGCGCAACCGGGTGCGCTCGATTCCCATCATCGCGCCGCGCGGCCGGCTGCTGGACCGCGACGGGCGCGTGCTGGTGGACAACTACCCTTCCTTCAGCGTGCTGCTGCTGCGCGACGATCCCGGGCAGGTGGAAAAGAGCCTGCCGCAGATCGCCGAGGGACTGAACGTGCCGCTGAGCGACCTGCGCGAGCAGTGGGACGCGGCGCGGGGCCTGCCGAAATTCCAGCCCATCGTGATCAAGCCGGAAGCGACCAAGGCGGACGTGGCCTTCATCGAATCGCACCGCACCGATGTGCCCTACCTGGAAATGCTGATGGTGCACCGGCGGCGGTATCTGCCGGGCGGGTTCATGGCCCACGTGAGCGGGTACGTGGGAGAAGTGAGCGAGAAACAGATTGAAGCCAGCGACGGACGGCTGCGGCCCGGGGACATCGCGGGAAAAACGGGGCTGGAGCGGCAGTACAACGATCTGCTGATGGGCACCGACGGGATGCGCCGGGTGATCGTGAACAGCATCGGCAAGGAAGTGGGGCGGCTCTCGCAGCAGGAGGCGGTTCCCGGCAAGCAGATCCAGTTGACGATCGACTACGACCTGCAGCAGGTGGCCGAACAGGCGCTGCAGGGGCGCAAGGGCGCGATCGTGGCGATGGACCCGCGCACCGGGGAAGTGCTGGCCATGGTCAGCCGGCCCGCGCCGGACCCCAACGATTTCGCGATCCGCGTCTCCAAGGAAGAGTGGAAGCGGCTGAACGAAGATCCCGACCGGGCGCTGCTGAACCGGGCGATCCAGGCGCAACTGGCGCCGGGGTCGGTGTTCAAGATCGTGATGGCCACGGCGATGCTGGAAACCAAAGCGGTGCCGGAAAACTTCAGCGTGTTCTGCCCGGGGTACGCGACGTTTTACGGGCGGATGTTCAAGTGCCACATCTTCGGCAAGGGCGGGCATGGGGTGGTGGATTTCCACAAGGCCATCGTGCAGTCTTGCGACATTTTCTTCTACAACCTGGGCATGCGCATGGGGATCGACAAGATATCCTATTACGCGATGAAGCTGGGGCTGGGCCACCGCACGGGGATCGACCTGCCGAGCGAAGAGCCCGGGCTGGTGCCGTCGGAAGAGTGGGTGCAGCGGGTCTTTCATCGCAAGTGGTACGCCGGGGAAACCATCTCCGTGTCCATCGGACAGGGGGCCCTCACGTCCACGCCGCTGCAACTGGCGCGGATGATCGGCGGGGTGGCCATGGGCGGGGTGTTCAAGCAGCCGCATCTGGTGAAGGATGCGCGCAACGTGGGCGAGGAGCGCTTCGCGATCGCCGATGCGACGGTGGAAAAAGTGACCCAGGGGATGTATGGAGTGGTGAACGAGGGCGGAACGGCGGCGGGGGCGCGCCTGCAGGGCATCGAATTGTGCGGGAAGTCGGGGAGCGCGCAGGTCATCGGGTACAACACGCGGGACAAGGTGGGCCGGCAGGCGCGCTTCAAGGATAACGCGTGGTTTGTGGGCTATGCGCCGCGGCGCGACCCGGAGATCGTGGTCTCCGTGCTGATCGAGGAAGGCGAGCACGGGGGCGCCGTGGGAGGACCCGTGGCGCGGGATATCATCAAGGCCTACTACGACAAAAAGGCCAAGAAGACGCAAGGGCAATACACCGTGGACTATAAGCGGTATGATCTCGGCGACGGGAGCCCCGCGGCAGGAGCCGCCAAGCCGCCCGTTGACCGCTTGGCGGTCACGCATACAAAGGAAGCGAAGGCGCCGCAACAGCCCGGGGGAGCGAACCGGCCAGCGGCGCGCAAGCCGGCAGAGCCGGCGGTGAGCGTGGCGCCGCTGCCCGCGGCAGACATCGAGAACCCGCACTAGGCGGGGAGCGGGGTGTAACCGCTTGGCGGTCACACCTCTGCAGGTTGCCAGCCGCACAGGCTTGGCGAGAGGGCCAGAAGAGTTTGCAATGAAAGACGCTCCGGGAAGCCGCGAATACGACTGGTGGCTGCTGACGCTGGTGCTGGCCATCTGCACCATCGGGGTGGCGGAGATCTACTCGGCGACGCACGCCAGCCATCTGGCCGGGATGCACACCAAGCAGATGTGGTGGCTGGGACTGGGGCTGGTGTGCCTGTTCGTGGTCTCGCGGATCGACTATCACCTGATCCTGGACCAGGCGCCGGTGTTCTACCTGATCGGGCTGGCGGCGCTGGTGGCGGTGCTGGCGGTGGGACATACCCGGTTTGGGGCCAAAAGGTGGATTCCCGTGCTGGGGCAGTTTCTTCAGGTGTCAGAACTCGTAAAGTTGATTATAATTATTCAGTTGGCACGCTTCTTCAGTGAAGTGCGCTCGGACCAGCTCTCGTTGGGGGATTTGCTCAAAGCGGGAATGCTGGTCGGCGTGCCGCTGGGACTGATCCTGCTGCAGCCGGATCTGGGCACGGCGCTGGTATTGGTGCCCATGCTGGTTGTCGGCGCGTTTCTGGCCGGGTTACAATGGAAGCATGCTGCGGCGATCGCCCTGATCGGAATTCTCCTGTTGCCAGTGGGCTGGCATGTTTTGAAGCCGTATCAGAAGGAAAGGATTACCTCTTTCCTGCGCCCGGAAGAAGACCCGAAGGGATCCGGCTACCAGTTGTTGCAGTCCAAGATCGCCGTGGGCTCGGGGGGTTTCTGGGGCAAGGGGTTTGGCAACGGCAGCCAGAATCAACTGGGCTTCGTGCCCGTCCGCTATTCGGATTTCATCCTGGCGGCGTGGGCCGAGGAACAGGGTTTTAAGGGCGTGCTGCTGGCTTTAGGTCTGTACATGGCTTTGCTTCTGCGTTTGGTGCAAAATGCCCAGCGCGCGAAAGATCGCGCGGGAATGTTTTTAGTCATGGGCGTTGCAGCGGCGCTGGGGTTCCATGTTTTGGTGAATGTGGCCATGGTCATCGGCTATATGCCGGTAACCGGCATCCCGCTGCCGCTGATGAGCTACGGGGGTTCGGCCACGTTGTTTGTGTTTTTGGCGATGGGCCTGGTCATGAACGTACGGTTGCGCCGTTTCGTCAACTGAGCCCGTCACCGGTTACCGCCAGCCGCCAGATCACAGCGCGAGCGGCAGCGGATAGGAATTCACGATTGAGGATCGCATCGTCCGCCGTTGGCCCGTCAAGTACCCGGCAACGGAACTACCGCGAAAGCGTGGGGAAACTCTCCCCCACCGGCTTCGAACGTCCGGCTGCATCCCTGCGGGTGTGGCCAGCGTACGCCCCGCTCACAACGGGACGCGAATCCGCCGGGCCCAAGCTTGCGGCGATGCCTCCTGAGGAGTCTTTATGGCAAAGGAACTGGTTATCTCCGCACCCGCCCACGAACGGCGAGTCGCGATTCTGGAAGAAGGACAACTCGTAGAGATTTACATCGAGCGCGAGAAAGAGTTCGCGCTGGTCGGCAGCATCTACAAGGGGCGGGTCACCCGCGTGCTCCCGGGCATGCAGTCGGCTTTCGTGGATATCGGGCTGGACGGCGACGCCTTCCTGTACGTCAGCGACGTATTCGAAAACCTGGAAGAGTACGAACCCGCGGGCACGCATGCGGAAGCACCGGCGCCGCTGCCGGCAGCCCCCGGGCTGCCCGAACGGGCGGCAGCACCACCGGAAGCCGCGGCTCCGCAGGAAGCGGAAGCGCAGGCGGAAGGCGAGGGCGAAGGCCAGCCGCAGGAAAATATCGGCAACAATGAGGCCGCGCACCGGCAGCAGAGCTTCCAGCCGCGCCCCGAGGGCGGGCAATACCGTGGCGGCGACCGTGGTGGTGACCGCGGCGGGGATCGTGGCGGCGACCGTGGAGGACGCGGGCGCTTTGGACGGCGTGGCGGACGGCGCCGCGGCGGGCGCGGACCCGATCGCGGACACACTC
This sequence comes from Terriglobia bacterium, assembly GCA_020073585.1. Classification (GTDB taxonomy): domain Bacteria; phylum Acidobacteriota; class Terriglobia; order Acidiferrales; family UBA7541; genus Acidiferrum. The sequence continues at coordinate 44,273 of JAIQEV010000020.1, forward strand.
TGCCGCCTTCCAAGTACGCCTCTCCGCAGGGTTCCGAACCGCGGCCGTTCGAGCCGCGTGGTCCGGAGCAGCGGCGTCCGGAGACGCCGCGCTTTACGGCGCCCCCCGAACCCGTGGCCGGCGGCGAAGAGCCGATCGTGCTGCCGGGCGAATCGCTCGCGAAGTACCGCGGGCGCACCCCGGCGACCATGCTGCCCCCCGATGAGCCGGTGAAAGCGCCGAGCGAGCCGCACGCGGAAGCCGCGGAAACCACGGCGCCGGTGGCCGAAACGCCGGGCACGCCAGGCATGCCGCAGCGCCCCAAGCGCAGCCTGCCCAGTTGGCTGCTCGCCAATGCCGAGGCCGAGACGGCCGCGGAAAGCGCTCCGGAAGAGACGGCCGCAGCGGCCGAAGCCCCGGCGGTAACCCGCGCGGAAAGCAATCTGACCGAGGAAGACGTCGCGGCGCTGGCCACCCGGCTCGCCGAAGCCAAGCACGAAGAGACCCAGGCGGAAGCGAAAGCCGACGCAGTCGTGGGCGGCGCAGCGTTCGAGGAAGAGAACGGCGGAATCTCGACCGAGGAAGAGGCCGAGGAAGAAGCGGCCGAAGTCGCCGAGGCCCTGGGCGAACCGATTCTCGAGCCGGGCGAGGAAGAAGAGCTCACGGAAGAGGAAGCACACGAAGAGCGGCTGGCGGAAGCCGAGGAGCACGAAGCCGCGGCCGCCGAAGCGCACGAGCAGGCGCATGCGGAAGCCGAAGCGGAAGCGGCGGCGGGCGGCGAAGCGCCGCCGTTGGAACTCGAGAGCGGCCTGCTGCCCGGCGAAACCCGCGCGCAACAGCGCGCGCGCTTGCCGCTGGGCGAGCAGCAGCCCGGGGAGGAACAGCCCCGGGAAGAGCAGCCGCGGGAATCCGCGCGCATCGGCGGAGATCCGCGCGCGCGCTTCCAGCGTCCGCAGCGCGGAGGGCGCGACCGCGGAGGTCCGCGGCACGGCCGCCGCGGGGATCGCGGAGGGCGTCCGCGGCCGGGGTTCGAACGGCGTCCGCAGGGCGGACCGGGCGGGCATGCCGCGCCGTCGCGCCGTCCGCAGCTCATCTCCGAAATGCTGAAGGCGGGCCAGGAAGTGATCGTGCAGATCGCCAAGGAACCCCTGGGCAAGAAGGGCGCGCGGATTACCAGCCACGTGGCCCTGCCCGGACGTTTCCTGGTGTACATGCCGACGATCGACCACGTGGGCGTGTCGCGGAAGATCGGGACCGCGGAGAACCGCTCGCGGCTGCGCCGCCTGGTCAGCGAAGCCAAGGGCAGCTTCCCCGGCGGGTTCATCGTACGCACCGCGGCGGGCGAAGCGACCGACGAAGAAGTGCGCGCGGACATCGAGTTCCTGGGACGCACCTGGAACGAGATCAAGAAGCGCGGGGAAGACCGCAAGGCGCCGGCGCTGCTGCACCGCGACCTGAACCTGGTGGAACGCATCCTGCGCGACTACGTCAACGACGAATACACGGCCATCTGGATCGACAACGAAGAGGAGTTCGGCAAAGTCGTGGAGTTCGTGAACCGCTTCCAGCCCAAGATGGTCAACCGGGTGAAGCTGTACACCAAGGAAACGCCGATCTTCGAAGAGTTCGGCATCCAGCACGACCTGGACAAGGCCCTGCGCCCCAAGGTGTGGCTGAAGTCCGGCGGGTACATCGTCATCAACCACACGGAAGCGCTGGTGGCCATCGACGTGAACACCGGCAAGTACGTCGGCCGGGGCTCCACGCGCCTCGAGGACACCATCGTCAAGACCAACCTCGAAGCGGTGAAGGAGATCGTGCGGCAGATCCGCCTGCGCGACCTCGGCGGCATCATCGTCGTGGACTTCATCGACATGGAGGAGCGGCGCAACCGCGAGCGGGTGATGTCCGCGCTGCAGCAGGCCCTGGACGAGGACAAGGCGCCGTCGAAGGCCCTGGGCTTCAACGAGTTCGGCCTGGTGGCCATCACCCGCAAGCGCACCAAACAGGCGCTGGAGCGCGTGCTGTGCCAGCCCTGCCCCTCGTGCTCCGGCTCCGGCATGGTCAAGTCCATCCCCACGCTGTGCTACGAGATCCAGGCGGAAGCGCGGAAGATGGCCACGGACCAGGATGCGCCGAACCTGACCCTGCGCGTGCATCCGGAAATCGCCAAGGCGCTGAAGACGCGCGAGGCGATGCTCATGGACGAACTGGAACAGACCTCGCACAAGCACGTGATCATTCAGTCCGACGCCACGCTGCACTGGGAGCAGTACGATATTTACTAGTGACTCGTGGTCATTGGTGACTGGTGACTCGTGGAAGAGTCCTGGTTATAGCGATTCTTGCAAGAGCAGAACGCCCGGGCGCAACAGCGGCCCGGGCGTTCTGCTTTGTAGCCCAAAGCGAGCCTTGCGGGGATCTCGCCACGTTACGCATCGGCAAGTGCTCTTCACCAGTCACAAGTCACGAATCACGAGTCACGAGTCACGCCTGCCTGTTTTGCGTGTGCTATGATTTCGATTTGCGCAGCGTGGAAGCTGCGCAGAGAGCGAGCGACGCATGACGGCACGCATCCTGGACGGGATCAAGATACGCGAGCAGGTGTTCGCGGAGCTGGCGGTGGAGATCCGCGCGCTGGGCGCGGAGGGCATCCAGCCGGGACTGGCGGCGGTGCTGGTGGGGGAAGATCCGGCCTCGCAGGTCTACGTGAAGAGCAAGATTGCGGCATGCGTGCAGCTCGGCCTGGCGGGGTGGGTGCATACGCCCGCGGCGAGCATCACGACCGAAGAACTGCTGAGCCTGGTGGCCCGGCTCAACGAGGATGACGCCGTGGACGGCATCCTGGTGCAGTTGCCGCTGCCGCCGCAGGTGGACACCAAGCGCGTGCTGGAAGCGGTGGACCCGGCCAAGGACGTGGACGGCTTTCACCCGGTGAACCTGGGGCGGCTGGTGAGCGGGCGCACCGGCCTGGTGGCCTGCACCCCGGCGGGGTGCATGGAGATTCTGCGCCGCAACGACATCCCCATTGCCGGGGCCAACGCGGTGGTGCTGGGGCGCAGCGACATCGTGGGCAAACCGATGGCGCTGCTGCTGATGCACGCCAACGCCACGGTGACCATCTGCCATTCGAAGACCCGCGACCTGCCGGAAGTGGTGCGGCGCGCGGATATCGTGGTGGCGGCGATGGGCAAGGCCGGGTACGTGCTGGCGGAGTGGATCCGCCCGGGCGCGGCGGTGATTGACGTGGGCACCAACCGGGTGACCGACGCGGCGGAGGCGGAGCGGCTGTTCCGCAATCAGCCCGAGCGGCTGGCGAAGTTCCGCGCCAAAGGCCAGGCGCTGGTCGGCGACGTGCACCCGGACGCGGCCAACGTGGCCGGGGCGCTGACGCCGGTGCCGGGCGGCGTGGGGCCCATGACCATCACCATGCTGATGAGCAACACGGTGAAAGCGGCGCGGCTGCGCCGCGGCGCGCCCGCGGCGGTCGTGCATGGGGCGCCGGCGCGCGGCACGCGCTGACACACGCACATGCTGAAGCTCGGCCTCACCGGGGGAATCGCCTGCGGCAAGAGCGTCGTGGCGGCGATGCTGCGCGAGCTGGGCTTTCCCGTGCTGGACGCGGATGCCCTGGCGCACCGCCTGATGGAGCCCGGGCAGCCGGCGCACGACGCGGTGCTGCGCGAATTCGGCGCGGGCATCGCCGACGCCGGCGGGCGCATCGACCGGGCGCGGCTGGGGGCGCTGGTCTTCGGGAACCGCGAACGCCTGGAGCGGCTGAACGCCATCGTGCACCCGCGGGTGGCGGAGGCCATGCAGCGGCAGTTCGCGGAGTGGGAGCGCGGCGGGCAGGCCGTGGTGTTCGTGGAGGCCGCGCTGATCGTCGAGGCGGGCTTCGAGCGGCAGCTCGACGGCGTGCTGGTGGCGTGGTGCCGGCCGGAGCAGCAGATGGAGCGGCTGCTGGCGCGGGGGCTGAGCGAGGAAGAGGCGCGGCGGCGCATCGCTTCGCAGATGCCGATCGAGGAGAAGCTGCGGCACGCAACGGAAACCATCGACTGTTCCGGCACGATGGAGCAAACGCGGAGCCAGGTGGAAGCGCTGGCGGCGCAGCTGCGGCCTCACGAGTCGCACAGTTAGGGAATTCTCGTCCGGCGCGGATTTTGCGAGCGGAAAGGAAGGAAACGGCCATGAGAGCAGAACAAATGGGCAATCGCATCCGCTGGGCGGCGCTGGCGCTGCTCGTGCTGCTGGGAGGCTTTTACGCCGGGTCCAAGTGGGGCCCGCGGCAAGCGGAGCGCGTGGAAGCGCTGCCGCTGGGCGGGGAAAGCGCGGCGAAGCCCGGCCAGAGCCAGCGCGACGCGGGGCTGACGGACGAAGAGACCATCAACGTGCGCGTGTACCGCGAGGCCTCGCCGGCGGTCGCCAATATTCTCACCAAGGCCACGCAATACGATTTCTTCATGGACCCGGTGTCGGTGCAGGGCGCGGGGTCGGGCTTCGTGATCGATCCGCGCGGCTACATCCTGACGAATTTTCACGTGGTTGCCGAGGCGCAGTCCATCGAAGTGGTGCTCGGCGACCGCACGCGCTACCCGGCAAAATTCATCGGGGCGGACCAGCGCAACGACGTGGCGCTGATCAAGGTGGAGACCAAGGGCAAGCCGCTGGCAGCCCTGCCGCTGGGGGACTCCTCGCTGCTGCAGGTGGGGCAGAAGGTCCTGGCCATCGGCAACCCCTTCGGATTTCAGAGCACGCTGACCACCGGCGTGGTGGGCGCGCTGGGGCGCACCGTGCAGACCAGCGAAACCACCATCATCGACGGGGCCATTCAGACCGACGCGGCCATCAACCACGGCAACTCCGGCGGACCGCTGCTGAATTCGCGCGGCGAAGTGATCGGAATCAACTCCGCCATCTACACCCCGAGCGGCACGACGGCGGGGATCGGCTTCGCCATCCCCATCAACACCGCCAAGCTCATCGCCCACGACCTGATGACCGAAGGGCGCGTGCGCCGCGCGTATCTGGGCGTGAGCACGCTGCCGGTGGGCGGGTGGCTGGCGGAAGCGCTGGACCTGCCGGTGCCCGACGGCCTGCTGATCGAATCGGTCACGCGCGGAGGCCCGGCGGAACGCGCGGGGCTGCGCGGGGGCGACCGCGCGGTGGTGGCCGGAATGCGGCGGATCCTGGTGGGCGGCGACGTGCTCGTCGGCGTGGACGGGCAGCCGGTGGCCAACCAGCTGGACATGAACGTGGCCATGAACCGCAAGCGCCCGGGGGACAAGATCACGGTGACCATCTACCGCGGCGCGAAAAAGATGGACATTGCGGTGACTCTCGGCGAGCTGGCCGCCAAGTAGTCTCCGCGCCGGCGGCGGGACGCGCCGGAACGCCGGTCCTACCGGTCGAACTCGGCGCGGTACTTTTCGCGTTCGGCCTCGGTGAGGGAAAACCAGGATTCGGCGATGTCGCGGACGCGCTCGAGGGCGCGCTGCATTTCGGCGTGCTTGGCTTCGAGGGTCTCGCGGTCGGCGTCCCGCGGGACATGGATGGGCGGGGCGAAGAGGATGACCGCGCGCGCGAAAGGCTTGGGCAGGAGGAAGTGGTCCCAGGTCTTTTCGAAGGTGATGCCGCGGTCCACGCCGATGTGGAAGACCATCACCGGGCAGCCGGTGCGGCGGGCGAGCATCACCGGGCCGGGCTTGGCCACGTAGCGCGGGCCGCGCGGGCCGTCAATGGTGAAGCCCACGTCCAGGCCCTCTTCCAGGCGCTGGGCCATCACCGCAAGCCCGCGCAACCCGCCCCGCGAGGAGCTTCCCTGCGCCGTTCCGAAGCCCAGCCACTCGATCACCTTGCGCGTCCATTGCCCGTCGAACGCCGTGGTGTTCAGGATCACGATGCCGCGGTTGCGCGCCCACCAGGCGATGGGAATAATCACGCGGTGCCAGAAGGCCCAGATGCAGCGCTGCCGCGCGGCGTAGACGCGCGCGGCGTGCTGCCAGCCGTGGACTTCGTAGCGCAGTGTGGGGCCGAGCGCGCGGATCACGCTGTAAACGGCGGCGGCGATGAACGGAATCTGCACGCGCCGGGTCAGCGGCAGACGGGGCAGCCGCGTATCGTAATGTGTACCGACGGGCTCCGGAGGAGCGCCGCCCTCTGCCGGCAAAGTGCTCATCAGCGTATAGTATAGGCGAGCTTTCCGGCCGGTGCTTGTGCCGGCTTCCCGAAATGCGCCGCAACTCCCAAGACGGGCTGCCATCGCCCCGCCGCGTGCTGCTAGCCGCGGGCGGCCTGCTCTGCTGCGCGGCTGCGGTGGCCCTGGCGCGCGTTCCGGCAGCCCCGCCTGCGGACGAGCCGCCCAACGACGCCGTGGGCGTCATTGACGGCAACTCCATCGCGGTGCAAGGCCCGCTGACGGTGAAAGTGGCGGGCGCGGAAGTGCGCACGATCCTGCTCAGCGGCGGCGATGTGCGGGTGAAGTCCGGCAGCGCGCGCGTGGATTTGAGCGAAGGCGGGCATCTGATCATCTGCGGGCCGGCGCATTTTTCGGTGCTGAAGTCCGGCGGGGCGCTGACCGTGGCGCTGGATTCCGGGACGATTCATGCGCGCATCGAGGGCGAACCGGCGCTGACGATTTACACGCCGCAGATCCAGGCGCGGCCGGTGGCCATCGGCGGAGACGCGCAGGACCTGCTGCTCGGGCTGGACGCGGCGGGGGCCATGTGCGTGCGCGCCAATTCCGGCGCGGTGCGCATCGAGCAGCAGCTCACCGGGCAGAGCGTGCTGCTGCCGCAGGGCGCCAACGTGCAACTGCGGAACGGGCAAATCGATTCGCTGCAAACCGGCGGCGGGCGCTGCTCCTGCGAGCTGCAGACGGGTCCGCCGGAAATCAGCCGGCTGGCCTCGGCCGACGAGGTGCGGGCCGCCAAACCTCCCGCGGAAAAAACCGCGGCCAAGGAAGAGCCGGTCTACCAGGTGTTCATGCCCCCGCTGGCGTTCAATGCCTCGGCGGCCGTGCAGCCGGAGCCGGACCCCCGGCTGATCCTGCTGGTGCGGCGGGTGCGCGTGCGGCCCACGCTGATTTTCCAGGGGCGCGTCGAGGGCGAAGCGGTGGCTTCGGCCGCCGCCGCGCTGCCACCCGCCGCCGCGCCGCCCGCTCCGCGGAAACCCGCCGCCGGAGATTCCGTCGTGGATCGCGTGCGCACTCTGCTGCACCGCATCTGGCCGCGCAGTTCCTGAACGCTCGCAGCATCCATTGTTGAAAACACCGTTGGTTGGGATTCTGAAGGCCGGTGCGCGCAAGCGCCGCGCGCGGCGCGTCACATTCCTTCGTAGTTGGGGCCGCCGCCGCCTTCGGGGACGACCCAGGTGATGATCTGGTAGGGGTCAGCGATGTCGCAGGTCTTGCAGTGCACGCAGTTGGCGGGGTTGATCTTCAGCCGGGTCTCGCCCTTTTCCTGGGCCATCTCATAGACCGCCGCGGGGCAAAAATACTGGCAGGGATTGCCGTATTCGGTGACGCACTTCGTGGCGCAGACATTCGTGTCCGCCACGCGGAGATGGCATGGCTGGTCTTCGTCGTGGCGCGTGCCGGAGTGGTAGACGTCGGTGAGGCGGTCGAAGGTGAGCTTGCCGTCGCCCTGGAAGCGCTCCGGAGCGGGGCGGCCGTTGATCTTGCGGTAGGCTTCGTGGCCGGCGTGCGCGCGCATGGGATCGATCAGCCCGCGGCCGCCGGTGAGCATCTGCAGCCCGGCGTGGAAAAATCCGCCGAGGAAGCCGTGCTGGAACGACTGGTGGAAATTGCGCACGGCGCGCAGCTCCTTGCGGATGTAGCTCTGGTCGATCTTCTGCTTGTAGGCGGAGAGTTTCGCGGCCGAGGTGTCGCCGGCGACCAGCGCTTCGAAGATCGTTTCCGCGGCGAGCATGCCGCTCTTCATCGCTAGGTGGATGCCCTTGAGCCGCTGGGAATCGAGGAAGCTGCCGGAATCGCCGACGATCAGCCCGCCGTCCACGTAGTTGCGGGGCATGGCGTACCATCCGCCGTAGGGCAGGGTCTTGGCGCCGTAGCGCACGATCTTGCCCCCGTCGAGCATTCGCTTCAGCACCGGATGCGTCTTCCAGGTCTGGAACGCCGCGTGGGGATCGAACTGCGGGTCGGCGTATTCCAGGGCGATCACCAACCCGATCGAAACACGGTTGCCCGTGAGGCCGTAGATCCAGCCGCCGCCGTACATGTCGGTCGAAACCGGCCAGCCCATGGTGTGCGCCACGTAGCCGGGCGCGACCTTCCCCGGCTGCACTTCCCACAGCTCCTTGATGCCGAGGCCGTAGCTCTGCGGATTGATGTTGCCGAGATTTTTCCTGGCGACGAGGTCCTTCGTGAGCGAGCCCCGCGTGCCTTCGGCCAGCACCGTCACCTTGGCGCGCAGCTCGTAGCCCGGCGTGTAGTTGTCCTTGGGCTTGCCGTTCTTGTCCAGGCCCTTGTCCTCGGTGATCACGCCGGCGATGCCCTCGCGCTCGTAAATCAGTTGCGCCCCGCCGAACTGCGTGAAGAGGTTCACGCCGGTCTTCTCCACCAGCCCGCCCAGCCACTTCGTGAGCTTGTTCAGCGAAACGACGTAGTTGCCCTTGTTCTGGAACGGCGGCGGGGTGATGGGAAAGCGGAAAGAATCGCTTTTCGAAAAGAAGAGCGAGGCGCTGTCCGTCACCGGCGTATCCAGCGGCGCGCTCTTCTCGAAGTCCGGCACCAGCTCGCGCAGCGCCGCGGGATTCAGGATGGCCCCGGAAAGTTGGTGCGCCCCGATCTCCCGCCCCTTCTCCAGCACGTAAATGTTTTCGGCGGAAAGCTCGGGCTTGGCGCCGGAAGCGTTGTGCTTCTGGATGAGGTTGGCGAGGTGCAGCGCGCAGGAAAGTCCCGCGGGCCCCGCCCCGACGATCAGTACATCCGCTTCCAGTTGTTCGCGTTGGACACTCATAGGCTTTCCGCCATTCTAGCAAAAGAAGTGCGATCCCTCGACCGCGCAGGATGCATGAAGCTCGGACTTCAGGTGGGAAGCGGAAGACCCTTCTCGCCATACTCTTCCGAGATCATCCGATAGACGAGACGCAACTCCTCCAGTGCGGCTTCTCGCGTGTTCATCAGCGCATAACAACCGGGGATGGCAGGAACCTCCGCAACCCACGAGCCGTCTTCCTGCCGGTAGAGAATGGGTTTGTACTCTTCGAGTTTCATGGCCGTGCGTCTGCTCAATACGCAAACGATCGCTGCCGAACGTTTACGCGGATTTGGCTTTTTCCAATGCTTCCGTGAGCGCGGGCATGATCTCGAAGATGTCGCCGACGATGCCGTAGTCCGCGATCTCGAAGATCGGGGCGTTCTGATCCTTGTTTACGGCCACGATGGTGCGCGAGCCCTTCATGCCCACCACGTGCTGGATGGCGCCGCTGATGCCCAGCGCCAGGTACAGCTTGGGGGCCACGGTCTGCCCGGAGCTGCCGATCTGGCGCTCCATGGGCAGCCAGCCTTCGTCGCAGATGGGCCGCGAGGCGGCGAGTTCCCCGCCGATAGCCTTGGCCAGCGCTTCGGCCTGGGCGATATTTTCCGGGGCCTTGATGCCGCGCCCGATGGCTACGATCACCGGGGCCTGGGTGAGGTCCACGGCCTGCTTCGCTTCGCGGAAAAGCTCCAGCGGCTTGGTGCGGATCTGCTTGGGCTGCAGGGCGATGGCGGCCTGGTTCACCGGAGCTTTGCCGGAGGGATGCGCGGCGAGCAAATCCGCGCGAAAGGCCCCGGTCTGGAAGGAGGCGAACCACGGGCCCGCGCCCTGGAAGGTGACGTCGGCGGCGGTTTTGCCCTGGAACATCTGGCGGACGAAGGTCAGCTTGCCGGCTTCGTTGCGCACCCCGATGCAGTCGGCGACCATGCCCTTATTCAGGGAAGCGGCGAGCTTGGGAGCGAAGTCGCGCACCTGATAGGTGTGCGGAAAAAACACCAGGTCCGGCTTCGCCGACTCAATCACCTGCTTGAGCGCGAGGCAATATCCGTCCGGCGTGTAGGCGTCGAGCAGGTCGTGCTCGGCGAGGATGACTTCGGAGACGTTTTTCGCCGCCAGCTCTTCCGCCAGTCCGGCGACGCCTTTCCCAATCACCACGGCGCTCACGCTGCCGGAGGTCTCCTTGGCGATCTGCTGCGCCGCGGCCAGCGTCTCGAAGCTCGTGCCATTCCACTTCCCCTGCCGCTGTTCCGTAATCACCAGTATTTTCATGGCTAGATCACCCGCGCTTCGAACTTCAGTTTTTCCACCAGCTTCGCGGCCACTTCCTTGGCTGGGCCGCTCAGGAACTCGGTCTGCTTGGACTTGGTGGGCACGTAGAGGCGCTCCACGCGCTGCGTAACCTCGCCGGAAACGCCCAGCGATTCGCGGGTGACCGTGGCGATCTCCTTCTTCTTGGCCGCCATGATGCCCTTGAGCGTGGCGTAGCGCACCTTGTTGATGCCGGACTGGATCGAGAGCACGGCGGGAAGCGGGCATTCCATCCACTGGAACCACCCGGCCTCCAGCTCGCGCTTCAGCTTCAGCTTTCCGCCGTCCGCTTCGATCTGCATGATGATCGTGGCGTGCGGCAGATCGAGAATCCCGGCGAGGAGCACGCCGGTCTGCCCGAAGCCCTGGTCGTCGCTCTGCAGCCCGGTGAGCACTAAGTCGCACTTTTCCTTCTGGATGGCGGCGGCCAGGGCCCGCGCCGTGCCCAGGGGATCGAGTTGGTGGAAATTGTCGTCGGCGACGTGGATGGCGCGGTCCGCGCCCTTGGCCAGCGCTTCCTTGATGGTCTGCTTGACGCGCTCCGGCCCCAGCGACAGGGCGATCACTTCGCCGCCGTGCTTTTCCTTGAGGCGCAAGGCCTCTTCCAGGGCGTAGCTGTCCGGCTCGTTCATCTCGAAGCCGATGTCCGTTTCCTTGATCCAGCTTCCGGCCATGGTCAGCGGGGCGTCCTTGGCCGGCACTTGCTTGATGCAGACGATGATGTTCACGGGATGTTCCTTTTCGAAATCATGAGGGGGCTCTTCTTGCTGTAGCCGCGGTCTTCAGACCGCGGGCCTTTCCGCTCCCCCGCCCGGACGGAAACGTGGAAGCGTTACCCGCGCCCTCGGAAGAGTGCGGCTACGGCACAAACCTTGCTCAACCTCCGGCGTTACTTCCCGCTCCAGCGCTTGAAAATCAGCGCGGCGTTGGTTCCGCCAAAACCGAAGGAATTCGAGAGCGCGTACTCGACCGCCGCGGGCCGCGCGTGATTGGGAATGTAGTCGAGGTCGCAGGCCGGATCCGGCGTCTCGTAGTTGATGGTGGGGGGCAGGATCTGGTCGCGCAGCGCCAGGACGCTGATGCCGGCCTCCAGGCCGCCCGCGCCGCCGAGCAGGTGCCCGGTCATGGATTTCGTCGAGCTGATGGGCACCCGTTTGGCGCGCTCGCCGAAGACGCGCTTGAGCGCGGTCGTTTCGATGGCGTCGCCGAGCGGCGTCGAGGTGCCGTGGGCGTTGACGTAGCCGATCTCTTCGGGCGTGAGCTTGGCGTCCTTCATCGCCGCGCGCATCACCCGGTAGGCGCCGTCGCCGTTCTCCGCCGGAGAGGTGATGTGGTAGGCGTCGCCGGACATTCCGTAGCCCACGATTTCCGCGAGGATGGGAGCATTGCGCTTCTGGGCGTGCTCCAGGGACTCCAGGATGAGAATGCCCGCGCCTTCGCCCACCACGAAGCCGTCGCGGTTGGCTTCGAAGGGCCGGCTGGCATGCGTGGGATCGTCGTTGCGCGTCGAGAGCGCCTTCATGGCCGCGAAGCCGCCGACGCCCATGGGCGTGATGGTGGCCTCGGTGCCGCCGCAGATCATCATCTCCGCGGCGCCGCGCTCGATGATCTTGAAGGAATCGCCGATGGCATGCGCGGAAGCCGAGCAGGCCGTGGCCGTGGCGGAGTTGGGCCCCCGCGCGCGGTAGCGGATGGAGACGTGCCCGGAGGCCAGGTTGACGATGGACGCGGGAATGAAAAAGGGCGAGATCCGGCTCGGGCCGCCGTGGATGAGCTTGCTGTGCTCGCGCTCGATGACGTCGAACCCCCCGATGCCGGAACCGATGTACACGCCGATTTCGTCGGCGTCTCCGTCATTGGGCGTCCAGTTGGCCATCTTGGCCGCGAAATCCGCGCCGGCCAGCGCCACCTGGATGTAGCGGCCCATCTTCTTCAATTCTTTCTTCTCGACCCAGTTGAGGGGATCGAAATTCTTGATCTCCCCGGCGATGCGGCAGTCGAATCCCGTGGTATCAAAATGCGTGATCGGGCCTACGCCGCTTTGCCCGGCGCGGAGGTTCTTCCAGGTCTCCTCCGTGCCGATGCCCAGCGCGCAGACCAAACCAACGCCCGTAACGACAACCCGGCGTGTCAAGGTATGCTGGCTCCTGTAAGGGCTTTATTGGGCCTAGGCTTACTTGCCCTTGGCGTGCTTCTCGATGTACTCGACGGCGTCCTTCACGGTGGCCATCTTTTCCGCGTCCTCGTCCGGCACCTCGATGCCGAACGCCTCTTCGAAAGCCATGACCAATTCCACCTGATCCAGGGAATCGGCTCCCAGATCGTCCACGAACGACGCCGTGGGTGTCACTTCCGCTTCATCCACGCCGAGTTGCTCGACGATAATCTGCTTGACGCGCTCTTCCACGCTTGGCATGCGTATCCTCCGCCTTCTGCGAACTTGTGCGAAACTCGTGCTGTGCTGCGGTGCTGCCGGCCGGCCTTCGCGCCGCCGTTATCAGGCCCTTCGGAATAACCCGACTATTCTAGTGAGGCCCTGCGGCTAGGTCAACTTCGCTTCTCCACCGGCTCCCGCACCCCGGCGCTCCGGAGAAGAATTCCTCACGCCAGGTACATCCCCCCGTTGACGTCCAGGACGTGCCCGGTGATGTAACCCGCTTCGTCGCTGGCCAGAAACACGATCGCCGCCGCCACGTCCCGCGCCGTGCCCATCCGTCCGAGCGGAATGCGCCCCTTGAGATCTTCCTTCACTTTGTCCGGCAGCACGTCGGTCATGGCCGTCTCGATGAACCCCGGCGCGATGGCGTTCACGGTGATATTGCGCGAAGCGATTTCGATGGCGATGGCCTTGGTCAGGCCGATCAGGCCGGCCTTCGCCGCGACGTAATTGGCCTGCCCGGCGTTGCCGGACTCCGCCACCACCGACGAGATATTGATGATCCGCCCGGCGCGCTCCCTCATCATCGGGCCCAGCGCCTGCTGGATGCACAGATGCGCGCCGGTGAGGTTGGTGCGCAGGACGGCGTCCCAGTCCTCGAGCTTCATGCGCAGGGCCAGGCCGTCGCGCGTGATGGCCGCGTTGTTCACCAGGATGTCCAGGCGCCCGAATTTCTCGAGCACCTGCTTGAAGCCAGCCTTGACCTGCCCGGCGTCGGCGACATCCATCTTCACCACCAGTGCGTGGCCGCCCGCGGCGGCGATCTCGGCGGCGAGCGCGCCGAGCTTTTCTTCGTTGCGTGCGGCGACGGCGACCTTCGCGCCCGCCTGCGTCAGGGCCAGCGCCGTTTCGCGGCCAATGCCCTGCGACGCGCCGGTCACCACTGCCACCTTATCGTTCAAGCTGAACATGCCGCTACCTCGTCTCTGCCGCAAGGCCTGTAGCCGCGGTCTTTAGACCGCGGGCCTTTTCCGAAGTCCGGACCGCGTGTTGACCGCTTCCCTGCTCGCGCTTTAATTCTGCGCCAGCTTCTCCAGCGCGGCGTTCAGGCTCTTCTCGTCCTCGACATTGAGGGCCTGCACCGAGCGCTCGATCTGCCGCAGGATGCCGGTGAGGGCCCTGCCGGGGCCGACCTCCACGAACGTGGTCACGCCCTCTTCGATCAGCAGGCGCACGGACTCTTCCCAGCGCACCGGCAGGGAGACCTGGCGGATCAGCGCTTCGCGGGCCTGCTCGCCGGTTTCGATGGTGTCGGCGTCCACGTTGCAGACCAGCGGCACTTGCGGATTCGCAAACGTGGTCCGGCGCAGGTCCTTCTCCAGGCGCTCCTGCGCGGGCATCATCAGCGCGCTATGGAACGGCGCGGAAACCGGAAGGATCACGGTGCGCTTGGCGCCCTGCTGCGAAGCGATCTCCACGGCGCGCTTCACGGCGGCCGCGCTCCCGGAGATCACCGTCTGGTCCGGGGAGTTGAGGTTGGCGGGCGAGCAGACTTCGCCTTCCGCCGCGCGCTTGCAGGCATCGGCCACCACTGCGGGCGAGAGGCCCAGGATCGCGGCCATCGCTCCGGCCCCCGCGGGCACGGCTTCCTGCATGTACGTGCCGCGCTGGCGCACCAGCTTCACGGCGTCGGAAAATTGCAGCGCTCCCGCGGCCACCAGCGCGGAGTATTCGCCCAGGCTGTGCCCGGCCACGAAATCGGGCTTGCTGCCCTTCTCCGCGAGGATCCGGTAGAAAGCCACCGAACAGGTGAGGATGGCCGGCTGGGTGTTGGCGGTCTGCTTCAACTCCTCTTCGCTGCCCGCGAAGCAGATCTGGGAAATGGAAAAGCCCAGGGCGCGGTCGGCTTCCGCGAAGACCTCTTGCACCGCGGAGTATTTCTCCGCCAGCTCTTTGCCCATGCCGGGGTATTGCGAAGCCTGCCCCGGAAACACGAATGCGATTTTTCCCATGCTCGATTCTCTTTCCGGCGGCGCCGCTTCAGGCGTGCACTGCCGTCCCCGTAAGTTCCTGCTCGATTTTTTCGTTAATGCGCGCGCGCGCCAGCCCGGCGGCCACCCGGATGGCATTTTTGATGGCGTTGGCGTTGGAGCGCCCGTGGCCGATGACGCAGACTCCGCGCACCCCGAGCAGCGGCGCCCCGCCGTATTCCGTGTAGTCAATGTGCTTGCGCAGGCCCTTGAAGGCTCCGCGCGAGAAGAGGTAGCCGAGCTGCGCGGAGAGCGTGCTCTTCAGGGCCTTCTTGAGCAGGCCGAAAATCTGCAGCGCCAGTCCCTCGCAGATCTTCAGCGCGATATTGCCCACAAAGCCGTCGCACACGATCACGTCCACGTCCCCGGAGAAGAGGTCGCCGCCTTCCACGTTGCCCACGAAATGCACGGGAATTTTTTTCAGCCGGTTGTTGACCTCGCGGGTGAGCTCGTTGCCCTTGCTCTCTTCCTCGCCGATCGAGAGCAGTCCCACGCGCGGGCGCCGGCTGCCGAACACCGCGCGGTGGTAGATCTCCCCCATCACCGCGAACTGCACCAGATGCTCGGGCTTGGAATCGACGTTGGCGCCCACGTCCAGGAGCACGGAGACTCCGCCCTTGGCGTTGGGAAAGGGCGCGGCCAGGGCCACGCGGTCCACCGAGGAGAGCGCGCCGAGCAGGAAGCGTGCCACGGTCATCACCGCCCCGGTGTTGCCGGCGCTGATCATCCCGTCGGCCTTGCCCTCCTGCACCAGCCGCGCGGCCACGTGCACCGAGCTGTCCTTCTTGCGCCGGAAGGCCTGCGCCGGGTGATCTTCCATGGTGATCACCTCGCTGGCCGGCACCACTTCAATGGCCAGATTGGGCGTGGCGTGCTTGGCCAGCTCCGCGCGCACCGCCGCGGGCTGCCCCACCAGCAGGATGCGCACGCCGAATTCACGAGCGGCCAGAACACTGCCCTCGACCTCGGGGCGGGGTGCCTGGTCTCCGCCCATGGCGTCCACTGCGATGGTAATCATGGGAGCTTGAACCCGGCGGTCCGGGCGCTGTTAGGCCTTGGCGTCCTGAACCGCGCGGCCTTTGTAATGCCCGCAATGCGGACAGCTGCGGTGCGGCTGCTTCTCTTCATGGCAGTTCGGGCACTTGCCGCCGCTCGCCGGAGCCGTCAGAAAGTCGTGGGCCCGGCGCTTGTTCTTGCGCGCCTTGGAATGCCGTCGTTTTGGGTTAGGCATGACACTACTCCTCGTTCCCGGACTCGCCGGGGCGGATTCTATGGGCTTTTGGCCCCAAACACTATTGTTTTTTCAGCCACTCTTGCTTGAGGCGCGCGAGGGGAGCCAGCCGTGGGTCCGTCGCGTGGGTCTCACAGCGGCACTCTTCGTGATTCAAATTGGCGCCGCAGTTGGGGCACAAGCCCCGGCAGTCGCTCCGGCAGATCACCTTCATCGGTAGCGCCAGCAGCACCTGTTCGGTCAGCACCTCGGCGAGGAACAGCCCCTCGCCCTGGTAGAAGCCGATCTCCGTATCATCATACTTCAGCCGCTCTTCCTCCGGCTTCGCGCCCTTGGGCAGCGGCCGGTAGTACAGGTCGAACGGCCGGTGCACTTCCTCGATCACCGGCTCCAGGCACCGCGCGCACACCAGCTCGACCTTGGTCTGCAGCTCCCCTTCGATGTGGATCTGCCCTTCCACCAGCTCGGCCGACGCCCGCACTTCCAGCGGCTCCGCCTGCTTCAGGTCCGCCGCGCCATAGTCCAGGCTGCCCGGAGCGTAGCTGCGCTGAATGCGCAGCTTGCGGACAGCAAGGTCCTTGACGTCCAGAAACATGCTCTCGCCGCCTCCAGCGCTCCCGTTCATGCCTCTTCATTATCGAGGCCCCCGCCGCCGCAAGTCAAGAAAACCCCCACCCCCGCCCCCCGCCACGCCACCTCCCCGCCCGCCCGCCGCCTCGCCATCGCAAAGCCCAGCTACGAATATTCGAGCTGGTCACTGTATTCCACACCCGAGACAGTGGGTGAATTTGGCTCGAATTGTCGGGGCGGGTGGCCCGGACATGAAGTGCGGAGATGAATTGGGGTGCCCCACACGTCGTTTTTACGTGTGGGGCTTTTGTTCTCGTTGTTTCAAGCTTTTCATTATCCGACCGGATCGATAGTCACCAATCCACTCTCTCCCTTCGCGTAGAACGACCAACTGCTCCACGGCCAGTCCTTCGGATGCTCCACCAGCTTCCTTGTAACCGGATTGGCATGCATGTAGTCGAGCTTCTCGCGAATTTTCCTTTCACTCCAAACATTGAAGTCATAGAAG
This sequence comes from Terriglobia bacterium, assembly GCA_020073585.1. GTDB lineage: Bacteria > Acidobacteriota > Terriglobia > Acidiferrales > UBA7541 > Acidiferrum. The sequence goes on from JAIQEV010000020.1 coordinate 61,272, forward strand.
CGGGGCTGCCAGAAGCGCGGCAGGCTCCGGTCGCCTTTTGTAAATGCCAAGCGCAGTTGCCCTGTAGGCGCGCGGCGCCTGCTTCTCCGCAGGTCCCGCGAGACGCGCTGCTTCAACACCTTCAATACAACGGATGGCGTGGCCTTCGGGGATTCGCTGATGAGCAGATGCACGTGATTGGGCATGACCACGTATCCAACCAGCAAGAATCCATACCGTTCCCGAATCTTGCCCAGGGCGTTCACGAAGAGATTGCGCGCCCGCATCGTGTCGAGCAGCGGCAACCGCCGGTAGCAACTGAACGTCAGAAAGTGCAGTTCCCCGCGCCCGTAGTAACGCTTCAGACCCTTCGGCATCGAACACCACCAAAACCCCCACGCGTAAAAACGACGCGTGGGGCACCCTCGTTTCAGTGTGTCATGGTGTATTGCAATAGTGGTATCCTCTCTTCGATGAACGTCGTCAAGAGAAATGATCGGGAGATAGCCCGGGCCACCCGCCCATGGACTGGGGGCTCAGCCGTGCACGACACATACGCCTGCTACAACAAGCCCTGAGAGGTAGAGACTTTGTTCGGATATCGTATAGAATCAGACTTCGACCCTGCCAAAGAGCAAAGAAGGGACCGCCTCGGATGGACCCTTATCGGCGGTACCGCGCTAGGCCTTCTGTACCTATTTTCGGGGCGATCCTTTTCCACCGAAATCTTCCAGAGTTGGGTCGCAACCAGTCTATTTTACGGCGACAATTTCTATGTCCGGCGAAGAGACGATCTCGGCAAGCCGTGGCTTTGGAAAGCGATCTTCGCAACCATTCCATTTCATGTTTTTTATTTAGTTGGCATATTTTGGTCGGACCGGGCGTTTCCAGAAGTAATGACCAAGGCAATCGTGTTCATCCCAGTCCTCGCGCTAGGTTTTGCAATTGAGTCTATTCAAATGCAAAGGGTTATAGATCGCTTCAAACCCTCAAAAGCAAACCAAATAGAAGGGCCGATGACACAAACGTAGTGGCGGCAATAGCAGCGGTTTCACTCTCGGCATCCGCGCACCCGGCCAAACATATAGGCAGTGCTTGGCTGCGAATGCTCATACATATAGTGCTGGCGGTGACCTGCTCCCCTCAATCCGCAGGGAAGTGTATATGATTCTGCGGAATGAGGAGGAGTGTGATGTCGAAGGGAAAGCACAGCGAAGCGGAGATGATCGGAGCGCTGAAACAATTGGAAGCGGGGCGGCGGGCTGAGGATGTAGGCCGCGAGATGGGCGTCTCGAAGCACACGATCTACGCCTGGAAGGCGAAGTACGGGGGCTTGGATGTGAACGAGGCGCAGCGGCT
>JAIQEV010000071.1 GCA_020073585.1 Terriglobia bacterium
GTTGTATGAGCCCTACATCCATGCGCTGGCCAATTACCTGAACCAGACGCTACCGCCCTGGATTACCCAGAAAAAAGGCAAAGACAATTGGCAGACCACGGCCTGGGCGCAGTCCGCCGGGCTTATCGCGAAAGAAGTGGCCATGATCGTCGCCGATGACCATTTCTAGTTTTCTTGGAATGCCGCGGCTTGAAGCCGTATCTTTCGTTCGCTAATTTTTTCGCTGGAGAGGAACCATGAAAGCCATTCGCGTTCACGAATTCGGCGCGCCGGAAGTGATGAAGCTCGAGGAAATTCCCGCACCCAGGCCCGCAGCCGGCCAGGTCCTCGTCTGCGTGCACGCCACTGGCGTCAACCCCGCCGACACCTACATGCGCAGCGGCAACTACGCCATCAAGCCCCCGCTTCCCTACACTCCCGGCGTAGACGCCGCCGGCATCATCGAAGCCGTCGGCGCGGGGGTCACCCGAGTCAAGCCCGGCGATCGCGTCTACACTTCCGGCTCGCTCACCGGCACCTGCGCCGAATACGCCGTGGCTCTGGAATCCCAGGTGCATCCGCTCCCCGAGCGCATCAGCTTCGCGCAGGGCGCCGGCATCTACATCCCCTATGGCACCGCTTACCGCGCCCTGCGCCAGATCGCCCGCGCCCGCGCCGCGGAAACCGTCCTCGTCCACGGCGCCAGCGGCGGCGTGGGCCTCGCCGCCGTGCAGTTCGCCCGCGCCGCGGGCATGACCGTGCTCGGCACCGCCGGCACCCCGCAAGGCCTCGAACTCATCCAGCGGGAGGGCGCGCACCACGCCTTTGACCACCGCGCCCCCGGCTACACCGACGGCATCCTCAAAGCCACCGCCGGCCGCGGCGTTGACGTCATCCTCGAGATGCTTGCCAACGTCAATCTCGGCGCCGACCTCAAGCTCCTCGCCACCCGCGGCCGTGTCGTCGTCATCGGCAGCCGCGGCGACGTCACCATCACCCCGCGCGACGTCATGGTCCGCGAAGCCTCCATCCACGCCTTCACCCTGTGGGGCATCCCGCCCGCCGACGCCGCCGATGTTCACGCCGCCATCCTCGCCGGCCTCGACAACGCCACCCTCCGCCCCGTCGTCGGCAAGGAGCTGCCCCTCGCGGAAGCTCCCCGGGCCCACACAGAGGTCATGGAGTCCCACGCCTTCGGCAAAATCATCCTGATCCCGTAAGCGGAGTAGTAAGGTCGGACCCGCCGACCACCAAAAGCAAAATGCCGGGCTGAAGCCCGGCATTGCCTCAACTTCCATTCCTCGCTCTGCCAGCGCCGGCCTTCAAGCCGGCGGCTGTCTCTTTCTCTCGTACAAAAACTGCCCCGCCAGCAGCGCATAAAACGGCGCGTACACCAGCCACTGCAAAAACGGATCGAAGTGCCACTTCCCGTTGATCCCGTAATCCACCAGCACGTTGTACGACAGAAACTGCAGCACCGTCAGCAGCAGCCACGCCGAATTCGGATAAAAGCAGAGAAACGGCACCACCCACGTGAAGTACCACGAATACCCGTTCGGCGCGAACAGCAGGATCGTGCCGAACAGCAGAAACGCCGCCCGCTCCGGCTCCGCGCGCCGCGCCGCCAGCCACAGCGCCAGCCCCCACACCACCGCCACCCCTGCCAGCCCCGCCACCCGCGGATCCCCCGCCGCCCAGGCCATCACCGTATACAGGCTCGCGTGATAATTCCGGAACGTCGCCTCATAGGCGATCAGGTTCGCATGCAGCATCGGCAAACCCCGCCAGTACGGCGCCAGCAGCATCCCCGCCGTCGCTCCCGTGAGCAGCACCGCGACCCAGCCCTCTCTTTTCTTCGGCCAGCCCGCCCGCCGGATCCACAGCGGCAGCAGCACCACCGGAAACGCCTTGGCCAGCGCCGCCGCCGTCAGCGGAATCGTTGACAGCGCCGGATGCCGCCTTATAATCAGCAGTGCGGCTACCACCCCGGCTAACGCCAGGGCGTCGCTGTGTCCGCTGCCGGCAAACTCCACAATCACCAGTGGATTCCAGGCGTACACCGCCAGGCGGAAGACGCGATCTTCCGCGCGGCGAAAATGCCACGCCAGCAGCAGCAGAATCAGCAGGTCGGCCAGCAGAAACGGCGTCTTGAACCCCGTCGGCCCCGGCAGCACCTTGTCCGTCAGCCGGAAGATCAGTTGTGCCGCCGGCGGATAGATGGACGGCATATCCGCGGCGGGCATCCAGCGCCAGTGCGCATCGCGCAACGGCGCAAGCCGCGGGTCCAGCCCGGTTACGGCGTACGGATTCCAGCCGTGATTCTGGATGCGGCCGTCCCAGCGGTAATGGTGCAGGTCGTCGGAAAGCGACGGCTCGAGCGGGAACAGCGTCACGCGGAACACCAGCGCCGCGGCGATCAGCAGCAGATAGGCTCCCCGCGCCCGCGCCGACTGCTCCAGCAGGTACAGCGCCACGAGATACACCACGCCGGCGCACAGCGCCAGCGCGATGAACTCGATGACGTGCAGTTTCAGGTCGTTCAGATGATGCATCCGCGCGTACAGCGCTTCGAGCACGGCGCCGCCGCAGATCACGCTGCCGAGCTGGGTTCGGGAAGAAAAACGGCCGCTCATGGCCGGAGATTGTAACCGGAGAGAATCGAACCGTGTGGCGGGCACTTCATTTCGCGGTCTTCCTGGCGCAGCAGAACGCGCTCTCCCATTACTGGCAGAAGATCACCGACCGCACCTTCACCGGCGTCTATCACGCGAATTCCTTCGACCTCGCGATGATGATCCCCTACTTCATCGTCCTCTTCGTCCTGGCGGTCTACGGCCTGCATCGCTACTGGCTCGTCTACGAATATTTCAAGTACGCCAAAAACGTTCCCGCCGCGCCTCCGCCGGTCGAAAACTGGCCCAAGGTTACCATACAGCTTCCCATCTTCAACGAGCGCTACGTCATCGAGCGCCTCGTGGACGCCGTCGCGGCCTTCGACTATCCCCGCGAGCTCCTCGACGTCCAGGTCCTCGACGACTCCACCGACGAAACCCGCGACGTCGCCCGCTCCTGCGTCGAGCGCCACGCCGCCCAGGGCTTGCCCATCGTCTACATCCACCGCACCAACCGCGAGGGCTACAAGGCCGGCGCTCTCGAAAACGGTCTGCGGACCGCGCACGGCCAGTTCGTCGCCATCTTCGACGCCGACTTCATCCCCGGCTCCGATTTCCTCCGCCGCACCATTCCCTACTTCCTCAACCCCGAGGGCGGCCCGCGCATCGGCATGGTCCAGACCCGCTGGACCTACCTCAACAGCGACTACTCCCTGCTCACCAACGTCGAAACCATTCTCCTCGACGGCCACTTCGTCGTCGAGCACGGCGCGCGCTCCCGCCGCGGCACCTTCTTCAACTTCAACGGCACCGCCGGCGTCTGGCGCCGCCGCGCCATTGACGACGCCGGCGGCTGGCAGCACGACACCCTCACCGAAGACACCGATCTCTCCTACCGCGCCCAGCTCCACGGCTGGAAATTCCTCTATCTCCCCGAGATCGAGTGCGCCTCCGAGCTTCCCGTGGACATGAACGGCTTCAAGGCCCAGCAGGCCCGCTGGGCCAAGGGCCTCATGCAGACCGCCAAGAAAATTCTCCCCCAGGTCTTCCGCTCCGGCGCGCCCTGGCACGTCAAGGCCGAAGCCTTCTTCCACCTCACCGCCAACATCAGCTATCCGCTCATGGTCCTGCTCTCGACCATGCTCCTTCCGGCGATGATCGTGCGCTTCTACCAGGGCTGGTTCCAGATGCTGGTCATTGACCTGCCGCTTTTCCTCGCTTCCACCTGCTCCATCTCCAGCTTCTATCTCGTCGCGCAGAAAGAGCTGCACCCCAAAACCTGGCCGCGCACCTTCCTCTACATGCCTTTCGTCATGGCCACCGGCATCGGCATCTCCGTGCGCAACGCGCAAGCCGTCATCGAAGCCCTGCTCGGCAAGAAAAGCGAATTCGCGCGCACTCCCAAGTTCAACATCGCCGGCAAGTCCGGCTCCTTCGTCCAGAAATCCTACCGCAACAAAGCCGGTTGGATGCCCTACGCCGAAATCGCCCTCGGCCTGTACTTCGCCCTCACCGTCGTCTACGCCATCACCAACGAAAACTACGCCACCGTCCCCTTCCTGCTGCTCTTCGTCTGGGGCTACCTCTACACCGGCTTCATGTCCCTGGCCCAAACCTACTTCGCCCACCTGCGCTTCGGCGTCAACGCCCCCGAAATGCGCCCCGCCGCCTCCGGCGCCCCCGGCTTCTGAATCCCCGCACTGCGTTTCCCCTTTGTGCAAATGGAAACGCTCCTCCCCGCCAATTCTGCTAGCATCCTCCTATGCGCTCTCCCGGACACTTCTACATTCGTCTCTTCTCGGTTTCTTTACTTCTTTACTTCCTTACCTCTTTACCTCTCTCTTTCGCTCAGAATCCTCCCGCCGACGCCGCCGAAATCTCCCGCGGCCTCCTCTACCTCGCTCCCGCCGCCGTCCAGCTTCCGCCCTCTGGCGCCCCGCCCATCATTTTCTCCGTCCAGGGCTTCAACTACGAATTCACGCCCCCTTCCGGCTGGAAGGTGACGCCCAACGAGTGGGTGCCCGAGCCGGAAGGCTCGCGCGAAAGCCTCAAGAAGCGCACCTTCACGCTGGGCGGCGAGGAATACACCCTCACCGGCTCCTCCGACGACGACCGCGCCATGCTCGCCCTCTACCGCGCCGGCGCCGCCGAGCCTCTCGCCACCGCCTTGCTCTGGAACCGCGAGCAGCTCGTCGCCGCATGGCTGCCTCTCGCCCAGAAGCAGAAAAAATCGCTCACCGCCGCCGCCCTCCGCCAGGAACTGGAAATCGCCGACCCGCTCCTCTACGCCACCGAACTTTCCGGCGATTCCGTCTGGGTGGCCGTGGGCCATTCCACCGGAGAATCCGAATATGGGCTCGGCACCGTCGTGCGCTTCGACGTGAAGGAGGGCAAGGCCGCCGTCTTCCAGCCCGCCGAAATCGCCACCTGCGCCGTCACCCACCTGCTGCTCCTCGCGCCCGATTCCCTGCTTCTCGGCGCTCGCCGCCAGGACGAAGGCGCCATCCGTCCCTGCGCGGGCCCCGATAAGAGCGGCGCGGGCCTGCTCCGCTTCCAGCCCTCCACCGCAAAAATCGAGCAGCTCGCGCTCCCCGGAACGCGCCCCGGTAATTCCGTCGTCACCCTGCTCCGCGGCCCCGACCCGCTGTGGGTCGCCACCGACAGCGGCATCTGCAAGGGCGCGCCGCCCGCCGCCTCCGCCATTTCCTGGACCTGCTGGCGCTTCGTGCCCACCATTCATGTGGAAGAGGTATTGACCCTCACCAACAAGCCCGGAGAAGAGCGCGGCAGCGACCTCCCTCCCGGCGACTACGAAGTTCTCTGGGCCAACGCCGCCTTCTTTGAAATCGCCACCAAGGATTCCTACGACGCCTGGCTGGCCGCCGACGATTTCAAGGAGCTGTCCGCGCGCAACTTCGACACCGAGCCCTGGAAGCTCCTCAACACCGCCGAGGGTCCCGGACCGATCCGTCCCCTCGCCAAGCCCGGCGGCAAAGCCCTCGAGGAAGGCACGCTCGTCTATCGCGCCCCGCTCGAAAAACTGCCCGCGCCGCAAGGCTCCCCCGCCGGCTACGTCAAAGTCCGCATCCGCGCCGGCTGGATCCCCCGCGCCGCCCTCGAAGTCGTCCCCCAAATCGTCCCCGTCGCGCTCCCCAAGCCTTGACCCGCCTTTCTCCCATGATCGTTTGTGGGGCGGGCCTTGCCGTTGGGTGTCAAGACATGCGTTACACCGTGTGTCAGGACATCCGTTACACTTCGGCTCCCTGGTTTGATGCGTGGGGCTTCAGCCGTTAGTGAAAAAAAAGCGAATATGCTAACCTTCAGCAATGGCTGGCGCGCCCCTGCGGGCCAAGAATTCGTAATGGTCGCTTTAAGTGTTGCGGAGCGAATCCTGACGATCATTGACCATAAGCACTGGATGAGACTTGGAGTAATCTAATGCCGATGGCTGCAAGGCAAACTCAGACGCTTTTGTTCCCATTGGCGGACGCGGATACTTCAATTTCTCTAGCAACCTCGTCAACCTTCGTTCCCAATATGGGTCTGCCAGTACACCGTTGGTTCAGATACAGCGCAGGCTTTTCTGCTGACTGGGTGGAATCCGTAATCAATTCTATGTCTGGACCCGTGAAACTTTTTGACCCGTTTGCGGGTTCCGCTACAACGCTCCTTGCGGCGGAATCAGTAGGTGTTGAAGGCTGGGGTTTGGAAGCCCATCCTTTTGTTTATAGGGTTGCGCGAGCGAAGCTGTCATGGCGTTCAGACCCACAAGACTACTTGAGAAAACTTGAGCAATTGAACCGTGCAGCCAATCGAATTGCCCCTGATTTGTCCGTTTATCCTTCCTTGATTCGCAGGTGTTATGGAGACGAAGCACTGACTCAGCTAGATGTCTTGCGTCAGGCATATGAGGCAGTTCGAGATGAATCTCCTGCTTCTGAACTCCTTTGGCTTACGCTGGTTGCAATTCTTAGAAGGGTTTCAACTGCGGGCACGGCACAGTGGCAATACATTCTTCCCAAGAAGCAAAAACGCGCTCCTGCTGATGCAACTGTCGCGTTCCAAGAGTTTGCGCGTGTCATTCATTGCGATATGCAGCGAGGTCAAGCGGTGACTGGTCCAAGAGCACATCTTTTGCTCGGTGACGCACGGACATGCAACGGCATTCCACAACATTCAGCAAATCTGGTAATCACCTCGCCGCCTTACCCGAACAACTACGATTACGCTGACGCAACAAGACTGGAAATGTCTTTCATGCGTGAAATTAGCGGTTGGGGAGATTTACAAGAAGCTGTAAGGAAATATCTGGTTTGCTCCTGTTCCCAACACGTGCCTGAAAATTCAGTAGACCTTTCAGCAGTCTTGCAAACGCCAGAACTCAGTCCAATACGCGATGAGATAAAAGATGTCTGCGAACAATTAGCGGAAGTAAGAGAATCAAAGGGTGGCCGCAAAACATATCACTTGATGATTGCTCGCTACTTCCGTGACTTGGCGCAGACGTGGAAAGCGCTTCGTTCGGTTTGCACTTCTCCATCGCGAATTTGTTTTGTTATCGGTGATTCCGCACCATACGGTGTTTACGTTCCGGTGATTCCGTGGCTGGGAAGGCTCGCCATCTCTGCTGGGTTCAAGTCGTTTAGCTTTGAGAAGACTAGAGACAGAAACGTGAAATGGAAAAATCGAAAGCACCGCGTGCCACTACAAGAAGGTCACCTTTGGATTGAGGGATAGACCTTGGCCCAATCGCCAGCCCATCGGTTTGGACAAACTATCGGAGAGGTTCTTGAGGCGGCTGTGATACCGCTCTTGGCCGCGTTCGCAACCAAACACAATCTTTATTTGGACAAGCATGGTGACAGACCGTGCAGGCCGGGCAAGAAATGCACTTGGCTTGATCTGAATAAGAATGCCCACGATTTAGACTTCGTGCTTGAACGTGGCGGTACGCACGAAAAACTAGGGATACCCGCCGCTTTCATCGAGACTGCATGGCGACGATATACAAAACATTCGCGCAATAAAGCCCAAGAAATTCAGGGTGCGATAGCTCCTCTATCAGAGACTTACAAAAACGCTCGTCCGTTTATTGGAGTTATCCTCGCAGGCGTTTTCACTGAAGGTGCTTTGACGCAGCTTCGTTCCTTGGGTTTCTCTGTTCTTTATTTCTCATACGATTCTGTCATTGCTGCATTCAAGAAGTATGGAATAGATGCGTCTTTTGATGAAGACACGCGTATCACTGAATTCCGGAAGAAGGTTAAGGTCTATGAGGCGCTATCAGCGGAAAACCGTGCCAAACTATCACAGAGCCTTCTGGAAACTCAACGGGCTGATGTGGATAAGTTTATGGCAGCTCTTGGAAAAGTTGTATTGCGCCAAATTGAAAGAATTACTGTTCTACCGTTGCACGGAACTTCAGTAGACCTATCGACATTGGTCGATGCCATCAAGTTCATCGAAGCATACAAGGAAGATACTTTCGAGCAACCGATTTCAAGGTATGAAATCCGTATTCGTTACAATAATGGAGACTTGATCGAAGGTACCTTCCGTGACAAAGCCGATGCAATTGGTTTTCTGCGCACATACCTGCCCCTTCTTCCAACAAGAAAGTAATCCACGCTCTCACGCTGAGTAGGGCTTCCCTTTTCAGGGGATTTCCGGTGAGTAGGGAGTTTGGCCTGCATCTTGCTGCATGCCGAGTGATCCGGCTTTAGCTAGAGATCAGCGGAAAGTTTGCACCGAATTGAAGGAGTGAGGGCAAGGGGAACTCCGCGATTTCCCTTTGGAACGGCTGACTCTTCCTCGAAAATGCCACTTGCAAATACTACACATGTAAGATATACCTTGTATGTTGTTACATACCCTAGGAGGGCCTACATGAGTTCGAGGAGCGAGTACCTAACGATAAGGATCGACGCTGAACTGAAAGATGAGATTTCCAAGGCGGCTCAGATTGAGCATCGATCTCTTTCGAACATGAGCAAATTGCTGCTTGAGTTTGCCTGGAACCGATACCTCGCAGCTGGTTCGATGCGGGAACTCTTAGATCAAATGGAAAAAGGAAGGCTTAGAACAGCCAAATGACACACCAAATCCAAATCAATCAATCCGAGTTGCAGGAGATAAGCGATTTGCAGCGCGAACTTGCTTGGAAAGAGAAGCACCTCGATGAAATGAAGAACACTTTAATGGTTCTTCTCCGTGAAGGTGTGCCTATCGAGAAGGGGCGCTTTGATGCGCGGCTGATTACCCGCGTCGGCCGCCCCGTACCCTGGAAGCAGCTTTTTATAGAACGTATCGGCCAAGCCGCAGCCGATCTAATCAAGCGTACATTCAAGAGCCATGTGTACTACGAGGTCCAAGTTACTGAGCACGCTGTACTCCCATTGTGGCAGGGACGTGAGTCGTCTGAGGGAGAAGAGACCTAGACTCCCTCTGGACGCCACAGGCGCAAGCTCGAAGATTTGCAATTGAAGCTGAGGCTGTGTGTCTTACGAACCGAGACCATTCGAAGGTACTACCGCCAACCGTTCGAAACTAGTACCATGAAGTAATATGTTGACACTATAACTATCACCTGCTACCATGCGCTGTGACCCTCGCGCTTCACCCCTGCCGGATTACCGATCACCACCGCCCGCCTGCCTCCCCATCGCATCATTACTTCGCTACCTCATTACCTCATTCCTTCCCCCACTCGTCACTCCATCCCCCATTCTTTTCAATCTCTTGCGCGCTCTTGCGCTCTTCCAAAAACAGGAGCGCGCTCCAACCCTTTTACTTTCATCCACTTCCGCACTCTTTGCAAAAACACCGGGGGTGGGCACCCCCTCCCCCGCTTCACAAAGGAGCCTTATGAACCACAAATCCGCTAACCGTCACTCGCAGCAGGACTTGCCCCGCTGCCAATACCACTCCCACTCGGGCCGCCGCTGCCGCTTCCCTGTCTCGGACGCCCGCTCCCCGCACTGTCCCCGCCACGCCTCGCGCCTTGCCCCGACCTCTCGGGGCCTCGCCCAGCCGCGTTCCGCCGCGCCGCCCTCGCCCGATACCGCCCTCAGCGCCGTTCTTCCCGCCGACCCCGCCGCCTTCAAATCCGCCTCCCAGATCAATGATTTCCTCTCCGCGCTCCTCGTCCATCTCGCGCAAAACCGCATCTCCGCGCGCCGCGCCGCCGTCCTGGCCTACATCACCAACCAGCTCCTCCGCACCCTCCCGGCCATCGAGAAGGAGCTCGATGCGCTATCGCCCGAAGGCGCATCCGGCCCCACCGTCGTGGTGGATCTGCCCCGCCCGGTGCGCTCGGAGTCCAACCAACCCTCATGACCCCGGCCGCCCATCCCCGCTCGCGCCCCGCCCGCTTCCGGTTTATGATGGGAAAGGGACTTGCCCCCAAGCGCGGCTTTCCCGGAAAGTCCGGAGCTGCGGCAATACTCGAAAGCCGGTCATCAGGAGCCACGATTGATTCCACGGTACACGCGCGAAGAGATGGGCCGCGTCTGGAGCGACGCGAACAAGTTTGCAAAGTGGCTGGAGGTCGAGCTGGCCGCGACGGAAACCCTCGCCGAAGCCGGACAGGTGCCCAAGGAAGCCGCGGCGGCGCTGCGCGCCCGCGCCAAGGTGGACGTCGCGCGCATTCACGAAGTCGAGCGCCGCGTGAAGCACGACGTCATCGCCTTCACCATGGTCGTCGGCGAATCCATCGGCGATCCCGACGCCGCGCGCTGGCTGCACTACGGCATGACCTCCAACGACGTCGTGGACACCGCGCAGGCCCTGCAGTTGCGCGACACTTCGCACCTCATCGAGCGCGCCCTCGTCCTCTTCGGCGAAATCCTTTCCCTGCGCGCGCAGGAGTTCCGCCACACCCCGCAGATCGGGCGCACCCACGGCGTGCACGCCGAGCCCATCACCTTCGGCCTGAAAGTCGCCAACTGGTTCGCGGAAAACCAGCGCAACATCGGGCGCTTCCGCGACGCCGCGGCGCAGATGGCCGTCGGAAAAATCTCCGGCGCGGTCGGCAACGCCGCGCACCTCGGCCCGGAGATCGAAGAGCGCATCTGCCGGCGCCTCGGGCTGCAAGCCGCGCCGGTCGCCTCGCAGGTGATCCAGCGCGACCGCCACGCGCAGTATCTCAGCGCGCTGGCGCTGATCGCCGCCACGCTCGAAAAAATCGCCCTGGAAATCCGCCACCTGCAGCGCACCGAAGTCCGCGAAGCCGAGGAGCCCTTCGGCGGCGAGCAGCGCGGCAGTTCGGCCATGCCCCACAAGCGCAATCCCGTCGGCTGCGAGCAGATCTGCGGGCTGGCGCGCGTGGTGCGCGCGAACATGCTCGCGGCCTACGAAAACGTGGCGCTGTGGCACGAGCGCGACATCTCCCACAGCTCCGTCGAGCGCATCATCCTGCCCGATTCCGCCATTCTCGTGGACTACATGCTCGCGAAGATGACCGAGATCGTCGGCAAGATGCACGTCTTTCCCGAGCGCATGCGCCGCAACCTCGAATCCACGCACGGCCTGGTCTATTCCGGGCAGTTGCTGCAGGACTTGGTGGAAAAGGGCATGCCCCGCGACGCGGCCTACAAGACCGTGCAGGAAAACGCCATGGCCGCCTGGGAAACCGAAAGCAGTTTCCGCGAGCGCGTGGAGAAGGATGCGCGCATCGCGAAATACCTGGACGCGAAGGCGCTGGCGAATACCTTCGACCTGCAGCGGCAGTTGCGGTTTGTGGACGCGATCTTCGCGCGGGTGTTATCGGAAGAGACGGCGAAGGCGACGGGCGGCTGAAGGCCAGCGGGCGCGGACGGAAGCCCGCGCCGCCGGAAAAAGCTCAGACGCGCTGGACGTAGCGCGCTTCGGAAGTGTCCACCTTGACGGTGTCGCCGTTGTTGACGAAGGGCGGCACGTTGATGACCAGGCCGGTTTCCAGCTTGGCCTGCTTCATCACCGCGCTGGCGGTGGCCTTCTGCAGCGTGGGCTCGGTGTCCACGACTTTGAGGTCCATGGTGTCCGGGAGATCCACGCCGATGGCCTTGTTCTCGAAGAATTCGATCTTCACCACGGTGTTGGGAATGAGGTAGTAGACGGATTCGCCGAGCTCGTCGCGGGTCATCTGCATCTGCTCGTAGGTTTCCGTGTTCATGAAGTGGAAGTCGTCGCCTTCCTGATAGAGATACTCGAATTCGATCTCGTCGAGGATGGCGCGGTCCACGAACTCTTCCGCGCGGAAGCGGTAGTCGATGATCGCTCCGGTGCGCAGGTTCTTCATGCGCGTCTGCATGGAGCCGCGCTTGTTGCCGGGCGTGCGGTGCTCGGTGCTGAAGACGGTGAAAAGCTGGCCCTCGTGCTGGATGACCATGCCGGGGCGGAGTTGCGTGGCTTTTACGGTGTTGCCCATTGTTTTTTGCGATCCCGACCGTGTCGGGGCCGACTTCTCCCTGTTGCTCGCTTCGCTGTATCGGAAATTCCGGCGGACGGACCGTGGCTGACCAACGGCAACGCGCGGAATGACTCGAGGAACTCTGGGGCGAACTGCAGCCCAACTTCAATTATAGAGGCCCAATTCAGCCGAGTCAATCGGAGCCTGCGCGGCGGCGGGCGGCTTCGGCCATGATGTTTTCGATTTCGGCGGGAGAGCGGGGGAGGCGCTCACTGAGAAGCTGGTAGCCGGTTCCGGTGATCAGCGCGTCGTCCTCGATGCGCACGCCGAGATTTTCCTCGGGGATGTAGATGCCGGGCTCGATGGTGACGATCATGCCGGGCTCGAGCGGGCGGCAGGGATCGCCGGCATCGTGCACGTCCAGGCCGATGTGGTGGCCGAGGCCGTGGATGAAGTATTTTCCGAGGCGCGCGCCGTGCAGATCCTTGCCGTGGGAGTTGATGTAATCGTAGGCGATCTTGTAGAGGCTTTGCTTGCCGGTGCGGCAGAAATCCATGCCGGGGCGGAGAGCGGCGAGGGCGGCGTTTTGCGCGCCGAGAACGATCTCGTAGATTTCGCGCTGGCGCGGATTGAACTGGCCGTTGGCGGGGAGGGTGCGGGTGATGTCCGCGGAGTAGCCGGAGAACTGCGCGGCCACGTCGAGAACGACGATGTCGCCGTCCTCGATTTTGCGGGAGAGCTTGTCGTAGTGCAGGACGGTGGAGTTGAAGCCCGCGCCGACGATGGGAGCGTAGCCTTCGGATTCCGCGCCGCCCATGGCATGGATTTCAGCCATCTTCGCCGCGAGCTGATATTCGTAGAGGCCGGGGCGCATCATGCGCATGGCTTCGAGGTGGGCGTCCACGGAAAGATTTATGGCGCACTGCAGGAAGGCGATCTCGCCGGGAGATTTGACTTCGCGGAGCGCGGCGATGGCTTCGCGGACATCCTTCAGTTTGGCCTGCGGGGCCACTTGCTGGAGCCAGGTGACCACGTCTTTTTCGTGAGGGTAGCCGCCGAGCTCTTTCGGGTAAGGAAGGATGGTGGCGAAGGCGGGAAAGAGCGCGGCGAGTTTTTCGACGGTGGCGCGCAGCTCGGAAAAGGGGCGCACGGCGGCGAAGCCGGTTTTTTCGGCGATGCCGGGATCGTCGGAGCCGAGGCGCACGCCGTTCCATTTTTCTTTCTCCGGGTTGCGCGGGGGGAGGAAAAGGATTTCGCGCGGGCCTTCCCAAAGAGGAGTGGTCTCCTTTGGCAGGAGGAACAGGGCGGCGCCTTCTTCGTTGTGGCCGGTGAGGTAGTAGAAATTGTCTTCCTGGGCGAAGAGGTAGCTTTGCGAGGATTCTTCGCGGCCGGTGAAGCCCCAGAGGACGATGGGGCTGTCGGTTTGCGCGGCGAGACGGGCGCGGCGCGCGGCGTAGACGGCGTTGGGCTCGCGTTCGCGGCGCTGCTGGGCGCCTAGCGGAGTTCCTGCAAGACCAAGGAGAAGAGTGATCAGGGAGCAGGCCAGAAATCCGGAGAAATAGCGTGTAGGAGAAGAAAAGAGCTGCGGACAGCCACGATTGGCTGTCCCACGAAAGCACACCCTTGTTGGGCGACCACTCATGCGTTCACCTCGGCACCGGCACTGGGTATGTTGCGTCCACAGGGCAAGCGGGTTGCCGCGCGCGTTGCGCGGCAGGGGGATTGTATCCGAAGTGGGCGGCGCGCCGAAATTGGGAGGCCGGGGGTGCCCCCCGGCGTGTTTCGTAAAAGCGGAATCTGAAGGGGCTGGAGAGGCAGTTAACAGTTAACAGTTGAAAACAAGAAGGGACGGAGGGACGCGCGGGGGAAAGTTCTCGAACGGTGGCAGCTTGTAACACGGAGAAGGATGGCATGACGGTAACGTCTATTTAATAAGTTACTTGGCGGTATTCTAACGGGCTGCGGAAAAGCGCTTGCTATCGCACAGGGAAACCGATTCAATGCACGTGTTGCGCAGAAGGAATACAGAAAAGGACGGAGGTCAGCATGCGGGAACTGCTGGTCGTTTTCGGATTGCTGCTGGCGTTTCATTTGCCGGCCGGCGCGGCGGACGATGCGGAGACAACGTACAAGGCCCAATGCGTGAAGTGTCATGGAGCGAACGGAGACGGGACGGGGCACGCCGGCCTGAAGCTCAAACCGGCTGACCTGCGCTCGGAGGCGGTGCAGAAACTTTCGGATGAAGAACTCTACAAGACGATTGCCTATGGCGTAGGCCACAAGCAATATCCGCACGCCTTTGCGGAGCGCGGTTTGAGTCCGAAACAGATCGCGGACTTGGTTACGTACCTGCGAACTTTCGCGAAAACTCCGAAAAAGGGCAAGTAAGGGGACGCTGCGCGCGCGGCGGTGCGAAGCGCATTCGGGGAGGGGGAGGGGCACCCCGATCTTGCCGAGTCAGTAAGTTTACGTCACCCGCCAACACCCCACACGAGCTTCTGCATGTTTTCTCTTCTTAGGATTGATTCACTTCTGGATACTCTCTTCCCAGCCTAGTGATGGAATATTTGTTCACGCCTCCGACAAGACCTTTTCGAGGCGCGTGTAGAGCCGCCCGCTGACGGAGAGGGGGACTTCAAAGGGCTCCGCATCCGTAACGATCTTCAGCATTTTGCCGGTGGTATCGAACACCACGCGGCAGCGGCGGCAACGCGAGATATGCTTTTCGAGCGCTGTACGCAATTCCGCCGAACCATCACCGTCGATGTAGCACGACAAATTCGCAAGCACATCCTTGCAGTCCATCGTTTTCATGAGTTCTTCCTTAGCGACCCGCGGCACGCATCAACCGCATCGCCACCGCGGTCCCGACATCCACCGCCGCGTGCACAATCTTCGTCTTCAGCGCCGGCGGCTCTTCGAACTTTGCCGCCAGCATCTCACGCATCATGAACCGAGCACGAAGCAGGCGTGACTTTAGCGCAGGGACCGTGATCCCGAGCACTTCCGCCGCTTCTTCGGCGCTGAGTTCCTCGATATCGCGCAGAACGAAGGCTTCGCGATAAATCTCCGGCAACGACCGAATGGCATCTTCGACGATTCCGTGGATTTCCTGTTTCCCGTAAAGCTGTTCGGGATTGCTCTTCCACGATTCATGCCGTTTCGGCGTGAGCTGTTCTTCCGCAGATTCCACTTCCGCCAGCGGCACAAAAGTCTTCCGCGTGTTTCTCTTCTGAATTGCGTCGTTTACGGCGATTCGCGTGAGCCAGGTGCTGAAGCGCGATTCTCTCCGGAACTGGCCGAGATGGCGGAAGGCCTTGACGAAGGTGTCCTGCATCGCTTCTTCGGCGTCCTCGATATTTCCGAGAACAGCCAGAGTGACACGAAAGACGCGGCGCTCATGCCTTCGAACGAGGGGCTCGAAGGCCCTCCGGTCGCCAGCCAAAACACGCTCCACGAGGAGGAAATCATCCTCGTCCGGAAGAACATGGTTCGGTCGTTCGTCTTTCCGCATGGTCAGCACATGAGACAGGCGCTGGAGGGCAAAAGATTCAAAGAATCTAGAACATTCTAGCCTTGGACGGAGAGCTAATTTGAGCCCTTTTTATGAGGACAGCAGTCCCATAGCAGTGAAGTCAAAAACTATGGAGGAATTGAAATGAAACCGAATATAGGACGAGCAATTTTGGGCGGTCTCGCGGGGACTATCGTTCTCACCATGCTGATGTACCTTGCAGCTCCCATGATGGGCCTGCCCAAGATGGACATTGCCGCAATGCTCGGTTCGATGCTGGGCGGCTGGACAATGGGAATGGCCATGCATTTCGTGAACGGCGCCATTCTTTTTCCTTTGCTCTACGCCTTGGTCCTGTTCTCGAAGCTCCGTGGCGCCCCCGCGGTAAAAGGAATCCTTTGGGGCGTTGCACTTTGGCTGGTGGCAGGACTGATGGTGATGCCAATGATGGGCGCAGGCTTTTTCGGCACGGCAAATGGGGGAATGATGGCCGCTGCGGCTTCGCTTATCGGGCACGTTGCTTATGGCGCGCTGCTGGGAGCCATTGCCGGCGGACCTGCACGACGATTGGAACAAGCGGCTGCTCAAATTGGATAAGGAAGGGAAAGACGAGTGCCGGTGAAACAGACCTTGAGAGGGCAGGTCCGGATGACGCATCGGCCCCCGGTTTGGTCTTACTAGAACGCATCTGATAAAGACAAAAACCAAAGAGAGATTCCTCGCTTCGCTCGGAATGACGGTGTTTGCTTGGTCATCCGGGTATTGGGGAGACGGTGTTTGCTTGGTCATCCGGGTATTGGGGAGACGGTGTTTGCTTGGTCGTCCGGGTATTGGGGAGACGGTGTTTGGTTAGCCGTCCGGATATTTATGAGATAGGTTGGCTCTGTTGACATCCGTTCCTGAGGATGTCAACAGAGCCAGATAGCTTCTAGGTTCTTGCGGGGAGGAGGACGGAGTAGAGGACGGCGAGGTAGTGGCAGGCGCTGGCGGCGAGGACGAAGAGGTGCCAGATGAGGTGGTTGTAGGGGAGCTTTTTCCAGGCGTAGAAGACGACGCCGAGGGTGTAGAGCAGGCCGCCGGCGAGCAGCCACAGCAGGCCGCTGGGCGGGACGGAGGCGAGGAGGGGCTTCAGGGCGATGACGGCGAGCCAGCCCATCAGAAGATAGACCGCGGTGGACAAGAACGGGAAATGGTCCACGAAGCGGAATTTGAAGAGTATTCCGGCCATGGCGAGTCCCCAGACGATCCCCAGCAGCGACCAGCCCCAGCCGCCGCGCAAATTGACGAGCAAGAAGGGGGTGTAGGTTCCGGCGATGAGCAGGTAGATGGCGCAATGATCGAAGATGCGGAGGGCGCGCTTGCGGCGCGGCGAGGGGATGCCGTGGTAGAGGGTCGAGGCCGCATAGAGGCAGACGAGAGTGGCGCCGTAGATGGCGCAACTGACGATGTGCCGGGGGCCGCCGCGCGTCGCCGCCAGGACCAGCAGGACGACGAAGCCGGCGATGCTCAGGGCCAGGCCGATGCCGTGGGTGATGGCGTTGGCGAGTTCTTCGGCGGAAATGCGGTGGGTGAGGGCGCGCGGCATGGAGTTTGTTTCCAGGGACATTGTTCTCTTTCGGAGAGCGCGGCGCAACCGGTATTCGGCGGGGTTGCGGGGGTGGGTGGAAGGACGGGTGCGGGTGACGAGCGCGCAATTCTCACGAGGATGGGCGTGAGATGTCGCGATGCCCGTTACGGAGAGCGGGTTGAGGGATTTTTCCGGTGGGATGTAAACCGGCATGGCACTGGAAACGGCGGAAGATGCAATCGTGCTCGTGCTGCGGCGGGCAGGGGAAGAAAAAGATAACGCAGAGACGCAGGGCGCGGAAGATCGCCTCCGCTGGCCCGTTCTCCACCACCGAGCCCGCGTACATCACCGCCACCTCGTCGGCCACCTGCGACACCACCGCCAGGTCGTGCGAGATCAGCAGCATCGCCAGCCCGAACTTCTGCCGCAGTTCCGCCAGCAGCTCCAGGATCTGCGCCTGC